>JAZSLJ010000052.1:0-15901 GCA_045535305.1 Acutalibacteraceae bacterium
AGAAATCTTTGCTGCCCAGTAGCCTGTTGCAAGAACATCACCCACTAAAAGAGCCTGTCTGTCGGTAACGTTATCGGGGATTAAATTCAGCCCTGTATCAGCAAAAGGCACACGGACATATTCTGCCTGACCGCCGTCAATACGGCATCCCAGCGCCCAACCGCCGTTTTTATCCGTACAGTTATTCACAAAGCCCTTCTTACAGAAAAAGCACTCGCCGCAGAAGGTTTCAACGTTGACGGTTACTCTGTCACCGGGCTTTACATGAGTGACGGCAGAACCCACCGCCTCAACAATTCCAACCATTTCGTGCCCGACCGTGATACCCTCTACTGCTCTCGGTACACTGCCGTGCTTTATGTGTAAATCACTTGAGCATATGCTTGAAAGGGTTACCTTTACAATAGCATCCCTCTCGTGCATAATCTCAGGCTTCGGCTTCTCCGTGAGACCGAATTCCCCTTTTGAAATATATGTATATGCTAACATAATTTAACCAACCTTTTATTTTACGATTTCGTACTGCCAGTCGATAATGCCGCCGAATTCTTTGACGTTGGTGTAGCCGAGCTGTACGAGGGCATCGGATGCGATTTTGCTTACATATTTTCAACTGCATTTTTATCCCCACAGGCACAAAAGCAATATTGCAAATATTTCTCTTGATGTGAGAGTTTTTCTCATAAAATGCGTTATTGATTTATATCCGTGCAAAATGTAAAATCAAATCAAGGGAGCGCTCCCAAATTAAATCTGAGGTGAATGTATGAAAATTTATTTTGGTGAAAACTTAAAGAATTTGAGAACTCAAAAAGGATTAACTCAAGAAAAACTTGCTAATTTCCTTGGTGTTTCTTATCAGACAATCAGCAAGTGGGAGCACAATGATACATACCCTGATATAACCACATTGCCTGTTATTTCAAAGTTTTTTAATTTAAGCATTGATGAATTACTCGGTGTAAATCAAACAGAAAATGAAGCTGAAATAACCGAAAAAATCAAGATATACGACAATTTGACCGATAAAAGGCTGACGTGGGATTTAATCAGCACCCTAAAAGAAAAATTTCCCGGCGATTTTCGCGTATTAATCAGATACATTGCATATCTTTCACGCTATTCTGACGATAAAAGTAAGAAATTACCCGAAGTTTTAGCAATATATGAAAACATTCAGCAGAACTGTACTGATGACCAAATTCGAATTATGGCAAAAAGAGCATTAATTGAATTGTATCATTCACTTTCAAAGGACGAGAACAGTGGCACAACCTTTGACGACTGTGAAAAAATCATATTGCAAATGCCCCGTATGCGAGATAGCCAAGAAACATTTTCATTCTTTTATCCGCAAACTCATCCGGAGCGTGAAGAAAATATCAGAAAAACCCTTGAAGAAGAAATCCTTCTGCTACACACTCACTTAGAAAGCTATTACTTTTTCAACGATAGTTTTGATGTTGGATATAAACTCGGATTGTGCAAAAAAGAAATTGAATTTCTGAATTTCATTTATGATGACGGCAATTACGGGAAACTGTGGCAAGTTATGATACATAATTACGGTCATCTTGCAATCAGATATTCACAAAATGGTGATATTGAATCAGCACTTGTAAATCTGAAAAAGTCAGCAGAACTTGCTGTTGAATTTGACAATTTGGATAGAATCAGCACAATGCGCTCAAAACTTTTTGATGGTAAACAATTTGACAAGCATACTCTCGGAAGTACATATTGTGCAAAGAAAACTGTAAAAAAACGCATGACTGAAAAATATCCCTTGTCCGATGAATTAAAGAGTACTAAAGAATTCAAATCAATTGTATCAATGTTAGAGCAATAAAAAACGGTTCTGTTCAAGAAAACATTTTTATTCACAGATATAATGGTGTTGTAAAGGTCGATTTTTACACATTATTATATTCAGGAGATGTTGCTATGGAAAATACAGAACTCATTTTCAATGCGGTGAATTTTGCAAAGCGAAATGCTACCGAAAGCGGGATATCCGTTGAAGAGGTCGCAAAGAATGCAGGCTTTTCAATTGACTATTTTAACCGCCTTTTTCTTGCACACACAGGCTTTACCGTTACTGCATACATCAATTATATCCGCTTGAAGCAGGCAGCTTTCCTTCTTCGTACTACTGATAAATCTGTTCTTGATATTGCCCTTGAAATCGGTTACGATTCCCACGAGGGATTCACAAAAGCATTCAAGAAAAAGTACGATGCTACTCCGAGCGAATACCGCACCGATAACAAAAGCAGAATAATGTATATGGGTGAGATAACGGACAAATCCGTTGCAAGCCGATTCTTGCACAACAATCCCGATTTTAAGATTGTTGACTCGGATGAAGTGATTGATTTTCTTCTCGAAAAGGACGCCAAACGATACGGATATTTCTGCACAACAATGAAATACTGCGGTCTTACCATAGTTGCCCCTGACGGTAATTACGAAAACGGGTTCATTGGTGTCGGTGATGATTTGGGTGGTGGTTGCTATCTTGAGATACAGACGGAAGACTTTAAATTATTAGCTGATTGGATAAACCGTTTTCCGCAGAGAAAAACATTTTATTCAGATAAGAGCAAAGCAGAAATTAAAGCAATCCTTACATCTTACGGTGTTGCGGAAAACCTGAAAGTTACTCCGCAGGCATTATATTTCGGTGAGCCATTTGAATGCTCACTACCCGAGAATTTCTCAATCAGACTACTTACATCTAAAGATAAAAAGGCAATCACAAAATGGGCAAACGGCAGAAAAGACGGATACGTAAAGCACTTGCTCAATGAACAGGATTATCTCGATGAAAATAATCTTGAATATGGTGTTTTTGAAAAGGATAACCTGATTGCCGTTGCAGGCTGCGGAATTGATGAAGTACACGGCATGAAACTCAACAATTGCTGTTCAATCTGTTTTGCTGACGGCAAGGAGAACGACAAGCTTTATAAAACAATCTTTAAGTTTGTCACAAACGATATTCTTTCAAAGGGTGCTTTGCCTTTTGATGACCTACAGCACGGAGAATATGCAAAAACACACGGAAATTTCACTTCCGCTGAGTTAGGATATATTGCTACAAACAAAAGATTTGATGTTATTTCCGAATAAAAATAAACATATCAGAATAACATCAATTTATCTTGGTGTTCATGATACACACCAAATAAACACCAAAGCGGATTTTTTAGGGAAAACAAAAAGACTCTGAACGGGCAGAATAGGCTTGTTCAGAGTCTTGGTTTTTGTGCGTTTAAGTTGAGAAAATGTTGATATACAAGGGATTTTGAGGTTAGTGAAAAGTGAATAGTGAATAGGTAAAAAGCAAAAAACGATATCAAAGAAGTTTATAAAACTTTCAACACCGTGCACACAACAAAGCCCGTTGATATTTTCGACACAAAGATTCCGTCTGAATGGGAGATTGATGGTAAAATTAATGAATATAACCGGGAATAAACTTATAAGACATTTGCCATTATTAATTTCGTGTTCTTATAAAGTTGCTCATTTTTGAAGGCTGTGATTTTCCGCCCTGTTTTCGTATAAACCTTTGCCCGCACCATATTCGGTGTGCCGTAGGGGTATGGCTTTTCAAATGAAAAATTGCTGTCGTAATCACAGAACATTACAATATCGGGAAAATCGGCAATTTCATCGTCATCAATTAAAAGACCGTCAATATCAATGCTTTCAGCCATAATGCAGGGATAACCAAAATCGTGGTCACCCGTATTTTCAGCTCTGAAAACACAATAAGAATTATGTTTATCGCCAAAAGGCTTCCATACACAGTTTCTTATTGTGAGCCGACCGTTGAAATTTGCACCGTAATCATCACGAAAATTCACAAAATGTCTGTTGATTACGGTTGTGTTCTGAATTAAAAAGTCGCCGAAACCGATAATATTTATGCCCATATGTCCGAACGTGCAATTTATGATTTTGCATCCCGTTACGCCGCAATGTGCATCAAAACGGGACATAATACAATCGGAAAGCGAAACATTCTTGCAGAAATTTGAGCCCATCAGGCCCCAGTATCTTGTATCGAGAATATCAACACTCTGGGTTATATTCTCAAGCCTCAAGCCAATAACTGCGGTACAGTTAAGGTCGTAGCTGCCCATGGACACCATCTCTCCGGGAATCTGCGATTCGGTAAAATAAGTTTTATGAGGTGTAAGACGGCAGTTGCGGATTGTAACCCCGGCACATTCAGAAACGGTGATAAAGCCGCTGTAGGGTGCACCGTGACAGGCTTCACCCGTAACGAAATGAGTGAGATTCTGCACGGTTACGTTAGAACGGCTGATATCAATATTTCTTGAATGGTAGTTATATTTTGACTCACTCTGATTTGACACGGTAGTAAAATACCCGCCCTGCACGGTAATGGGCTTATCATCAACAGAAAACGCATATGCTTTTGTGATATTCCCGTGATTCCAGTTAATTCCGCATTTAATATTTCCGCTTTCATCAACAATAAAGCAATCAGAAGCATCTGTTCCGTTGTTTTTGTTGAGTCCCTTTCGGATGTAAACCTTTTTATCTGAAAAAACCCGCACATAATAGTTACCCTTATACGGAAATTCAATTTTTTTCTGATTGTGTTCAAGAGAGGCAATTTCGGGAGTAAAGCGTTCTGCTTTTGTTGAAACCTTAAAACAGCTTTGATTTATGCTTTCAAGGTTTCGGTCGTCAATTATAAATCTTGCATTACCGAAATCGGTGTCGGTCATAATAACAGCAGTTAATGCCCTGCCGCCGATATAATATTCACCCTCATCTGCAACAACGGACAAATCATGCCTGTTTGCATATTCGTGACAAGCGACAATTGCAGGCATATCGTCTGCTTTTCCGTCACCCAAAGCGCCGAATTCTTTATAAGTAACATAATTCTTTATCATTGTTTTCTTGCCCTCCTTCAGATTTTTATAAGGAGTTATAAATAAATTCTAACAATTTTTTATATTAGAGACAATATATTTTAATAAAAACCCTGAACGGACTTTTTTGTCCGCTCAGAGTTTTTTCAGTATGATTATTTATTCTGCCGTGCCGTATAAAGCCTCACGGATTCTGTCGGGATAGTCGGTCATTAACATATCTGCGCCCGACTCAGCAAGGAATTTTGCATCTTCCGGACTGTTTACCGTCCAATACTGAACGGAAAGACCGTATTTATGAGCATAGTCGATAAAGCTTGCTCTTCCGAGGTTTGCAACAAGAAGCTTTCCGTCGTCCCAATAATAGGGCATCTGAAGCGAATCATATTTAATGTCTTCGGGACTTAATTGTTCATTTCTTATATAACTGCCATAGAAAGAAACGATTTCAAAGGGGTTGGCAGATCTGTTCAGCTTTCCGTCATAGTGCTTATCAAGATATGATGAAACATCGGGCCAGAAGCTTGCAACAACAACGCGATCTGTCATATCATATTCATTTGCCATCTCATAGATGCCGTCAACAATTTTCGGTGCCCACGGATGCGGATATTTAACTTCTATTACATATCTGAACTTTCCCGGAGCTTCTCTTTCGATGGTTTCAAAAACATCGTAAAGCTTTGTTATTCTGATATCGTCGGGAATTTCATCGCCTCTGAGCCCTCTGAAAGGATATTCGTCATCAATCATGAAATTCTCACCGAAATTAAGTCCTCTGAGCTCTTCATAGGTTTTTGAAAATACGGTTACATACTTATGTCCGAAATACTCTTCGCTGTCACTGTTCTCTTCAAGGAAAAGGCTGTGATAAAGAACGATTTCTCCGTCTTTTGTAAGCTGAACGTCCATTTCCATTACGGGAGAATCACTGTCGGAGTACACAAGATTGGAGTTTATGGCTCTGAGAGTATTTTCAGGTGCGGCACCTTTACCGCTTCGGTGTGAAGAAATAAGCGTATGTCCGTAGTCTGGCAGGAAGAAATCTCCTGTATTATTATTCAATATCTGCGGCTGTTCTGGTTCGGTAGGTGAAAATGTGTTAAGACACATAATACCTGCAATAAAGAAAAGCACAAACTTTTTTAATACAAGATAAACTGCGCTGAAAAGATTATTTATCATAAATAACGCTCACTTTCTTTTTAATTTTCGGAAAGCATATCAATTATTTCTTCAATGCCTTCTTCAGAATTGTTGCCTGCACCTGCAAGAAGTGCACGTCTTTCATTAAGCTCAATATACATCTGTTCACGCTTTTCGCCTACAAGGTCATAGAAGAAATAAGGAATCACCTTTATAACTCGCGGAAGAATATTGATTCCGTTAAATAAGAACCATACCTTCTGGTAAACAACCTTATTTCCCTGAGACCATGGAAGCATCGGAAGAGTTGTATCGTAACCTGACCACTTGAACAAGAATATCGTGAACATAGCATTAAGCGGTGCGGTAAGCCTTGTTATAAGATTGGTAAGAATGGAAATTGATCCGTCGGGACGCTCACCCGTTACATATTCGGTGTAATCGTTGATTTCACGGCCGATTTCACCTTCAACAACGTTTGCGGGGCCGTTGTTTATACCCGTGAGAGCATAGAACAAGGCGTATATTCCTATTGTAACCCAACGTTTATCAATGAACGGAATTGCGAGCCACATTCCGCAAACACATACAATATCCCACAGTCTTAGCACAATAAGCTCATTACGGTTATTGTTTTTGAACAATTTTGCAAACTTGGGTATAAATGAAACGGATATAATATCAATTGCATTATACGGGAAGTACGCAAGCACCGTATAAAATGTTCCGCCGAAAATTTCCTGCTGTGAAACAACGTCCCACGAATAACCGCCGTTGCTCCACCATGACGTGGCAAAGTTTGCAACGAAATTCCTCAGCATATACTTGTTTTTAAGGACATACAGAACCGTTTTTTCAATGGGGGCAGGTTTTGTCTGAAGAAGAACTCTTTCTTTGCAGTAAATAGCCGCCATTGCATTACAAACTATTCCGATAATTGCCGAGAACCATGCAAGAATTGCAAAAAGCGATGACATGGGAAGATTTATAACGCCCTTATTGTTCATTTCCATTAAAGGCAGGAAAATTGCATAAACAATGGTAGCACCTGCTTCACCGAGATATGTATTGAGAAGTCCTACAGTAATTCTGTCCTTCGGGTTTGCAGTCATTAGCATCAGCAGATTTCCTTTAGGCAGATTATATATGGTGGCAAAGGTTTCTTTCAGGAAAAGCAGAATAAAGACAAACATTATCTTTTTCGGATCGTCACCCGACGGATTTTTCAGGAATACCGCACCCGTATATAAAAATGCCGTTGAAAAGAAATACGGAAGTGCACCAAGAAAAATATAAGGTCTTGCTTTTCCGTAACGGGTTCTTGTACGGTCGTAAACGATGCCCATAAGAGGGTCGTTGAGTACGTCATATATGCTTATGAGTGCTTTGATGGCTGTAACGTACAGCATATTTATTCGCAGTACGTTTACAAAATAAAGTGTCTGATACACTTCAACACCGGCAAGGATTTTTGTTGCAAACTCCGCAATACCCGGAATTGCCAATTCTTTGCCGTCAAGAACTCTCGTATGGAAAGCCTTAACTGCTATATCGCTGTATTTGCTGAGAGAGCCTTTGTCAAGAGATGCAGCAGATTCGGATTCTGCTTCAAATATAGTATTGAATATATTTTTGTTCTCACTTGCCATCAGTCAGTCACCTCCGTTTTGCAGGATGAGTAATAATTTCCGTAGTCGGAAATTATATAAATTACCGTTTCACCTGTATTTACGGCAGTTACTGTGCCGTTTTCATCAACAGTTGCCACAGCCTCATTTTCACTGAACCAGTAGCATTTTGCATTGGTAGCATCTTTCGGATTGAACACGGGCTTGAGTTCTGCCGTTTCACCCTTTTTCAATTTAAGACTTCCTTTATTAAGGTCAACTCCCTCAACAGGCACGCCAACATGAACAAGGCATGAATCGCTGTATTCTTTTCCGTTAAACACAAAGCTTGCAGTAATAATGCTGTCACCGAATACCTTGTGGGTTTTAAGATATCCTTCGCTGTCAACACTCAGCACGGATTCATCTGAGGAAGACCAGGTAACCTCGTAATCAAGAGGATTGTCACAGGTAAGCTTTGCCTTTAACACCTCACTGCTTCCCTTTTCAACAGTCATTTCGTGCTTATCAAGAGTAACTGCGGGCCAGGTGAATTTATAAACCACCGAATCATTTGCCGTTGCCATAACGGTACAGCTTCCTAAGCTTTCATATTCACCCTGCATTTTTAAGTTTGCAGTAAGCCCGTTTACACTTTCAAAGCGCAGATATTCAATTTTATCGGAAAGACGGTTTATTTCAGCATAAAGAATAACATCGGTAACTTTTTTGTCGAATTTTTCGAGTGTGTAAACTTCTTCTGAGCCGTCGGCAATAACTTTTTCAACCGTTTCCGATTTCGGGAAAGGATTATTAAAAAAGCTTTCCGAATCGGGTTTTATTCTCACGGTTATTTTATATTTATCATAGCTGCGAAGCTGTAATGTGTTCTCACTTTTACATTCGGGACAAACCGTGCTGTAATTCTCGGTTTTTATTTCAGAAGTGCAAAGTGAACATTTATAATATTTATAATCAATAACCGAGCTTTCAATATGAGAAGCATCTATTTCGCAGGGCTTCAGGAAACTCTCGGCTGATTCGGAAAAATCGGCTGTTTCTGAAACAAAATCTGCCGTAACCCTGCGGTTAAGCTCAGGAAGAGCCATTTTAACAGCGGCTGTTATCTGTTCGTTGTCGTCTGAAATTTTAACGGAGCCCGAATTTATTGAAAATCCTGCTGAATATTCTGTTTTCGGTTGAAGTGAAAGTGCTTTTTCTATGGTATTATTTATGTATTGCGCAACATCTTCATTTGTTTCGGGTTTCGGAGAAAGAGGCTCGGGCGGAGTATATAATTCCATTGTACCCTCAATGGAAAGAATGTTTTTTGCACCGAAGCCGACACCTGTTACGAAGAAAATAACAAGAATGACGGCAGAAACCTTATATATGTAACTGCGCCAGTCTTTATCTGACATCGCTGTCACCCTCTTTCATGTTGCGGTAAAGAGCCTGCTGTTCTTCAATCTTTTTACTGATTTCTTCGGTTTCGGCAGTTTCAATAATGGGCTGAGGTAAATCGTCTATGCTGATTTCTCCCGCTTTAACTTTTTTGGCAATTTCAATACGCTCAAGATCGCCCTCTTTATAGACGATATTAAGCCCCTGCTTGCCTATAAGAACATTGACTGCAACAACTATGCCAAAGCAGATAACCGTTGCAATGCAAGCCGGTGTTACCGTTCCCGAAAGCATTGAGCTGGACTGTGAAGCATTTGAGAATACCGCAGCCAGAACTGTTGCGGCAACAGAAAAAACTGCACCGATAATTCCCGAAACAGCGAGCACCTTATGCATTTTTTTGATGCAGAGAAAGCACAGAACCGTTAAGAAGAAAATAACAAAAGCCATTAAAACAGAAAGAATAAAAGCAATTATGCAGGCTGCAATAAGAAGATATGTTTTTCCGTTTACGGAGCTTGTGAGCATAGTAAGAAGATACGGCAGATAATTGTTGCCGTATGCATCGTAAAGTCCCAACACCGAAATTGATATGTCGGCTGTAAAAAACGGCTGTGTTATTGTCACCTTTCCGTACGGAATAAGTAAAGTAACAATAGGCAGAAGCATAACACAAAGTCTTATTACCGTAAGCCTTGTGCCTATAAGAGATGCTTTAATGTGTGCCAGAAAAATATTTATTTTTGCAAGTGACAGCTCTGCCTTTTTTGCATCTCTGTAAAAATTTTCTTCAAAATTATAAAAACGAAGATTTACATTGCAATGAGGGCAATTCTGTTTCATATAAAGAATACTGATTTTCTTGTTACATTTAGGACAAGCAGACAATTAGCATCCCTCCCGTAATTTAATCTTTGAATTTATATGCTCTTACATAGTCAACTATAAATTCGGCTTTGAAAGTCTTTCTGTCGTTTCTCTCAATATAGCCGGACCATCCCTTTGTTGTCATTGCCGAGCCGCCGTCAACTTCACACGAAAGAATGAGATATTCGGGTTTTTCGGATACACCGCCCCACGAGGTTTTTGCAACCTCATAGCCGTTTATATAAAACGTGTAGGCGTCGGGAGTCCATTTCATTCCGTAGGTATTATAATTTTCATATGGATCGTTATCCAATCTGAAAATACCCACATTCTTATATCTTGTGAACAGTTCATAGCCGTTATAATGAAGATTCAGTGTAACGAGATTTCTTTTGCCCTCGCCCAAATGCCAGAAGGGGGACTCAAAAATATCTATTTCGGCGCCGTTTCGTGAGTGGCCCACAACCTTGTTGACATTTGCGTTCATCATCCAGAAAGCAGACCACAGCCCCTGCCCTTTTGCAAGCTTGCAACGGCACTCAAAATATCCGTAGAGCTGTTCAAATTTATCCTCTGTTTCAAGACCGCAGGTATACCACCCCGGACCGAATTCTCCGTTTTCAAGATACTCGGTTGTGATAATAAGATTACTGTTCTCAACACGTTGCTGTGATGAGCTCCACCAACCGCCTTTTCTGATACCGTAAAAGTTATGTGCACGCCATACTGTTTCGTCAAGTGCATCACCGTCAAAATGGTCTTCAAAGGTAAGCTCCATTTCGTCGGTATTGATTTTTTCACCCGTTCGTTTTGCTTCGGACTGATGAAAAACAATAAGCAGTTTGTTTACAAAAGTTATTGCGGCATTTTCAAGCTTTGCCCTTAACAGCTTTTTATTAAGAGCCATAACAATCCCACCTTTCACTGATTACCCTTATACACAAGATAACATAGAATGAATTCTATTGCAATATTGTACTAAAAAAAATATAAATTCGTTAATATTTTATTTATTATGCACTATTGATATTGTAAAAATTATCATTATGTGATAAACTAAACAAAATGGAACAGATTTCTTAAATCAGCGGGGAGAAGATATTTTGAAGAATTTATTTGACAAATTTATAAATATTTCAATAGATGTAATTCACAGAGGAATAGTTGTTTTTCGAGAAAAAAAACCGTATAAAAGCGAAAACCGTATTGATATGTCACGCTTTAAACTTACCTTTGAAGACAATTTTGACGGTGATTCCCTTGATACAACGGTGTGGAATCATTTCCGCCAGGGAGTGAGAAAAGGCGGCTTCTGGGATAAGGGGCAGACTTTTCTTAAAGACGGTAATCTTATAATCCGCACCGAATACAAAAAAGACGGGACATACGGTGAGGGCTGGTATTGTAACAGAATTGACACAAGGCACTTATTTCAGCAGAAATACGGCTATTTTGAGTGCCGCTGTATTCTGCCCGCCGCACAAGGTCTGTGGGCGGCATTCTGGCTTTCAACGGAAGAAATCGGGGATTTCGTTCCGGGTAAAAAAGGAACTGAAATTGATGTTTTTGAAGCTCCTTTGTGGCACAGAAAGCTTAAAAACAAGGACTTTGAAATGATAACCTCAAATTTACATTACGGCGGATATTCTGCAGGTCACAGATATAAAAACGTTGCCGTGGCAAAGGCAGATAAGCCCTATAAAAAATACAATACCTACGGTGTTGAATGGAACGAGAACGGCTACATATTTTATGTGAACGGCAAGGAAACGGGCAGAAGCCGTTTCGGCGGTGTATCAAAAGTGCCCGAATATCTGCTTTTATCCGTTGAAATTGACGGTGTTGCGGGAAAGCCTTTCCACGGTTGGTCGGGCATAATCACAAAAAATAAAGCCGACAGATTTCCTGCCGACTTCATAGTGGATTATGTAAAAGTATATCAGTATAACGACATTGTTAATAGAGTAAATTAACCTTTATTGAGAATATAATTCATTTTGTTTATAAAAGAGGCGAATTCTTCCCGTGCATCGGAAAGCTCGGGATGCCAGCGTTTTTCCCATTCAAGGCTGCAAAAACCGCAATAATTATCCTCGTTTAACATTCTTACGATGCTTTCAACGGAAAGTATACCCTTGCCGAAGCTGCAAAGTCCCTCATTTGTTCTGTCTTTCAGATGAATGTGATGAACCAGGTGCTTTGTATTTTTCCAGAACTCTTCGGGGGCTTCGTTCTTTGCCAAATGGTCGATATCCCATATAATTCCGAATTTATCGCTTGACACATAATCTGCAGTTTTTAATAAAATTTTACTTGTGTTAAAATCTCCGTGAACCTCAAGAAGCACTTTCACACCCAGCGACTCCGCTTCGTTACAGAGAATGCGAAGCTGTGAAGCGATATCTTTCAGAAGCTCTTCTTTACCGAAACGGGTAAGATTATTTCCGAAAACACGGATATACGGAATTTTACACAACGCCGCCGTTTTAATAGTGCTTATTGCTTCTTCCATATTTTCCTGCCGTTTTTCTTTTTCGTGGAAAGAAGCAGATGCATCAAGACAGCAAAAATCAATTCCTTTTTCTTTTGCATATAAAAGAGTGCTTTCTCTTTTTTCGTAACTTAATTCATAAATCTCATCTGCACGAAGATGCTCCTTTATGCCGCGGATTTCTATTCCGTCAAAGCCTGTTTCGGCAGCATAATCAATGGCTTGCTTCAACGACCAATCGGGACAGCCCAATGTTGAAAATGAAATCTTCATATAATCACTCCTGTGTCATAAGATTAAACTGTGCACGGCTTACTTCGTTTATCAGCCTTTCACCCCGTAAAAATCTGACTATATCTTCAATTACAGCTTCGGTCATCTGTCGGCTTACGGCAATTGCCGCCGTGTGGGGCTGAAGCAATGTACAGGCTGTTTCATCAAGCAGCTCTTCGGGGATATTACCTGCTCCCTCTTTTTCGTAAACGTCAAGCACGGCATAAATTTTTTTCTCACGAAGCTTTTTAATTAATGCCGCTGTATCAACAAGGGAACCTCTGGATGAGTTGATAAACAACGCACCAAAAGGCAGTAACGACAGCGCTTTTTCATCTATCATATGATAGGTTTCGGGAGTTTTTGAGGCGTGAACAGAAACAATCGGTCGGCTCATGGCGGTTTCAAATCCGCATTTTTCGGCAAATTCCCACTCTGACAGCGCATCGTCAGATATATAGGGGTCAAAAACAAAAACCTTACAGTTAAAGGGACGAAGAAAGTCAAGCAAAATTCTGCCCACGGTTCCAAGCCCTATAAGTCCGATTTCTGCATTTATAACGGAGTGCTGTGCATCTTCAAGCTTGTTCCAGCCGCCGTTTCTCAAAATCTTGTCGGTCTGAACAAAACGGTGAGAGCCTGCAATCATATATCCGAGAACGCTTTCTGCAACAAAGCGTGCCATTACTGAATTAGCGCTGATAACGGGAATATTTCTGTCAAAAACTGCATTGCTTGCAATATGTGCAACCGAGCCTGCCGCGTGAGCAATAAGGCGCAGTTTCGGCGAACAGGAGAGCACCTCACCTGTTATCTGCGGCGTTCCCCAATGGGTCAGCACAATATCCGTATCAGCAAGATATTCTTTCATTTCACTCTCTGTAAAAGAGCGCTCGTAAGGATTTCTTATAACCTCACCGAATTCCCTCAGCTTTTCAGATAAATCATCGGGGAAATATCGGTTATAGGTTGAATTTATGGGGGCAGTTATCAGAATTTTCATTGAATTTACACCTCCGATTTCCGATTAGTTACAGTTTTATTATATAGGTTTTTCAATCAAAAGCAATATCACAAATATTAAATTGAGGTGATTTCGGTGCTTAAAAATATCTATCCCGACCCTGTTATAACACCGCCCGATACACATCCGCGGCTAATGCTTCAAAAAAAAGATTTTGAGAGAATCCGCAAAAGCATAAAAGAAAATTCCTGCGGTGCTTCAAGAATGTTCAATGAGCTTTGCTCTCTTGAAATAAAGGGTGCAGGGGCTACTCCCGATTTCGGCACTTATCATATGAAAGAATATATGTCCGTTGAAGCAAAGGCTTTGAATGCTTTGCTTTGCGACGATGAAAAAGCAGGCAGAAAAGTTATAAGCGAGCTGTTTTTATTGCTTCACAATGTTCATTATAACGACACCATTATGCTTGCCCGTTACAGCGGACATCTGATTTTTATTGCCTCACAGGTATATGACTGGTGCTATAAATGGCTGAACCGTGAAGAAAAGCTTGATATAATTTCATGCTGCGAAAAATTAGCCTGCGAATATTTTGAAATGGGCTATCCTCCCGTAAAGCAAGCCGTTATCAGCGGTCACGGCACAGAAGCTCAGCTTCTTCGAGATTTGCTTTCTTTTTCCATTGCCGTTTACGACGAAAGACCTGATATTTATAATATCTGTGCAGGCAGACTTTTCAGCGAATATCTTCCTGCATTTGAAAAGGTATTTGCAGGTGAATTTCATCCGCAAGGCCCCTCATACGGCTCATACCGTCACACAAATACAATGTGGTTCGGTCTTTTAATACTCTCTATGTGCGGAAAAAGAGTGTTGCCCGAGGTTCTTGAAACACTTCCCGACAGCTTTATTTATCTTACACGTTCAGACGGTGAAATGCTGAGATTGGGTGATGATTGCAACGAAGGGAAATCAAGGTATTCGCAAAAAAATCCCTTTGCTGTACCTTTGTTTTTAAGTGCCGCTTATACGGGAAACAGCGTATATTTCAATGAAGCCATGCGTCAGCTTGTAGGTGCATATCTTATGCCTCACAATCACGGACTTGATTACTACAAAGAAGGCAGCTACGGTGAAGGACTTCTCTCTCCTACCGTGTTCCTTGTATGGAAAGGACTTTCCGAATTAAAAGATTCAAATAAGCTTCCGCTTGCAAAACATTTCGGTTTTCCCGTAGGCTGTACCGTTTATAATGACGGTGAAAGGCTTATTCTTATGAAAATCGGCGAATTATGGGGAGCTAATCACGACCATCTTGATACAGGCTGTTTTCAGATTTATGACGGAGAAATTCTCGCTTCTGATTCGGGAGTTTATGACAGCTACCATACACCTCACAGAATGAATTATTACATTCACACGGTGGCTCACAACTGCATTCTCGTAGGCGGGAAAGGCACACGGCATCCCTTTGAGCTTGAGGAGGCACAGAATATTGATGACTGGTTCTTACATTTTAAGATGGCAAAAGTTACATACCATAAGGAAGATGACGGAAAATATGAAATCGAGGGCGACTTATCAGAAGCATATTCCGACACCTGTCAAAAGGTTACAAGGCGTATGTGCTGGGAGCCCGATAAAGGTGAAAGAGGTATTTTTACCGTAAATGACACGGTTATTCCGAAAAAGAAAGACAGTGTAACATTTCTTCTTCACTGTCAGAGAGAACCGCAAATTGATGGTAACATCGTTATAATACCCGGAAAAAAAAGAAAGCTTATCTGCAGAATTAAATCTCCTGCCGACATCAGCATAAAAACGGTTGTGGGTATCGGCCGTCAGTTTGAAGCCGACGGGATAAACTATGAACCGAAGGTTCACGCCGACGAAGAAGGTTGGGGCCGAGTGGAAATCAGCTCAACAGGAGAAAAGATAAGCTTTAGTGTTGAAATTGAAATCTGCAACTCATAAAACTTTTCGGCTGTAAAAAAAGCATAAAACAATAAACCGCCTTATATCCCGGGGCGATGTGCTTTTTTTGGTACGAGAGATGGGACGCGGCTTTGCTTTGCAAATCCGCCATCCTCGGACGACCGCCCCTTTGTAACAGTATCCGCCTCGGACTTCGTCGCTAAAAACAGTCCACCGGACTGTTTTATTCACGCTCCTCACCCCCTTGGGGTTCAAGTACCTTCCTTGTTCCATAATAAAAATACCTGAAGTCTTCAGA
>JAZSLJ010000081.1:0-13586 GCA_045535305.1 Acutalibacteraceae bacterium
AGTGTCAATGACGGACTTTTTAATGAAGAGATTCAGATCGACCTGGCACGTGAAGGCTCATACGGTCCTGTTTATAACTGTGACGGCACTCTGATTGATTTTATGCGTGATGATACCGTATGCCGCAACATACAAATTCACGATAATATCTTCAAGTGTGACGGCTTTCCGGGGGTAGGTCATCACGGCGATGCTCCACATAACAATATAGAAATTTATGATAATATCTTTGACGGACCGTCAGGCAGATATGGTTTTAGCCGAGGTTACATTTTCTTCAGACCAATGGTTTACGAGTTAAAAGTGAAAAACAATACTTTTATTGCATCCCCTGAAACCGACTCCCCAAGCTATGGAATTATTCTTGAAAACCCCGATGCCAATGCTTTAACAGCAGAAGATAACATCTTTATAGGCAAAATTGATAAAGAAATTATAATCGGACAATAGTTTTACACTTTGATGGAGGTATTAAAATGAAAAATAAGAAAAAGATTATACTCATTGTTGTTTCTGTAGTTGTTGTTCTCGGCATTATTGCAGGTGCTCTGGCTTTATATTTCACAAGATACCATACAGACGAAAATGACACAGAAGAATTATACAGACAGAATGTTACTTCCATCGGCTACGAAAACACTATTGAAACAGCATACCCTCAGACCGACCTTTACGGTATTATTGAAGAGCATTTTAACTCTGAGCTTCCCGAAGGCAAGACCGAAAAGAAGGTTGCCATTATCGGTTTTGACGGTTGCCGTGCAGATATCCTTGCAGAAATTAAGGATGAAAACAGTGGTATAGGATATCTTCTTGAAAATGGTGGTTCAAAAAATCTTCTATACTGTGGCGGTGAAAATTATCCCGAAATCAACACTCAGGACACTTCAACAGCTCCCGGCTGGTGTTCCATTCTTACAGGTGTATGGGCTGACAAGAACGGTGTTACAGGTAACGGAATAACAAAATCTCTTGAATACAAAATGCTTATGACAACCCTCATCGAAGAGAATGTTATTGATAATGCCTCATTTATTACAAAGTGGAAAGGTCATTTCACTAACAGCAACTCTACATACATTGATGAAAAAGCATACTGCGAAGAGAATAATATTGATATTGATTTCAACCTTCGTAAAAACAAAACAGACATTCACACAGGTGCAATGGAAGAGGTCACGAGCGAAAGCTGTGCAGATTTTGTGTTTATCATTTATGAAAACACCGATTCTGCAGGACATGATTTCGGATTTTCGTTCAACAACCCCGTTTACAAAAACGGATTCAGAACCGAAGATAATTACGGCTACGAGGTAATCAAAGCCATCGAAGCAAGAGAATCATATGATACGGAAGATTGGCTCATTATCGTTACTTCAGACCATGGCGGCTTAGGCACAGGTCATGGTGGCCCGAGCATTCAGGAAAGAATGACTTTTGTTGTTATGAATAAAGATTGGGACTAAAAGCAAAAACGCATCACGAAAGACGGAGCAGTCAAAAAACTGCTCCGTTGTAAATTTTAGTGGCTCAGAAAGCCCTATATGTAGCCATTTCCAACCGTTGCCGGTGGTTCCACATCCCATTGTATTGTTACCATACCGAGTTCCTCTGCGGCTGAGATGGTTTTGTTGTCATAACTGCCTGACGGCGCTCTGAAAAGAGTAGGAGAGTGTCCCGTAATACTTCTGACCGTTTCGTTACATTTCTGAATATCAAGTAAAATATCTTCATAATTCATCGAAGGCATATCTTTGTGAGAATATGAATGATTACCGAGTTCATGCCCTGCATCATAAATTTTCTGCACTTCTTTCGGGTAATCATCAGCCCAGGAACCTAAAAGAAAAAATGTTGCATTAACATCGTACTTGTCAAGTATTGTAAGAATACTGTCAATATCCGAATTGCCCACAGCACAGTTGAACGTAACCGCCACTTCGTTTGTGTCCTTGTCAACATCGTAAATGGGAATCATTCTGTCATCGGCAGATACCGTGTCATTCACAAGCGAAGCCATAAAATATACCCCTACCGTAACCGCAAGCAACACCGCCGCTGTGATAAAAATCGACTTTAATCTTACTGATAACACTTTCATATAAACACCTCAGTAATTTATATGAAAAATTGATATATATAATTCAGAATGATAGATTGTTAATAAGAGCAACAATCTATCATTCTGTTTTGATGCAATATTCTTGTGCTTTTTCAAAAAGCTCAGTTCTGTTTGTTATTTCAAGCTTTCGGAATATTCCGGATGTATGCTTTTTGATTGTGCTTTCGGTAACGAAGAGTGTCTGTGCGATATCTTTTCTTTTTTTGTTCTCAAGAATGAAGTGCAAAACCTCTTTTTCTCTTTGAGAAAGAGTTTCAACAGCGCTCCAATTGGTGAGAATGTTGTCTATCTGTTCACTGCTAAAGGATTTGATATTTTCGGATATTTCAACCTTATCATTCGGTTCCGGCGTTATGATTACAGATAAATCGGAAATTTTCTGTGTATCCGCAAGCCCGTAATCCTGCAAAATACCGTAAAGGAAAAGAATCAAACCTTCTGTTACTATATAGGAAATGGAGAGAAATTCAAATCCTGCACCGATCATATTTTCAACAAGCCAAATTGCAATATTTCCGATAACTACAAATGCAAGAAAAACAGAGTGCTTTATTGAAATTACGGTTTTCTTTATTGCTGTGTAAAGAATAATTCCCACCATAGCGGCAAAATAAGCAAATAAATAAATTTTATAAAGCTCGTGAAGTGGACCGTATTCTTTGATAAGAACTGTTGAACCGTTAATAATATCAAGTTTTACATCTTTATAATAAATGGGAAGAATTCCTCCGCTTGCTGCGATAAACAGCATAACAGAGTTTATACCTATCAGTATTTTTGGCAGATATTTAGGATAACTGAATCTTGACAGATTCATTATCATCATAAGCATAAAAAATGGCAGAAAAACACTTCCAAGGTAGGCAATTCTGTTTGCCCACAGTGCACCTTCAAGAGTTTTTGCGGCAGACAGGAGAAAATATCCAATATCGCAAACAGCAACCGAAACAAACAGAAACAAAAGCCATATATCACGCTTACGATCCACAAAAAAATACACAACTGTCATCAGTAGTGCAACTGCGGTGATTATTCCGTAAAGAACTGTCATATTATCCCTCCCTGTCTGTATTGTCAATCTCTATTCCGTTACGCATACAGAATGAGTAGAATTTACCGAGCATTGCAAGTTGCGGTGTTCGGTTTTCTCTTTCCCAACGGCTGACAGTTGCGTAAGATATACCAATCTGCTGAGCAAGTTCAGTCTGGCTTGACTGAAGAATCATTCTTACATATTTTACCTGGTCGGGAAAAGGTGTTTTTTTTATTTCTATTTTCATAAACAGTAACCTCTAATCTATATATCATAATATAGCATAATTTGAATTATATGTCAAATATCTATGCATTTGTGCAACTTTTACAATTGAAGTGTCGATTTTTTGACATGGTAGCCCTAAAGGTAGCCTATTTTTTAGGAAAGTAGCCTGTTGGGCTACTTATTTTTATACCTTTGAAGCAGTAAAATATAATTACAAATTAATTAGAAGGAGGTTTTGCGATGCTCAAAGCAGTTACGAAAAGATTTGCTGATAAGTCAACAATCAAACAGTTTGAATTTGAATTCTATTGTGATTGCTGCGGCAAACCCATAAAAACAGAAGTGCACGAATTTGTAACAGGGTTCAAGGACAAAGTTTTTTTAAATCCCGATGAACGAGAGGCAAGAGCCATTATCTACGCAAGCGACCACGGTAAGGCTTATGAACGTGCTAATAATGAAGCGCGTCTTGAGTTGAATAAGTGTGAAATTTGCGGAAATATGGTCTGTGAGGATTGCACTGTTTACGGAGAAAATCTGAATGGTGGCGTTTGTTGCAGAACCTGTGTCATGACAGAGTCAAATAAAAATTAATAATCTGAAGGGAGAAATTGATATGGGACTTATTAAAGCAGGTATAGGTGCAGTAGGCGGTGTTCTGGCTGATCAATGGAAAGAATTTTTCTACTGCGATTCACTTGAAAATGATATTTTGATGGTAAAAGGGCAAAAACGCATAAATGGTAGAAGCTCAAACACAAGAGGAAATGATAATATTATTTCCAACGGCTCAGGTATTGCGGTTGCAGACGGTCAGTGTATGATTATTGTCGAACAGGGCAAAATTGTTGAAGTCTGTGCAGAGCCGGGTGAGTTTACTTACGATTCATCAACAGAACCGAGTATTTTTTCAGGTAAGCTCGGGGATACGATAAAAGAAACATTTAAAACTGTCGGTAAGAGATTTACATATGGTGGCGACACAGGCAAGGACCAGAGAGTTTATTATTTTAATACAAAAGAAATAATGGATAACAAGTTCGGCACGGCAAATCCATTTATGTTTGAGGTTGTCAACAAAAGAATCGGTATGAGCCGTACTGTCCAGGTAAGATGTAACGGTGTTTATTCTTACAGAATCACAGACCCGCTGCTTTTCTATACAAAGGTTGCAGGAAATGTCAGTGATGAATATACAAGAGAAGAAATTGATGTTCAGCTCAAGACCGAGTTTATTTCCGCACTTCAGCCTGCATTTGCACAGCTTACAGAGCTTGAATTACGTCCGGCACAGATTCCTGCTCATACAACAGAGCTTAAAGATGCAATGAATGTTGCACTCAGAACCGAGTGGACAGACCGCAGAGGCATAAGTGTTGAGTCAATAGCATTGAATCCCATCACCCTCACAGATGAGGATATGAAAAAAATTAATCAGATGGAAGACGCCGCTACAATGGGCTCAAATCCGTTTATGATGGCAGGCAGAATGACCGACGCACAGGCTAATGCCATGGAAGCGGCTGCCGCTAACGAAAACGGAGCAATGATGGGCTTTATGGGAATGAATATGGCAATGAACGCAAACGGCGGCTTCAATGCGGCACAGATGTATAATGCAGGTGTTCAGCAGCAACAACAAATGGCACAGCAACAGCAGTCAGCTCCTGCAAACGTATGGCAATGCTCTTGCGGTAATACAGTAAGCGGAAAATTCTGCCCTAATTGCGGTTCAAAAAAACCTGAACCAAAACCTGCACCAGATAGCTGGAAATGTAATTGCGGAGCAACTGTAACAGGTAAATTCTGTCCGGAATGCGGCTCACCCAAACCTGCTGATGAGGGGTGGACCTGTTCCTGCGGTGCAGTTAATAAGGGTAAGTTCTGTCAGAACTGCGGAGGTAAAAAGCCCGCAGGTGCACCTTTGTATCAGTGTGATAAATGCGGTTGGAAACCCGAAAATCCACAGAATCCGCCAAAATTCTGCCCTGAATGCGGTGATATTTTTGACGAGAGCGATATTAAATAAAATATAAAAGGAGATTATTGATATGGGACTTTTTGATAAGAAATACTGCGATATTTGTGGTGATAAAATAGGACTTTTAGGTAACAGAAAACTTGAAGACGGCAATATGTGTAAAGACTGTGCAAAGAAACTTTCACCTTTCTTCAGCGACAGAAGAAGCTCAACCGTTAACGAAATAAAGCAGCAGCTCGCATACAGAGAGCAGAATAAACAGATTCTTTCATCTTTTTCACCTATGTTTACCTTTGGTGACAGTGATAAAGTTTATATTGACCCTATGAAGGCAAGCTTTGTTGTTTCACATCGTAATCCCGGTAGTTGGAGCGATGAGAATCCCGATGTTATCCCTCTTTCAAGTGTTATGAGTTGCAACATGAGAGTAGAAGAGGACAGAGATGAAATCTATACTCAAGGTAAAGACGGTCAGAGGGTAAGCTACAATCCTCCAAGATATAAGTTCAGCTATGATTTTTATGTTGATATAAATGTAAATAATCCTTATTTTGATGAAATCAATGTAAAGCTTAATTCCTCAAGCGTTGAAGGCGTTGGTACAATGGAATACAATCGCTATCAGCAGGAAGCACAGCAGATTATCAACAATCTTATGCAGAACAGAGGCAATACTCCCAATATGGGCGGTATGAATATGGGTATGAACAACGGTATGGGAATGAATCAGGGCTATGCTCCCGCAAATGCATATGCTAATCAGCAGGCATATCCTAATCCCGCATTCGGCATGGCAACTCCCAACGCATATCAGCAGCCTGTTCAGCAGAATATGTACGGTCAGCCTCCTGTTCAGCAGAATCCTTATGTACAGCAGCCCGTTCAGGCTCCTGTTTCACAGAATTGGGTATGTCCTGCATGTAATGCCACAAATGAAGGCGGACAGTTCTGTTCTTTCTGCGGTGCAAGAAGAAACGGCTGATTTATATATGAGCAGAAAAAAGAAAGCTGTGATAATTATTATTTCAATTGTTGCTTTGATTGTTGCCGTTGCGGCAGGTATATGGTGTTATAAAACGAAGTTCTATGTTCCTGATAAAGACGGTATGGTTTATTCCTTGACCGACACCATAACTGCTTGTCGCTACACTTCCGCCGGAGGTATGGACGGTACTCGCACCGAAGCTGAAATCAGCATAAAAGATAACGGCGAAGTATGGCTTGAATATTATCACCTGTTCCCATTCGGCACTGATGAAGAAATACAAAACCGTCAGCTGGATGAAAAGGCAATTGAAGATATCCGTGAAATCTGCAAAAAGCACGGCATTCTCGGTTGGGGAGAACTCAAACTCAGCAATGATAAGTTGCTTGATGCACCTACAGCTGAAATTGAATTGTTTTATTCCGACAATCAAAGCTATAGAGTAAATACCGGATATATATGCCCCGACGGTGGTGAAAAAATTTTTGACGAAATTCTTGAAATTATAAACCGGTACAAACAAGAGAGGAGATGATTGACCTTGTCAACAATACTTGAACAAAAATGTCCTAACTGTGGCGGTGCGGTTGAATTTGATACCGGCGCACAAAGACTCAAATGCCCTTACTGTGATACTGAATTTGATATTACAGCTATGCCTCAGGAATCAGCAAACGAAGCAGAGGCAATTAACTGGAATTCACAGGGCAGTCAATGGGGTGCAGGTGAAGCAGACGGAATGAATGTGTATTCCTGTAATTCCTGCGGAGGCGAAATCGTTGCTGATGCAACAACGGGTGCAACAAGCTGTCCCTACTGCGGCAATCAGGTTGTAATGAAAGGTCAGTTTTCAGGTGCATTGCGTCCCGATATGGTTATACCTTTCAAGCTTGATAAAAAAGCGGCAAAAGCGGCACTTAAAAAACACATTTCGACAAAGAAATTTGTTCCGAAAGCTTTTCTTTCCGATAATCGCCTTGAAGAAATAAAGGGTGTGTATGTCCCTCATTGGCTTTTTACCTGCGATACAACAGCCGATGCTACTTATAAGGCAGAGAAAATAAGAAGGTGGTCGGATGCAAATTATGATTATACCGAAACCTCATATTTTGATGTATACAGAAGCGGATGCCTGGGATTTGATAATATACCCGTTGACGGTTCAACAAAAATGCCCGATGACCTTATGGAATCCGTAGAACCCTTTGACCTTTCACAGGCGGTTGATTTCAATACAGCATACCTTGCGGGTTATCTTGCAGATAAATACGATGTATCCGCAGAAGAATGTATGCCCAGAGCAAACGAGCGTATAAAACAGAGTATTGACGACGCTTTAAAGGATACAGTAAAGGGTTACGACAGCGTACAGTCGCAGAATGTTAACATGAATGTTGTAAACGGTCTGTATAAGTACGCTCTTTACCCTGTATGGCTTCTCAATACCTCGTGGAACGGAAATAAATACACCTTTGCAATGAACGGACAGACAGGTAAATTCGTCGGCAATATTCCCACGGATAAAAAAGCAGTTGCAATAGCATCTCTTCTGCTTGGTACGGGCATAGGTGCACTGATTTACGGTCTTATGTGGCTTATTGAATTGCTTTAAGGAGGTGCGGAAAATGAAAAAAAGAATAATTGCAACAATAATTACATTGTTTATCTGCCTTTCATCTTTTGTTTCCGTATCTGCTTATACAGACGGTCATATTCTTGATGTTTCAGATACACTTACCTACAGCGAGTATGATGAGCTTGAATCTTATGCAGCATATATAGAAAATACATACGGCTGTTGCATAATGTTCTGCCTTACCGATGATACAGACGGTATGACAGGTGATGAATACGCAAAAGAAGTGTACAGCCTTAACACAGATAATGCAGACGGCATCATAATCACTCACGATTTATGGAATAACACATATCACATATATGTTTCAGGAAATGCAAAACAGATTGACGATGCAGAAATTGATGCAATGCTTGATGCTTATGATTCAAACGAATCATATTATGGCGGCATAAACGATTACCTTGAAAAAGCGGAAGAGATAATTGAAAACACAGTCTTTTCTGCTGAAGCCCCTATAAAAGATAATGATGCACCGGCAGAAGATGCACCTGAAAATGATACATATGACGATGCAACAGACGAAAAAGGCGGAGTACCTCTTTGGCGTATACCTGTTGCATTGGGAATAGGATTGATTATCGGTTTCCTTATTATTTACGGTATTGCATCAAAAAACAAGTCTGTAAAAATGCAGACGAATGCAACCGTTTACACACGTCCCGGCAGTTTAGTTGTAACTGGAAGCTCAGATAATTTCTTGTACAAAAATCTTGAACGCAGAGAAAAGCCGAAACAGACTGAGAAGAAATAAGGAGGTATTACCAATGGGATTATTTGATTCTCTTAAAAGGCAAGCGGAATCGGCAATTAAAAGAGAGGTTTCGCAAGGCATTAACAAAGCGGTAAACAATGCAGCACAGTCAATCGGTAAAGGCAGAAATCACACAGAAACCTTTACATTTTCAGCCTTGCCTACCAATGTTGCAGAGCTGCAGTTACTGCCCGAAGCAAAGCTTGATTCTGCATTTGCAACAACAGCTCTTACACTTGCTGTTCTGTGTAATTATGAGCATAATCCGGATGTAACATTTGAAATGCTTAATTTTCTAAAAGGACCTGCTGAAGTCAGCGCTTTTGAAAAACAGTTTATCCGTGAGCATCTTGGCTCGGAAGTGTACAAAGCCCGTTCATATTTTGTAGGGGCAACACCGGAAAATAATTACAAACCCGATGTTCCTTACAAGATAACGGTAATTGAAACTCCGTATTCCTTTGACAATGAAAATTGGGCAACGCTTTATGTTAAAAGCGGCGGTGCGGATAACCCCCGACCCATTAAACTGCGTAAAAAACCCTCAACAGGTCAGTGGTTTCTTAATGATATTCAGTGTCTTGCTGATATCCGTGTACCGGTTGAAGAAGACCCTTGGGCATAATTAATAAAAGATTGGAGAAATTTATATGAAAAAATTATTAGCAATACTTATTGCGGTTTTTATGATGGTTTCATTTGCAGCTTGCGGTGAAAAAGAGCCTGCAAACAATGATAAGGAAAGTCAGCAAAATTCAGTATCTACTGCAGACGGAGAGATAACAACACCTTTATTTACACTTAAATATGATGACAGCGTATGGAAATATTATCCGGATGATACAACTGCTGACGAAGATAATTGTTCAGTTACTTTACAGATACCCGATCCTGATGATTCAGAATATTACCTTGTGAATGCAGACATAAAGGTATACCTTGATGAGCCTTATGATTTCCGTGAAGACCTTGTTTATTACGGATTTAATCAGTATGAGTACAAAGTAAACAACAAATATGATTTTACAAAAGTCGGCGGAGTTGACCTGCTTAAATATGATGACGGTGATGATACCCTCATTTATTTCAACCGTGTTGAAAACGCAAACGCATCTGTTTATGTCGAGTTTGACGCAACCGACATCAACGACAGCCGTATTCAGGCTTTGCTTGACGGCATCACCTTTAATATTAAAGACATCGGCAACGTTGACGGACCGTGGGAGTGGGAAGGCAAGCCCTTCTCTGCTGAACCTGCAAGCGCACAGGCAGGCTCATTGACAGTCAGCTCAACATTCGTTCCCTTTGAAGCACCTGTTACAACATTTGAAACTTTCGACCATTCCGTTGCCGCAGTAGGTGATAGGGTATATGTGCTTGTTGACGGCGAACTCAGCGAATGTCACTATGACGGTACATGCCTTGCCTTTGTTAATAAAATCGAGCTTCCCGAAGACGATTATGACAGAATCGAAGCAACTTCAGACGGCACACTCTGGGTCAGCGGCTCAATGAATGACATCGTTTGTATCAATAACGGTGCTGTAACAAAAACTTATGAAGATATAGACAACCTTGCGATGCATCCGTCAGGCACATGGGGCATTAACTATTTCACATCCAACGAGTGCGAAGTTGTAACCTTCAGCGGTAATACATACACCTCAACTCCCGTAACCTTCAAAGAAGCAGATACAATAATGCACCTTAATGTTGATGCAAACAACATCTATGTTTGTGCAAATGCTGCAGATGAAAGCGGACATAAAGTTTTTGTTTACAATAAAGACGGTGTGCTTCAGAAAACACTCTGCGACGCAGAGGGCGAAGGCCTCGGCAGCGTAACATTTGTTACACAGACCTCTAACGGCTACATTGCTTTTGACGGCAATATGAGAGATGTTCTTCTTTGGAATAATGACGGTTCATTTATTGCTGAAATTTCCGACGGCGATCTGTTCAGCACAGGCTATCCGTGGTTCTGTGATTCAACCGTTCTTTCCGACGGCAGTATTCTTACCATTATGACAGATGAGCGTGAAGACAGATCCGCAACAGAGCTTGTAGCGTTCGTTGTTAAAGGATTCTGATTTGAATGAATAAGTTAAAAAGAATTGTTTGTATATTATTGACCCTGTGTTTCACGGTTGCTTTAACCTCTTGCGGAGAAAAACCTCCGCAGGAGGTTACTCCGAGCGGAACAACAGAGAATGCCGAAAATACTGAGAATACCGAAAATAAAGAAATATCTGTTCTTTCGCTTAATAAAGAGTATATTTCGCATTACGAACGGTACAAGGATACTTCCACAATGCTTGTAAGAAGCGAATATACGGATGTTACCCTTGATGAAACAATGGAGAAAACATATCCGCTTCTTGCCAAAACGCTTGCGGAAACTTCCGTTATGCGCAAGAGAACAATGGAAGAAGAAAAGGATAATTTAATTGCAACGGCAACCGATGAATTTGAAAACAATAACGAAGCCTTTTCAACTTATGTTTCAACTCTTGACGTTCAGGTAAGACGTGCCGACAGTGTTGCAGTGAGTATTCTTGAGGATTACGGCACAGAAGGCTCACGCTCATTTAACGGACTTAATTACGAAACCGAAAGCGGAAAAGAACTTGGTCTTGCAGATGTTTTTATTGACACTTCAGAAATTTCCGCAACAGTTGAAAAGGAGATTATGAGCCGTATAGGTGAAGATGAACCGGCCGGCGATACTGCCGTTGTTGAATATTTTAAAAATACTTCTGAGGACAGTATCACATGGACTCTCGATTACAACGGTGTAACTTTCTATTTCAATCCGGGTGATATTGCTCCAACTAATTTCGGTATTCAGGTTGTAACGGTAACCTTTGCAAAATATCCCGATTTGTTCAATAAAAAATATACCATCGTGCCCGATGGGTATATTGTAAGTCTGCCTGTGGGGTCATCATTCTTTGCTGATTTGAATAACGACGGAAAATGCGATGAACTTATTGTTTCAGGCTATTACGATAAAGAGGACAGATATTATTACACACTCGGCATATATACGGAATACTCAGATTATGAGGTTGATTGGTTTGCATATGACCTGAATTCGTATTATGTCAAAACTGCAGACGGAGACAGCTTCCTCTATGTTTTCAGCGCCACTAGTGAAGCGGAAGACCGAAAAATGACGCTGATTGTATTCAACCTTAAAAACGGTGAAATCAAACAGGTCAGCGAAATGGATATGGGACTGCTTTACCGAGGTAATAATGTTTTTGCAGTTCCGACAAATCCTGATGAACTTCTGCTCTACGATAATGATGACTATTCAACATCATTAATCTTTACGGTGGGTGAAGACGGAATGCCTATCAACAAATGAATTAATACGACAACCTGTCCAATTGCGGCAGGTTGTTTTCTCTGTATACAGCCATTTTTAACTATTGTCTGTGGTTCTGCATCCCTTATATCCTCATCATACCGAGGTTTTCGGTATAATCGTAAAGAATATTTAAAATCCTGTCAATGTCCTCGCTCATAGCGCAGTGCTGTGATAAAAATACTTTTTAGACTTAATGATAAAATTTTCATAATAATGTCCCTTTCGTATTAGCCTATATGAATTAGAATAAATAATTATATAAATGTATTGTAATTGTTTTGATAATCCTGAATATTATTTAACAGCTTATAAAAAACGGACTTCAGATTGAACATTAAGTTCAATTCCGAAGTCTGTTTTTAATTTTACTGTATTTTATTGATTATCGAATTCAATCGTATATCCCGAAACATCAAGAGCACCGCTTTTGGCTTCGTAGTTTGGTCGGGAAGTTATATAAATTGAAATTTAATTATCAGTTATAGCGTGCTTTTTCGGCAATTTCCACATTACCGATTTCACCGTTTACGTACTCACCATTTAGGTAATAAGCCTTAGAATTAATATTAACAACAGCATCGTCAGGCACATACAGAACGGCTTTTATATCCTGTGGGAGAGTAAGGTTGATTACATAACTTCCGTCAGTCTTTTTATAATCAAGAGTGATTAACCCTTTTACACTCGGAACAGTACATTTTATGCTGTCAGACAGAGTGTATTGAGGGTCGATTTTAACCTTTTCATAGCCCGCTTCAAGGGGAGTGATACCTGCAAAATGCTTACTCATTATAACAAGAGGTCCGCCACTCCATGCGTGATTTTTAGTACCTTGCCAGGCATCCCAGAATTCCCAGAGGGTAGAATAATCCTCACACATCATATCATTATATCTGTCCTTGATTCTGTCTTTTGCAGTCTCGTATTTTCCCATTTTGCAAAGAGCTTCAAGAACATAATATTCCATATACGGGCTTGAATTTTTTGTGGTTGTGAGCACGGCTGTAACGGTGCCGTACTGCTCTTTTTCTGCAAGACCGGACAAAACCGCAAGGGCATTTGCTCTGTCATCGGGTTTTCTTACATCTTTGCTTTTGAAGCCTTCTTGAGTCCAAAGAGCCTTATATCCCTTTGCTATAGTTTCTTTTCTTTCGGCAATAAAAGAGATATCCTCGTCTTTGCCTAAGATTTCCGCCATTTCTTCCGTTGCGGAAAGAGCATAGTAAACCCAGGCATTTTCGATGGCTGTCATATCCGCCTTTTTGCCCCAATCGGGCCAATCCCAGGAGCCGCCTCGATGCACAACAAGATTGTTTTCTCCCATTTTCCAAAGCTTCAGGTAGTCAAGGGAAGCATCATATACCTTTGCTATAAAATCCCTGTCGCCTGTATATTCATAATATGTGAGGAAGCCAACGATTCCTGCAAGCTGCTGAACGGGAAGCTCAAAATAGTCACCGCTTATAGGTACAAC
>JAZSLJ010000074.1:0-45984 GCA_045535305.1 Acutalibacteraceae bacterium
TACCCATTATAATCCAAGCCGCAAAGCGGCTTCCTCAACAATTTGCCATCGGCAAATTATATCACATTTGTGAAACAAATATATCACATCCGTCGCAGACGGATATATCACATTTTTCCAAAGGAAAAATATATCACTACACTAATTTAGCTCCGCTAAATTAGTGTTTACCTGTGTGCCGAAACATTAAGATGTTTTTCAAGTTTTTCCTTTGCTTTGGGGACTGTATGATTTGCACCCAACTGTTCAAGTCCGTCAAGACAAGCCTGCAAGGCGTAGCAGATGAGCATATTTTCCTCTTTCATAGCTTTTATATCCTCATTCTGCTTATTCTGTTTAAGATACCACCTGAAACAGGCAAAAATAACACCTGCAATCACAGTAACGGCGGAGATAATCTCCGCCACTGCTTTTATAGATTCAATACTGATTTCCATTACTCAAGCCCTGCCGATTCCCTTAAAATCTGCCTTGCATCTTCGGCTGTGATTTCACCGTCTGCGTTCATATCGGCAACCGCAAGCTTATCATCACCGAGCTTTTCCAAATCTGCCGCGGTTCTTAAAACTGCTCTTGCATCTTCGGCTGTAATTTCACCGTCGCCATCAACATCACCTTTTTTAAAGCTTGTGTAACAATAATTCAAATCAAAACAGCCGTCAAAGCCTTTAAATCTGCCTGTTTTTGAATACTGCCAGATATCGTACAAGCCTTTGTATGTACACTCTTTGTTATACTGTGCAATCCATTTAGGATGTTCGTTATACCACGAATGGGTAAGGTATGTATCATACCAATATTTATTTGCATATGTGCCGTAAACATAACCTGCGGCAGTGATTTTTTCGCAAAAAACCTGTGCAATTTCAAGTATAGTGTCCTTACCCAATGCGGCAATTCTTGCTTCTTCAAGGTCAAGAAAAACAGGATATTCAGGCTTATGCCCTTGGAGCAGTCTTAAAACGTGTTCGGCTTCGTTTACGGCTCTTTCAACAGACGTTGCGTAACTGTAAAGATACACGCCGTAGGGGATTCCTCTTTCTTCGCAGGCTTTTACGTTTGTATACCATCGTATATCGTCCTGATTGACATAATTGCCGCCGTAGCCGCAACGGATAATTACAAAATCCACGTTATCCTTCATTATGTCCCAATTAATTTTACCGTTTGCATAGGATACATCAATTCCTTTAAACAATACTTTTTTTGTCATTTAATTTTCTCCTTTATTTAGTAACTATCCTTTGTAAGCGAACACTCTGTACTGGTTTGTAGACCACGAATGTGAGGTGTTTGGTCTGTTCACATAGACTTTCCCGTTTTGATAGTAAAAATAGTTTGATAAATTTGTTGTTTGCTGAACTCTCTTGATAGCAAATCCATCACTTAATACTGCTTTTGAGGCTGTTCCCCAGTATGTAACGGCAGAGTTAACTGCTCCCCAAAAAGCCAATATCATATTAGCTGCGATAGAATTTTCTGCCGTATTGCTCACTACGTGAACAAAAGACGGTTCAAAAGGACAATCAAAGACCAGTTGCGATGCAGAGCAACCTGAAGAGTTGGCATTCAACTGAATATATATTGCATCATACGCTCCCGGCACTAATTTGCCATTAACATAAGCGGTTTTACCTATAAGTATATCGTAAGGGCCTGCTGTTGCATCAGAAGTATCTACACCTGCAGGAACTGAAACTATTGCTGTTTCATATTCAGATACATCATGCGACCCGTTCTTAGTAATTTCAGTTGTTCCGGTCGGTAATATATACCCGTTTTTAACTTTACTTATGGCCTCATCAAGTTCCGAACCGCTGTGCGACATATAATATTCACTCATTTTTCAACACCTCCGCTATAAAACTGTTTATATCATCGCCCGAAAAAACACTTGTGTAGCTGTCATCAATACCAAGTCCGAGCCTTTGAATAAATATATATGCTCCGTTGCTGTCAACTATCAGCTGTTCCGATTTTGTATAAAGGGGGCATACATCGTTCCATACTCCGTTTTCATTCCTCACATACACGCTGATTCTGTATTCACCGTCTTTTTCAAGCTCCGATGATTCAATATCAAAACTGAATGATGTTACGGCTTCATACGGATACGCTGTTCCGTTCTGATAGTAACAGATTTCGGATTCATCATCACCCAGCAGGTCGAAACCTACTGAGCGCATATACGGTTCACCGATTTTTGTGGCTCTTACTTCAAATGCATCAAAGGGAGAATCGCTGTTTACCGTTACATTCGCTTTAAAATTATTACTTATTCTGCTTCTGTCAGTTGAAAATGTCAGCATATCACACACTCCAGAATCCATTTGTTGAACGGGCAAATATTTTTATAATTTTTACTCCGTCGCCGGGTGATGCAGCTTCAAGGTCAATACCCTTTATAAATGCGTTATATTTGCCGTTTGCCTGTACGGAAAAAATCTGCATACCGTCATCAGAAGTCGTAATTTCCGCGTCGGAATCTGCAATTTTTGAGCCTCCTGCGGTGGGAATAAGCACGTTAAACGGGTCGTCGTGCTGTGCATTGACGGTATCTACAACCATAATCTTCAATTCATCGCAATCACTGTCAACGGTAAACATAACTACGCTTGTATCTCTGGGAAAAAGTCTGTCTGCAAATGATTCATCGGAAGATGCGGGAACTTTTGAGATACGAGCTCTTGATATGCCCTCAATATTAACAACGGGACTCTGAACGAAAACCTTGATACTGTCCGAAACCGTTGCCGATTCATTCCATACGTCGTCGCGAAGCTTAACAAAAACCGTAACCGTATCGTTTCTGACAAGCTCACGTTCAACAGTCAATGTTTTTTCACTGACATAATCCTCCCATGATGCCAACTGTTCAGTGTGAATTTCCGTTGCATCCGACCAGATTTTCATCTGATAACCTGTTGTATCAATGTCGGTACACAGTATTTTAAGATTAAGCTGTGTACTTGAGGTCTGTTCTTCATCACCGTTTATAACAACACTTGCACCCTGCGGGCCGAGTGTATCAAGCGTAACACTAAAATAACCTGCCATATTCAATCTCCTTTCTGTTTTTCAGTTTGTTCTGTTCTTAAATCAATATAGCAAAAGGATGCATTCCGTTTGCCTCTGTCATAAATCACTTCACCGTCATTTGACAGCACTTTACTTATCTCCAACGGAAAATATCCGTAATAATTATGTTTTATCATACTGCACCCTGCCTTACACATCATCTCTTATGAAATACAGATAGTGCTTTGTTCTGTCCTCAATGGGAATGGCATTGTATTCATCAATAGTGCCGAACCACCAATCGGGAAAAGCAACCGTATACTCTGAGTCATCATCAAGAGTGATAATTATTGAATTAAAATCCTGTCTTATGCTTTTTATGCCCATGCCTCTGGGGCCTTGAGGATATGCAGCAGCGTTTATCTCAGGCGTAGAAATACTTGCATTGAGAATATTATCAAACATCGTAAATCCTCCTTAAAACAAGCAACTGATTAACGGCTCTGCGGCGCTCGTCAAAAGCAGGCAGAATAACTCTGGAAACACCTTTTTCTTCATCAACGATACCAACCTCGAACACATACGAGCCTTCTTCAATGGTAAGCTGCATATCAAAATCCGCATCATAGTTGAATGTGTAAAAAATCATAGATTCATCCACGTTTTCCAATCCGACCGCAAAAAAGTATTTTTCATTTTTGCCGAGCTTATAAACCTCTCCGTTTTCCGTATGATTGACATGAAAACGAAGCGGATCGCCTTCGGTTATAACCAATCTGTTCATTATCATGTTATGAAGCCTCCCCTATCTGATTTGCACAGTCGCAGTCATCGTAATAATGTTCAAGCGTATGTGCGACAATTCGCATATCTCTTATCTCCTCGTATACTACCGTAAGCTTTCTTGCAAGAGTTTTTGCTTTATCACTGTCCCCCGCAAGAACTGCCTTTTTATACTCCGCCCTTATATCGGGTATACATTCCGAAAGCAATTCAATGGATCGTTCATATTCTTTTGCCAATTCAAAGAGTGATTTACTCATGATATCAGCTCCTTTCCGTCAATACATCTGACAATTTTAAATCCGAAATTTTCAGGCAGTTTATCGTTACTGCCGATGATACTGTTGTACAAAACCACATATTTAAGGCTTGTATATATTTTTTTCTGCGCTCTTTTAAGGCTTTTTCTTACCGCATCTGCACTAATGCCCGAAAACGCCGCAATATGCGAAATCTTTTCCCCGTTAAACCAATATTTCTGCACAGCTATACGCTCCGTTTCGGTAAGTTCATTATTGATAACTGCCGCAAGAGCATCAGAAAGTGCCAGTTTGCCCGCTTCGTAAAGACAGGAAGCACATTCGCAGTCAACCGAACGGAAATCGTTGCTGACCATATCGGGAATTCTGAAATCACCGTAAGAAACAATATCCAATTTATCAACTCCTTTTAATTTAATTTTCTGCAAACGGGAGAATGCTTATTTTTATTCCGGAATGTTCTTTTTTTTGTGAACAAATGTTCTCATCACAATCAAGTATAGAAACATTTGTTCGTTTTGTCAAGACAATTCGTTGCAGTTTCAGCAATAAGTACTTTTTATGCCACAATAACCCTTACCGGCTGTATGCCGTTTATACCGACGGCATATTTAAACTGACTATATTTGCATAGTTTTAGTTATATAATTTATTTAATAAGCCGTTGATTTTTTGATTTAATAGTAGTAAAATAAGTATTTGTATAAATATAATTTTTTGCTTTACAAGGAGTTATTTCCTATGATAAATACGTTTGCGGAAAAAATAACAAAAAATCCGAAAAAGGTAATAATAATAGCATTATTGCTGATGATTCCCTCTTTATTGGGAATGATACTTACCCCCATTAATTACGATATTCTGTCATATCTGCCCAAAGACCTTGACTCTGTTCAGGGACTTGAAATACTTGATGAAGATTTTAATGCAGCGACCATGGGTATTATCGTCGTACGGGGTATGGATAACAACGCCGTATACGACGCGGAAGATGCCATCAATGAAATGGAAGCTGTAAAGCAGGTTTTATGGCTGGGTTCAGCTGCGGAAGCACCCATACCTCTGTCTATGCTGCCCGAATCAATATCCTCAATGCTTTACAATCAGGAAAAAGAAAGTATGCTGATGCTGGTTCAGTTCCACCAGACAGATTCGTCAAATGATATAATCAACGCCATATCACAAATCAAGAAAACTTTGGGCAAACAATGCCTTATAAGCGGTACGTCGGCAATCAGTAATGACGTAAAAGAGATGCTTTTCTCCGAAATGCCCCTTTACATACTTGTGGCGGTTGGTCTTGCAACATTAATACTTATGTTCACGATGAACTCATTTGTTATAAATGTAATAATACTTGTTTCATTGGGCATGGCAGTACTGTACAATATGGGTACAAACTTTGTATTCGGCCAGATTTCATTCGTTACACAGTCTATTGCGGCTATTCTTCAGCTTGCAGTTACCATTGACTACTCGGTTTTCCTTATAGACAGATATTCCGAAGAAAAGCACCGCTTCAGAAGACGTCAGGATGCGATGCAAAAAGCTATTACAAGCACATTTGCATCACTTTCGGGCAGCGCGATGACAACAATATTCGGTTTCCTTGCGCTGTGCTTTATGCGTCTGACTCTTGGCAGAGATATAGGCTTCGTTATGGCAAAAGGCGTTATTTTCGGCGTTATAACCGTTGTAACAATTCTGCCCGCATTCATTCTTCTTTGGGAAAAAGGCATAGAAAAAACCACACACAAGAGCTTTATCCCCTCATTCAACCGCATAAACAAATTCACAATAAAAGCAAGACCCGTATTTGCAATTATTTTCATTATTCTTCTGTTCCCCTCCTGGTACGGTCAGAACAATGTTAAAAAGTATTACAATCTTCTTGAATCAATGCCCGATTCAATAAACTCGGTTGCGGCGATGAACGTTCTTAAAGAAGATTTCAATATGGCAAGCTCCCATTTCGTTATCACAAAGTCCGACATAAACGATAACGATAACATCAAAATGATTGAAGAAATACAGAATGTTGACGGTATATCGGGAGCATTGAACCTTAAATCAATACTCGGTCCGGCAATTTCCACAGACATTCTGCCTGAATCATTAATATCAATGCTTCAGTCAAAGGGATATCAGCTTGTTATGATAACCTCGGTTTACCCCCCATCAACCGATGAGTGTAACGCTCAGATTGACAAGATAACTGCAATAATAAAATCTTACGACAGCGAAGCCAAAATCACGGGCGAAGCGGCAATGTACAAAGACCTTATTGCAGTTACAGACCAAGACTTTATTGTAACGAGCATACTTTCAATGCTTGCAATATTTATAGTTATTGCAGTAATTTTCAAATCAATATCGGTTCCGTTTATTCTTGTGCTTTCAATCGAACTTGCCATATGGATAAACATTGCAATATCGTTTGTTACAGGTGAGGTTATATGCTTTATCACACCTACTATCATATCCTGTATTCAGCTCGGTGCGACGGTTGACTATGCAATTCTTCTTACAACGAGATACAGAGAAGAAATACGCAAAGGTGCCGATAAAAAAGAGGCTATGCACACAGCCGCAAACCATTCGCAGAAATCAATATTCCAAAGTTCCATAGTATTCTTTGCCGCAACATTCGGCGTATATCTTGCCTGCGATATTGACCTTATCAAATCAATGTGTATGATGCTTGCAAGAGGTTCGATAATCAGTGCACTTGTAATTATGTTCTTCCTGACACCCATACTTGTGCTTTGCGAAGGCTTAATAAACAAAACAACTATCGGTTGGAGAAAAGCAAAACCCCGCGTACGCAAAGTTTATGTTTATGTTGAAGAAGATGAGGATGAGGAAGAAGAAGCTCCCAAAAAGCGACTCAGAAAAGACAAATCTTCATCCAAGAAAAAAGCTAAATTTGATAAAAAAATCAAAGATAATCTCAACGGTGTAACTCTTATATCTGCAGATGAGGTTACAAAAGATGTTGCACCTGCCGCTGTAACAAAGGCAGAAGAAATCATCGAAGAGCCTATCAGCATAACATTTATGAATGACGACACTTCTTCCCTTATGCCTAAAGACAGCTCCCCTACCCCCATAACAACTCCACGTGCAAGAATTGCATCAACAGGCAAAAAAAGCAAATATTCCATCAACGGAGATGATACAAAGATATGAAAAAATCAACCTTATTCAAAAGAATAACAGCAATTCTTATGTGCCTTACAATGCTGTTTCTGACCTCTTGTTCCAAGGAGAATAATGATGTAGAATCAGCAACAGGCGACAAGGAACAGGTAGTTTACGGCGAATATTTTGAAACATCACAGAATGTTGTAAAGACCGAAACCGTTTATGTAAATATGAACGCATACGGCACACCCGAAAAAATTACTGTTTCGGACTGGCTTCATGCAGACAGAGGCGAAATATATTTAAAAGACACCACCACTCTTAAAGATTTTATCGTAACAAGAGGTTATGCATCTTCAACCCAGTCCAGCGGCGATGTTATATGGCAGATGCAATCATCTGACGTGTACTACGAGGGTACTGCCGATTCAACTCTGCCCGTAAGCGTCAGTATCAGATATTATCTTGACGGTCAGGAAATCAGCGCAGAAGACCTTGCAGGCAAAAGCGGTCAGGTAAGAATGGATATTACAATGACAAACAACGTTTCAGCCGAGGTTAATCTTAACGGCAACACCGTTACAATGAATGCTCCCATTCTTGCGGTAGGCGGTATGATTCTTTCATACGAAAACTTTTCCAACATCGAAGTAACGGGCGGTATGTCCGTAGGTGCAGGCACTTACGAAATGGTTGTGCTTGCAGGCACTCCCGGTGCAGAAAAGAGCCTTAATCTTGCAAATCTTGACATCTCGGGCTTTGAAAACATCTCTCTTTCAGAGCAGTTTTCAATCACAGCAACAGCAGAGAATTTTACTCTCGGTGATTCATACTTTGTTTTCGCTCCCCTGTCATCCGTAAATCTTGACATAGCTCTGCCCGAAACTCTCGGCGACGTACAGGATATTCTCAAACAGTTGCAGGATTTCTCCGACCTTCTGACTCAGCTTGACCCCAACAGCGTTTTGCAGAAATTCATCACAGACGGTGAATCTCTTAAAGAAATGATGGATATTATGGACAAATCCCTCAATGTTTACACCGAAAACAAAAAGATGCTCAACGCTATGACAGAGCTTCTTACTAAGCAAAATATCGAAACTCTTTCAAAATTCCTTGAATCACTCAACGGCTCGGATATGGAAAGTCTTGTGGGCGTACTTTCAAACGTATCTTCACTGCAGACAACCATTGATACGCTTCTTCAGCTTTCAACAGGACTTGAAGATGTTATGCCCATACTCGAAAAATTCTCAGCTGCTCTTGAGGACCCCGAGGTAGCCGCATCAATGGAAAAACTGCCTCAGACTCTTGCAACGCTTGAGGAGCTTATGTCCTGGCTTAACGAAAACGAGGAAATGCTTGATATTATGGTTGAGCTTATGGCTACGGAAGATATGCAGATGATGATGAACACATTTGATGCAATTCTTTCCGAAAACGGCGAGGATATAGGAAATCTTGACATTTCAGCCCTTTCCGGCTCGGCAGAAGAGCTTGTGCTTCGTATGAGAGCGTGGATGAGTATTGATTACAGCATCTACACATCTGCTCCCGACTATATGCAGACCCGCTGTACATTTATCTGCAAAACTCCTGCAATAGCATAATGATAAAAAACACATTAAAAGGTGATATAAATGAAAAAATTTGCATTATTATTACTTTCTGCACTTCTGATAATCTCTCTTACTGCCTGTTCAAAAACACCTGCAGAGGAAGGCACAACCGAGGAGCAGACAGTACAGATGCCCGAAACCACAACATCGGGCGAAATAAGGGGCTTGCTTTACGCGGTTATTGAGGGCAAGGACACAAGAACGAACGAGTTTATGTGCACAGGCGGCACACTCACTCCCGAAAGAATCGCGGCAGGCTTTACAGGCTGGACAGGTATAAATTTCGGCATTACATCCGTAACTGACGAAGCAACAAAAACAATTACAATCACCTGGAAAGCAACATCCGCAATGGTAACAAAAAACACAACGGCAAATGAGGGTTTTGAGTTTGCATCTTATGAAGAAATGAAAACTTTTATGCAGAACAGCCTTACAGAAACCATAGTTAAAAATATGGGTGAATATACAGTAGTTTACGCATAAAAAATTATCAGCAGAGTTACGGCTCTGCTTATTTTTTTGTTTTGATATCCTATAAAAAAATATTAATTTTCTAATTTACAGTAGAAAAAAGAATTGTACTGTGTTAAGATAATATCGGTAAGACAAAAATATGAATCGGAGGCATTTTATGAACAGATTTATTGATTATATCGAAAATTCCTGTGCAAATTTAAAAGATAACCATATGACTTATCTTTACAAAAAGAAGCTTTTTGACCAAATGACCGACAGAGCGAATGAAATCATCCACGCAGGCCTTACCGATGAAAACGTAATGACGGATTTGCTTAAAGACGAATTCGGCGACCTTGAAGAGGGATATAAAACCTTTTTAGAGGAAGCAAAAAAGAAACACCGCGCAAAGCTTATGAAAATCGGCTTTCCCATCGGCGGATTTGTTACTCTTATCCTTATATTTATTGCATATTTCACAGTAAGCGATATTACGGACGCATGGAGCAAGACATGGCTCATTATCGTAGGCGGAATTTTTGCAATGATAATTTTCTATTTAAGCTTTGCAATCAGAAAGCTTTGCCGTATGCGCAGGCTCTTTCATCCTATTGCAAGGGTGCTTATTGCAGGCTGTGTAATGCTTTTTACAGTATTTGTTTTTCTTTTCTGTCTTATGATGTTCCCAGCTCTTACCACATGGCCGATACTTATGGGCGGAATCATCCTTGCACTTATAGCAGACCTTATTTTTGCGTTTGGAACAAAACAGAAATTCCGTACTGTTTCACTTCTTTTTTACATGCCGATAATTGCAACTATGTTTTACATTATATTTGCCGCATACGGCATTGTTACATGGCTTGGCGGCTGGCCTATTATACTTTTGGGCGTTATTGCAGACCTTATATACATTTTCAGTGTTATAATGAGCAATATGAAATATTTTATGTACAGGCAGGAGGTTGAGGAATGATGAAACGCAGACTGAATGCTGAGCTCTGGGACAAAATGCATTATCTGTTCCGCGATTTTAACGACAGAATGGTTCACGTTGAGCTTAACTACGATTTTGTTCCCGATATTGACGCTCTTAAAACCGTACTTATATGTGCTTTTGAAAAAGTACCTGTGCTTCATTCAAAATTTGTTGACACAAAGCTTTCAACCCATTGGGAAGTAATGCCTTATGACATTGACGAGGTTCTTACCGTGGCTTATCCCGATGATGTACAAACAGCTGTTGATGAATTTCTCACACAATATATCGCACCGAATTCCCACATCCAGATGAAAGTTGCACTTTTCATAAAGGACGGCAAAAGCACACTTTGCATGGTTGAAAACCATATGTGCATGGACGGCGGAGACCTTAAATATTTTCTTCAGGCATTTTGCGAGAATTACAGCAACTATGTTGAAAAAGGCATAAGTCCCATTAATTTCAGAACAGGCTCACGTTCATACAATGACGTTTATTCGTGCTTTTCAAAGACAGAAGCAGGTGTTGCACAGCGTCTGTTCAAAAACATTAATTCAAGGGACGACCACAAATTCCCTCTTACTGCAAACAGTATCCGCGATAAGTCATTTATTGCAAGAAAAAAATTCAGCGAAGAAACTCTTGACAAGCTCAAAGCAAAAGGCAAAGAGCTTGGTGCAACCATTAACGAGCTGATACTTGCAAGCTATTTTTACAGCATTTATGAACTTGCAGGCTATCCCGCAAGCGACAAGATTATGATTTCAAACGCAATAGACCTTCGCCGTCATATGGACAGCGTTACGGACAAGGGATTTACAAATCACACATCATGGATGCAGTGTGCAATTCCCGAGCGCGGCAGAGATATATTTGAAACCGTCAGATATGTTGTAAACAGCTCAAACCGCTTTAAAAAGGACAAATTTATGGGTCTTTACGGTTTGCCGCTTCTCAATTTCGGCTACAACATTCTTCCCCACGCCGCATCGGAGGAAATTATAAAAATCGGCTATTCAAATCCCCTTATGGCTATGAGTAATATAGGTGTGCTTAACGGTCAGCATTTTGCCCTTTGCGGTAATGAGCCTGCTGATGCGTTTATGTCGGGAGCTGTAAAATACAAACCCTTTGTTCTGCTGACTGTTACAACTTATAAAAAGGTTATCACCCTTTCAATGTGTGTACGCGGCAACGACGAGGACAAAAAGATTGTTGAAAAGTTTTTCAGCTTAATGGAAAAGAACATTAACACAATAATTGGAGAATAAAAAATCAAAATCTGAATTTTTTGCAGGAGTGGTAAAAATGAAAAAAGTTGCAAAAAATCTGTTTATTTTATTGGCAACAGTAGTTACCATGTGTGTGCTGTCAGTCGTTGCATCGGCTGAAACATATGGGGATTTAAAATATTCCATAGCGAATAATGAAATTACAATTACAGGTTGTTCTGCATCCGCAACTGAAGTTGTTATTCCTTCGGAGATAGAGGGTTTAACTGTAACTCAAATTGGATATTCCGCTTTTAAAAACTGTGAAAATTTAACCACAATAACAATTCCAGAATCTATAAGTAAGATTTATCCCAATGCATTAAAAAATTGCACGAACTTGACTCAAATTAATTGGAATGCTAAAAACGTAACAAATTTTTCTGCATCCAGTGAAGTTTTTTACAATGTTGGCATTTCAACAGACGGAACAGATGTTATCTTTGGTGATTCGGTTGAATCTATACCTGATTATCTGTTTTGGTCATATCCGAAAGACTATGATCCTGTTGTACGTGTAAATATAAAAAGCGTTAAATTTGGAAAGTCAGTTTCTCACATTGGAAAATCTGCATTTTTTAATTGCAAAAATATAAAATCAGTAATTATATCAGATTTATCATCTTGGTGCAAAATTAACTTTGCAGGTTCATACAGCAATCCATTGTGTTATGCGGGTCAGCTCTATATAAATAATGTGCTTGCAGAAAACATTATTATTCCCGATGATGTAACAACAATATCAGCCGGTGTTTTCAGTTATTGTTCATGTCTAAAATCAATAACTATGGGGAAATCTGTTTCTCACATTGAAGAAAATGCTTTTTATGAATGCAAAAATCTTGAAGCAGTAAAAATAACAGATTTGTCATCTTGGTGCAAAATTAACTTTGCTGACTTATACAGTAATCCATTATATTATGCAGGTAAACTCTATATAAATGATGTGCTTGCCGAAAACATTACCATACCTGATGATGTAACAACAATATCAGCCGATGTTTTTAGTTATTGTTCAAGTCTGAAATCTTTAACCATTGGAAAATCTGTTACTGAAATAAGTAATAATGCTTTTGATACATGTAGCTCATTATCGGAAATAAATGTAACGCCTGATAATACTGAATATGCATCAAATAATGGTGTTTTATTTTCCAAATCATTACGAATATTAATAAAATATCCCACAGCAAAACAGGAAATTGATTATGTTTTACCAAGTGGCGTATATCGAATAATGCCCTACGCATTTAAAGATTGCAAATATCTTGAAAATATTATACTGAACAATGATATTCAATCGATTGATAGCTATGTTATTACAAACTGCAATTCATTAAAAAGCATCACAATATCAGAGCAAATAACAACTATAGCAGACAATGCTTTCAACAATTGCGAAAATCTTGAAAAAATATATTGGAACGCTAAAAAAGTTAACGATTATTCATATTCCAATAATATTTTTTCAAATGTAGGAATCAACGGAAAAGGAGTAACCGTTATTTTCGGATCAACAGTTGAACATGTTCCGGCGCATTTATTTTATTCAGACTATTTCTCGTATTCAGCAAAAATAACTAGTGTAACATTCAGCAAATCGATCAAATCAATAGGAAAAAATGCATTTTACAATTGTGCCTATCTGACCAAAATCTATTGGAACACAAATAACGTAAAAAACTTTTTTTCTGATACAACAATATTTGATAATTCAGGGCAACAAACTGATGGTATATCTGTTGTATTTGGCGACAATGTAACACATATTCCATCATATATTCTTAATAATGCTTATGTTAAATCAGTAAAAATCCCAGATTCAGTTACAAGTATTGGAGAGTATTCATTCAGCTACTGTTTACCTCTTACTGAGATTGATATTCCTGATTCAGTAACATCAATTGGACAAAATACATTTTACGGTTGCACAGCATTAAAGGACATATATTTTTACAATCCTAATTGTTTAAATAAAGGTAATATTAGTTATGGTATTCATTTAGGTGTTACCATTCACAGTCATAGTGGATATGCCGTCAATGAATTAGCAAATCAATACGGATATGATTTTGAAAACTTACATGTTTTCAGTGAAAATTTATCTACACCGGCAAACTGCACTGTAGCCGGAAAAAAATATCTCAAATGCAAATATTGCGATGTTACAACTAATGTAACCGAATTGCCACCTAAAGGGCACACAAGTGAAACAGTCAAAGGCTTTGACGCTACCTGCACCAAGACAGGCTTAACCGACGGGGAAAAATGTTCTGTTTGCGGTGAAATCACAGTTGAACAGAAAAGCATTCCGATGATAGCTCACACATTCGGCAAGTGGACTGTTGTAAAAGCTCCCACAGCAAGTGCGGAAGGCAGAGAAGAAAGAGCTTGCTCTGTTTGCGGTAAAAAGGAAACAAGAGCTGTTGCAAAGCTTGATTTTATACTCGGTGATGTAAACGGTGATAATCAGATAACAGCCGAGGATGCAAGACTTGCGTTAAGACTTTCCGCAGGGCTTGAAAATTTTGAAGAACTCAATGTATCCGTCGATGTGGTTGATTACAATAAAGATAAACAGATTACCGCCGAAGATGCAAGAAGAATACTCCGCAAATCCGCAGGTCTTGAATAAAACATTTTCTCCCGAACTCAGCTTCGGGAGATTTTTTTTACGCTCAGGCTTAATTTCAAATTTAATTCTTGACATAACAAAAAAATTATCATATAATAACTGTGATATTTTTAAATACTGTGATGAGCAGAATTCAATTACGGGTTTTCAGAGAGCAGTCGGTTGGTGCGAGGCTGTAACGTAAGATTGATGTGCCGGCTCTGAGTATGATTGCGATGAGTAATCCGTATGCTGTGCGTTAAACGGCTTCGAGTGGTGCGTTATGCGCAATTCAGGTGGTACCGTGGGATTTTTCTCACCCTGATTTGTACATAGGGCATTTTTTTGTTTTTATATATTATTTTCGGAGGTTGACTTTCTATGAAATGGACAGGTCTTAACGAATTAAGAGAAAAATACTTATCATTTTTTGAGTCCAAGGAGCATTTAAGGCTTCCCAGCTTTTCACTTGTTCCTCAGGGCGACAAGAGCATTCTGCTTATCAACGCAGGTATGACTCCCATGAAAAAATACTTCACAGGTGAGGTTACTCCCCCTAAAAAGAGAGTTACCACCTGTCAGAAATGTATCCGTACTCCCGACATTGAGAACGTTGGTAAAACTGCACGCCACGGCACATATTTTGAAATGCTTGGCAACTTCTCATTCGGTGATTACTTCAAGCACGAGGCTACTGCATGGGCTTGGGAATTCTTTACAAAGGTTCTCGAAATCCCCGAAGAGCTCCTTTACGTAAGCGTATATCTTGAAGACGACGAAGCATTCGACATCTGGACAAAAGAGGTTGGCGTTGACCCCTCTCACATGGTACGTTTCGGCAAAGAGGACAATTTCTGGGAGCATGGCGCAGGCCCTTGCGGTCCCTGTTCCGAAATCTACTTTGACAGAGGTGCAGACAAAGGCTGCGGCAAACCCGATTGTAAAGTAGGCTGCGACTGCGACAGATTTATTGAGGTATGGAACCTTGTTTTCACTCAGTTTGAAAACGACGGCAACAACAATTACACCCGTCTTGCAAATCCCAACATCGACACAGGTATGGGTCTTGAAAGACTCGCTTGCGTGATGCAGGATGTTGAAAACCTTTTTGAGGTTGATACCGTTCGCAACATTATGAAGCACATCATTGATATTGCAGGCATCAATTATCACGACGACGAACAGAAGGATATTTCACTCCGAGTTATCACAGACCATATCAGAAGCACCACATTTATGGTAGGCGACGGTGTTCTGCCCTCCAACAGCGGCAGAGGCTACGTTCTCAGACGTCTTCTCCGCAGAGCCGCAAGACACGGCAGACTTATCGGCATTGACAGACCTTTCCTCTCCGAGGTTTGCGACACCGTTATTGCTGAAAATGCAACAGCTTACCCCAACCTTGTTGAAAAGACCGATTACATCAAAAAGGTTATTTCAATGGAAGAAGAAAGCTTCTACAAGACTATTGACTCCGGATTAGGTCTTCTTAACGAAATGATGGCTAAATCCGAGGGCGGTGTGCTTTCCGGTGAAGATGCATTCAAGCTTCAGGACACTTACGGCTTCCCCATTGACCTTACAAAGGAAATTGCGGCTGAAAAAGGCATGAGTGTTGACGAAGAAAAGTTCCGTGCACTTGTTGAAGAAGCAAGACTCAAGGCAAAGAGCGCAAAGAGAAATGCGGCTGATACTGACTGGAGAAATTCAGGTGTATCACTTAAAGATATTACAAAAACCGAATTCACAGGCTACACAGAAAACGGCACACAGGCAACAGTTCTTGCAATCGTTGCTGACGGCGAAAGAAAAGACTTTATTGAGGACGGCGACGCTGTTATCGTGCTTGATAAGACATCATTCTACGCTGAAAGCGGCGGTCAGGTCGGCGACACAGGTGTTATAAGAATCGGTGAGAGCGTATTTGAGGTTGAAAACACCACAAAGGATGCTGACGGCGTAGTGCTTCATCACGGTACACTCACAGGCGACGGCATCAAGGTCGGCGACAAGGCTGTTACACAGTACAACGAAGAAGCAAGAAAAGCTATTATGCGCAACCACACAGCGGCTCATCTTCTTCAGGCTGCACTCAGAACAGTTCTGGGTACTCACGTTGAGCAGGCAGGTCAGCTTGTAAATGCTGATGAGGTTCGTTTTGACTTTACTCATTTCACAGGTATGACAGGTGATGAATTAAAGCAGGTTGAGGCTATTGTAAACGAAGAAATCCTTACTGCACAAGATATGATGGTTAAGGAAATGCCTATTGCCGAGGCTAAGGCTATGGGTGCTATGGCTCTCTTCGGTGAAAAGTACGGCGATGTTGTAAGAGTTGTAAAAGCAGGTGATTTTTCAACCGAGCTTTGCGGCGGTACACACGTAGCAAACACAGGTAACATCGGTCTGTTCAAAATCATTTCAGAATCCTCCGTTGCAGCTGGTGTAAGAAGAATTCAGGCTGTTACAGGTAAGAATGTTCTTAAATATATTGACGAAAAGAATGAGCTTATTTACACTGCGGCTGATGCTCTCAAGCTCGGCAACGCTTCCGCACTTGCAACAAAGGCTGCTTCTGTTGCGGCAGAGCTCAAGGCAAAGGAAAAGGAAATTGAAGCTCTTAAAGCTGAAATGGCAAAGGCACAGTCCGCATCACTTCTTGACAATGCAAAAGAGGTTGCAGGCATTAAGATTATCTCTGCCGATATCGGTGAAGGCGGTGCTGAAAAGGTAAGAGCTATGCTTGACTCTGCAAAGGATTTCGGCGACGATATCATTATGATTGCCGCATCCGTTGTTAAGGAAAAAGGTACTGTATCCTTCGGCTGTATGTGCGGCAAGGGCGCAATCTCAAAGGGCGCTCACGCAGGCAATATTGTAAGAGAAATTGCAAAAATCGCAGGTGGTTCAGGCGGCGGCAAGCCCGACAGCGCTATGGCCGGCGGTAAGGACATTACAAAGGTCGGCGAAGCTGTTGCAAAAGCGGCTGAAATTGCAGGAACATTCATAAAGGAGTAATCAGAATGAGTGATTGTCTTTTTTGTAAAATAATCAAGGGTGAGATTCCCTCATCAAAGGTTTATGAGGACGAGCTTGTTTACGCATTCAACGATATTGCTCCCGAAGCTCCCGTTCACGTTCTCATAATACCAAAAGAGCATATTAAATCTGCGGCTGAAATAAATGCAGACAACAGCTCACTTGTTGCTCACATTTTTGAGGTTGCCGCAAAAATTGCACAGGAAAAAGGCCTCAAAGACGGCTTCCGTGTTGTTACCAACTGCGGCGACAGCGCAGGTCAGAGCGTAAAGCATCTTCATTTTCATCTGCTTGCAGGCAGAGATTTCACCTGGCCTCCCGGCTAAAAAATAATTCAAACAAAGCATACTCCCGGATTTAAAACATTCGGGAGTTTTGGTATATAACGGTTATGAAAAGAACATACATTTTATTCGGTGCAACTACAATAATTTCACTTGCCATTTTAAATCTGCTGAGCTTTAAATTCTCAGCGGTTTTATTTGCCGTGTCAATTCCGCTGTCATTAATACTGTTTTTATTCAGAAAAAAGAGTAAAAGCGTATCTTCGGCATTTATCTGTTCACTTGCACTGATGATTGCATCAAGCTCCTTTTGCACAAAGACAGCGGCAGACTATATGCCCGTTATAAGCTTATGCTCGGAAGAAACAAAAACTGTTTCGGGTACGCTGTATGAATATGAAAAATCATACAACAAGCACTATTACACAATAAAAAATGCCGTTATCAACGGCAAAGAGACAGATGTAACAATCCGTGTTTGCTGTGCCGCATATCAAAAAGCGGAAATTGACGATTTGTTAACTTTTACATCAGCAACCGTATACGAATTGGGCAAATCAAGCTCTAATTCAGCCGCTTACAAAGCGAATAACATTTACATAGGTGCATACACAACCGATTATTTCACCGTTACAAAGGCGGAAAAGCACACGGTTAATTATTATCTTAATGAAATAAGGGAACACATAAACGCATCAATGTCGCTTGCAGGTAACGATACTGTTTCTTCCCTTGCTGTTGCGTTGCTTACAGGCGAAACATCTGGTATAAATCCCGATATACTGCAGAATTTCCGTCATTCGGGTATTGCCCATCTTTTTGCAGTATCGGGCTTTCATTTATCGTTATGGACAGCCGTAATATCAATGGCTTTTGATAATATATTCAAAAAGAAAAAATATTTATCCCCAATATTGTCAATTCTGTTCGTTCTGTTTTTTATGACACTTACGGGCTTTTCAAAATCTGTTGTAAGAGCAGGTATAATGATGCTCGTTATGCTTACGGGCAAACTCATAAGCCGTCATTCCGACTCTCTCAATTCCCTGTTTCTGGCGGTTTCGCTTATTCTTATTATCAACCCTTTTGCGGTAATGAGCATATCCTTACAGCTTTCGTTTCTTGCTACTCTGGGTATAATTGTGTTTTCAAAGCCCATAAACGAATTTGCAAAGAATATAAACGAAAAATTAAAGTACAAAAGTATTGCAAAAATTCTGTCAATTGCCTGTACAATATTTATCATCTCAATAACAGCATCATTGTTTACTCTGCCTGTTTGTGCAATAAGCCTTAACAGTTTTTCATTATGGTCGCCCGTAACGAACATTCTGTGCCTTTCTGCCGCACAGCTTATGATGATACTTTCGGCTGTTGCAACTTTACTCTCCCCTGTTGCCGCAATTTCAAAACCGCTGATGATTGGCGTAACGATGATTGCAAAATACATTTTGATTATAACTCAAAAAATTGCTCAGCTGAAATATGCCGTTGTTGACACATCATCGGTTTTTGCTAAAATAATATTCCTTGCGGCAACCGTTATCATTTTTATATTCATTTTCATATCCGCGAAATCACACAAACGGCTTAAAATCACACTTTTTGCATCGTACATATCGGTTATAATAATATCCTGCATAATTCTGACAGTACAAACCCATTCTGTTAAAATCACTACGGCAGACGTGGGCAACGGTATGTCGGTTGTTCTTAATATAAAGGGGAAAAATATAATAATCGGTTGCGGCGGCTCTGCTTACAAAGAATACAGATTTACCGATGCTGCCGACACAAATACGATGCAATATGATTTGTTGATTATCCCACGGGATACACAGACCGAATCGGGTTATATGTACCAAGTGCTTTACAGATATAACATAGACCGATGCGTATGCTTTGATGCGGATATACCCGATTATGCCAAAGCGCGATTCCCCGAAAATACTGTCTTTATCGATAATTACGCCCTCAAACTTGACGAAAACTGTAATTTGTTATATATTAATAATGATGATTTTACAGGTGTAAGGATAGAATCTGAAGATTTTACCTGCACGATAGTATTCAGACCGACTTCGGATTTTTCATCGGTTGACGAAAAGTGGTCGGAAGGCTCTTTGCTTATAACAAGGCAAGCATTACCCGACATTGACTTATCGGGATTTGATAATGTTATAATTTCATCTTCGCTGAAAAAGACATATGCCGGCAATAAGATATATTCCACCGCACAAAGCGGACAGATAACATACAGATTTTATCCTTTCTTTTTTACAACCATTTCGGAGGAAAAAAATGATTTTAAATGACGAGCAATCCATAAAAAAGCATATAAAAGACGGCAACATTTCATCGTTATATTTTATTTACGGCGATGAAAGCTATCTTTCTGTTTTTTATGCAAATAATCTTGCCTCTGCCATAACGGACACATCGGGTATGAGCTTCAATTACTATTATTTTGACTCCGAAACAGTTAATTTTGACTCAGTTTACGAGGCTTGCGAAACATTACCCGTCATGAGCGACAGAGTATGTATTTTTGTAAAGGATTTCAACTTTACAAAAGCTACGGCAGACGAATTTAAAGAATATACCGAATATTTTGCAAAAATTCCCGACACCGCAACCCTTATATTCCTTATGTCCTCGGTTGAGGTAGATATAAAGCAGAATCCCAAATGGAAAACAGTTATTGATACCGTAAATAAATACGGAACTGTTTTTTCATTATCAAAGCGTTCCGACAATGCGGTGGCTGACCTTCTTGTACGCTCCGCAGGCAAAAGAGGCTCATCAATCAGCAAGGATAATGCAGAATATTTTATCTCCGTTGTGGGCAACGAAATGACAGTTCTTCTTAATGAATTTGACAAGGTCTGCGCTTATGCATTCGGCAAGGAAATCACAAGGGAATTGATTGATTCCATAGCAGTAAAATCCGTTGAAGCATCTGTTTTTGATCTGACAACTGCCATTAATTCGGGCAAAAGCGACAGAGCTTTTGAAATCCTTTCGGAGCTCATAAAAGAAAAAACCGAGCCGACAGTAATAATAGGTACTATCGCATTCGGATATGTTGACATTTACCGCGCAAAAGCCGCACAGATTCAACGAGCAGGCTACAGCGAATATCTTAAAGCATTTTCAAGCTACAAGGGAAAATCTTTCCGCTTGGAAAAAGCCGCAAAATCAGCCGAAAAGCTGTCAATGAAACAAATTAAAGAGCTACTTAATGCCGTAAGCGAGGCTGATATAAAGATTAAGTCATTCAGTATGGATAACAATATCGTTCTTGAGGAACTGCTTGCAAAGCTTCTGTATATCGCAGGGGGCAAAAAATGATAAAACTTGACAAGGCTATCATTGTTGAGGGCAAATACGATAAAATCCGTCTTTCGGGCTTTATTGACGCTGTAATTATTGAAACTGACGGCTTCCGCATATTTTCAGACAATGAAAAAAAGGCTCTTATCCGCCGTCTTGCAAAAACAAACGGCATAATCGTTATGACGGACAGCGATGCCGCAGGCTTTAAAATAAGGAACTATATACGCAATATTGCCGCCGACGGTGAAATTATAAACGTGTACATTCCCGATATTTTCGGCAAGGAAAAACGCAAAACAGAGCCGTCAAAAGAGGGCAAGCTGGGCGTTGAGGGACTAAGCGAAGAAATATTGCGAAATGCTATGGAAAAAGCGGGTGTTTACCATACCCAAACCGAAAATTCATCAAAAAGACAGGTAACGGTTACCGACCTTTTTGACGACGGACTTACAGGCACAGCCAATTCCAGAGAGCGCAAATACAAACTCCTCAGCATATTGGGTCTGCCGTCGAGAATGTCAAATTCCCAACTGTTAAAGCTCATTAACACATTTATGAGCTATGAAGATTACAAAAAAGCCGTTGAGGAAATTTCCGACTGTTGACAGCAATTATTAATTGATATAAAATAATATCGGTGATTAAAATGAAAAGAAAAAAATTACTTACCGCGGCAATATGCCTTTGCATAATCAGCGCACTTGTTATAACAGGTGCCGCCGCCGCAATATATAAATATTCCGCAGCCTGGGGCGGTGAAGAACAGCTTATAGCAAGACGAGTGAATATTGCAGTTTCTCAGACGGAGTTCGTGTACGAAAACGTCGGCACAGACGGAACAATAAGCTGTACAACAAAGGTTTCAATAGAAAAAACAGAGCCTGATTTTTACGGCAAGCTTCACAGCATAACCGTATCGGGTGAAGAATTCGGATATGTTATTTACACCGCAGGCAAAAATAACGGTGATGCTGTTCTGCCGGAAGAGGTGGATTTACCCTCGGGCGACCCTCTTGAATGGGATGTTGCATTCACCGTACCCTATGAAGAAGGTAAAAATATTTATAAAATCGACCTTGTTTTTAATTACACAACCGGTCTTAAACCAAACACAACACAGAGATATCAGACAACTATTCCTCTTACACTCACAGTCAGCAAATAATTATTTACATTTTGTGTCTTGATTATTTTCGCAAAATATATTATCATATTAATTGTAAAATTATACATAAAGGCAGGTATATATTATGGCAAAATACCTTATTGTTAACGCAGACGACTACGGCATGTGTCATGCCGCAAACGAAGCCGTTGCAGAGCTTTTTGAAGGCGGCTGGCTTAAATCATCAACTATAATGATGCCCTGTCCCACGGCAGAAGAAGCAGTTAAATTTTCAATCGCACATCCCGAATATGCTATAGGTGTTCATCTTACTCTTACAAGTGAATGGGGCGAATACCGCTGGAAGCCTCTTACAGACGGCAAAACTCTTGTTGACGAAGACGGCTATATGTGGCACGAAAGTGATCAGGTAGAGAAAAATGCATCCTACGAAGATATCGAGGCTGAGGTTCGCGCTCAGATTGACCTTGCTCATTCAATGGGTATGAAGCCCTCTCATATTGATAACCACATGGGTTCACTTTACGGTCATTACACAGGCAGACTCGGTCTTAGCAAGCTCGCACTCAGAGTTTGCGGTGAATACGGCTACGCTTACAGACTTTACACAGCAGCAGATAAGAGAATCTGCCCCAAAGGCACACCTTATCCTCTTTATGCCGCAGTACCTCTCCTTTCAAATTACTGGGGTAAAAAATACGGCGTAGTTATACCCGATTATCTTCTTTTCCCCGATTGGAACGATGATATGCGTGAAAGCTACGAAAAGTACAGAGAAACTATCCTCAACATCTGGGTTGATATTCCCGAAAACGGCGTAACTGAAACATTTATTCATCCTTCCGTTGAATGTGATGAGCTTAAATCAATCACAGGCAGATGGGAAGACAGAGTATGGGAATACAAGCTTATGAAAGACCCCTATACTCACCAGTTCCTCAAAGAACACGGCGTACAGCTTATCAATTACAGACAGCTTATCGCAATGAAAGGCGGCAAAATCCGCTGAATATAGCAAACCAATCCGCAAGGGTTGGTTTTTTGTAATAAACTATTGCAAATTGCATATAATTATGCTATAATAATGTACAGAAAGGAGTTGTTTTTATGCCTCAAATAAGACCTATTACAGATTTAAGAAATACAACAGAAATATCTGACATTTGCCACGCAAAAAAAGAGCCAATTTTTATTACAAAGAACGGCTACGGCGATCTTGTTGTAATGAGCATTGAAACCTATGAAGAACTTATGGAAAACAGAATGATTGATACATCTATTGCTGAAGCTGAAAATGAGTTCAGAACAACGGGCGTTCTTTTAGATGCAAGAGATTCACTTTCAAAATTAAGGAGCAAGCATTTTGGATAAATACACCGTAAAATTATATCCAAGTGCTTACCGTGATCTGGATTCCATTTATTCTTACATCGCAAACAATCTTTCAGAGCCTGCAACTGCAGAAAATGTGATTACATCTATTGAAAATTCAATTCTGAGCCTTGAGCAAATTCCTGAGCGTGGCGCAATACGAAAAACCGGAATTTATGCAAATCAGAATTATCGTCAACTGCTTGTAAAAAATTATATTATCATCTATAAAGTAATAAAAGATTCAACAGAAGTTCACATAGTAACAGTTCGCTACGCACCAAGCAAATTTTAATAACATCAAAAAAACGCAGGCACTAACGCCGGCACCACATAAGGCAGTATTTCTTTAAAATGTGAAATTTTGGCACAATAATGCGTTAAAACCGTCCGATATGCGTTAGCATTATCGGACGGTTTTGCCTTTTCTTGTACTCAAAATTTTCATTTTAAAGTGCTTCGCAGTTTCGTAAGATAGGAAAATTTCTTGTATTGAAGCCACAAAACGCAGCAAGGCTGACGCCTTGCGAGGCTTTTGGCAAAAATACAGGGAATTTTTATCGAGAAACAAATACTTCCTTATGTGGTGTCGGCGAAAGTGTCTGCGTTTTCAGCTTATTTTAATTTTTATATATCAGCTCATACAATGTCTGTTTTATATTATATCTGTCTATGATATCCTTTATTGCAGGCAGATTTTTTTGTGATTTCTTTTTTGTCTTTTTTGCGCGAATCATAAGATTTTTGGGCGAATGGGCAAGGTCTACAAACTCTATCATATCCACCGAATATCCCATATCCTCCAATATCATGGCTCTTACGGTATCGGTAAGCAGAACGGACATTCTCTCTTTTATTATTCCGTATTTCAAAAAGATGTCCAATTCCCCGCCCTTTTGTATGCTTCCGTTAACCTCGTGCTGACAGCAGGGCACGGAGAAAATGTTTTTGACATTCTTCTGTATTGCATAATGCAGTGCGTAATCCGTTGCTGTGTCGCAGGCGTGCAGAGATATTATCATATCAATTTTGCTGTCGTAAAGCACGTCCTTTGACACGTCGCTTACAACAAATTGCAGATTATCATAACCGTATCTCTGCGCTATTTCATTACAATTTGCAACAACGTCTGCTTTCAGGTCGTAACCGATGATTCTGGGATTGACTTTTTTAATATGCGTAAAATAATAATACACAATAAATGTAAGATATGACTTTCCGCATCCGAAATCGAGAATTGTTATATCCGAATCGCTGTATTTTGAAAATTCATCATCAATCAGCTCAACAAAGCGGTTGATTTGCTTATACTTATCATATTTGCTTTTTACAATTTTAAAATCACTTGTAAAAACGCCCAGATCAACCAATGCGGGGATATTATCACCCTCTTTGAGGATATACTCCTTCTGCCTGTCGTTTTTCTTTGCCGACGGCTTAGCCTGCATAGCATTTGAGCTTGTTTTAACCTTGAATTCGCCGTTTTTGCTTTTACTGTATGTAAAAGTTTCGCCTGACATAAAAATGCATATCTGTGCATAATTGCCGATTGTATTTTCAAGCCATAATTCAACGTCAGCAGATGAAAGATTAAGATGAAAAACCTTGTTTTCCTTAAATCTCTCCGCCTGCCAGCAAGGGTTGTTTTTTATATCAACGGGACGAATCACAATTTTTTTAAACTCAGCATCCTTATCGGGCGAGCTGAACGTAACCTTTAAAATTTCATCCCTGTTCTGGCATATTTTATCTTTAATCTCAAAAACCGAAACCTGCATTTTTCCTCCAAAAAAACATCTGATATCCGTATTTTAATATATCCTAAAATAAATTGCAATAGATTAAAACAAAAAACGCAGACATCGAAATGTCTGCGTTGAATTATGCATTGTGCATTATGAATTATGCATTATATTAATACATTCCGCCGCCCTGTGCTGCTGCCGCCATAGCTGCTGCCTGTGCTGCGTCTGCCTGGGGGTCGGGCTTATCTGCAACGAGTGATTCTGTTGTAAGAACCATAGCTGCTACTGAAGATGCGTTCTGAAGAGCTGATCTTGTAACCTTTGTGGGGTCAAGAATACCTGCTTCAGCCATATCTGTGTAATCCTCTGTTGCAAAGTTATAGCCGTAGCCTGTTTTGCCTGAACGGATAATGCCGTCGATGATTACAGAGCCTTCAAGACCTGCGTTTGCAGCAATCTGACGGATGGGAGCTTCAAGAGCCTTAAGAACGATTGAAACACCTGTCTTTTCGTCGCCTGCTGTTTCGTCAAGAAGAGCCTTTACTGCGGGAGCCGCATTAAGGAGAGCAATACCGCCGCCTGCAACGTAGCCTTCCTCAACAGCTGCCTTTGTAGCTGCAAGAGCATCTTCGATTCTGAGCTTCTGCTCTTTCATTTCAACCTCTGTTGCAGCACCAACGTGGATAACTGCTACGCCGCCGGAAAGCTTTGCAAGTCTTTCCTGAAGCTTTTCACGGTCGAAATCTGATGTTGTTTCAGCAATCTGAGACTTGATCTGACCGATTCTGCCCTTGATTTCTGAAACATCGCCTGCGCCGTCAACGATGATTGTATTTTCCTTTGTGATTTTAACCTGCTTTGCTCTGCCAAGCTGAGGAATCTGTGTATCCTTAAGCTCAAGACCGAGGTCTGATGTGATAACCTCACCGCCTGTAAGGATAGCAATATCCTTAAGCATTTCCTTTCTTCTGTCGCCGAAGCCGGGAGCCTTAACTGCGATACAGGTGAATGTACCTCTGAGCTTATTTACAAGTATTGTTGAAAGAGCTTCGCCCTCAACGTCCTCTGCAATAATAACGAGCTTCTTGCCTGCCTGTACAAGCTGTTCAAGAAGGGGAAGAATCTCCTGAATATTTGAAATCTTCTTATCTGTAATAAGGATAAATGCATCGTCAATAACAGCTTCCATCTTATCTGTATCTGTTACCATATAGGGAGAGATATAGCCTCTGTCAAACTGCATACCTTCAACAACATCGCATGATGTTTCGCTTGTCTTTGATTCTTCAACTGTGATAACGCCGTCTGCTGAAACCTTTTCCATAGCCTCTGCAATAAGCTTACCTACTGTTTCATCTGCTGCGGAAATTGTTGCGATTCTTGCAATATCCTCTGATGTTGTAACGGGCTTTGAGTTAGCCTTAACAGCCTCTACTGCTGTTGCAACTGCCTTCTGGATACCCTTTTTAACTACCATGGGGTTTGCACCTGCGGCAACATTCTTCATACCCTCTGTAACAAGAGCCTGTGCAAGGAGAGTTGCGGTTGTTGTACCGTCGCCTGCAACATCGTTTGTTTTTGTTGCAACCTCTTTAACAAGCTGTGCACCCATGTTCTCAAAGGGGTCTTCAAGCTCGATTTCCTTTGCGATTGTAACACCGTCATTTGTAATAAGGGGTGCGCCGTATTTTTTGTCAAGAACTACATTTCTGCCCTTGGGGCCAAGAGTAATTTTAACTGTATTGCTGAGTTTGTCGATACCTGCGAGGAGAGCTTTTCTTGCGTCCTCACCGTAAATAACCTGTTTTGCCATAATATGTTTCCTCCTTAAATTATTCTACAACTGCGAGAATATCACTCTGGCGGCAAACTGTGTACTCTGTGCCGTCAAGCTTTACCTCTGTACCTGCATACTTATTGAGAATAACCTTATCGCCAACATTAACTTCCATCTTGATTTCTTTGCCGTCAACCACGCCGCCGGGGCCTACTGCCACGATTTCAGCAATCTGGGGCTTTTCCTGTGCGGAAGATGAAAGAATAATTCCGCTTTGTGTTTTCTCTTCTGCTGCGACAAATTTTACTACTACTTTATCGCCTAAAGGTTTAAGTGTCATTGTATAATTCCTCCCGGATTAATTTTCAAATTGATTAGCACTCTCGCTTGTTGAGTGCTAATGTATATTGTAACCATTTTTTAACATAAAATCAAGTCCTTTTTTAAAATTTTTCAAAAAATTTTTCAATAAATCCGTTTTTTAACATTCACCTGTTATTATAATTGACATTTCAGCCGTAATGTAGTATAATATACAAGTGAATTTAAAGGAGTTGATGCTGAATGGCTGAAAAAAAAGAAGATCTGAGAATAAGAAGAACATACAAATTACTTTGTAATGCGATGCTTGAGCTGTTGGACAGCAACAGCTATGACAACATATCGGTTGTTGATATATGCGAAAAAGCCATGGTTCACAGGGCAACGTTTTACAAGCATTTTGCAGACAAAAATGAATTTATGGAGTATGTTACAAGGGTAAAGCTGCGTGAATTTTATGACATCAACGCAAAGGCTCACATCACAACAGACCTTAACAATGCTTATTATGAAATCATCAACAATGTGCTTACTTTCGTTGATATGAACCGAAATATGCTTAAAATGTCTATTCAGTCATCAAGCAACAGTTCATTTCTTGACTCTCTTCATAAAATCATTTACGAGGAATTTGTTGAACTGATTGATATTCTTGTAAAAAACGGTGAAACATTCAGCGTCCCTACAGATATGCTTGCACAGTTCTACACCGGCGGTTTTTCTTCTGTTTTAAGAACCTGGATTGCAGACGAAACATCATACTCAAAGCAGGAGCTTTCTGTTTACACCGAAAAACTGCTCCACATCAGCAAAAACTAACCAAATATATTAAGCTGTTTTTTATCCTTTGATGCAAGGTCAAATATCAACACTGCACACATTATCAACAGTGCCGCAGAAGCAGGTGCATAATGAATCTGCGCGTTAAATTGCGACACAACGGGAACGGTAAGCTTTGTAATTTTCATAAGTACAGCTGTTATAAAATAAACAGATATACTATTTATAATGCGGAAGAAAAGGTACTCATAAACCTTGATTCCGCATTTTTTTATTGAGGGCAAAAGCTGACACATAACCGCACCGCCGCCCAATGCGATACAGCCTGCGGCAAAAGGTACACCGCCGATTTTTAATGCATATTTTATTCCCGACGTAACCTCAGCAAATGACATATACATATTAAGAATATTAATGTCCGATATGAAATACTGCACCGCACAGGAAAACGCCATAAATGCAATCACCCAGGCACAAACGGATATTATGCCGTCAGCAGCCGATGTTACGGATGAAACAAGCGCGGAAGAAATATCTTCTTTTTTTACGCCGTTTAAAGAATCCAATATATTATACTTATCTTTGAATCGAGAATATACAAAGCCCGTAATTAACGATGAAATTATTACCGCCGCAAAAATTATGTACCCCGCTTTTTCTGACCCTATAATCATTCCGCCTGCAACGGAAACAATAAATGCAGGGCCGCCGTTGATGCAGAATGCAAACAAATGCTTTGCATCTTTATCGGTTATAATCCCCTTTTCGTAAAGCTCTGCAATAATTCTTGCACCTACGGGATAACCGCCGATAAACCCGAAAATCACCGCCGTAACAGCCGATGATGGCAAACGGAAAACCGAGTTCATAACAAAAGACGTTATTCTGCTTTTTCTTTCAAAAATCCCCGATTTAAGGGCAAAAGACGAAAGAATCATAAAGGGAAAAAGTGAGGGTATAAGCACATCTGCACACATTGTAAGGGCATCGCTTATTGATATCCCTAATTCTTTTCTTAAAAAAATCAGCACTACGCCCGTAACCGCAACAAAAACTTTAAACACAAATCCTTTAAGCCTGTTTTTAATAATCTCCATTTTATCACCTGATTATTAATATGCTTTTTATGTGCTATTTATAGCTGTTATTTCATATATTTCATTGGGGTGAAACAATGAAAAAATACAGAACAACCGCAAAAAAATTTGCAGAAGAAATACAGCTTCCGGAAGAAGCCTTTTGCGACACATTCTCAATCGAAATGCACAGCAACACCGAAATAGTTATAGACGGCTGTAAAGGGATAGTTGAATATGACATGTCGCTTATTGCTTTGAATCTGGGCAGTCTTGTTGTCCGTTTTCACGGCGATAACCTTGAAATAAGCAATTTTTCCGAGCAACAGGCTGTAATAAAAGGTGTTGTGATGTCTATGGAATTTTCATCCTGATAACGGGAGGGATATTGTGTTTTTTATAAGATTTTTCAGATTTTTAACAGGCTACATAATTTTTACCTGTAAAAACGGTTTTCCCGAGCGTTTTTTGAATCTTTGCGCCCGCAACGGCATAAACGTATGGGATGCAAAGGCTTATGACGGCAAGCTCGAAGCCAAAACCAACATATCGGGAATAAAAAACATCCGCGAATGTGCAGAAAAATCGGGTATGAGCTTACGCATTGTTGAGGAATGCGGTCTGCCGTTTATAATAAAGCCCTATTTCAAACGCACAGGCATCGCGGCGGGACTTGCAATATCTGCAGTTCTGCTTGCACTTTTAAATTCTGCCGTATGGACAATTAATGTAAACGGCAACACAAAATACACAGCCGAGCAGATCCTTGAGCTTGTGGAGCATTACGGCGTACATATCGGTGCATTCCGAAGAAATATTGACCAAAAAGCAATAAGAGAAGAAATAAAAGCAACCGCAGAGGGCATAAACTGGTTTTCCGTAAACATTGACGGCTCTGCCGTTTCTGTTGAATTGTTGGAGCTGACTGACGACAGAACGCCCGTTGATACCTCTCCCTGCAACATCGTTTCGGGTGTTGACGGTGAAATATTAAAGCTTGACGTCTATACGGGTGATGCGGCTATTTCCGTGGGTAATGCCGTTACAAAAGGTGATTTACTCATAAGCGGAGTAAAAGAAAAGGCTGACGGCTCTGCCGAATTTGTTCATGCAAAAGGCTTTGCCCTTATCCGCACAAGAAAAGAAATAGTATCAGCCATACCAAAAACGATAGAAACAGTACGCATAGCATCAGTAGAAAAACACAATTCAATTTATATTTACGGCATAAAAATACCTTTAGGCATATACAACCGTACAGATGTATTCAGAACTGTCAATTCAATGGTTATGTACGAAGATAAAGCTCTGCCCGTGGGGATAATCACAAATTCGTATCTTACCTATCAAAAGGAAAATTTACAGCTCACAGAAAGTCAGAATATCCTCTTATGCTCCTATTTTGCATTTATTGAAGAAATGAAAGTTATGGAAAATGCAACAACCGAAAGCAAAAAAGCAGCTGTTACACAAGACGGTAAAGGGGCAAAGCTTACAATATCTTATGTAAACCACGAAAAAAGCGGCATTGAATACCGTTTTGTTGTAGAAGACACAAATCACATTGGTAAAAACGCACAATAAAAAAATAAAATTCTATGAAATATTGATAAAAAACTGATATTGTGATAAACTAATCGCAAGCGTATAATATTGCGTATAAACAATAATTTAGCTAATTAACAATGTACAATGTATAATGTACAATGCTGGAAAGGGCTTCGCCCTTTAACCCGATTTGTATATTTAATAATTGCAAATTGCACATTAAATTATTGTTAAACTTTATTTTCGGAGATTTTTATGTACGAACAAACCGTTAGTATTGACAGAATGGAAAACGCCGTCAGTCTTTTCGGCAGTTTTGATGAGAATATCAGAACTATTGAAAAAGAATTCAGCGTATCTATACTCAACAGAGGCTCTGACCTTAAGGTTTCGGGCGATATTGAGGCTGTGTCGGCTGCTGTCCGCGCTATCGGCGGATTGCTTACGCTTATCAACAAGGGTGAACAGCTCAATTCACAGAATGTGGGCTACGTTATCTCTCTTGTAAAAGACGGCAACGAGGCGCAGATTACCCAATTCACAGGCGACTGCATCTGTATCACAACAAAAGGCAAGCCCGTAAAGCCAAAGACTCTCGGGCAGAAAAAGTACATTGAATCCATCAAAAACAACACCATCGTGTTCGGTATAGGCCCTGCAGGTACAGGAAAAACATACCTTGCCGTTGCTATGGCTGTTAACGCTTTCAGGGCAAAAGAGGTTAACCGAATAATCCTTACAAGACCTGCGGTTGAAGCCGGTGAAAAATTAGGTTTTCTCCCCGGTGATTTACAGCAGAAGGTTGACCCTTATCTGCGTCCTCTCTATGATGCGCTTTTTGATATGCTCGGCGCAGAGAGCTTTCAGCGTTATCAGGAAAAAGGCTGTATCGAGGTTGCTCCCCTTGCATATATGCGAGGCAGAACTCTTGATGAAAGCTTTATTATCCTTGACGAAGCGCAGAACACAACCCCCGAACAGATGTAAATGTTTCTTACAAGACTCGGTTTCGGCTCAAAAATCGTTGTTACGGGCGACGTAACACAGATTGACCTGCCCGACGGGAAACGCTCAGGTCTTGTGGAAGCGGTAAAAATATTAAAAAATGTTGAAGACATACAAACTGTGCGTTTCAGCGAAAAAGACGTTGTAAGACACAAGCTTGTTATGGATATAATCAAAGCTTACGAAAAAAATGAGGAGGTCAAGAAAAGAAAATGAAAGATAAAATCAAAGTAATCATAACCGATGCCCAGAAAGAAGTAAAAATCCCCACAGGCACAAGAATGCTTGTCCGCCGCTGCTGTAATGCAGTCCTCAGAAACGAAAATTTCGAAGGCTCTGCAGAAATAAGCGTGCGTTTCGTCAACAACGACGAGATACATAGACTCAACAAAGAGTTCAGAAACGTTGACCGTTCAACTGATGTACTCTCCTTCCCTCTCGGTGAAAACGGCGAATACGACATAAACAACGATACAGGCGCAAAAATGCTTGGCGATATTGTTATTTCTATGGAAACTGCATACGCACAAAGCAAGGAATACGGCCATTCATTTGAGCGTGAAATTGCATTTCTTACCGTTCATTCAATGCTTCACCTCTTAGGCTACGACCACGTAAACGGCGGTCTTGAAGCCATGAGAATGAGAGAAAAGGAAGAAATCGTACTTGCACTTATCGGTCTGCCCAGAAGCAACAGTTTTACAGAATAACAATAGTTTATCGTCGCTGACGATAAAAGTGAATAATTAGCAATTAGCAATGAATAATGGTGGAAAGGGCGTTGCCCTTTAACCTATTTAAATCAAGCCGCTTTGCGGCTTCCTTAATTGTTCATTGCTCACTGCTCATTGCTCATTAATATAGGAGTTATATATGAACACATCAAAAACTGCATTTATTGCAATAGTAGGCTGTCCCAATGCGGGAAAGTCAACCATACTCAACCGCTTACTCGGTCAGAAAATCGCAATAGTATCCCCCAAACCGCAGACAACAAGAACAAGAATTATGGGTGTGCTTACAAAAGACAACACTCAGCTTGTTTTTACCGATACTCCCGGTTACCATAAGCCAAAAACAAAGCTTGGCGAAAACATGGTAAAGGCTGTTGACAACAGTATCGGTGATGTTGATGCCTGCCTGCTTGTTGTTGAGCCTAAGGGTGAAATCAAAGCGGCTGAACAGCAGCTTATTGACCGCTTTATCAAGGAAAAGATACCTGCCGTTCTTGCTATCAACAAGATTGATACCGTACCCGACAAAAAAGAGCTGATGGAACGCATTATGCAGTTTTCTCAGATGTACAACTTTGAGGCAATCGTACCCGTATCGGCTATTGACGGCAACGGTATGGACGAGCTGCTTGATGAGCTTATGAATCTTGCATTTGAATCAATGCATTTCTTCCCCGATGACACACTCACCGACCAGCCCGAAAAGGTTATTGCATCCGAAATGATAAGAGAAAAGCTTCTTCGTCTTATCGATAAGGAAATCCCTCACGGTACAGCGGTTGCAATAGAACGCTTCAAAGAGCGTGAAGATGCGGATATTATTGACATTGAAGCAATTATTTACTGCGAAAAAGAAAGCCACAAGGGTATAATTATAGGCAAAAACGGTGCGATGCTCAAAAAGGTTTCTACAAGAGCAAGAATTGAGCTTGAAAAATTCCTCGGCTGTAAAGTAAATCTTAAATGCTGGGTCAAGGTTAAAGAGGACTGGAGAAACCGCACGGGTCTTATCCACAACTTCGGTCTTGACACTCAATAATGCCATGACTTTTAATTCAGATGCAATAGTTTTAAAAATAGTAAAAACAGGCGAATCTGACAGGCTTGTAACGTTCCTTACCCGCGACAGAGGTATTGTAAAAGCCTTTGCAAAGGCGGCAAACAGACCTAAAAACAAGCTGCATATGTCCACAAATCTGTTCTGTTACGGAAATTTCACCTTTTACGAGGGTACCAAAGCCACAAAAGTTGAAGAATGCGACCTTAACGAAACATTTTTCGGCTTGCAGAAGGATATTGAAACGCTGGCTCTTGCACAGTATTTCAACGAGCTGATAATTGAAACCGCTCCCGTAGAAGCAGAGGCAAACGAATATATGCGTTTACTTCTGAACTCGCTGTATTTTCTTGCAAATGGCGAAAAGAATCAAAAGCTGTTAAAATCGGTCTTTGAAATGCGTCTTGCCTGCATAAACGGGTATATGCCGTCGCTTATAGCCTGTAAAGACTGCGGAGAGTTTGAAACGGACTATATGTTTTTTGATGAGCATACAGGTGAATTGTACTGTAACGACTGTTCACACAATCACGGCAAATGCTACCCTCTTGAAGTAATAAGCGGCTTGCGTCATATTGTTTTCTCAGAACTTAATAAGCTTTTCACCCTTTCAATGAGTGAAAAAAATATTCCGCAACTGAATTTAGCTACGGAAAATTATCTTTTAAATGTTGTGCAGAAAAAATTTAAATCTCTCGATTTTTACAAATCAATAATCTGACGGACGAGTAAAATCGTCCGTTTTTTATGTATAAAAAAATCCAATCGGGTTAAAATAAATCCGAAAGGAATGATTTTTTATGGCAGAAACAAACAGAACCGCCGAATTTTTAAATAAAGTTTATCAGAATGCACACATGGCATCCGAATCAATAACAACCGTTGCGCAAAAGGTGCAGGACCAGAGCTTGCTTTCCGATTTACAGACACAGCATCAGCAGTACACAGCAATTTCATCAAAAGCGACCACCGAGCTTGCAAACGAAAACGAACTGCCAAGCGACAAAGGCTTTATGGCTCAGGTTTCCACATGGAGCGGCATTCAGATGAATACTATGCTTGATAAATCTCCCGACCATATTGCGGAAATGATGATTCAGGGCAGTATGATGGGCATTATCGACATGACAAGAACTATAAAACAATACAGCGACATTCCCCAGCACATCAAAGCTCTCGGCTATGAGCTTGTAACCATTGAAGAAAATAATGTGCAGAGAATGAAGAATTATCTGGGATAAACAATAATTTATCTAATTAACAATGTACAATGTATAATGTACAATGGTGGAAAGGGCTTCGCCCTTTAACCCGATTTGTATATTCAATAATTGTAAATTGTACATTGTAAATTGTACATTAAATTATTGTTTACAACAATTTCTCGCAACATCTCAGCCATTCGTTTGCTATTAACTGATGACCGCATACGGTGGGATGAACGCCGTCCCAAATCCAATATTCGTTACCGAACTTTTTACCGAGTTCGGTAAATTTTTGCTGTAAGGGCACAAATACGGCGCCGTTACGCTGTGCGATAAGCCTTGCTTTCTCCTGAATCGGAGCAAGATAGTGCATCATTTTTTCGGCATAATCTTCCTTACCCTTTACGGACAGAACAAAAGGCTCACAGATAACAAACTGAGTATCTGCTTTATGCGCATTAACAGCATCAATAAGCTGCTGATATATTTTTTCGTATTCGTCAGCCAATGAGCCTTTGCCGGTTTCAAGATAAAAATTCACATCGTTAACGCCCACAAGTATGCTGAGAATATCGGGGCTGTATTTGACGGTATCTTCCTGCCATCTGCCGTAAAGGTCAGCTATTCTGTTGCCGGATATACCTCTGTTTATAAAACGGTAGTCCTTCTCCGGATGCTCAGCGCCGAGCTTTGCGTTTATTATAAACTGATAACCGTGGCCCATCTGATGATTGAGATCCCATTCGTTGGTCTTGATTCTGTTACCGTCAGTTATGGAATCGCCTTGAAATAATATAAGCTTTGACATAAATTCTCCTTACAAAAAAGTGGCAGTTGCCTGCCACTTTTTAATTATTATTTAGAATGTGCCTGTTGCGATGTATGTTGTAAGAAGGTCAGGGAGAGTCTTAAGGAACATGGGAAGCCATGTGCCGAGCGTATACTTAGCAAGATTCATAAAGCTTGCAAGAGTATTTGCAATACCGCCGGCCTGAACATTATCGCCTGTGAAAGTAATCTTATTTTCGCCCTGAGGCTTAACGATTGTGAAAGAGTCAATCTGTTTAAGCTCGCCTGTTTCATCGCCGAGAACATAAGAATTAAGATTAAGTGCGCCACCTGCAACTGTAATTGTATTGAAAACGCCGCCGATGTTGTTGGGGTCTGCATTATCAAGAGTTTCGCCGTCCCAGTAGTTGCCGTAGCCGCCCTTCTGGTTAACGGCTACCTCAAGGATATCCTGTGAGAAGTAGTTATTAAGGATGAATGTACGGAATTCGTATCTCTTTGAACCTGCTGTACCTGCAAGAACGTAAGTTGTACCGTCTTTCTGATCAACAACCTTGTTGTCGTTAAGGGGCTTTGTTCTGATGTACATATGGTCATGACCTGACATAACAAGGTCTACGTTTGTTCTGTCGCAAACTGCTGCAAGTGATTCCTGAAGATAGCAAGCATCGGGCCACTTGATATCCTTACCGAGTGAGTAAGGAGCTTTATGCATAAATACGATTTTCCAGTCAGCATCTGTTGAATTCATATCGTTTTCAAGCCATGTGAGCTGTGCATTTGAAATAGCGATAGCGTCATTTGTGTTAACAACTGCAACGTGAACATTGCCGTAATCGAATGAATAGTTAACACCGTTGTTTGTTACAACACTTTCTGTTGTATCAAGAGCAAACATATTGTTAAACCAATTTGTGTTGCTGTCGTGGTTACCTGTGATGGGCACGATTGTATGTAAAGCGTTGATGCCGTCCATAACCTCTGCGTAGTAATCCCATTCCTCATTAGTGCTGTCGTTGGTGAAGTCGCCGAGAACTGCATAGAAATCTGCAAAGGGCATCATATTGAAAGCTGCGTTGATTGTAGCCTGACCAACCTCAAAATTCTCAAGGCTGCTTGCCTGAACGTCGGATACAACAACAAAATTAACAAGGTCGTCGCCGTTATCTGTTGTAAAAGCACCTGTTTCCCATGTTGTGCCGTCGCCGATTTTGTATGTGTATGCTGTACCTGCTTCAAGACCGCTGATGTATGCCTTGTGCATATAGTTGCCTTCCCACTCTTTGCACTCTGTTTTGATTGTAAGCTCATCAGTTACATCGTTTATACCGAGAGCATAAACCTTGATTACTGTGTCTGTTTCAACATTTGTGTACCAGCTGATACCCTTCTGTGTTGCAGTATCACCGTAAACAGTAGTGTGGATTCTGCTGATTTTAACATCTTCTGCGGCAGAAACGGAAATACCGATGCACAGAAGCATTGCCAAGCAAAGCATAATACTTGTTACTTTTTTGAAAGTCTTTTTCATAAAAATTGCCTCCGTTAATTTTTTACAGTTAGATTCTATAACAAATTTACTAAAAAATCAAGTATCTTATTTTATTTTTTATTACATTAAAAAGCTTTTTCACCGAAACGCTCTTCAAAAACACTGCACAGATATTCTCTGAAATCGGGATGTGCTATTTTTATAAGCTCTCTCGCCCTTTGTTTCATGGTTTTGCCTTTAAGCTGTGCAACTCCGTATTCGGTTACAATATAATTTACGTCATTACGGCTTGTAGTTACTGCGGAATTCTCCGTAATTGTGGGTACAATTCTTGAAACTGTGTTATTTTTAGCGGTTGATGGCATAGCAATAATACTTCTGCCGCCCTTGCTCATTGTTGAACCTCTTACAAAGTCCACCTGACCGCCCACACCCGAAAATTGGGTAAGACCGATTGTATCTGCAACGACCTGTCCCTGCAAATCCACCTGTATACAGGAGTTTACAGAAACCATATTATCGTTTTCAGCAATAACGGGCGGATAATTTATATATTCAATGGGATGCATTTCGATATCGGGATTATCACTCATAAAATCAAAAAGCTTTTTCGTGCCGAAAGCAAATCCCAGCAGACTTTTGCCCTTATGATGATTATTTTTCTTTGAGTTGTTTATAACGCCCGATTTAATAAGCTCAACAACTCCGTCGCCCACCATTTCCGAATGAAGACCAAGATTCTGCTTATCCTTAAGTTCCTCACATATAGCATTCGGAATACCGCCTATGCCCAACTGAATACAGTCGCCGTCGTTGATAAGTGCGGCACAGTTCCTGCCGATCTGTTTTTCAACATCGGTAATATTTATGTCGGGAATCTCAGGCAACGGCTCGTCTATTTCCACAAAAAAATCAAACTCCGAAACGTGTTTAAGGGCTTCACCATGAGAACGGGGTACGTGTTTGTTCACCTGGGCGATTTTTATTTCGCAGTAATCAAGAGTGCTTTCGATGTAATCCACATTTGTACCCAAAGACACAAAGCCCTTTTCATCGGGCGGACAAACGGACAGAATCGTAACTCTCGGTTTTATTACGTTACGCAGAACATCGGGAATTTCATAAAAATAGCAGGTGGTAAAATCCGCATCGCCTCTTGAAATTGCATCTCTGTTTGAGCTTGATGCAAAAAAGCTGTTAAATGAAAAATGACCTTTGTATTTTTCATCTATCCAAGGAGTTTCACCCAGAAGCAGCATACTTGTAATCTGAACATTATGAAAATCCTCATAATGCTCACACATAGCTCTTGCAATACCTCTCGGCTCGCCGCAACCGAAGGATGTTACAACCTTGTCCCCGTCATTAATATGACTGATTGCTTCTTCAGCTGACACAAGTTTGCCGTTGTAAATTTCTTTCCAATTCATTTCATCACCCGAAAAACAATAATTTAATGCACAATGCAGAATGCAAAATGCACAATTAAGGAAGCCGCAAGCGGCTTGTTCCGCTTCGCTCTATATAATGGTTCAAAAGGCGAAGCCTTTTCATCAATTGTGCATTGTGAATTGTGAATTTTGCATTGGTAAATTATTGTTCATATTTGTTTTATTGCCTTTTCTGCGTCCCGATAGCCCTTTTTGTAATAATCGTCAAGGCGTTTTCTGTCTTTTGTTATAAGGGTCATTCCCTTGTCGCTGTCGGGAGCAATAAGAATAACTTTGCCCTGTTTTTCGTACTCTTTGAGTAATCTTATCTGGCTGTTGTAGGTCTGAGGTCTGTTAGCCATAAGATTCACTATTTGCGGATAATCCTTTAAAAAAGGCTTCATTACGGCGGAAAATTCGTGTTTTTTCTCCGACAGAGGTCGGGGGACTATAACCACAACCTTATCGCATCCCAATTCAAAGGCTTTTTCAACGGGAATAGGGTCGGACAAGCCGCCGTCAAAATATTCACCGTCGCCGCGAATGTACGCTTTGTTTGCAATAGGGAGAGAACAGGATGCCTTTAAAAGCCATAAGTCGTTTTTAAGAATATCTTTTTTTGAAAAATAAACGGGTTTGCCTGTTTTTGCGTTGGTTGTAACAACTATAAGCTCCGCTGTGTTGCTGAACATCGTATCGCAGTCAAGAGGGTCTTCGCCGCCGTCATCAGACAAAACGGAATAGATGTAATCAAGGTCAAAGAACTCGCCGATACGCCTGTAGTTGCCAAAGCTCATATATTCCTTGCGCTGAGCATAGTCCGAATAGAATCTGTATGTCCTGTCTCTTTGATTTGCAAGATAGGTGGCAAGATTTGCACTACCTGCCGAAACACCGATGCACATATCAAACTTTATGCCTTTATCAAGAAAACAGTCGATAACTCCCGCACCGTAAATATCTCTCATGCCGCCGCCGACATCAATCACTCCAAGCATAAGTATCCTCCAATGCTTCAAAATCATATGTTTCAATGTGTGCGTCCGTCTGCTCCGTAAACAGCAATTCTCTTGTTGAAGGAGTCTGTGAAAATGAGAAATATCTGCCGTCATCGGTAACGATAATATGGTCTGCAAATGTGATTTTAAGGTTGGCAAGCGCTTTTGCAACAGCCTTTGTGGCATCAAGATCCGCTTTTGACGGTACACACATACCGCCCGGATGATTATGAGCAAGAACTATCCTTGTTGCGCGGCTGCTTAATGCTTCAAAAATGAGCTTTCTTAAATCGATGCTTGTGCTGTCAATACTGCCGTTACTGATAACGGCTGTTTTAATCAATCTGCCTGCATGGTTAATACAAAGCATTACAACATTTTCGGTATCTTTGTTGTAAAATACGGACTTTAAATAGTTTGCCGCATCTTCCGTGTTTTTTACATACCTGATATTGGCAGTTTCATAAAAATTATAATTTTTTACAAGTGATTGAGCAAGTTTTATTAAAACTGCGGTCTGCTGACCTACACCGTTTACACTTGTAAGTGCATCGTAGGGAGCATCAAGCACCTCTTTTATTGAGCCGAATCTGTCAATAAGATCGTGAGCAAGCTCGTTTGTGTCGCCTCGAGGAGAAGAATAATACAGCATCATCTCCAGAATCTGATGAGGGGCAAAACTGTCAAAACTGCCTTCTGCCAGGAATTTATCACGCATACGCTGTCTGTGCCCTGCGTGTGGATTTTCTTTTTTGTCAGCCATTATATTTCCTCAAATTTAAAAATTTATAAATGTGTGCATCTTAAAAAAGAGAACGGAAAACCGTTCTCATATTTTTAAGGTTGAGCTGTAATGGGATGTGCTTCGCTTTCATGCTCAAAGGAGATAAAGTTGTTTCTGGTTGCGTAAGCCCAGCGCATACCGAATATTTCACAGCCGTCGCAGGGGATATAAAGCTGTCCGTTTTCGCGGATAACCTTTGCAGGAAGTTTAGTTTCTTTACCGTCGGATGTTACGGCGATATCGCTGTTTTCGGTGAATGTAACGGTTGTGCCGTATACAGAAAGTGTAACCTTGCTCGCTTCTTTTATAACCTGTCCGCCGATATAGCCTATAAGCACGGCAAGCGCCGCATACCATATGCCATCTTTGTTCAGGGCAGGTGTGCCTACCTGACAAAGACCCAGATCCGCACCCTTGAACATCATTCTTGTTCTGTTGAATGTGGGAGCGATTGCATAAGGCAGAATTTCGTCCTTATCCTTGTCAATGATGCATTTGTCAACAATTCGTCCGTCGTCAAGAACAGACGTCAGCGTGATTTTGTTGCCGTCAACCTCAACAATGGCAGCCATTGCATTGGGGATTTCCTGTGCATATAATGCGGCGTGCCATACCTTTGCAAGTGTTCTTGCACCGGGAGGATTACCGCCGGAATTGCCAAGCATATAATGAACTGTACCCTGTGAGGGCTTGTCGTAAAGATTTTCGTTCCTTCTGGGGAAGCTTCTTGAAAAATTATGCTCATGACCTGAAAAAACAATATCGTGTTTTTCAAACCCTTCTGTCATAACAGGGTATGCATCGTAGTTCTGACAATCCGTACCCGAATAGCATATAGGAAAATGATAAGCTCCGATTTTCCATGTTTTGTCGGATGCGTCAAGGTCTTTTATAAGCCATTCATTAACTTCTTCGGGGCCGTTAATGCCGATAACGCAGAAATGTGCGTTGCCGTAATCAAAGGAATAATTTTCTGTTTTCCAGTTTTCGGGGCCGTTGTCGGGATATGCACCGCTGAACTGTGTGTTGAAAAATTCCGCAGGCTCGGCATAAAATCTGCCCACACCGTTTTTGTAGTCTTTAAAACCTCTGTTGTCGTGGTTGCCCAAAGCCATCATAAAGGGTGTGTATTCGCAGATGCCTTTTAATCCGCTGAATGCACCGTTCCACTGCACCTCGTGCTGACCGCAGTCTGTATTGTCGCCGCCCGTTAAAATGAATCTTGTGTCGGGATGCTCTTTGAGGAGCTTTTTTACAAAATTCTGAAAATAAGAGTAATCGGGACATTCAAAGGGATGACCTTTCTGCTGGTCGGAAACGCAGATAAACTTGAATTTCGTTACGTTTTCGGGAGCTGTTGTGAAAGAAAATTCTTCACTTCTGTATTCATCGCTTCCGCATGTGTAATAATATTTAGTGTCGGGTTTAAGGTCTGAAAGATGAGCCGAGAAAATATGGCTTTCATCAATATCGCTTACAAAGGGATGCCAAGGTGCATCACAGCGCAAAGTATCGGTGCTGTTTTCCTCGCGGTAAAGAACATAACCTTCTGTAATATCCGTACAGGTTCTCCATGTAACGGCAATATTTGTTTCCGGATTACCGTTAATACTTAACATAATATGGTCGGGCATAAGTGCCGAGCCTCTGATTGGTTTTGCCATTACATATCCTCGATTCTGAATGATAATACAATCTCGTTTGTTTCGGGTTTGAGATTTCTCAGCTTGACGCCTGCCGCATCAAACATTTTTTTGGACGCGATAGTGCCTTTTGTCATAGCATACTTGTCCGATATGTAAACAACCTCTTTTATGCCGCTCTGAATAATGGCTTTTGCACATTCGTTGCAGGGAAAAAGAGTTACGTAAATACGGCAACCTTCAAGGTTTGCCCCTCTGTTGTTGAGTATTGCGTTAAGCTCTGCGTGGCATACATAAGGGTATTTTGTTTCAAGCTCGTCGCCTGTACGCTCCCAAGGGAAAATGTCGTCATCACAGCCCATGGGGAAACCGTTGTAGCCTACGGACATAATCTTGTTTTTGTTGTTTACTATGCAAGCGCCTACCTGCGTGTTGGGGTCTTTACTGCGCTTTGCTGAAAGTGCAGCTATGCCCATGAAATATTCATCCCAAGAGATATAATCGCTTCGTTTCATAAAAATCACCGTTAAACAATAATTTAATGTAGAATGTACAATTTACAATGTACAATTATTGAATAATATATGAATCGGGTTAAAGGGCAAAGCCCTTTCCTTCATTGTACATTATACATTGTAAATTGTTAATTCCCTGAATTATTATTTAACTACTCCTTTTTTAAGGATAATATTCGCATAGAGAGCGCTTTCGCCTGTTGCGACGATTGCGTATGCTTCTCTTGCTCTGTCATAGAAAGCAAAACGCTCTATTTCTGAAAATTTAACATTCTCCTGATGCGCGTCAACTATATTTTTGTAATCTTTCCAGATAACGGGGTCAACATTGTCGCCGGGTGTTACCTGCATAAGCATTACGGGGCTTTCAACATAAGTATCAAGGGGTAAAAGCTGAAGAATTGCATCAAGAAGCTCAGGTACTCCGTGGCCGTCGCAACGTACAAGTCTTTTTGCGTTTGATGCGGCGGGAAAATTGCCGTCGCCGATAACGATTTCGTCGCCGTGGCCCATTTCGTGAAGAATCTTGAGCAGTTCAGGTGAAATGATTGAAGGTATATTTTTAAGCATGGTTTTTGCCTCCTTAAAATATTTGTTTATTATTTTAACATATTTTATCATAATATACAATAACAAAAAAGTAAATATATATATTATTTTATAAATTTTGTCAAAATCGCATAAAACCCCTTGAAAAATAAAAAATGTTGCGGTATTATATTATTAAGTATTAAGTATATTCGGGGAATGTTCGCTTTTTTTACTTACAAGTGGCGTTTTCACAAATTAGGAGGCAATTTTTTTGAGCGGAGATTTACACTGTCATACGAAATTATCAGACGGTACATTAGGAATTGAGGAGATTATTGCACTTGCCGCAAAGCGCGGTGTAGAAACTGTTGCTATTACAGACCACGACTGCCTTGCAGGTACGGTCAGAGCAAAAATTATTGGCGACAGAAACGGTGTTAAAGTAGTACCCGGTGTTGAGCTTTCTGCCGTTGATAAACGAAGCGGCAAAAATGTACATATCCTTGCTTATCTGTTTGACAGTCCCGACCGAATAGAAGGTCTTTGCCACAACAACTCTCTTGCAAGAAAAAGAGCTGCACAGTTCATGATGATAAAAGCATCAAAATTCTATTCATTCCCTAACGACCTTGTTATAAAGTGTTCTTCGGGTTCAACCAATCTTTATGAACAGCACATTATGCACGCTCTTATGCAGTGCGGATATACAGATAAAATTTACGGCGACGTTTATAATCAGCTTTTTGACAGGAGCAATCCTTCAAATATATATGTTCAACCCAATTTTGCAGATGTTTTTGAGGTTATTGACGCAGTTCACGAGGCAGGCGGTATAGCAGTGCTTGCACATCCTGCACTTTACGATAATTTTGATATTCTTGACGATCTTGTTGAAGCAGGAATAAACGGTGTTGAAGTGTGGCATCCTTCTTGTACAAAGGAGCAGGAAGATATGCTTGTTGCATACGCTAAAAAACACAAGCTGCTTATGACAGGCGGCAGTGATTTCCACGGTATGTATAACAAAGGCGTTTATTCAATAGGCGATTACGTAACACCCAAACAGCAGTTGAATGAATTGCTCAATTATAAAACAAAGGTTAAAAGACAGCAGAAAAAGCTTGCCGCAATAGCTGCGGAAGAAGCAGAAGGCTGATTTTAATTTCGGGAGTATTTAAAATGAATCACGAGGATTTTGATATTAAAATTTTTTCACCCATAAAAACGGCTGAAAGTGCGGAGCCTGTTGTTATAGCAGACGAGATGAAGCGTCAGGCTGTTTTGGGCAATTTGCAGAAGGCAAAGGATCTTGGCAAATCTATTGCAGATTTCTTCCCCGAAGCCGCAGAAAAAGAAGAACTCTGGAATATGGCAAGATGCTGTAATGTTCAGGAGCTTGACAGAAATATCAAAGATCAGGCAATTATTCTGTCCGTTTTTACTGCAGAGTATTTTCTTAATCAGTATCTTACAGATGCAATTCTGTCAACATCAGCATTGACAGTTCTTTACGATACACTTACTGCAACTTTACCCGAGCTTTATAATCATCTTTTGTCATCAACGGCTTTTTCTTTCTATTACATGAATGTTGACAGAAAAGATGCCGATCCGGAAATTATAGGGCAGACATTTGCTATGCTGTGCGGTGATAAAAATGCAAAAGACCTGTGCTGCTACGGTGAATCCGTATTTAATACAACTCTTGACCATTACAAAGAGATTGCAGACAGCATAAATTTCAATTAACATAAATTGGCGGTTGATAAAACCGCTTTTTTATTTATCATTTCAAGCTATTTTCAAGTTTTTTAAGTATAATGAGTATTGTAAGAAATGATCTTACAGCTAAAAACCAGATGTTTTCTTCAATTAACATAAATTTTCCTTTCACAAACACACCAAAGGCGGTTCTTTACGAACCGCCTTTGGTGTTTAAAAAAAATGCCATCGGCTAACCGATGGCTTAATTTTTTTAATTATCTGTTAAGGATATACTTTGTAAGGTCAACGGGATCAACAATTTTGCCGTCCTTATAAACACGCATATTGCCTGATGCGATTTCGTCAATAAGAATAACCTCACCGTTGTTGTAACCAAACTCAAACTTGATATCCCAAAGGTCAAGACCGATTGATTTAAGATCATCAGCAACAATCTTTGTGATTTTAAGAGTCTGCTCCTTCATGCTCTCAAACATAGCGGGAGTCATAACACCGAGTGCTGCAAGACCTTCGCCTGTAACAAGGGGATCGCCCTTTGCATCGTTTTTGAATGTACATTCAACATATCCGCCCTCAAGAACTGTGCCGTCCTCGATGTACTCGCCGTATCTGCGGATAAAGCTGCCTGTTGCAACAAGACGGCAGATAACTTCAAGACCATGACCGAATACTGTTGCGGGAAGAACTTCCATTGTTGCTTCGTCGATATTTGCACCTACGTAATGTGTCTTGATGCCGGCTGCTTTGAGAAGCTCAAAATAGTGGATTGATGTTTCGAGGTTTGCCTTACCGATACCTTCGATTGTAAGACCTACAGTGTTTTCACCCGGATCAAAGACACCGTCTTTTCCGGTGCAGTCATCCTTAAACTTAAGCAATACATTACCGTTTTCAAGCTTGTATACGTCTTTTGTCTTGCCCTGATAAATTTTTTCCATTATAGTTTCCGTCCTTTCTTATTTAAAAAACACGTTTTTTGTGAATAAAACCCTCATATAAATGATTGTCCTAACACATTAAATTTACTGCAAATCTCGTCTATATTCAAGTATTTTTTACAAATTTATTGAAATAGAACTATTCGTATTTTGTCTTTTTGATATAAAAAAAACTTATTACAGAGTGGGTGCATCGCCCCATACATGGTCCAGGCCATAAAATGCTCTGTCTTCTCTGTTAAACAGATGCACCAACAGGTTGCCAAAATCAAGCAAGATCCATGTGCCGCCGCTGTAACCTTCAGAATGATGCAGTTTGATACCTTCCTTGAACAGTTTCTGTTCTACTTCATCTGCCATTGCGCGCAGCTGGTTTACATTTTTACCGCTGGCGATCACGAAACAGTCTGCGATATTAGACAGCCCCTGCAGATTCAACACTTTGATATCTTCGCCCAGTTTATCTTCAATGGCTGCCTGTGCAACCTTTGCAGCTTCCAATGCGTTCATTCTAAAAATTCCTCCTTGCGAATTACAGATTTTTATAGTATTCCTGCGCCTCCAGAGACAGGGGATGCAGCAGTC
>JAZSLJ010000030.1:0-2653 GCA_045535305.1 Acutalibacteraceae bacterium
CCGTACTGAGTTGTGTAAGCCAGACCTTTGTAACGGGTCATGGGAGAGGTAAAGATATCAATCCCCTGATTTCTTACACCGAAGGCATTTGTGTGGTCGTGACCTGTAAACATCGCAAGCACATCGCCGTTTTCAACCAAAGCATCAAACTGACCGTCGTTATAATATCCGGGGCAGGGCTTTTCGTTGAGAGTGCCGTAGTTCACATTTTCGGGGTCGAAGGCATAATATTCGTCTTCATTATAAATATGCTCAATTGCATAAGGCTGTTTTGAATCAACCTTTTTAAGTACATCATAGATTTCGGGAACAATTATATGTTGAAATACAACTGAATTGACTTTTTCTCCGCCGTTATCAGACTTAAGCTTTGCGGAGGTTTCCTTATACCACTCAATCTGTTCGGTACGAACTCTGTCATAGTGTCTCGGATCATCCTCATCATAATCGCCTGAGTCAAATACCCAAAGATTGAATCCGACCTTGTCGCTGTCAGAAGCAAGAACGGGAATATTGAATGTTGCGCAGTTTTTGAAGCTTACGGATTCATCAGCAGTTATTACACAAGAGAAGGTATTATAATAATCCATAATATCTTTTCTTGACATCGGACCTGCCTCTGAATCGTGATTTCCGAAGGTTACGGCAACGGGAATATTTCTTGATTCAAAAATATTCATAAGGGAATTGATAAGCTTTTTTGTTTTTTCGGGGTCTTCGTTGGGATGTGTATTATCACCCGTAAGAACAACAAGGTCAGGTTTTTCAACATCGCAGGCTTCAGCGATTACCCATACTGATGCATCGAAATGCTTGTCATAGTTAAGATGCGTGTCGGCAATATGCAATATTTTAAGCTTGCCGTCGGAATTAAATCTGATTGTGGTATCTGTTTCACTCTGCGAATTTGCAGGTTCAAAATTGATATTTTTGTTTTCCGGATCGAGTTCAAAATAAATTATTCCTGATACAAAAAAAACAACCGATACTAATAGTGCAATTAATATAATTTTTTTTGCCATTTTTAATCTCCTTAGACAATTAAGTTTTATTACTTTAACGTAAATTCGGCATCGTTATCCGGAAAGCCTTTATTGTTTCCGATAGTATTAAGAAGCATGCTTTTCAAATCAACCTTGATACCGTTTTTGCTGAGTTTGGGTTCTAACTTTTTAAGCACAAAGGAAAATCTTTTAAGAATACCTGAAATAAAGTTATACACGGGCGTGTCTTCTGTGTGAACACCGTCACCTAAGAAGATTCCCACACCAACTTCGCCAACAAGCTCTGATAACTTTTTATTCTTAAGAGCCTTATCGCTTTTAATAAAGAGCAGATGCTCAACTGTTCCCACAGTTATTTTATCAAAGCGTTTTCTTCCGAAAGCTTTCAGATGCTTAACAATTCCTTTGCCACCACTAAGAGCACCACGCACACGTGCAATAATTGCATCTGAGAAATGCTTGTGGAAATATTCTTGTGCCGTAAGACCGTTCATATCCCATCCGAAATCCTCAACATCAATTGTTTTGATTTTTAATGCAGAGGTTTCGTCTATTGTGATTTTTCTGTATTTTGCAGGACTGCCTACAAGACAGGCAGTGCAAACATCAATCAATCTGTTTCTCTTTTCGGTATAAAACTCATTTATGCTCTGAATGTGCATATGACCTGTCAGAACAAGCTCGACTCCGTTATCGGCAAGAAAAGAAGCAACCTTTCGCCAATCCTTGATTTTTGCATCGCCCACTAAGTCGAATACAGGTACAGGCGGAATGATGGGGTAGTGGCATATTGCAAAAACGGAGCAGTCATCTTTTTTTGCTTTATCAATCTGTTCCTTCGCCCAAGCCATAAGTCTTTCGTCCATTGCTCCTTTGGGCTGATTAAGACTGTCGCAGCATATAGCCAGCATTCTTACACCTTCGGTAATTTCGGCAACATAAGAATGAGTAGGTTCATCAAAAGCTATAGCATCTCCATAACCGAAATCACGGTACATATCACAAAGGTCATTAAAGTCCGTTCCCTCAACAGGTACACGCCCGTCATCCTTTAATATGTAAGCTGAATCGTTATAATCGTGACCGGCAGTTATTACATAGACCCTTTTTCCGTTTTCCTTAAGCTTGTGAAGCTCTTTTATAAAGCTGTTGTGGCTTTCTTTTTCACCGTTTTTTGTAAGGTCTCCCGGAATTATAACAATATCTGTTTCTTTATCTTCGATGATTCGTGCAAAAGTGGATTTTACAATTGCACTGCTTTCCTAGACAAAATACTGTTCAGTGAGCATATTTTTTTCAAATGCTTTTCCTCCGGCACCTAATTCATTTTCAAAATAATGGGTATCAGTTACAAGATAAAAACTGACAGGTTTCATTTTTATTCACCCTTCATTACTGATTTTGATATACAATTATTTGCATATTAACACATAAACCAAGCGGTTTACAATGGGAATAATCTCAATACTTATTGTGAATTATCATAATTCCCTTTTCCGCAATTACTTCTGAATTTTGAAGGAGACATCCCGCAAAGGGATTTGAACCACGAAGAAAAATACTGTTGATCAGAAAAAGACATTTTTTCTGCAATTTCAGAAAAAGAGTAGTTTGTATTCATCAGATACATTTTAACGGTTTCCAGCTTT
>JAZSLJ010000001.1:0-87117 GCA_045535305.1 Acutalibacteraceae bacterium
AGCCAGTCGCCTACTGCTGCCTGATAACCGTCGTCAACCTGGAAGATGTTGACCTCTTCACTTGCTCTGTCAAGTCCGGTAAGGTCACGAAGGATAATGTCTTCATTGATGTTCTGGAAATAGTTATACCAGGATGTGTAACCTGAAAGATGATCAATTTTCGGTTTTTTAACACCCATAAGGTCAAAATATTTATCAAAAACTTCATCTTCTGTGCCGTTTAAGATAACAACCTCACCAAGCTCGTAATCGGAATCAATAGTGATACCCTCAACGTCTTTTCTGATGTAAAGAGTATTAAGATTCATATCAGCACCGATGATAGTGTAAGCCTCTTTTTCGGAAAGAGAACCGATAAACAGGAACTTATCACCGTTTTTGATGTATGAATAGCAGTGGCTGTGGAAAGAGCCTTTTTTTGTTTCGGCTTTGCAAAGCCACATATCGGAAGCAAGACCTGCAAACTTGTCAGCCTTGAGTGTTTTCAGCCATTCAGCCGGAGCTTCCTGCATATCTGATTTGATATATTCTCTTGATTTTGACCATGACTGATAACCGTTTACAAAGAATCTGTCGTTAACGTCAAAAGCATGCTCAAACTCAAATCTTGCCCATACAAGCTCAACGGGAGCTTTGGGCTTGAGGGTAAGCTTTACGGAACCATCTGTTACGCTGTAATCGGCATCAAGAAATTCACTTGTTTTGCCTTCAAGAAGCATATCAGTACCGTTGTACTTGTAGTAACAATAAAATTTTGCATTGTTCATAATTATCGCCCCTATATATTAAATTTTTATTTTATCTTATTTTAAAATATACAATATTTCGGTTGTAATGTCAAGGTTGACGCCAAAAATATGAAAAGGCAGTATTGTACATGTTTCTCAGGTCATAGAATCTGCCTTCTTTTGTCGGACAGTTGTAAACAACCGCAATGAATGTTTTTGTTTTGTTTGTGGTTTTTATGTATTTTTTCGCTACCGTAACAAGACATTTACCTGCCTGAGTATGAGAACCTGTTTTAAGTCCCACGCAATAGGGGTAGTATTTTGAGCTGTCGGGATTTATAAGCTCATTTGTGTTTGCGTATGATTTTGAGCCACCCGATTCAAAACGTGCCGTTGCATAGGTCATAGCCGCTGTTTTTCTTATTAAATCATTTGAATATGCCTTTACAGCAATAATCGTCATATCGTAAGCAGATGTGTAGTGTTTGCTGTTCGGGAAACCGTCGGGATTAGCAAAATGAGAATCGTTCATTCCCCATTTTTTTGCATATTTGTTCATCAGATTTACAAAATACCTTATCGCATCGGATGCGGGCATAGACGGGTTACCTGAAGCAACTCTTGCTGTTGCGGCGGCTATTGCATAAGCGGCATCACAACCTGAGGGAAGAAGCAGACATTTGAGCATTTCCTTGAATTTTATTCTCTGCCCCTGCTGTATTCCCGCACGGCTTGTGTTCCAGTCAACAAGGTTGAGCTCTTTACCGACTTTGATTACGTAGTTGTCATCAAGATAAAGACTTGCTATGTACGCAGTGATAAGCTTTGTCGTGCTTGCGGGATGACATCTTGAGTGCATATTCTTGCCGTAAAGAATCTTGTCGTTATCGTAATCGTACAGAACAGCATATTTAGCATATTTTGCACTGAAAAGATCACTCATTTCAACCTTGTACTCTCTGTTGTCAGGAGTAAGTACCTTTGAGGTGGTTGTTTCGGGAGCTCTCGTAGTTGTTACGGGAGCTTTTGTTGTGGTTTCAGGAGCTTTTGTTGTTGTCTCGGGGACTTTTGTTGTAGTTTCGGGTGTGTAAGGGTCAAGCATTGCGGAAACACGCAAGGTGTAACGGGCATCAATGGCCAAAACCTTTCCGTTACCGTCAAAATCTGCTCTTTTCAGCATTTCATCATCCGCTTTTATAAGTGATGCAGAAATTCGTAAAATAATTCTTGCATCTTCGGCGGTGATTGTTCCGTCAGCGTTGGCATCACCTGCAATATATTCGTAATCTGTTGTGTTTTCAACAGCAAGTGCAGGTGTATATATGCTTAAAAGTGTAACTGCTATGAGTATAAAAGAAATTAATTTTTTCATATGCATTTTTCCTGTTTTATTTTATTTTGTAAGCAAAATAATATTTTCTATGTGTCTTGTATGCGGAAACATATCAAAGGGTCTGCAGGCTTTTACCTTGTAGCCCTTTTTTGTAAGATAATATATGTCCCTTGCCTGTGTTTCAATATCGCAGGAGATATATACGATTTTTTCGGGGGAGAGAATCAGCAAAGAGTCAAGAAACTGCTTGCTGCAGCCTGCCCTTGGCGGGTCGGTAAAAACAATATCCGCTTTTTCACCGTCTGCGGCAAGTGATTGCATAAATTCGCCCGCATCGTTGCATATAAATCTGACATTTTTAATATTATTGAGCTTTGCATTTATAATTGCATCGTGCACTGCATCTTTGTTAAGCTCTGCACCGATAACCTCTTTTGCGTTATCCGATGCGGCAATACCGATAGTGCCTATACCGCAGTATGCATCAATAACTCTTTCGTTACCTGTAAGCTTTGCAAGATTTATTGCGCAATTGTAGAGCTTTTCCGTCTGTACGGGATTAATCTGATAGAATGATTTTGGTGATATTCTGAATCTTTTTTCGCACAGAATGTCCTCAATATAACCTTTGCCGTAAAGTATCTTCTGGCTTTCACCCAGCACCATACTTGTGAATTTGTTGTTTATATTCTGCACTATGGTTGTGATTTCGGGATGTAAACTGAGTAATTTATCAACAAAGTGATTTTTGCCGGGGAATACAGGCGTTGATGTTACCATCACGACCATGATTTCACCCGTTGCAAAGCCTCTGCGTATAAGTACATGGCGAAGAAAACCTTTTGATGTATGTTCGTTATAGGCTGTGAGTTTGAAATCCTTGAGAAGATTGCGTATTGTTACAATAATTGCGTCGGCAATTTTGTCTTCAAGCATACAGGAGTCAATTTTAACAATATTGTGTGTGCTTGACTGATACACGCCCGATATAATTATACCGCTTCTTGTAGTGCCGAAAGCGGCAGAAACCTTGTTGCGGTAATTGTAAGGATTTTCCATACCTTCAATGGGTGCAACACGGCAGTATTTGCCGAAAAGCTTAACAACCTTAGCCTGCTTGAATGCAAGCTGACGCTCATAATTCATATTCTGAAGCTGACATCCGCCGCATTTGCCCGCAACGGCACAGCCGATAGATTCTTTTTTGATTTTCTTGTTCATCAGATTTTTTCCGTTCTGTATTTTTTTGCAAAAATAATGATACCATATTACAACATAATTTTCAATTAAAATAAAATAATTTTTATTCAATATGATTGAAAACAGCTATTATTTGTGCTACAATGTAAATTAATATGGGAATATTTTATTTTCCATTTAGTAAATTTGCAAAAATACAAACGGAGGTTTGTTTATGAAATATAATCTTCAAAAGAAAAACTACAAAAATTTCAAGGTTTTCAGAGATAATATTCTGGAGCCCAGAGCTTATTTCATTCCTTTCTCAACCCTTGAAGGTGCAAAGAATACCGACGTAAGGCGTGAAAGATACGAGTCAGATGTGGTTAAGTGTCTTTCGGGTGAATGGGATTTTAAATTCTTCCGTCATTGCGATAAAGTACCCGATATGCTCGATACTGCAGGCGTAAGATTTGATAAACTCGACGTTCCCTCAACCTGGCAGAGAAAAGGCTATATGGAGCCTGTTTATCTTAACTGCCCTTATGAATTCCAGCTTACGCCTCCTGCCGTTCCCGAGGATATGACAGCAGGTATTTACAGAAAGAAATTTACCGTTGAGGATATGGACAAGAATTATATTCTTACATTCCTCGGCTATGCAAATAATATTGAGGTTTATGTAAACGGCAGTTATATCGGTTATTCCGAAGGCTCACACAATACTGCAGAATTCGATATTACATGTAAACTTGTTGAGGGCGTTAACGAGCTTGTTGTGCTGATGTACAGATGGTGTAACGGTACATACCTTGAATGTCAGGATATGTTCCGTGAAACAGGTATTTTCAGAGATGTTCTTCTTTCAGCATACGATAAATCATATGTTTATGACTACGCTGTTTCTTCCGTTAAAAACGGCGATAAATACGATATGACCTGTGCGGTCGATGTGCCTGTTTACGGTGCGGACTGTACGGTAAAGGTTGCACTTTTTGACGGTGATAAGGAAATTGCATCAGAAGAAAAGAAAGCTTCACAGAAGATGAAATTTGCTTTTAACGGTCTTGATGTAACAGAATGGAATGCCGAAATCCCCACAATTTATACTCTTTTCATAACCCTTTATCAGAACGGTAATGAGGTTATGTCCCTGCGTAGCTATACAGGCTTTAAAACAGTTGAAATCAAAGGTAATGTATTTTATTTCAACGGCAAGAAGATTAAGTTCAAGGGTGTAAACCATCATGATTCACACCCCGTTACAGGTTATGCCATGACCCACGAGGATCTTGAAAAAGATGTTAAGCTTATGAAAGAGCTTAATGTAAATGCCGTAAGAACATCACATTATCCTCCCGACCCGTTCTTCCTCACTCTTTGCGATCTTTACGGTCTTTACGTTGTTGATGAGGCAGATATTGAAACACACGGCGCATGGGAAGTTTGTAACGAAGATAATAACGGCATAAGCAACAATCTTAAATGGCAGCATCATTATGTTGACAGAGTTATGAGAATGTATAAGCGCGACAGGAACCACACCTCAATAACAATGTGGTCTCTCGGTAATGAAGCAGGCGGTTACAGATGTCAGGATAAGTGCTATGAGTATCTCAAAGCTCAGGGTACTCCCATCCCCGTACATTACGAGGGCGTTGTAAGAACAAAGCGTGTTGCTTATGATGTTGTTTCCGAAATGTATACACATCAGGATGATGTAAAGAAAATCGGCGAAGGCACATATAAAGGCGAGGGCAGATATGAGGGCAGACGTTTAGGTGTTCCCAAATCTATCATCAGACATTATGTTGAAAAGCCGTTTTTCCTTTGCGAATATGCACACGCTATGGGTGTCGGCCCCGGTGCTATGCAGGAGTATTGGGATTCGATTTATAAGCACGACAATCTTATGGGCGGATGCATCTGGGAATGGTGCGACCACGCTGTATATCACGAGGAGGGCGATACAAAATATCCCTTTAAGTATACCTACGGCGGCGACCATAAGGAGAAAAGACACGACGGCAATTTCTGTGTTGACGGACTTCTTTATCCCGACAGAACTCTCCATACGGGCGCAATGCAGATGAAAGAGATTTACCGTCCCATTATTGCAACTCATATTGAAGACAAAACCTTTGCATTTACAAATACAAACAGATTCAGAAACAGCTCCTATCTTACTGTAAAATGGGCGCTTGAGCAGAACGGTGTTGCCTGTGAAAACGGTGTAATCACACTTGATATTGCTCCCGAAGATACAGTTGAGGTTGATGTTGATTTCAGAGATATTGATACAGCAAACGATTACACAATTTCCTTTATCTGCTATGAGGTTGACAGGGAAGTATCAAGAGATCAGCTTACTCTTAACGATGTTTCCGTATCATATGAGCTTACTAAAAAGGGTAAAATTTCCGTTGAATCCGACGGTGAAACCGTAAAGGTTAATTTCCTTTGCGGTGAAGCAGTATTCTGTTCAGAGGACGGCAACCTTATTTCACTCAAAAAGAACGGTATAGAATTTATCAATCAGAAGCCTGCTTGCGGAACAAGAGGATTTATCCCCACCGTATTCAGATCCCCTCTTGATAATGACCGTCCTTTTACCGAAATGTGGAGCGAAATCAAGCTTGACGACGTTACTGTAGTGCCCGATTCATTTGACGTTTGTCTTGACGGCAACTGCGCATCAATTATGTCCGTTTATTGCATAAAGGGCGGCAAAAAGGAACTGTTTGAGTGTATGGTTGATTACACTATTGCTCCCAACGGTGATATGAAGGTAAGAGCAGTTCTCAATAAAGTTGTGGATATGACTGTTGAATTGCCCAGATTCGGTATGACCGTTGAGCTTAAACCCGAATTCAGAAAGGTGCAGTATTACGGCAGAGGTCCTGTTGAGAATCTTCCCGATTTCAAGATTCAGGCTCCTATGGGCGTTTATAAGGACAGAGTTGAAAATATGAATGAGCCTTATATTTATCCTCAGGATAACGGCGAACATTGTGATGTTAAGTGGCTTCGTATTTACGATGACAAGGGGCATTCATTCTTCGTTCACGCAGAAGAACATTTTGCATTCAATGTTCACGATTATACTCAGAATGCTCTTTATGCTGCAAAGCATCAGGAGCAGATTGAAAAAGCAGAATCCACAGTTCTCACCGTTGACGGTTATATGAGAGGTACGGGTACAGGCAGCTGCGGTCCTAAGACTCTTGATAAATACAAAATTGATGAGGACAGTATGCTTATATATGAATTTACCGTTGTAACGGAGTGATTTTATGTCAGAAATAATACTTGTCGGTGCAGATAATGTTAGGGACTTGCGAATATCCGTTTTTGCGGATGAGCAAGGTTATCCTATGGAAAAATTGTTTGATGAATATGAGGATACAGCCGAATTTCTTGCTGTAACGGAAAACGGCGAAACAATAGGTTGCGGCAGATTTTATAAGGAAAGCGAAACCGATTATCACATTGATAATATCGCTTTTGAAAAGTCTGCAAGAGGTAAAGGTCTGGGCAAAAAGCTTATTGCGGCACTTGTTGCTCATTGTAAAGCAAAAGGCGCAGAGCGTGTTACCGTTAATGCACAGAGCTATGCGGTTGCATTTTATGAAAAATGCGGTTTTGCAACCTGCGGCTGTGAATATACCGATGAAACCCGCAAAAATGTACCTATGGTAATCTCTTTTGAGTTTGACGGTTGTTCTTATCTTGAAGCAGATAACACACTTGATGCTTTTTATGTAAGAAAGTCATTTGATGCTGAAAATGTTGCATCTGCAGTTGTCAGAATCAATACTTTAGGCTTTGTTGTGCCTTATTTCAACGGTAAAAAGCTTACTGAAGAACTGTATATCCCTGCGTGGACAAATTATGCAAAGCGTGATTTATCTCAGGTTGCATATCCTATTTTTGATACAATGTGTCAGAGAAGATATTATCTTGAATATGATGTTACCGGACTTATTAATAACGGTAAAAACCTGCTTGCACTTCACGTAGGTAACGGCTGGTACGGTACACATCTTGTGGGCGGCGGAGAGCGTATGCCCAAATGGGGCAATAAAAAGGTTATCTACAAGATAATTCTTACCATGAAAGACGGCTCGGTTAAAGAGATTAATTCTGATTCAACCGCACTTTATAAACAAAGCTACATAAAGGTTACGAATATCTATAATAACGAAACTATCGACGGCAGAGATTACGATGAATCCGTATTTTCCGTTGATTACGATGATTCTGCATGGGCAAATATGACCGAAACCGAATCCGAAGCGGTTATAATGAACCGTCAGGATTTCTCAGGCGATACGGTTATGTACAGCGTTGAGCCGAAGCTTATTGCAGATGATTCAAGAGGTAAGCTTTACGACCTTACCGTTGATGTTTCCGGCTTATGGGTAATCAGATTCAATGACGATGCAAAAGCAGGGGACAGCGCAAAAATCACTATGGCAGAAAGAATCGACGAAAACGGCGATTTTATGCTCCGTCATACAGGCGGTGATTTCCGTTTACAGCAGGATGTTTATATCTGCGGCGAAAATGTGCGCGAATTCAAGCCCTTGTTTACTTGGCGTGCAGGCAGATATGTAAGAGTTGAGGGTAATGCAACTCTTGAAAGATTTGATGTTGTTTATTCACCCGTGCCCGTTACGGCTGAATTAAATACGGAAAACGAAGTTCTCAAATGGTTCTTTGAGGCTTATTGTGATACTCAGAATTGCAATATCCACGGTATGATTCCTTCGGATTGTCCTCACCGTGAGCGTCTTGGTTATACAGGCGACGGTCAGCTTTGCTGCGGTGCGGGGATGACAATTTTCGACAGTGAAAAAATGTACCGCAAATGGATGGAAGATATTGCAGACTGTCAGGATATTTATAACGGTCATGTTCAGCATACAGCACCGTTCTACGGCGGAGGCGGAGGCCCCGGAGGTTGGGGCGGAGCTATGGTTATAGTTCCCTGGACATTCTATAAAAAATTCGGCGATGTTTCCGTTCTTGATAAATATTATCTTAGAATGTTGAAATATCTTGATTATATGCAGGCGCACGCTGAAGATAACATTGTTGTCCGTGAAGAAAAGGACGGCTGGTGTCTCGGCGATTGGTGTCCGCCGGATAACAATGTTCTTATTCCCTGTGAATTTGTCAATACATATTTCTACCTTAAATGTATTGATATGACAATGAAAAGTGCCGCACTCCTCGGTAAAGCAGATGATGCAAAATCTCTTGAAGAACGCTTTTTTGAGGTTTCCAACTCATTTGTAAATGCATTTTATAATGAGGAAACAGGTTCTTTCTGTAACGGTGTACAGGGTGCAGATGCATTCGCTCTTGATTTAGGTCTGGGTGATGAACGAACAGAAGAAAATCTTGTTAAGCATTACACAGAGCTTGGTCATCTTGATACGGGCATATTCGGTACTGATATCGTTGTACGCGTGCTTTTTGAAAGAGGATATAATTCTCTTGCCTGGCTTATGCTTACAAATGAATCGGAAGTGTCCTTCGGATTTATGAAAAACCACGGTGCAACCACCCTCTGGGAAAACTGGGATGGCTGTGATTCGCTTTCACATCCTATGTTCGGTGCTGTTGCTGAATATATCTTTACATATATCCTCGGTATAAAACAGTGTGAAGACAGCGTCGGATATGAAAAAATAAAAATAGAGCCTGCGTATATTCCCGAAAGCGGAAATATTTCCGGCTCAATAAACACCAAAAACGGCAGAATCAGCGTTTGTGTAACCTATACAGACGGCATAAGATGCGTAAAATACTCTGCTGATGACGGAATAACAATTTGTGAATAGAGAGGCGATTGTAATGGCAAAAATGAATGATTACAAGGTATATAAATGTCCCCATTGTAACAGTGAATATTATGATAAAACAGCCAAAAAAGGCAAAAAAGTAGGTAATCCCATACTTGAATGTCCTCAGTGCGGTAAAAAATCTTACCGCAGTTCTATCCTTGAGCCGGCACTCATCAGTGCGAATAAGTTTTTCTCAATTCGTTTTGCTTCACTTTACGGCAATCTGCGTATTGCATTGATTCTTATTTATGCAGCGTTCCTTTTTGTGATTCTCCTTAAAAAAGATTTTATGTTAGGTATTTGCTTTGTAGGCATTTCTTTTGTGCTTTATGCAATATATGAGCTTATAAGAATCAACCACAGAAAAAAAGTTGTGAAATCAGCAGAATACGATAAGGAAATCGAATCATCAATGAAGCGTCTTTCCAATATCAGATATGCCGCAACCGTTATAAAAGATCAGGGCATAGATGCTGAAAGCGTATACTATTACGAGCTTAAAAATAAATCCGAAAAGGCAGACGAATTATGAAAAAATCAGTAATTTCAATACTTATATCTATTTGTCTTGTTGCTTCGTTTTTCTGCATAGGAGTATCAGCGGCATCCTCCGAAGCTGTATCATCGGTGCATTTTGATTTGTATCCTGATACAGACGGAACGCTTGACGTTACCGAAACATGGAATGTTGAGTACGGCGGTACGGGCGAAGGTTTTACAAGATGGATTGATTCCAATAACGGCCTTTCCGATGTAATGCAGTACGGTTCAATATCGGATGTGTCTGTTAAAATCAACGGCGTAACTGTAACTGAGGATTCAGCTCAGACAGATTATTACAAATGCGGCAATTCAGCAGACGGCGTCAGTTTTAATGTTGTTATCACATCTCCTTCAGCGGCAGAAATAAAGGAATATACTATTTCTTACACCGTAAACGGAGCATTGAAAAAGCAGGGCGGCGATGTGCGTTGTGCATTTATGCTTATCGGCGAAACCTTTGAATATACCTGTAACAATGTAACTGCATCGGTGCATATGCCCGAAGGTGTTTCCGCTACGGATGTTGCAGTAAATGATGATGCAGAGATACTTGTAAATGACACATCTGCGGATTATACAGCAGGCAGAGTTTATACAACTTTTGCTGTTGATGTGTCCGTTCCCGATGATGCTTTTGATACAACGGGAATGCCCTCATACTCAGCATTTAAAAATGCGATGAAAAGTTTCGGACAGGCTCTTTTAAAGGCAGTATACATAATAATTGCAGTTGTTGCGGCTCTTGCAGTAGTTGTATTTACTCTTTTCCGTGAAAAAATCAAAAGATTTGCAGTTGAAAAGAAGGCAAAAAAGAGTGCAGATACAGCTGTTGAAGCTCTGCCGGAAGGAATAACTGCCTGTAAAGCGTATAAAATGCTTGAACCCTATTCAAGAATCAATCCCAGACATACCACAAAGAAAATACCTTCACTTTTTGCTATGGCAATTCTTGAATGTATCGAAAAAGGCTATATTGCGGAAAACGGTGATGATTTTAATATAGGCATTCCCGAAGCAGAAGACGATGCATATATTATGAGTGTACTTAATTTCCTTATCTCATTCAGTGAAAAGAAATTCAACAGATATGTTCTGGATTCGGATTTTGGTGATAAGATTGTAAATGAATGTATGACAAATTACGATTCAATCACAAATTATCTTTGCTCATTTTATGCACTTATTCCCGATATGGATTCAAAATTCCTTAAAGATGAAGCAAACCGTAAAATTTATACAGATTGCTTTAATCTTAAAAATGCAATTAAAAAAGAAAATATCAAGGCTTCATTCGGTCATTGTATGGACAGTGTTATTGCAGGTGCAAAAACGTCGGATAAACAGATTTTTGCTATGATGTATACAGGTAAATCTACATTTGAATCAGCAGGAGCTAAGATGCCAAAGGCGTTTGCAAAAGCTATCGGTTCAATGTATGATGCTTTTGTGAAATCAAAGTAATATGGAAAATAAAATTGTTGAATGTGTGCCTAATATCAGCGAGGGCAGGAATCCATCTGTTGTTGCAGAGTGTGTAAATGCCGTTGCTTCGGTTGATGGCGTAAAAGTGCTTAATTTTACATCGGATTACGACCATAACAGGTCTGTTATAACATTTATCGGCAATCCCGAAGCAGTAAGTGAGGCGGCAGTCCGTCTTTGTAAAAAAGCGGCAGAGCTTATAGACCTTACAAAGCATACGGGGGAGCATCCCAGAATGGGTGCAGTTGATGTTATACCCTTTATCCCAATTAAAAATGTAGAAATGTCCGAAGTGGTAAAACTTGCTGAAAAAACAGGTGAGCGTATTTATAATGAAGCGTCAATCCCTGTTTATCTATATGAAAATGCCGCATCTGCACCGCACAGACGCAATCTTGCAGATGTAAGACGAGGTCAGTTTGAGGGGCTTTGGGAAAAAACAAAACTGCCCGAATGGCAGCCCGATTTTGGTGAGGGATTTCATAAAACCGCAGGTATATCCATTGTGGGAGCAAGAGAATTTCTCATAGCTTATAATATCGAGCTGTCAACTGACGATGTGAATATCGCAAAGGCTATTGCAAAAACTGTAAGGGAATCAAGCGGCGGCTTTAAATGCGTAAAAGCACTCGGACTGATGCTCCACGAAAGAAACACAGCACAGGTATCTCTTAACATGACCGATTTTAATGTAACACCGCTTTATGCCGTTGTTGAAAAGGTTAAGGAAGAAGCCGCAAAGTACGGTGTAACCGTTACGGCAACGGAGCTTATAGGTCTTTCACCCATGAAAGCACTTATAGATTCAGCGGAATATTACCTTAAAATCCGCGACTTTGATTATAAAACACAGGTGTTTGAAAATCACCTGCTGTAAAAAATTGCATAATAAAAGGCTTGCATAGGCATTAACCTGTGCAAGCCATATTTTTATTTGTTGATTTAATTAAACGGTTAACAGCATATCCTTTTCTCCGTCTTCGGTATACATCTGAAGCTCTTTGATGCCAATTTTCTTCATAATTCTGGTCCATCTGATTTCCATATCGTAATCGTGATTTACAGGCACCCAACCTGCTTTAAGATAGCTCTTGCAAGCGGGGATACGGTAATCGTCAGTTGTAAGAACAGCTCTTTCAACACCGTTGTCAAAGAAATGCTTTTCTGCAATAGCACATAAAGCGTTACCGAGACCTTTACCCCTTTCTGAATCAGCAACAGATACCATATGAACAAGACCAAGACCTGTTGCGGGGAGCTTGCGAACAGCAGTAATTGTAGCAACGGGAACATCTTTTTCATTTATAATAAAGAATGTGTCCTCAAGAGGTTCAATGCCGTCGTTGTACATACAACTTGTGAATGCTGAATTGTCTGCGCCGTAACCTACAAGACCGTTGTTGCAGATTCTTATCCAATGGGGAATATCTTCTTCACCCTGATATTTTCTTATTGAATATCCTTCGGGAAGAGCAGGAATTTCTTTGTCTTTGGGGAATACCATAAGCTTTAACTGCTTGTTCTGGGACATCGCTCTGGGTTTCCATGTGCGCTGATGCTCTTCGTAAACAGAGTCGGGAATATCGGGGTTGCCCTTTGAGTATGAGGGAATAAGCATATCTCCTGCGACCTTAGGATCGGTACAAGCAGTATCGTTTCTGTACTGCTCGCGGACTGCAGGATCTCTGAAATCCGGAATTGCCATGGGAATACCGCCATTAAGAACTGAACGGTAAGCAAACATACCGGGCAGGAACATATCAAGTGCTTCGTAGATGTCAATAATGTCTGCATCTTCGTTGCCTTTGATTTTTTCAACAGCATTGTACATTGTGTAGAAATCGGAATTGCCGTGGCCGAATTCCTTTGCAATCTCATCGTATTCGCCTACGGGCTCATAGCATTTAACAGAGAAATTGTCGGGATTGTTAAGATAAACAGTTCCGAAATCACCGTTTTTAGCATCCTCTCTTGCACTTTCCATTCTTCCGTCAGCACCGTAAACAGAGTACCAGATGGAATTTTTGGAACAGCCTACACCGTGAAGACTCTTTACAACCGCGCCGTTTTCAAGAGTAATCATTTCAACTGCGGAATGACCTGCTTTTGCACCCATTCTTGCCATTCTTGCATTAAAAGGCATTTCAAAGCCTGTAACCGAAACGGGACGCAGACCTGTAATGTGAATAAGCGGACCTATTGAATGTGTGCAGTAGTAGAATGCTGACATATTATTACGCCAATGGTTTTTATCACCGTATGTAATGGTATCCCAGATGCTTTCACAGTTGTGCATATATTCGCCTTCGCCGTATTCGAATTCACCTACAGCACCCTGTTTGTAAAGCTTTCTCATTTCATATGTAGCGGGCATATAGCAGTAGTTTTCCGCATAAGCGTAAATCTTGCCTGATTTTTCAACTGCCTCAATAAGTTCAACTGCTTCTTTAAGTGTCTGACAGGGGAGCACCTCACTTATAACGTTAAGACCTTTGTTAAGACACTTTATCGCATAGGGGGCGTGCTCTGTTGCAAAATTTGCAAGCACAACAGCATCCATATCGTGTTCGATGAATTTGTCAAAATCAGTATAATATGTAATACTGTCGTCATTTAATTTTTTGCTGATTCTCTCAATCTGGAAATCAGAATTATCACATACAGCAACAAGCTGTGCATTTTCAGCCTTGTTTGCATATTGAATCATTGATTGTCCTCTGCCTGCACCGAGAACACCTATTTTGATTTTATTACTCATAGAAAATGTCCTTTCATTTGTGAATTAGTTATTATTGTTTTATTTATAATAGCACTTGATGAAATAAAGTTCAATATTTTTTTAATAAAAAATAATTTATCCGCCAAATTATTTTGTCTGTTGCAGATGATACGTTTTATGGTATGGTTTTAATAAAAATGTTATTACAATTTTGTAATTTTTGTTGACAATATATAATTATTAACACTATAATTTAATTGTAAGGGAGTGATGAAAATGTCAAAAAATAAAATATATTTTATAATTTGCTCTGCAGTCGTAATAGTTCTGGGCGTGGTATTGGTTTGTGTTTTGCCTAAGTATACAAAGGACACAAACAACGTTACGGAATCGGATTTGTACGAAGAATCTCACTCCGATAACACAAATGATAACGAGCCTGTTACAAGAGATTATTCTTATATTATTCTTAATGAAAGTGAACAGGCAGATATTGTTTTACCCGAAAGTGAGCAGTTTTCTTGGTACAAAAAGCCATTTATGCGTGCAGATTCAATGCAGGCTGTTAAAGACGGGTTGTACTATAACAGCATATATAAATACATTGATACCGAATATGTTGCATACTATATTGATGATAAATGCGGTCTTGTAAACAGCAAAGGTGAAATTATCTGCGATCCTGTATATACTGACCCTTCTTACTGTCCTCATGGGGACGTAATAACATTTAATGACCATTACGAAGCGTTTGACATTGAAACACAGACTTTTATTGACCACGGCGGACACGGTGGCGGTTATTCTGATTTTATTTACGATCGTAACAGCGGCAATTATTTTCTTATAGGCGGTAGTGAAGGTCCGGACGAACCGTATGATTATGACGAAAGCGGTGTTTATGTTGTGTATGAAGCTTATGTGAAAGCAGATGATTACTATTGCGATTTTTTTATCGAAGAAAATGATGAATACACATATTATGCCTGCAATAAAACGGGAAAATTGGGGCTTTATAATAACGGCAAAATCGTAATTCCCTTTGAATATGTTGCTGCAACAGAAGTTTCAGACGGCGTTGTAGGAATGTTCGACGGCAATACATGGACATATTTTTCTGTTGACGGAAAAGCTATAATGAAAAATGTTCCGAAAAATAACGATACCTTTTCTTATTTTGACAGTGAATCCAACAAAGTAACAGATATGTCCGTATATAATTATTCCTGCGGATGTGTACCCGTGAAAAAAGACGGCAAATGGGGGTATATGGATAAGAACGGTGAAATGATAATTGATGCTGTTTTCGACAGAGCCTTGCCTGCATTTGAAAACAGAGCGTGGGTGTGTGTGGACTATTATTGGGGCATAATCGAGATTTGAACAATGATTATTTTTTAACGGCGGCTTTTAAGTCGCTGTTTTTTTTAATATAAATAACTGTTGAAATTTTCTTCACTATGTGATAGAATTAATCTGATTAGTTTTGAGGTGATACGGTATGAATACAGATAATTACAGAGGTTCTGTTGCAAAAATTATAGGCATCAGCGATACAGGTGAAAAAATCCCTGCAGCAGCGGGTAGAATATCCACTCAGGAGGGTGATGCATTCGGCATTCTTGAAAAATCACAGGATGCGGAAAAGAATGCAAATCTTATTGCGAAGGTAACCCGTTCAGGTCATAATTCTACCATTGAACATACCGTTTTCAATATTGCGTTCAATGATGTTTCGGTTTTTGTTGAGCAGTTTATGATTGAATTCAGACTCGCATCATTTACCGTTAAATCAAGAAGATATGTCAATTTCGGTGATTGCGGATATTATGTACCTTTCCTCGGCAAAAAGGAGCTTGAGGACAGATACTGCGAAACAATGGATTACCTCTTTAATGAGTACAACGCTTTTATTGAAGCAGGCGTGCCGAAAGAAGATGCAAGATTTTTGCTTCCTTATTGCTTAAGAAGTAACTTTTTCTGCACAATCAATGCAAGAGAGCTGCTTTTAGTTCTTCGTTCAATGCTTTTCGGCAGAGGCAGTGCGTTCAGAGAGCTTAATGACTTAGGCAAACAGATTTATGAGCAGATTGAAAAACTCACACCCGGTATCTGTACGGATTTCTTTAAAAGAAAGCCCGAGAATTCCGATAAAATAGCTCTCGGCTATATGTTCAATAATTATGAGAAAAATATTCAGTCAGACAAGAAAGTTCAGCTTTTGTCCTTTACAACCGATGCAGAAAAGACTGTTGCACGCTCGGCTCTTATCTGGACAAGGCAGTACACCCCCGACGCTGTTGAAAAAATCATCGCAGACGAGGGTAATATTGATAAAATTCTTGATTGCGTAACAGCATCTTCAAGACCCAGACCCCTTGAAACAATAAGCTGTACATTCAGACTCAACGGTGTTTCTCTTTCCACAATTACTCATTTTGCCCGTCATAGAATGCACTCACTTATGGTGCCTTGCCTTACTCTTACAAACAGACAGAATTATATAATACCCGAAACTGTTTCGGCAGATAAAGCACTTCTTGACCGCTACAATGCGGCATTTGCAAAGATAAACGAGCTTTATACTTCACTTAAAAACGACGGTTGCAGTGAGGAAGAGCTTGTATACTGTCAGCTCAGCGGTAATACGCTTGATATTGTATCATCAATGAACGGCAGAGAGCTTATGCTCTTTATGAAACTGAGAACCTGTAACAGAGCTCAGTGGGAAATCCGTGATTATGCTGTTGAGATGCTTCGTCAGCTTCGTCAGGTTTCTCCCGCAATATTCAACAAATTCGGCCCGAGCTGTTATGTTTCATCCTGTCCCGAGGGCAGATTGTCCTGCGGTAAAGCAGCAGAGGTCGTACAGAAATTCAAAAATCTTTAATAAATATAAAGGACGGTTTGCTATGAAAGAAAGTGTAAAAACCGAAAACGCAAAAATGCTCTATAAGGCAGTTTTGTGTCTTGAAAACGAGGAAGAATGTGCCGCATTTTTCAAGGATTTGTGTACTGATACCGAAATCAGCGCGATGGCACAGCGTTTTGTTGTTGCAAAAATGGTTGCAGAAGGCAAAAAGTACGACGAAATCGAGGAGCAGACAGGTGCATCACCTGCCACAATCAGCCGTGTAAAGCGGTATATGGATAACTACCATCAGTACGATATTTTTACAAGGATCAATAAAGAATGAGTTATAATTCTTTTGCCGCCGTGTATGATGAGCTTACACAGGATGTTGAGTATGAGAAGCGTGCGGAATATATAGCAAAACTGCTTGCAAAAAACGGCTGTAACGGTGGTATTCTGCTTGATTTAGCCTGCGGAACAGGTACATTGTCAAAGTATCTTGCTACCTACGGATACGATATGATTCTTGCGGATTTATCACCGGATATGCTTGCAATCGCCGCCGAAAAACTGCCCGATGCGCTTATTATCTGTCAGGATATGCGTAAGCTGAAGCTCTATGCTGATGTGAATGCCGCAGTATGCTCACTCGACGGTATAAATCATCTTACAAAGTCCGCAGATGTAAAAAAGGCATTTTCAGCCGTAAGTAAGCATCTTTCAAAGGGCGGAGTGTTCATTTTTGATGTAAATACGCCCTATAAACACGAGTATGTGCTGGGTAATAATACATTTGTGTACGAAACGGACAGCGCATATCTCGTTTGGCAGAATTTTTATAAAGAGAAAACAGGCACGGTTGATATGTGCCTTGATATTTTCTTTGATGAGGGAGATTCCTATACACGCGAGTATGAGGAATTCTCTGAAAGAGCATATGAAATTGATGAAATCTGTCAATGGCTCAGTGAAGCCGGATTTTCCGTTTCAGGAGTATATGATGATATGAAATTTTCAAAGCCGAAAGAAAACTCACAACGGGTATACATTTCGGCAATAAAACTATGAAAAACAGAGGTATATTTTAATGGGAAAGCTTGTTAGATGCATTTCTGAAGACGGAACGCTGCTTATAATGGCTTGTGATACAACAGACCTTGTTCAGGAAGCATTTGAAATACATTCAACATCAAAAGTGTGTACAGCCGCATTGGGCAGACTTCTTACTGCATCAGCTATGATGGGCAGTATGCTCAAAGGTAAAAAAGATACTCTTACTCTTAAAATCAACGGCGGCGGCCCTGCAGGTTCAATTATTGCCGTATCCGACAGTGATTGCCATGTAAAAGGTTATGTGGTTGACGGCAGCGTTGAATTGCCCCTTAATTCAAAAGGTAAACTTGATGTAGGCGGAGCTGTAGGTAAAAACGGCTTTGTTACCGTTATCAAGGATTTAGGTCTTAAAGAGCCTTTTGTTGGTCAGGTGCCTATTGTTTCGGGTGAAATCGCAGAGGATATCACCGCATATTTTGCCGCAAGTGAGCAGACACCGTCAGTCTGTGGTCTCGGTGTGCTTGTAGCACAGGATAAGTCCGTACTAAAAGCGGGCGGCTTCCTTATCCAGCTTCTGCCCACAGCACTTGACGATACAATAGATATGGTAGAAAAAGACATTCAGGGCATAAATTCCGTTACAAAAATGCTTGTTGACGGTATGTCTCCCGAAGATATATGCAAGGCAGTTCTGCCTTCATTCAATATACAGGTACTTGACGAAATGCACCCCGTTTATAAGTGTGATTGCTCACTTGAAAGGGTACAGAATGCACTTATTTCAGCCGGTAAAGAGGAACTGCTTGATATGGCAAAGGATGCAAATACAGAGGTTAAGTGTCAGTTCTGCAATACGGCTTATAACTTTTCAAGCAAGGATATTCTTGACTTGATAAAATCTTCAACGGAAGATTAAAGGAGAAAATAAATGAACAACAAAATGTTATGCTCTAAATGCGGTAAAAATCCGGCTGTGGTTTTTATCTCAAAGATTCAGGGCGATGAAACCTCACAGGATGGGCTTTGCCTTAAATGTGCGATGGATATGAATATTGGTCCTATCAAACAGATGATGGAGAATATGGGCATTACCGAGGAGGATATTGATGCTGTCAGCGAACAGCTGGGTGATGCTATGGATGCCATGAGTAGCGATGAAAACGGTTTTCAGTTCGGCGGAGCAGGTACTTTCCCGCCCTTTTTACAGGGACTTATGGGCGGAATGCCGTCTGTGAACAGCAAAGAAAACAGCATGTCTCCCACAGGTGATGATGTTCCTGCCGAAAAACATACAAAAAAACACTTCGGCAAGGATAAAAAGCAGCAGAATAAACAGGAAAAACAGAGAAAATTCATCAATCTCTACTGTACCGACCTTACAAAGAAAGCCAAGGAAGGCAAAATTGACTCAATTATCGGCAGAGAAGACGAAATTTACAGAGTTATTCAGATTCTATGCAGAAGAACAAAAAACAATCCCTGTCTTATCGGTGAGCCCGGCGTTGGTAAAACAGCAATAGCCGAAGGTCTTGCTTTAAGAATTGCCGCAGGAGCAGTTCCCGCAAAGCTTGTAAATAAAGAAATCCATCTTCTTGACCTTACCGCACTCGTAGCAGGTACACAGTTCAGGGGTCAGTTTGAAAGCCGTATAAAAGGTCTTATTGACGAGGTAAAGGCAGACGGCAATGTTATTCTCTTTATTGACGAGGTTCACAGTCTTGTGGGTGCAGGCGATTCCGAAGGCTCAATGAATGCGGCAAATATTATGAAACCCTCACTTTCAAGAGGTGAAATTCAAGTTATCGGTGCTACTACTTTTAACGAGTACAGAAAATATATTGAAAAAGATTCCGCACTTGAAAGACGTTTTCAGCCTGTTAAGGTTGAAGAACCCTCAATCGACGATGCATATAAAATGCTTCTCGGTATCAGAGGATACTATGAGATGTATCACCGTGTTAAAATATCAGACAGACTGTTATATCTCACGGTAACTCTTTCCGAACGCTATATAACAGACAGATTTTTGCCCGATAAGGCAATCGACCTGCTTGACGAGGCTTGTACCTGTGCAAATCTTCGCAATAAGGCAATAAGTGATCTGGAGATATCTGAGCGCAGAATGGAAGAGCTTACAGCCAGAGAGGATTTGCTTTTATCGTCTGCTGATGGTGAGGAGCCTGATTACGAGGAGCTTGCGGCAATTCGTTCCGAAAAAATGTCTCTTGATTCAAAAATTCCCCTTCTTCGTCAGAAAGCGGCAGACAACGATGTTCTTGAGGACGACCTTGCAAGAGTTATCAATCTCTGGACAGGTATTCCCGTAAGAAAAATCATTGATTCCGACCTTGATAAACTTGCAGATATGGAATCCAACATAAAAGCAAGAATTATAGGTCAGGACGAAGCCGTTGAGCTTGTATGTGCGGCGATAAGAAGAAACAGAATTCAGATAAATCCGCAGAAACGTCCTGCATCATTCATTTTTGTAGGCCCTACAGGCGTTGGTAAAACAGAGCTTGTAAAACAGCTTGCAAACGAGCTTTTTGATACTCCCGAAACTCTTATAAGACTTGATATGTCCGAGTTTATGGAAAAACACAGCGTATCAAGAATTATAGGTTCTCCTCCCGGATATGTAGGTTACGATGAAGCAGGTCAGCTTACGGAAAAGGTAAGAAGAAAGCCGTATTCTGTAGTTCTTTTTGATGAAATTGAAAAAGCTCATCCCGATGTTATGAATATTCTTCTTCAGATTCTTGATGAGGGCAAAACAAGCGATGCTCAGGGCAGAACAATAGATTTCTCAAATACCGTTATCATTATGACATCCAATGCAGGCAGTCATAACCGCGAGGGTGCATTGGGCTTCGGCAAAACCAAGAATGATGCATCAAAAGACAGAGCTATGAAAGGACTTAACGAGTTCCTTCGCCCCGAATTCATAGGCAGAGTCGATGAGGTTATTGTTTTCAATGAGCTTACGGCAGAAGATTATAAGAGAATTGCTGATGTTCTTATTGCAGAGCTTATTCCCGGTCTTCGTGATAAGGGTATTACTCTTAACGTTTCCGATGAAGTTTCTGACGTTATTGCAAAGGATTCAACAGGCGGCGTAAGAGGAGCAAGAGATATCCGTATCGCAATCAGAAAGAATATTGAGGACGCAGTTGCAAATATAATTATCGCAAACAGAAATATGAGTATCAGTCAGATAAATGTTTTTGTTGCAGACGGCAAAATTGTTTGTGAAACAGCATAATTTTAAGGCAGGTATATCCGTGAATGGATATGCCTGCTTTTTTCTTGGTGAAAAATTCGGATAAACAAGAATTTAATGTACAATTTACAATGTACAATTATTGAATCATAAAAATCGGGTTAAAGGGCAAAGCCCTTTCCACCATTGTACATTATACATTGTACATTGTTAATTAGATAAATTATTGTTCACCTTGACATGAGTTCCGTTTTAGTGTAAAATTAATAAAGAATCTATCATTTGGAGTGAATTTTTATGATATCTGATAAAAAATATATCCTTTCTCTTGACCAGGGTACAACAAGCTCAAGAGCAATCCTTTTTGACCGACAGGGGCAAATTGCAGCTAAAGCTCAGTATGAATTTACACAGATTTATTCAAAGCCCGGTTGGGTTGAACATGATCCCGAGGAGATTCTCAGGAGTGAATACAGAGCTATTGCCGACGCACTTATTGACGGCGGTATTGAGGCAAAGGAAATTGCGGCAATAGGTATTACAAATCAGCGTGAAACCACAGTTTTGTGGGATAAGACCACAGGTAAACCCGTGTATAATGCGGTTGTATGGCAGTGCAGAAGAACAGCCGATATGGCAAAAAGAATTATCGACGATAAAGAGCTTCGTAACTACATAAAAGAGCATACAGGTCTTGTTGTAGACGCTTATTTCTCTGCAACAAAAATAAAGTGGATTCTTGATAATTGTGAAAAGGCAAGAAAGCTTGCAAAAAAAGGTAATCTTCTTTTCGGTACAATCGAAACATGGCTTATATGGAAGCTTACAGGCGGTAAGGTTCACGTTACTGACTATTCAAACGCATGGCGTACAATGCTTTTTGATGTTGATAAGCTTTGCTGGGATGAATATATTTGTGAAAAGCTCGGTATCCCGATGTCCATTCTTCCCGAGGTTGTTGAGTCAAGTAAGGTCTACGGTGAGGTTGCCGCAGGTATTCCCGGTCTTGAATCACTTGCAGGTATACCGATAGCAGGTGCAATAGGCGATCAGCAGGCAGCTCTTTTCGGTCAGGCTTGCTTCCGCCCCGGTCAGGCAAAAAATACTTACGGCACAGGCTGTTTCCTGCTTATGAATACAGGCGGTAAGCGTGTTAAGTCCGAGAATAATCTGCTTACGGGTATAGCATGGGGTATCGACGGCAGGGTAGAGTATTGTATCGAAGGCTCGGCATTTAACGCAGGCTCGGTTATACAGTGGCTTCGTGATGAGCTTAAAATGATTAAGACTGCTCCCGAATGCGACCGACTTGCAGAAAGTGTTCCCGATGCAAACGGCGTATATTTCGTTCCCGCATTTACAGGCCTGGGCGCACCTTATTGGGATATGTACGCAAGAGGTACTATTGTTGGTATCACAAGAGGTGTAAATCAGCAGCATTTTGCAAGAGCAGTTCTTGAAAGCATCGCATTCCAGATGACAGACTTGCTTGAAGCGATGAAGGCTGATGCGGATATTGAGCTTACAGAGCTTCGTGTTGACGGCGGTGCAAGTGTAAGTAATATAATGATGCAGATACAGGCTAATATGATTGAAACCACGGTCAACAGACCTAAGGTTGTTGAAACAACGGCTCTCGGTGCGGCATATTGTGCAGGTCTTGCGGTCGGCTTCTGGTCAGGCAGAGCCGAAATTGAAGGTATCCGTGAGGTTTCAAGGGAGTTTGTGCCTCAGCTTCGCAAGGAAGAAAGAGATGCTATTTACAGCGGTTGGAAGCGTGCGGTTGACCGCTCAAGAAATTGGGCAGAAGAATAAATAATAACTCGGGGATCTTCGGATGCCCGAGTTTTTTGTTAAATGATACATAATTTTTTAGTTTTTTTGTATAGTATTTAAAGAAAATAATGTTGCACTTTATTTGAATATTTGATATAATCTATAATGTACATTTGTAATTGATTGTCAAAAAATTAACAAACGGAGGAGATTACAATGGCAAGAGTATATAACTTTTCAGCTGGTCCCTCAATGCTTCCCGAAGAGGTACTTAAAAAAGCTGCAGCAGAAATGCTTGATTATCAGGGTAGCGGTCAGTCCGTAATGGAAATGTCCCACCGTTCAAAGGTTTTTGATGCTATCATTAAGGATACAGAAAAACTTTTCAGAGAAATAATGAACATTCCCGAGAACTATAAGGTTCTTTTCCTTCAGGGCGGTGCATCAACACAGTTTGCCGCTATTCCTCTCAACTTTATGAACGGAAACGGCAAGGCTGATTATATCATTACAGGTCAGTGGGCAAAGAAGGCTTGTGCAGAGGCTAAAAAGTACGGTGAAGCAAGAGTTGTTGCATCTTCAGCAGATAAAACATTCTCTTACATTCCCAAAACAACAAAAGCTGATTTTGACCCCGAAGCAGACTATGTTTATATCTGCCTTAATAACACAATTTACGGCACAGTATATCACGAGATTCCCGATGTAGGTGATATTCCTCTTATTGCAGACGTATCATCCTGCTTCCTTTCAGAACCTCTTGATGTTTCAAAGTTTGCAATGGTTTACGGCGGTGCACAGAAGAACGTTGCTCCCGCAGGTGTAACAATCTGTATCATCCGTGAGGATATGCTCGGCAAGGCAAGAGATATCACTCCCACAATGCTTGATTACAACGTAATGGCAGAAAATGATTCTCTTTATAACACACCTCCTTGCTGGAACATCTACATAACAAAGCTTGTTCTTGAATGGATCAAAGAGCTCGGCGGTCTTGAAAAGATGAAGGAGCATAACGAAAAGAAAGCTAAGATTCTTTACGATTTCCTTGATTCTTCAAAGATGTTCAAAGGTACAGTTGTTGCTGAGGACCGTTCACTTATGAACGTACCTTTCGTAACCGACAGCGAAGAGCTTAACGCTAAGTTTATCAAAGAAGCAACAGAAGCAGGCTTTATCAACCTTAAAGGCCACCGTTCAGTAGGCGGTATGAGAGCTTCTATCTACAACGCTATGCCCATCGAAGGCGTAGAAAAGCTTGTAGCATTTATGGCTAAATTTGAAGAGGAGAATTCTTAATTATGTATAATATTCTTACACTTAATAAGATTTCAAAAACAGGTCTTTCCAATTTCAATGCAGATTTGTATGCTTGTGCAGATGACTTTACAGCTCCCGATGCTGTAATTGTACGTTCAGCATCTATGCACGATATGGAAATTCCCTCCAGCGTGCTTGCTATTGCAAGAGCAGGTGCAGGCTACAATAACATTCCCGTTGACGTTTGCACACAGAAGGGTATCTGCGTATTCAATACTCCCGGCGCAAATGCAAATGCAGTTAAAGAGCTTGTAATCTGCGGTCTTCTCCTTGCTTCAAGAAGAATTGCTCCTGCTATGGACTGGTGCAAAACTCTTAAAGGCGAAGACGAAATCAGCAAAAAGATTGAAAAGGGTAAGTCAAACTTTGCAGGCCCCGAAATTATGGGAAAAACACTCGGTGTTATCGGTCTCGGCGCTATCGGCGTTAAGGTATGTAATGCTGCTGTTGCTCTTGGTATGAAAGTTATCGGCTATGACCCCTATCTTTCAGATAAAGCTGCTTCAACACTTGATAAGTCAGTTGTAATCACATCAAAGGTTGAGCAGATTTTCACAGACAGCGACTACATTTCCGTTCACGCACCTCTTACAGATTCCACAAAGAATATCGTAAATAAGGATACTCTCGCAATGGCAAAGGACGGCATCCGTGTGCTTAATTTTGCCCGCGGCGGTCTTGTTGATGACGACGCTATCGTAGAAGCAATCGAAAGCGGAAAATGTGCAGCATATGCAACAGATTTCCCCACAGACGCACAGCTTTGTCTTGACGGTGTTATCGCTCTTCCTCATCTGGGCGCATCAACTCCCGAATCAGAGGAGAATTGTGCTGTTATGGCAGTTAATCAGATTTCAGAGTACCTCGAAAAAGGTAATGTTGTAAATTCTGTAAATCTTCCTTGCATTTCAAAAGAACTTGCAGAAGGCAAAAAGCGTCTTACAGTTATCACAAACGGTGATGTGTGCGAAAATATCTATGCCGCACTTGCATCAGCAGGCGTAGCAACTGATGATTCAACCGCAGCTATCAGAAAAGAAACAGGTTATGTTATCGTTGATGCAGTTAACCTTTCCGATGATACACTTACAGCAGTTAATGCTGTTGAGGGCGTACTTTCAGCAAGAGTAATCGGCTGATAATAAGTTAAATATTTAAAAGACCGAGTAAAATCGGTCTTTTTATATAATAATTTAGCACAGCTAAATTATTGTAGTTAGGAGTTAGGAGTGATGAGTTAGGAGTTAAGGAAGCCGCTAAGCGGCTTGGATTAAAATGGATTAAAAGGCGGAGCCTTTTTCACAACTCCTCACTTCTCACTCATCACTGATAAATTATTCTTTAAGGAGACCATTATGAATCTTACATCTTATATGCCCGTACGCATAATCAGCGGTGAAAATTGTGTTAAGAATAATGCAGATATTTTTAGAAATTACGGCAAAAAATGTCTTATTGTAACAGGCGGCTCATCTGCAAAGAAAAGCGGAGCGCTTTATGATGTTGCTTCAGCTCTTGATTCGTGCAATATTGAATATTCAGTATTTGATGAAATTACAGAAAATCCCTACACCGAGGATTGCCGCAGAGCAGGAGAGTGTGCAAGAGATTTCGGCGCAGAATTCATAATCGGTATCGGCGGCGGCTCACCCCTTGATGCATCAAAGGCGATTGCCATATTTGCAACCAATTCCGAAATGATACATTCCGATATTTACGATATGGTGCATAAAAATAAACCCTTGCCGTTTTTGCTTGTGGGTACAACCGCAGGTACGGGCAGTGAGGTAACGGGTGTTTCCGTGCTTACAAACAGCGATAACGGAATGAAAAAGAGCATCGGCGGATGCTATGCGGAGGTTTCATTCTGCGATTATAAATATACCTGCACTATGCCTTATTCCGTTACGGTTTCAACTGCACTTGATGCTTTTGCCCACGCCTGCGAGTCATATTTTTCAAGTATGTCAACAGAGCTTTCAGAGATTTATGCCGAAAAAGCCTTTAAATTGCTTGCACAGGGACTTAATGTGCTTCACAGCAGTAAAGATATACCTGATGATAAAATGCGTCAGATTCTTTATGAGGCATCAATTTACGCAGGTCTTTGCCTTAATATAACAGGAGCGTGTTTCCCCCATACAGTCGGATATGCTCTTACAGAGGACTACGGTATCCCTCACGGAAAAGCCTGTGCGGCGTTTATTCCCGATTTTATCCGAATTTGTGCCGAAAACAGACCTGAAAAAGCTCAGAAAATGTTTGATATTATGAATACGGATATAGCAAGCCTTTGTTCAATGATTACTGAGCTGGCAGATATAAATATCACCGTTTCACAAGAGCAAATGGCAAAATACCGTACCCGCTGGGTTGATCCCGTAAAAAATTTCAGCCGTACCCCCGGTAATTTTACATCAGAATCAGCAGTAAAATTGTTTGAAAAATTTACGTAAAATAATAAAACAGCTTGTACAAGAATTTCTGTACAAGCTGTTTTTTTTATTTAACTTTCATTCCTGTTTTTGCATTAAGAATATTTCTGAACACCGCAATCTGATTGTTTGAAATAAACTTGTCTGTGTGCATACTGCCGAAATACCATTTTTTGTATTTGCATTGAACTGCAAGTTCATCAAAAAATGCATTAAGAGCAGATACGGAAAACTGCTCATTCTTTTGCATAAGCAGAAATTCTCTTGTTTTTGAAGGCGGCTCGTGAGTGATTATAAGGTCAACGTCATAATTAACACTTTCAAGCCTTGTAACTGCCGCAAGAAGCTCCTCTTTTGTAGGGATTTCAAGTCTTTGAGAATCATCGTCTTCAAAACGAAGCTCTGCTTCGGGCGATTCTCCGCCGCCCATGGTAAAGACTTTCATACCTTCTATTGTGTAAATCTGCCCTCTCATAAGGTGATAAAGATTTCCGCATATATTCCTTGCCTTACCGCCGTTGTAGTCCTGAGTGGGAAATTTGTTAAGCAGTTTAAAGTTTTCGTGCGTACCGTCAACAAAGCAGATGTTGTATTTTCTTTTGCCCAGATTTCTTAATATTTTATCTTCGTTTTTTGAGTCGTCCCATATAAAACCAAAATCACCGCAAACAATCAATGTGTCGTGGAGTTTCATGAATTTTAATGCTTCCGGCGAAAGCCTTGATAAATCGCCGTGAATATCACCTGTAATGTAGACCATTTTATACTCCTAACTGTAAACAATAATTTAGAGAATTAACAATTTACAATGTATAATGTACAATGAAGGAAAGGGCTTCGCCCTTTAACCCGATTTATATATTATTCAATAATTGTACATTGTAAATTGTACATTGTAAATTAAATTATTGTTTATCTCTTTACATTCATTAAAAAAAATTGTATACTGATTATAACACAAATGGGTGGGTGTGTCTATGAAAAAATCATTAATTTTTATAATAATTTTAATTCTTACTTTTATACCTGTTTTTTCAGTAACTTCATATGCGGAATATTATAACACAAGAGTCAGCGCAGATATGCATTCGGAAGCTTATCTGCTTGTAAATACTGATACGGGCGCTGTAATTTTCTCGGAGAATGCTGATAAGCAGATGAAATGTGCATCTCTTGTAAAAATTGCAACCATGGCTGTAGTTGCGGATAATTGCAATGACCTTGATGAAATTGTTACCGTAACCGAATCTTCACTTGCACCGCTTAAAAATGTTTACAGTGCATCTTGCAACCTTAAAGCAGGTGAACAGATTTCAGTCAGAAATCTGCTTTACTGTGCCATGCTTAAAAATGCAAATGATGCCTGTAATGTTCTTGCAGAGTATATCGGCGGCAGTATAGAAAATTTTGTTGTTATGATGAATGATTTTGCAAAGAGTCTGGGTTGTACAAATACCAATTTTACCAATGCTCACGGCCTTGATGAAGAAGGGGAGTACACCTCTGCATATGATATGTATCTTATGACTCAATATGCAATGAAGAATTCCGTTCTGGCAGATATGGCGGCAACGGTTAAGTATACCATACCTGCAACCAATGTCAGCGAGGAGCGTAATCTTACCTCTGTATGCGATATAATCAAAAGCGGAACAAGATATTATTATGAGTACGCAAAAGGCTTTAAAACAGGTCAGACTGACGGTGCACAGAGATGCGCAGCCGTTGTTGCAACAAAGGATGCCTATACCTATATAGCAATCGTTCTGGGCGGGCCTAATAAATGTGTTGATAACTGCGGCTATCCCGATAATACTGCATTGTATGACGTAAGAAGAATGCTCAAATGGGCTTATAATAATCTTAAAATGACTACAATCGCAGAAACAACGGATATGATAACAACTGCACCTGTTGCTCATTCTTCACAGACTGATACAGTGCGTCTTGTGCCGCAGACTCAGCTTCAGGCGTTGTTGTTAAGCTCAGTTGATTCATCGAGTTTTGAATATGTAATAGATGTGCAGGAAGATATCAAAGCACCTGTAAAAAAAGGTCAGGTGCTCGGTACTGTCAAAATAAGATATGCAGACAGCGTGATTGCAAGTGTAAATCTTGTATCGGCGGAAGATATTTCCCGCAACGGATTCCTTTATTTTGTTGATGGATTAAAAAATGTTATCACATCGCCCATATTCCTTATAATTTTCGGCCTGGTGCTTATAGGAATATTTATTTACGTTGCCCTTGTGTACAATAAACACAGAAAACAGAAAAAGCAAAGCCACGAAAGACTGCGTAAAATAAAAGAAGATAATAATTTTGACAATGCTGACCTTAATGAGGTTTACAGAGAATAAAAAAATCACCGTATCGGGCTTCTGATACGGTGAAAATTTTTATGTTTGTTAAGTAGTGGGATATTTTTAATGTCCATTCGGGATGCTGTCTGACATTCCCTTTTCTTTTGTTAAATCAGCGTGAAGCAAATCCGCAAATGTAATAACAAGCAGTATTTCTGCAAACCATATTGCTTTTGTGCCGAAGAAACGGCATAATACCGTTGCAAGAATAACGCCGAGAATAAATACGCCTATCATTCCTGCATGGAAAAGGCTTCTTTTTATAAAATTGATTTCATCCTTATGTTTCAGCCATTTTACAAGATAAACACCCACATTTCTTACGTGTGCAGTACAGAATGTGGTTGCCATAGGGATTTTTTCTGCGGCTCTGAATGTGTTGTATTGCATTGAGCACATAAAATTTACAATAATGTGGCAGATTTGTACAGGTGCGGATTCTGGAATAAAGCCGATGATAAGCACCATAACTATTTCAAAAGCAACAAATGCGGTATCCCATCGTAAGGGACTGTGCTTATTGACTCTTTTTGGCAGGAATTCCGAAATCATTGTACCGCTCAGGTACGAAACCATAGGAATCAGATAATAAAGAGCGTTGCTCCAGTTACCGTTACCCACAGCAAGTCCGAACATAACAAAGTTAGCCGTCTGTGCGTTGCAGAACACTCCGCCCCTGCTTGAAAATGTATAGCCGCCGAAAAATCCGCCTATACACATCATAAGTGCAAATATCCACCAACGCTCACATTCAAGCAGAAAACTGTCATTTTCCTGCTTTTTTTTAATAGTATCCATTATTTTACAGTGCCGTCGGGATTGAATAAGGGGAGCTTTTCAAGATATACAATGTCATCTCTGTCCTGAGCATCACCTTCGGCAAGAATTGTCATTTTACCGCAAACCTCGCCGCCAGTCTGTTTAACAAGCTCTTCGATAGCTCTTAATGATTCACCTGTAGAGATAACGTCGTCAACAATCAGTATCTTTTTGCCCTTCATCATTTCTGCATCTGCTGTGTCAAGGTAAAGCTTCTGCTCGCCTGCAGTTGTAATAGACTGTACTGTAACCTCAAGCACACCTGTCATATAAAGCTTGGGTTTCTTTCTTACAAGAAAATATTTGCTGTCGCCGTGCTGACGAGCCATTTCGTGAATAAGAGGAATACCCTTTGCTTCAGCAGTGATAAGATAATCGTATTTAGGTGCTTTTTTCAAAAGCTCTCTTGCACAGGCAACGGTAAGCTCCGCATCACCGAATATTACAAAAGCTCCGATGTAAAGGTCGTCCGTAACCTTGCAAAGGGGTAATGCTCTGTCAAGACCTGCAATATTCATTTTATAGTCCATTTTATAACCTCCAAACATAAATCTACAAATATCATTATAATCTATACAAAAAAAATGTCAATCCCAAAAAAATCTATTAATTTTTTTATAAAAGACTATTAATATATAAAAAAGTGTGCTACAATAATTCTACTATGATCACGGAGAGTGAATAATTATGACCGATGTAAAGATAATTTCGCACAGAGGCGCAAACAGATACGCACCGCAGAACACTTTGCCCGCATTTGAAAAATCCATTCAGCTTCTTGCAGACGGAGTGGAAACGGATATACATATGACAAAAGACGGAGTGCCTGTTCTCTGCCATAATTATACAATCAATGATACAAGCAACGGTATGGGTACTATTGCATCGTATACTATTGATGAGCTTAAAAGATTCGATTTCGGTGCATATTATTCATCTGCATTCAGAGGCACACCTATTCCCACCCTCGATGAATTCCTTGAGCTTATTGCATCATCGGATATTGAAATTATGAATATTGAGCTTAAAAAGCCCCGTGCAAATGAAACAGATATTGTAAAAAAGACCATAGCAGCGGTTAAAGCACACGGTCTTTTCAACAGACTTCTTATCTCAAGCTTCAGTTCAACCCTTCTTGTAGAGGCAAAAAAGCTTGACCCCAGATGTAAAACAGGTTATCTTTATTCTCCCAATAATTTTTATTCCCCGTGGCAGCTTGTAAATCCGGTAGGTTTTGCCAAACGCATCGGTGCCGATGCTTTGCATCCTATGGATATTTACGTCAGTCCTCTTTATGTTAAACTGGCTCATTCTCAGGGCATTAAGGTTAATGTATGGACTGTAAACAGCGATTTTGCAATAAAACGCCTTATCAGATGCGGTGTTGACGGTATTATTACCGATTGTCCCGATAGGGTATGGCAAATTAAAAACGAAATGAACAGATGAGGTAATGTATGAAAATTAATTTTGTAGTTCCGTGTCTGCTGGGTCTTGAAGCTCCTATTGCAGAGGAGTTAAGAGAAATGGGTGCATCGGATGTAGCCGCAGAAAACGGCAGAGTTCTCTTTTCAGGTGATGAGAGTATTCTTGCAAGAGCAAATATATGCTCAAGATTTTCCGAAAGAATACAGATTCTTATGGGAACTTTTGAAGCCCATTCTTTTGAAGATCTTTTTCAGGGTACAAAACGTCTTCCTTGGGAAAATTGGATAGGAAAAGAGGATAAATTCCCCGTAAAGGGATATTCTCTCAATTCTGACCTTTTCAGCGTCAGCGACTGTCAGGCAATTATCAAAAAAGCAGTTGTTGAAAGGCTTAAAACAAAGTACCATGTTGAATGGTTTAAGGAAACAGGCGCACTGTATCAGATTCAGTTTTCAATTATGAAAAACAAGGTCAGTATGCTTATTGATACCACAGGTGCAGGTCTTCATAAGAGAGGCTACAGACCTGCTTCAAATGCGGCTCCCATAAAGGAAACTCTTGCGGCGGCACTTTGCTATTTTGCAAGACTGCGTGATTTCCATACACTTTACGACCCGATGTGCGGTTCAGGTACAATTCTTACCGAGGGTGCAATGATGGTTAAAAACATTGCCCCCGGCGTTAACAGACATTTCACTGCAGAGAGCTGGAAACAGATTCCCGCTGAGATCTGGCAGCAGGAGAGAGAGCGTGCAAGAAGCCTTGAAAAAACCGATATTCCATTTAAGGCATACGGCTCGGATATTGATGCACAGGCTCTTAAAATCGCAAAGGAAAATGCCGAAAGAGCAGGCGTTGCCGACCTTATAAGCTTCAAAAAAGCCGATGTAGCCGATTTTAAACCCGAAACCGAACGCGGTACGGTTATTATCAACCCGCCTTACGGCGAAAGACTTATGGATGTATCGTCTGTTCAACAGCTTTACAAAAATATCGGTAAAGTGTTTACCCCTCAGCGCGGTTGGGCTTATTATATAATTACTGCCGACGAGGATTTTGAAAAGTCATTCGGCAGAAAAGCAGATAAAAGAAGAAAGCTTTATAACGGCATGATAAAATGTCAGTTATATATGTATTATAAATGATTATGGAAAATATAATTGCAAAAGTAAAATTAGATGATGCGTACATAGAAAATGTTACGTTCAGCGACCGTTCTGTGGAATGTTGTGATTTTTCGGGCGTAGATTATCAGTGCGTTGTTTTTGAAAACTGCCGTTTTGAAAAGTGCAGTTTTGATAAATCCGCCTTTGTGGATACAAAATTCACAGGTTGCATATTCATTAATTGCAAGTTCAAGAGTGCATATTTAAAGAATTGCGAAATCACAAATTGCCGTTTTGATTACTCCGATTTTTCAGACAGCCACTTAAAGGAAATTGTTTTTACAAAAACATCCTGCTGTTTCGCTCTTTTTTCTGAATCAAAACTTGAAAATGTCCGTTTTGCAGAGTGCGATTTAAAAATGGCAGTTCTTGCAGAGGTCAAGCTTAAGCATACGGAGTTTATAGATGTGAATCTGGAAAGTGCGGATTTCTTTAAGACAAGCCTTAAAAACGTTGATTTGTCAAGCTGCAGAATCGAAGGTATCACAGTTTCCGATAATTTTAAGGAGCTTAAGGGCTTGCGTCTTAATGCTTCACAAGCGCAGGATATCGCACAGATTTTAGGAGTAAAATTCATATAAGCAAAAAAAGAAAGGACACGTGAGTGTCCTTTCTTTTTTTATGCTATTGATGTAATCAGTTGTGAAATCATACCCGTTGCAGCTTCGCCGCTTCCGATAAGAGCCGCTGTGCCGTAAGATGCAACCGAAACGATAATACCCGCAATAAGTACACCGAGAGCAATAATCGGTATAGCCTTTTTGATGTCAATGTCAAGTAACGCTGCAAAGAGTGCACCTGTCCATGCGCCTGTACCGGGCAGGGGAATAGCAACGAAGAGCAAAAGTCCCCACTGCTTGTATTTCATGATTTTGTCTTTGTTCTTTTCCGTTTTTGCTTCAAGCTTGGCAATAAATTTTGCAAAGAATTTGAATCTTCTCAAAAACTCAAAAATCTTTTTGATGAAAAGAATAATAAACGGAACAGGTACCATATTTGCAATGTAGCAAATGATAAATGCCTTCCATAACGGAACGCTCAGCAGTACAGCGGCGATGAGACCGCCTCTGAGCTCAAGTATAGGTAAAAGCGAAATAATAAAAATCGTTATTTCAGCTGGGATAGTATTTCCGAAAAATTCAACAAGAAAATTAGCTAATGTTTCAGCCAATTAAAAACATCTCCTTAGTTTTTGTTACTGCGCAAAAATTCGTATGATGACGTAAGAATACTCTTGTCATTTTCAAATTTCAACTGTTTCAGCGCACTTTCGTAGTCCAGCCAGATATAGTCATCAATTTCTTCCTGCTGAATCAAAGTTTTTGAATCAGTAGTGCTTGCCAAAAAGATAGTAACCCGTTTTTCAACCTTGCCGGCAATTTTATACTCGGATGTTGAACTGTAACCGTCAATAATATTTATATGCAGACCGGTTTCTTCCAATACCTCACGCTTTGCGGTTTGCTGACGTGTTTCACCGCGCTCGATATGACCTTTGGGGAATCCCCAATGAGCACTGCGCTTGTTTTTGATAAGCAGAAACTTGCGAATGCCGCCCAGATCTTTAAAAACTACTGCACCGCAGGAGCTTTCATACAGACATTCAAGCTTGTAGGGTCTGTTTTTTTCAAGAAATTTAATAGCATCCTCAATTTCAAAATTAATGTATCTTGATTTTTTGGGAGCAACGATAATATAATTAGGCCTTTTGTCCTGATGACGAACAACGGCAATAATCCTTCCTTCAAAAATATTGACAGGGTGGTTTATACCCATAACGCAGGCAGACTGAATAAAAGTTCGTTTTTCTGTCTTTATTTCGGCTACACCGAAATTCAGCATATACTTGGTATTAGTTTTGCTGTCAAAGGAATTGAAGGGTTTAGTGATTCTTACTTTGACACTTTTGCCCAACATAAAAAATTCTTCCTTACTAAAAGATATATAGAACCATTATACATTAAAAGCGTATATGTTGCAAGGCTTTTTGAAGAAAAATTTATATATCGGAAAAACTAACCACACAAATCCGTAATTAAAAAAACAAGGGCAACGGCGAACCGCTACCCTTAAAAACTTGATTTAACCGTCATAGCCTTTATTGTACTTGCATCTGTGTACCGTTAATATCAATTTTATAATCGGATTTGTAAATTAGTTCTCCCACTGTTACGGGAACAAATCCGTTTTCCTTAAGATAATCAAGAATTTCCGGCAACGCCTCTGCAGTATGCTCCGTACCCGAATGCAACTGAATAATTGAACCGCTTGCTGTTTTTGATTTAATTCTTTCCGTAATCTCCTGTGGGGTGATATTTTTCCAATCAACAGAATCCACATCCCATTGAATCGTTACCATGCCGAGATTTTCGGCGGCGGAGATTGTTTTGTTGTCGTATGCACCCGATGGTGCTCTGAACAGGGTGGGAGAGTGTCCCGTAATGCTTCTGATTGTTTCATTGCATTTCTGAATATCGAGCATAATATCTTCATAATTCATCGACGGCATATCTTTGTGTGAATATGAATGATTTCCTATCTCATGCCCTGCATCATAGATTTTCTGCACTTCATCTATGTAATCATCAGCCCATGAGCCTAAAAGGAAAAATGTCGCCTTGACATTATATTTGTCAAGCGTTGCAAGAATAGAGTCAATATCTGAATTGCCGACTGCACAATTAAAAGTAATTGCGACTTTGTTTTCAGTTGTGTCTACATTGTAAATGGGTATCATTCTCGCTTCGGCAGATACCGCATCCGACAATGTACTTGCCGTAAGAAATATCCCCAATACAACAGCAATAATTACCATCGCTGTAATGATCACTGACTTTAACTTTACTGATAAAATTTTCATAAAACTGCCCCTTTCCGCTATTTTATATGAACGGAAAAGGGCAATTATTATTTAGTTGAATGTGTTGCGAATGTTATTTGAGAATTTTAAACTTGCCTATAATGGGAAGCTCCTTTGCTTTTCCACCCAGAGCATTTATTATTCCGATAATGGCCAAAACTGTAACAATCAATGCTGCAATGGGAGCAATTATCCAGCCGATAATCGGTATTATCGCAACTACAGAGGATACGATAACTCCGAGAAAGAGTATAAATCCCTGATTGGTGTGAAATCTTGCAAACTTAGAGTCCTTTGCCGCAAGAAGAGGAATGAGAAATATTATGTATGCAAGCACTGCCATAATTTTGTTTTTCTCAATATCATCTGCGGAATATTCTGCAGTATTATCGGCAGTATTGTTCAGCTGTGCAACTTTTGATGCGAAATCATTTGCGTCTGTTGCATTGGTCTCCATTTCAGCCGATATATTTTCCGGCTGCTGAATGGCTGAGCCGCATATGGGGCAGAATTTTGTGTTTTCGTCAAGATTTGTACCGCATTTTACACAATTAGTCATATTAAATACCTCCTTTTTTAATTAAAAGCTTTGTTTCAGATGAAAACTATTTCTCCGTTTTTTACTTCAATTTTAGGCAACTGATACATCTGAATAAGTTTTTCTTCTTTCTCAAGCTGTGCTGCCAATCTCAGAACGAGTCTTGCATCTTCAGAAGTAACGATTCCGTCATTGTTTACATCTGCAAGTCTTAGCTGAATATCGTTGAAATTTTTTTCAAGCTGTGCGGAATATCTGAGTATTATACGTGCATCTGCCGCTGTCACATTATTTGAAATTGTTACATCTCCCCAATGTGGAATGTATGTAATCTTTGGTGTCCATTTTGCATAAAGAGTTATATTATTGTCGCCAGACACTTTTGTAATAATATCCGATGCCATATTTATATCATTGTGCCAGCCTTCAAAAATGAAGTTACCGTCAGTAGTTGTTGCATTGACAAGTTCAAGTACTTGTGAATATTTTCTTGTTTCTGGATTTTTGTTTGTGATTGTGGAAACAGCCGGAGAATTTTTCTTATCTGCATCAAACACATAAGTTATTGTATAAATATTTTCTGTCCATTTTGCATAGAAAGTCTTTTTGCCGGTATCTGTTGCAGAAATGCCGGTTGCAGCCTTAGTGCAAGCTTCATCTGTATACCATCCGCCAAATTTATAACCGCTGTGACTCATATCTTTTAGTGTTACGGTATCACCGAAGGTGTATTCTGAAGGATTGCTGTTATACGGATTGTAATCGTCATTTCTTGCACCGTCAAGAACATTTATATATGTAATATCCCATCTGCCTTTTATCCATTTTGCATATACAGTTGTATCTTCCGTTCCGTTGAAGTGCCATCCGTCATCGTATTTTGAAACTGAATACTTAAAGTCTGCATCATAATACCAGCCGTCAAAGATATATCCTGTTTTTGAAGGTGCAAGCAGAAGAGCATCCACGCCACCATCGATGTTTACCTGGAATGTTGCAGGATTGGAAGCATTATTTTTACCACCGTCAAGATTATAGGTTATATTATAGGTCGGCAGATCCCATTTTGCATAAAGAGTGATGTTTTCTTTTCTTGCTGTGTCGATAACCGTAACAGGCTCACCAGTAAAGTTTTCATTTTCATACCAACCGAGGAATGTTATACCGCTGTATGATGCATCAGCGAGCTCAATATCATCCATAAGAGGCGTATACATTGTACGGTTATAATGATATGCACCGCTTATTCCAAGCTCATAGGTGATATCATATTCGCCCTCAGTTTCCCATTTTGCATAAACATCCGTGAATTTTTTGTCATTGAAATCTATTGTTGTAATTTCTGTACCCTTAACAAAGTCCTTAGATGTGTACCAACCACCGAATGTATAACCGTATTTTTCAGGAAGATAATCCTCAGATGTAAGATCTATTGTTCCAGTATCATCTTCGCCGAAATCATATATTTTACTGTTGTAATTGGACCATGAGCCACCGTTAAGATAATAACTTATACGGTATCTTCCACTGAACGGAATTTCAATAGCATTTGAGTAATTTGACGAAATTGTCATGGTGTCATCTGCTGTATAAAGATATCTTCCGTCACTGTTTTCAGATTCATCAAGATATTCCCGTTTAGTTTCATAGTCCGTCATAAGACGAGTTCGAAGATAAATTCTGTCTTCGGGCTGAAGTGTTATGCCGTACCATGATTCAAGGTTTTCTGTAAGATATGAGTCGTGAAGTCCGCTGTATATCAGGTCAATGGCATTCTGAGAGGTATAATAAAACCAGTCACCGTCATTTATTTTCAGCTCAATATACCATGAAATGTAATATGTGTTGTAATTTTCAAAATAATCATTGGTAAGTCCGAGATTATATAAAACTCTATGTTCTGCAATGGCATTTGAAAGCTCCTCGTCGGGCATTATACCTACATAATAATAAGCACCGTCTTTTCTGAGATATTCAACTGTGGGCGCATTATATATTCCGCCTTTTCCAAAATCCTCAGTTTCGGGTGATGTTGTTGAACAGAAGGAGAAAGTGTCACTCCAGTCAGAGTATTCAGTATAGGTTTTGCGATCATCTTCACCTTCTTTTGTTCCTGTTACAACTATAACATATCTTGATTTAACAAGAAGTGAATTTGTCGCATTAAGATTTACTTCATAGGAATGGTATGAATATTCGTGTTTGATATATGAAGCTTTATCCTGAGTAAGATATGCGGCACACTCATCCATTGTAGCTTTTTTTGTACCTTCCCAATCATAAAACTCAAGAGCAAACAGTGTATCATACTGATGAACAGAATCAAGGGCGGCAGACTGTGTGGGCAGATATACATAGCTGTCACCGATTTTTACATAATCATTAGCCAGATAATCATAGCTGTAATCATCACGGTCAAAGTCGTTTACCCAGCTTGATCCGCCGTTGAGAGAATAAGCAGTCTGAACATAAACATAAAGGTTGTGGTAAATATATTCACCGTCCTTAAAACCGTATTTGTCAATGAGATAATCAGTTGCATCATCATACTTTTCAAGCTCTTTGCCGAATTCAAGTGCCTCCTGAGTATTTTCATAATAAACGGTTGCATATGTGTAGTCTCTGTCTGCAAGCCCAACCATTTTGATTTCAGGTCCTTCGCTGAGTGTGGGAATCTCATCCTTTTCAGCAAAGGTTGTTACCGGTACTGAGACAATTATTCCCAGCATCATAATTAATGAAAGAACTATAGATATTGTTTTTTTCATAAGTCTGTCCTCCTTTAATGGATTTGTTCTTTTTTTACAGATTAAATAAATCTTTAAAGCCAAAAGGCTTTTTTTGTTCGGATAGTGCCGTTCCGCAACCGGGACAGGATTTTATCCCTTCATCTATTTTAGTGTCACATGTTCAACAGTATGTCATAATTTTTTCCTCCTGAATTTTTTTTATAAAGCTCTATAGTACGTTACATTGTTTTATCTGGAATGCTTGTTTTTTTTGTCAGTTTGCATAGTCTTCCAGTGCGTCTTTAATTGCATCCTCATTATCCTCAAAGTAATCCTCCATCTCATCCCATGTATCATCAAAGTTTTTCTGTAGTCCGACTCCGATGTCGAACTGTACAGCGTTGTAATAGAAGAGACGGTCAAGTTCGCTTTCCTTGTCGTTGTCATAATCACTGGAAACATAAACCACCATGCATTTTCCGTCACGGCGGAAGCCCCAACCCTGCATCCAGCCGTCTAATGCATCCTCTAATGTTGTTTCAGCCAGGGCGTCCTCACCCTCACCTGCAAACTCATAGCCGATGATGTTGTGTCCGTCATCCGATACTGCGGCTGTTGCTGCAAAGACAGTTGCATAATAATCATTGATCTGCTCATCCGTAAGTTCACCGTCGGTCAGGTTAAATTTAATCACTGCATGACCGTAGCCACCTGCGGGGTCATCTGCATAAGAGGAGTATTTGCTGGCAAGAGACCAATCCCAGTCAGGTTCCAGATCGGAGAACTCAATACCGTAGGCATTTAAATAATGCTGCACAGCCTCCACGCTGAAAGAATCTAACTCTTCTGCCTGTTTCAATGCATTGTCCACGATATCACGGGCATCAATCTTTTCGCCGTTCTCGGTATTGTCCGGGGTTCCGTCGGGGACTTCAGAATTGTCGCAAGCTGCAAGTGTAAATATCATAATTAATGATAGCAAAAGTATAAATAATTTTTTCTTCATATTGTTTCCTCCTTATATCAGAGACCGAAAAGGTCTTTAAGTCCAGATTTTTTTACAGGTTCGGGTTTTACATAGTTAAAACCTCCGTATGGTTCGGAAATATCAAACCCGATAGTGGGATAATCGCTGTCTCCGTCAAAACAGTGTTCAGTGTTCACATGATAACAAATGCCGTTTACCATTTTATACAGATTTTCTTTATTCGGATACTGTCCTGCCTGACGGAAGCCGTTTTGCAATAGAATTTGTCTGTACTGTTCTACAGCCTGCATGGCGGCATAATGATTGTTTTTGAATTCTGCAGCAAATATAAAGTGATTTTCGTCATACTGTTCGATATTGAAATTATTGCCACCGCAATTCCATTTTGGATAAGCAGAAAGCTTTTCATCCCATTCTGTCATTACAGCGGTGTCACGGTCGGCAGCAGCTTGTTCCTCCTGAATTGCAGCGGGAAGCTTTGTACCGCAGTCCTGACAGAATTTTGTTCCGATTGGGTTCTGCTTGCCACAGGAAGTACAAACGGCACCCTGTGCTACAGTTTGTTCGGGTAGAGCTGTTCCGCATTCGGGACAGAATTTCTTATCTGACGAAGTCGTTTTGTTACAGCCCGGGCAGACCTTCATATTCTTTGCCGCCTCAGTAGCATAGCCCTGCATTGAACGTTCAAGGTTAGCCATAGCTCCTTCCAGTCCCGATGAACGCTGCACCTGATTGTTGGTGTTTTGTGTTGCATGATCAATAGCTCCTGCAGCTTTATTGGCGAAGTTGGTTGCCGCAGGCTCTACTGCCTGACGAACGGCATTTCCCACCGCCTTTCCAACTGCATCGCTGACACCTCTTCTTATTGCTCTTTCTAAAAAGCCCATACTCTTACCTCCTATATTATCGTGTTTTTAGTTTATTATTTTCAATTTTTTCTCCGCACTGCGGACAGTAATCGGCTTCATCTGTCACTATTGTTTCACACTGAGGACAGATTTTGTGTCTTTCCTTATATATTTCATATAAGGACTTATCCGGGAGTCGATAACCGCATTCTGTGCAGAATTGTTGATTTGTTGACGAAGTATTTCCGCATCGGGTACATACTTTGATTTGCTTCATAGCTTCAACACCAAAGCCGTATTGTTTCATATTCTCCAATCGAAATACTTCCAGCTTATCAGTTATCAAGTCCACACCTCCCCGTACCGTACTCTGCCTCCGCAGTCGGAGCAATAGGTATTTCCCGCAGATATCTGAGCACCGCACTTTTTGCAGTAGTTTGGTGCTTTTTCCCACGGAGCACAGTCTACACATTCGCAGACATCGGCGTTATACATGGTATCGCAGACGAAACGATCGCATTTGGGACAATGGTTAAAGTGCTGTTTGCCGTCATGCTCCCATGCAAGAGAAAGCTCTTTTTCCTGTGTGTCGGCTCTGATTGGTTTAGTTGTACATACCGCAGCACCCGATGCTTCACAGAAGAAGCGATATCGATTTCCGACGGAGTCTGCAATGATCTTGTACTTTGCAGTTCGGTTTTCTCTGTGTACCATATGACACCTCCTATCTGTCTCTTTGAAATGCTTCGAGATGTTTGTTTTGATACCATTGAATAATTCATTTGTTTGTGATATACTGTGATTAAAAGAATCGTGAAACTTGATGTTCACAACTCGAATTATACGGATTTTTACCGCTTTGTCCCCACACCAAACCGCAAAAAAGGGTGGGAAAACGAAAAATTATTCGTTTTTTTACAGTTTTTTTTGAAATTCGGATAAAAAATAAAGAAAAATTTAACTTTACGGAGGAATGCACAATGAAAAAGCTATTTGCTCTGATTCTCAGCGTCACGATAATGTGTGGCATACTTTCCGGTTGTTCAGATTCCGTATTTGACCCGGATAAACCGGTTACGCTGACCATTTGGCATGTTTATGGCAGCAACACTCAATCGCCATTAAATGATGCCATTCACGAATTCAATAGTACAGTCGGAAAAGAAAAAGGTATTATTGTAGATGTAACGTCGGTTACCAATTCTTCTAATATTGATAAAATGCTCCTTGAGTCATTGAATGATGAACCGGGTGCTATTGAATTGCCGGACATGTTTACTGCCTATCCGCGTATAGCCGAGAAATTTAATGCCGGACAATTGCTTGATTGGAGTGAATACCTCGGTGAAAATGAATTAAAAATATTTCAAGAAGATTTTCTTTCCGAAGGATATTTCGGTGATCAGCTTCTGATGCTTCCCATCGCCAAATCCAGCGAGTTGTTGTATATAAACAAAACTCTTTTTGACCGATTTGCAAAGGAAAACGATCTTACTGAAGACTGTTTTTACAGCATTGAATCACTGATGGATGTCTGCAATCTCTATTACGACTGGTCAGGCGGCAAGACAATGTTTCAAATAAACGATTTCTACCACTATTTTCTTGCCAATATGGAAGGCTTTGATACAGACTTCATAATTAACGGAAAGATAAATGTATCTTCCGAAGTATTTGAAAATGTTTTTACTCCTGTTGCAAAAGCCGGCATCTATGGTGGACTTTGTGTGGACGACGGTTATGCCTCCAGCCGATGGAAAACAGCAGAGGTTATTGGCAACATCGGTTCTACTGCCGATATTCTGTATCTGCGTGATTATGTAACCTATGAAGATAATGCAACCGAAAATATTGAGATCGCTGTTTATCCGTATCCCTGTGTAATGAATGCGAAATCCAATGTAGTTCTGCGTGGCGGCGGTCTGTTTGCCATCAAAAACGAAGAAGAAAAGAAAAACAAGGCAGCAGCCGAATTTGCGAAATGGATTACAGAAAAACAGCACAACCTCGATTTTGTTACAAAATCCGGATATCTTCCTGTCAGCAATAAAGCCCTTGAAGACTTGTTTGCCGATCTCTCTGTCATTGAGAATGAAAGGTATAGGATGCTCTACAATGCCGTAAAAGAACAGTATAGCAGTGATTACAATTATTGTTCTGTTCCGCTGTTTGACGGTGCTGTGGATGTTCAGTCAGATTTTGAAAAACTTATAAAAAACACACTCTCTGCGGCACACAACGAATATATTCGCCGTATAAATGCCGACGAGGATGCCGAAACAGTTATGAACGAGCTGTTATTATTCACTCTCAGCACAGTTCGTGAAGCACTGAAATAAGGACTGTATATCATTCAGAAAGGAGGAAACATCAAGGTGAAAGGATTTTCCTTGGGGCTTTTAAGAGAAGCATATGACAGAATCAAGACACAAGGCGTATCTATGCGCAGAAGATTTTCCATATCGTTGATTGCAATACTTGCTGCTGTTGTTGCCTTGTTGTTTCTGCTTCTCAACCTGTTCGGTGTACTCAATCCTGTGGACAATGCTATCGACCGTACATTAACGCAGCAATTGGATCATTCTATCAAAGAAATCGATAAGGATGTTGAAGAACTGGCTGCACATGCTGTTGAATTTTCCGAGCAGATCTCAGCACAGATTCAAAAAACACAGAGAAAAGGTTTGTCGTTTGCCTCACTTAAAAACAATAAAGACGCATTAGCTTCTTTCCAGTCGGATGCATATGATATCGTCTATAACAACATTCAGCTTGCCGATTGTAGCGGTGCATTCTATTTTCTGAACACCACCGTCAACGACAGTCTGGAAAACACATATTATAATGGTATATATCTGAAATATACCAATCTGAATGCAGAGACCACCATTCGTAATGAAATCTGTCTTTTTCGAGGCAATTCACTTGTTGCCAAAGAAAACGGCATCAACCTTCATAGCTGTTGGGAATTTGAAATGGAAACCGGAGTGTTTCCGCAAATTGAAGAACTGATAAATTCCAAGGAAACCAATCTTTCAAAAGCATGGCTTATGACTACGGTATACAAACTGCCCGGTACCTTTGAATATGCGAGATTCCTTTGTACCCCAATCTGCGATGGAGACGGAAATATAATCGGAGCTTGCGGATTTGAGATCAGCGACTTATATTTCAAGCTGTCCAATCAGACATCGGACAGTGAGCAGCAATATGTACTTTGCGCCTTACTTACAGCCGACGGTGAAATCTATTCCGGACAGCTATCCGGCAACCGTTCGGGATATATGCCCTCTGTTCACGGTGATTTCATCATCTCTGACAGCGGAAAGTTCTCCAAAGTCACGGGAGAGGAAACTTTTATCGGCAAAACGCAGGAGGTAAGAATCGGTGTTTCCACACACACGATTGCAGTTCTTTTGCCAAACGATTACTATAATGCTTATGTTCGGGACGGACAGCTTAAAATCAGCGGATTACTTGTGCTTGTTGCCGTTCTGGCAGTTGCTGCAAGTATCTGGATGAGCCATTACTATGTCAGACCGTTCCTTAAAGCGATGGAACAAATCAAAACCAGCAATACCGATAATGTCGTGACCCGTATTCCTGAAATCAATGACCTTTTTGAATTTCTTGCGGCAAAAGATAAAGAACATCGTGATGAAGTGGAACGTCTTCACGGTGAAAAAACAGCTGCTGAGACTCAATATGAGCAAGCACAGACCTATATGACACACCTTGCAGACGAGCGTATGCCCGAGGTGGATGAAAACGACTTTGAGATGTTCTTAAAGCATCTGCATACCCTGACACCGAAAGAACGTGAGATTTTTGACTATTATCTTGCCGGAAAAAAAGCAAAGGAAATTATGGAAATTGCCGGTATCAACCAAAATACGCTTAAATACCACAACAAGAACATCTACTCCAAACTGGGTGTCAGTTCCCGTAAGCAGCTTTTGGAGTATGCTGCTTTGATGAAATACAGAAAGTAAAAATAACAGATTTTATTAGCTGACAGGCTAATAAAATCTTTGCAAAACTAATATCGTTAGAATATGAATCGACGAAGATTTGATTCTGCACAGGGAATAAATGACTCTTAAATAAAAAAAAGACTTGGAATCGTAAAGAATTCCCAGTCTTTTTATTTTGAATACGAAAACCAGCATATTTCAACCGGTGGTTTTGATTATATGACTCAGAAAAACCTATAAATAGCAGAAATTTTTTGAAAAAACTTGAAAAAATGCATTTGTTTACAAATTATTCACAAACAACCGTCAAAAAGCCCTCCAAAAGTTACGCTTCTGTTACGCTCGGTATGATAAAATGTGTTCGTAAATAAAAAAACTTCGAGAAAGGAGAAATAAAAATGAACAAAAACTTAAAGAAAACCTTATCAATCATTCTTTCAATCATTATGCTCATATCGGCAATGCTGATGAGATTTGCAGTGTGTGTCGGTGCTGCAGAGGATACTGCTGCCTACAATGCGGGTGATATTATAGAATTCGGTATGTATCCTCAAACGGAGATTACCGACGAAACACTCCTTGCAGAACTGAATGCCCAGACTCTTGAATGGAATTCATACGGCTATTATTCAGGCAATGGTTCTTACGGTACAGCAACAGCATCTGATTATATGAAGTATGCTGATATTGAGCTTGACGGGGACAAATACCGTGCCGTAACATTTACTCAATACCGTCCCTGGCAGAGTGAACATGCTTTTGAAAATTCGAACTATGAACAGCAGAATAATGGCTATGAAACAGAAACAGTCTATTGGTTTAAATTTGAACCGATTAAATGGAAGGTCTTGGATCCTGCTACAGGACTTGTTCTTTGTGAGTCAATTATCGATTCACAGCCGTTCCAGAATGAGGTTTATCAGAACCCCAATGATTTTGTTTTAACAGCACACTATGCTGATCCTGAATTTACAATTCCTGCCAACACTTACAGTGCGAGTTCATTGAAAAGATGGCTTGAGGGTGATTTTACCGAAACTGCATTCAGTCAGGCGGAAACAGAGATGATTTCTCAGAATGTTCACATAATATCTGTTGCAGATTTTACAGAAACCGATTATGGATTTGATGAAGATAAACAGGTTCAGGATACAGAACGAATGAGATCCGGTAGTGATTATGCTAAAATTCAGGGCTTGCAGATAAGTGTAAATGATCCGGGGGCAGGCAATTCATATTGGTGGTTAAGTGACAGTGTTTCTATTTATCAGATTGAATCTGCGATATGTTACAGCGGTACTGCGAACAGAGTGATAGGTGTAAGCTGCACGTATATAGGTGTTTGTCCTGCTGTCAATATTGATCTCAATGAAGTTGAATACAGAGTTGTTTTCAATAATTATGACGGTAATACCGAAACAAAGAACTATAAATTCGGTGAGACAATAACTGACATTCCCGAACCTGAAAGAGAAGGTTATACCTTCATGGGCTGGGATGCTGAAATCCCAGAAACTATGCCTGCAAAGGATCTTGAATTCAATGCAACGTGGAAAGCCAACTCTTATAATGTGGTCTGGAACGTTGACGGTGTTGAAACAGTCGAAAGTTATGATTACGGCACAGAGATTATTGTTCCGGCAGATCCTGAAAAAGAAGGATGTGAATTTTTAGGTTGGGCTCCCGAAATTCCCGAAACCATGCCCGCAAAGGATCTTGAATTTACAGCTGTTTTCAGTGGTTCTGCCGTACAGAGATTTGAAATAATCAATCTTCCCGAAAGATCAGTATATTTCTATAAAGGTCTGGATGATATTGACCTGAAAGATATTTCTGTCAAGGTAACATATGAGGACGGAACATCGGAAATTATTGACGACTACACCAGATTAAGCTGTGAAGGCTTTGATACAAACAGCCTCGGCAAAAAGGAAATTACCGTTTCCTATGAAGGTGAAAGCGATAGTTTTGATATTTATGTAAACTTTGATTTTTGTACATGGATTCAATATGTTTTCAGAGTATTCTGCGACCTGATTAACAGAGTTTTTGCGATTATGCCTAAGGTATCTTAAGGCATTCTTAAGAGATATTTCGGTTAAAATTTGTGTGCCGTAAAATGCACTAAAAACGGCCATATTGCAACACTTTAATAAAAAACATCGGATGTTCCATTTTGGAGGACATCCGATGTTTTTTTGTGCTTCAAAAAAACCTATATACAGCCATTTCCAAGCGATGCAAGAATACTGTCAATATCCGAATTGCCGACTGCACAGTTAAAAGTTATTGCAACTTTGTTTTCATTTGTGTCAACATTGTAAATGGGTATCATTCTCGCTTCTGCTGATACTGCATCAGACAATGTACTTGCCGTAAAAAATATCCCCAACGCAACTGTAATAATAATCAACACCGTAATAATTACAGACTTTTATTTAACAGATGATATTTTTATATAAACACCTCAGTAATTTATATGTGCATATTATAACAGTATGAAAACATAAAAAGCACGGCTTACCTGAAAGTCGTGCTTAATCGTTTACTTTTCATTCATTAAATCAAATGCAAGCGTAATACTCCATCCATAATCTCTGATTGTCTGATATTTTACTCTGAAATCATAAGGCTCGTGAACATCACCTTTTCTGTTAAAGCAGAAAGGTGGTATATGGTTTTCACTGTCATAAAACTCATAAACTGTCCCTGTCCCCATTTTTTTTGGTATCATTATATTTACTCCTTGAGTTTATACTGTTTCCGCCTCATCAAGTTTTGCTTTTGCCTCAGCTCTTATTTCTTCAAGCTCTGCCATAATTTTCTCCTTACGTTTGCCTGTGAAGTTGTCAAACATCATAACAATGGCGGGGATGAGGTTACCGATAATTCCGGGGATGGCAACAAGCAGGAAAATACCGTGTAAAGTTTTAGGTGTCTGGATTGCCTCAACAAGTTCGCCGTTAATCATCTGCGCACTCTGATAGCCGATAAGGGCAAGACCGCCGTTGACAAGAAGCTCTTTCCAGAGAGCTGAAATTCTTGAAACCATGGTGTTGAATGCAAAAACCATACCTTCATTACGCTGTGCAATGCCGTATTTCTTGTAGCTCTTCCATTCCATATAGTCTGTTGAATCTGCAAGCAGGATTCGTCTTGCGGCACTCATACCTGCATTGGGAAGACCTCCGAGTGCTATGAGTATACCTACAATCCAGAGATTCTTGTAACCGCAGATAAAAAGAAGAATATAACAGATTGCAGTATGTAAATAACCGAGCACAACAATATCTCTTGATGAAAGCTTTTTGCCGATGAAAGGAACGGAGAAAAGTCCGCCGTAGGAAAGTGCCGAACTTCCCATTTCAACAAAGGTTTTCATACCGTAATTCCCCAGTGTTTGCTTGTAGAAGAAAGGAAGGGAATTGTAGCAGACCTGTCTTACGGAGTCAATGCACTGGCTCAGACAAAGGAGAAGAAGAGGTCTGTTGAGAAGAATAAGTTTATAGTCAATTTTAACCTTTTTATTATCTTTGGGGGGCAGAACAAGATTTCTTTCCTTTAGTGTCATACAAGGCACAAGCATTGTGAAAAGACCGAGAATGCCAAAAAGAAGTGCAACGGAGAAGAATGCCCATTTTTCGGAATTATAGTCGCCGTCCATCATATCAATTATTATGGGAACGACACCGCCGGGAAGCATTGAACCGAGAGTTGAAGCCACTTGAGCCACGGTGTAGAAATTTTTTCTTGATTTGGCGTTCGGAGTCATTCTGACGGAAAGAGTTGAAAGTGCAACATCAAAGAATGTATCTGCAATATTGAATGTAAGGAAAAGAATGAAGCTCCATATAAAATTGAACATAATTGATGATGAAGGAACAACAAAGAGGAGAACTGATGCGAGTGTAAAGGGTATTGCCGAAGCCCTCATAAATGTTCTTGCATTACCCTTTTTTGAACGGTTGCCGTCAAGCATGGCTCCGATAATGGGTGCAATAAGTATATTCACGGCTGTTGTTGCCGACTTCATTGAGACAACATGTTTTGATTCAAGTCCCATATAGTCATACATAAACTGGTCGGTATATGTACTGACCGAGTCCTGTCCCATGCAGTTTCCGAACACACCCGAAACATATCCGACCTGTTCTTTTAATGCTACATCAGGATTGTTTTTGAATTCCTTGAATTTTTCTTTAAATTTTCCCATTTGAACTTCTCCTTATATTTCAATTGTTTTTTCTATATAGTCTGACTGTACGCCGTAAACGGTTTCTGCTGTAATCTTAACTGTATATTCTCCTTTATGCAAAATGCAAAACTTGTAAAAATTCATTTTTCAAACTTTCAAGCTATTACTGAAAAAATATGCTGAGAGCAAAAAGTGTTTGCGCAGGGAAGTAAGTGTAAGTTACAGTATGTATAAGAATTTTCGGCATTTTAATTCCGCCTGTTTTTAAGCCTAAAAGTAAATCTGATATAACAAAAAGAACTGACCCCGAAATCAAACACAAGGCAAAGTAAAGGTTTCCGCTTTTAACTGCAAGAATTCCCTTTGCAATACCACTAGCAAAAGAGAACAGCAGGAATACACTGTAAATTAAAACAGGTATCTGCATTTTACCTAAATTAAGTTTTACTTTTATTATGCAAGCTATGGGAATGAACATAATCACCGTCAGAATAAGAATGGGAACTATATAATCAATTGCCCTCATTTCACCGACAAGAAGGAATGAGACGCTGTAAACTATATGTCCGAGTGCAAAAAACACCACTCCGAATGGAAAATACTTATCCTCTTTATAACTTAAGAAAAAATCGCCGAGTACGCCTAAAACTAATGTACCGAGTATCATAAGCGAATATGTTGTTATACTGTTAAACGAAACAGTTGCAATAATGCCTGTGGTAAGATACAAAAATGCGCAGAGCATCTTCATTTGGAAGCCATATTTTTTCGACAGCCCCGTTTTTTGTGTTATCACGGGCATAAGCGCCGAAAAAAGAGCAAAAATCAAAAGTAATACTTTCATGTTTATTTCATTTGTGATTGAAAATTCTTTCGGCAGTATATGTGCCGTCATCTTTTATATTCAGAATCGTACAGCCCTGAATCCATTCATTTTCGGGTGCTTCAAATTTGGTTTCCATATTGTAAACACCGTAACCCGATGTCTGAATATAGGAGAAAAGCACATCCTCATACATAACACCAAAATCGTTTACATGGTCGTGGCCGAAATAAACAGCCTGAGTGCTGCCTTTTTCAAGCATAGCGTCAACAAGACCTGAATCAAAGCCCGATTCGCAAACACCTTCTCTTTTTTCTCCGTAAAGGAAATCACTTTCGGCATATTCCTTTTCTGCCTGATGAGGAGGAATGTGTACAACTGTTATGGATTTGAAGTTGCCGTATTCTGATTCAATATCATCGTGTTTTTCCTTGTACCATTCCACCTGTGAAGTCTTTACACCGTCATAAACTTCGCCATCTTCCGTAACACCGTATTCCGCTTTGGTTTCTTCGGTCATATAGCTTCCCGAGTCCATAAAGAAAAATACTTTTCTGCGTGAATTATCAGAATTGAGGATATTGATTGCATAGTTTCCGCTGCCGTCAATGTCTTCTTTACCCTCTCTCATAAGACAGTAATCATATGATGAGAAAATTTTAACATTTTCCTCTCTTGAAACAGCAAGGAATCCTTCACCTTCGTGATTTCCTAAAACCGCCGCCCAGTAACCGCCGAGTTTTTCCATAAGCTCTGCAAATTCAGTTGTTCTTTTTTTATTAAAGCCTGAGGAAATATTATCTCCGCCGAAAACAACAAGGTCGGGCTTTTGCTCAGTTATATTCTTCACTATGTATGAAACAGTAAGATTATCCTTTTCTTTTTTGCCATTTAGGTGTGTGTCAGTAAATATCAGAACCTTAAATTCACCGTCAACTTTCATTTTAAGAGTAACGCTGTCTGTGTCCTCTGCAACAATTTCCAGTTTATTATTCATTTTTTCAACAGATGCGATATCATAGGAGATGCCTTTTGAACTCATTACAGCAATAAAACCAACGAAACCGACTGCAATCACAAGCAGAACGGCAATTATAATCTTAACTCCTTTTTTCATACACATCAAATCCTTTATAATTACTCAATTATATGATAACATCTAATTTATTATATTTCCTTGATTATTTTGACTGATTAAAGTAGTTTTCTTGACTTTTTTGATATATGGTGCTATTATCCTTTTATAAGAAAAGGGGTGATGTGTCATGAGTTATATTAAATTTGATCCCGATGAAAAATTTTATTTTCAACACGGTATGAGTAAAAGAGTTACAGAAACCGGAGCATCCTGGCCCCATTATCACGGTATTTATGAAATATATTTTCTTCTTGAGGGTAACTGTACATACTTTATTGACAACAAGGTTTATGCGGTTCAACCTGGCGATATTGTAATAGTTCCCGACGGGATAATTCATCATACAAAATACGACGATATAAATCATTCAAGAATACTCATAAACTGTGCTTCAAGGTATATACCTGCATCGGTACGCTCAGATATATCCTCGGGGAATTACCTTTACAGAAATCCTCAAGTTACAAATGAAGCAAGAAATATTTTTGAAAAGATCGAAAATGAATATAATCTCAAAGATTCTCTTTCGGGGGAGATTATTTCCTGCCATATACATTCACTTTTTTATCTTCTTGCGAGAAACGCCGATACCTGTCTTGCTGTTGATTCCAGAAACAAGGTGATTGAACAGGCTGTTGCTTATATAAGAGAAAATTTTTCTTCCGATTTGACACTTTCTTTCATAGCAGAAATGTTTTCAGTAAGTCCGGGGCATTTTTCACGAATGTTTAAAAAAGAAACGGGGCTTGGATTTTCAAAATATCTTAATTCACTAAGATTACAGCACGCCGAACAGCTTCTCAGAAGTGCTCACGTGCAGAATATAACCAAGGTTGCTGAAATTTGCGGCTTTGAGGACAGCAATTATTTTTCTAAAAAGTTTAAGGAAGTTTACGGCACCTCACCGAAAAAGGTACAGAAGAAAGGGTGATGTCAAAAAAAGTAAAGAAAAGACCTTTAATTTGTAAAAATAATACAGCTATTTATAAATCGTCAGAGTCAGACGAGAAAATATATTTGAAATGAGATGATGTTATGAAAACATTAAAGCCTGAGCTTTGCAGTGCAGAGTGTATAAGAAAAATAGAAAAGCCTGTCCTTACCAAGGACGATATACCCTATGATGCGTCGCTTATCTTCAATGCAGGTGTAGCAAAATATAAAGGCAGATATGTAATGGTATTCCGCAATGACTACGGTCCCACAGAAGAAACTTATCCAATGGTACGCTTCAATACATCTCTCGGTTTTGCTACAAGCGATGATGGTATCAACTGGAGTGTAAGCGAAAAAACTATTTTTGATAACAAAAATCTTTTGTCCGAGGATGAAATAGAAAGACTTTATGACCCGAGAATCACAATTATAGAGAATAAGCCTTATCTCTGTATGGCTATGGATACCCGCCACGGTGTGAGAGGCTGTATCGCTGAAATTGATGACAATTTTGAAAAGATAAATATTATCAGTGCTTCTGCACCCGATAACCGCAATATGGTACTTTTCCCTGAAAAAATAAACGGCAAGTATGTCCGTCTTGAAAGGCCTTTCCCCGTTTATTCAAGAGGCGGTAAGGACAGATTTGACCTTTGGCTTTCAACTTCCCCTGATCTCGTTTTCTGGGGAGAAACTGAGCTTGTTCTTGCTGTTGAGGATGTTCCTTATTCTAATGATAAAATCGGTCCTGCAGCACCGCCTATTAAAACTGACAAGGGTTGGCTCACACTTTTTCATGCGGTAGATAAAGACGAAAGCAGAGGCAAAAACGGCTGGGAAACAGCATGGAAGAAAAGATACTGTGCAGGAATTATGCTTCTCGACCTTAATGACCCCACAAAAATTGTCGGCATGAGCAAGCTTCCGCTTATTGCTCCCGAAACTTATTACGAAACAAAAACCGGATTTCGTCAGCATGTAATTTTCCCCGGTGGTATGATTCTTGAGGATGACGGAGAAGTTAAAATTTACTACGGTGCATCAGATACAGTTGAATGTCTTGCTACTGCGAAGGTCGAAGACCTGATTGCGCTTTGTACGGAGAGTCGCAAATAAAAGTAAAAACAAATTTGTTTTACGGCACTTATCAAAGGGTGGTAGAGTACAATGTGCTGTTTCATTGCATTTCTGAATATCAAGAATAATATCTTCATAATTCATTGACGGCAAATCGTTGTGAGAATATGAATGATTGCCTATCTCATGCCCTGCATCATAGATTTTCTGCACTTCATCTATGTAATCATCAGCCCATGAGCCTAAAAGAAAAAACGTACATTTTATGTCATAATCGTTCAATATGTCCAATATTTTGTCAATGTCCCCGCTCATAGCACAGTTGAATGTAATTGCCACTTCGTTTGTGTCTTTGTCAACATTGTAAATGGGTATCATTCTGTCATCGGCAGATACCGTATCCGACAATGTACTTGCCATAAAAAATATCCCCAATACAACAGCAATAATTACCATCGCTGTAATAATAGACTTAAGTTTAACCGATAGAATTTTCATGTAATCGCCCCTTTCGTATTAAACTATATGAATTAAAATAAATATAAAGATCTGTAAAATATTTTTTTGACGATTTTTATATACATCTTTTTACATCGCACCCTGACGTGTGCAGTATGAAGTATAACATTCTACCTGAATCTTTTTTGTGTCTGTTAATACTTTTGACATTCCGTTTTTTCTTTGATATAATTATTCTGACACTTATGTGATATGATTTTATAATTAGCGGAGATGAAGTTATGAGTTTTATTATGCGGATTATAAGTATTGTTCTTTCCTTTTTTTCAATGATCGGAGGATTCATAATACCCGGTGATACTTTTGAAAATGCAAAGGATCTGTTTTCTGATCCTTCAAAGGCTTCGTATTCTGAACTTTATTATGAGGTATCACAAAAGCGTGAAAATATTACAGACACATGGCGTCATGGTATGATTTCAGGTAACGGTATGCAGGGAGTTATAACAAGCGGTTCACCTTACAGTGATACTCTTATCTATCAGAATATGCACTTTATTTTTCCGAATAAAAATGTGCGTTACTGTCCGGATACCGCAGATGAACTTGAAACAGTCAAACAGAATATTGCAAACAGTGAAGATATAACTGACAACGCTTCATATGATGACGTTTACGCTTTTCATCCCGGCGGAACACTGAGAATCAAGCAGTTTAGACATGCTAAAGTGAATTATATCAGATATACCGATTATGAAACTGCACAGGTCGGTGTCAGATATACCGACATCAGAGGCACGTGGGAGAGAAAAACCTTCACTTCTCAGACTGATAATGTAACGATAACGAAAATCGGTAAGTCTTCAAAGGGCGGTAAGGTTAATCTGACACTTTCTATGGATGATATTTCAACTTATGCTAATTACGGCAACGGAAATGAAGTTGATTTGAAATATAAAAAGCTTGTTGGTGAAAAATGCGAATATATCGGCTTTGCAGCCCACTATCCGAATTATGAAAACAGTGAGCTTAAAAACGGCGGTTATGCAACTGTTGTTTATGTTGTTTGTGAAGGCGGAACGAAAAAAGCAACCGACATAGGCAATGTAAAAGATGAGCAGTATTGCGGAAAAAAAGATCCTGCAATCAAGATAAAAAATGCTGATGCGGTTTATCTTATAGCTGTTTCTGACAGAACTTACGACATGGGTGCTTATGATGCTTTCGCAGATGCCCAGTCTTATACACTTGTTGATGAGTTGGTGGAAAAAACAAAGGCTGTTGCAGAAAAATATACAGTTGACGGCTTGTTCAGCTATGAAAAGGCAATTGAAAAGCATGCGGAAATCTTCGCAGAAGAATATAACGCAGTGTCCTTTTCTCTTGGTGACACAACAAGCACAAAGTCAAATGAAGGTCTTGTTCTTGAACAGTTTCATAAGGATGATTTAAAATCAGACCTTGCCGAAAGAGCATATTATTCAGGCAGATATGCATATCTTTGCTCGGCAGGATATGCCACACCACGACTTTACGGAATGTGGACAGGCGAATGGGCTCCGGGTTGGGGCAGCAAATACACAATGGATGCCAATGTTAATTTGCAGACCTCATCAATGAATACAAGCAATATGAAATCCACATACATAGGCTATGCAAGCTTTATTCTTCGTCAGGTGCCCGATTGGGAGGAAAACGCAAAGGCAACTCACGGATTTACAGATGCAATTCAGGCTCCTGTCAATACCGACGGTGACAAGGCTGTTATTACCGAAACATGTTATCCTTATCCTTTCCGATATTGGAACGCAGGTACAATCTGGATGCTTCAGCCGCTTTATGAAACTTTACTTTGCTATGGTGATATACAGATTCCCGTAACTGACGAATTTGATCTGAATGAACTCAGATCTGTTCTTTCACTTGCAGAAACCGATCTGACAGATGAAGAAATCGCAGCACTTGAGAATAAGGGTTATCTCGATCTGAGAACAGACATTTTACTGCCTCTGCTTACAAAAAGTGCAAACTATTGGGATCAGATAATGAGTCCCGAATACTACACAGATTCTGAAGGTAATGTGATTTACGAAAAGGGTAAAAAGGAACTTAAAGAAGGTGAAAAATACGCAATTCTTCCAAGCTATTCACCTGAAAACAACCCTGCAAATTATCCCAGTCCGTCAGTTGCAAATGCGGCGATAGACATCTCAGCCTGCAAGAGCAATCTTGAAATGCTAATTGATATTATGAAGAGTATTAATGAAAACGCAGATACCTCTTATTGGGAGGATCTGTATAAAAATGTCCCCGATTATCTTTATGACGAAACAGGAGCTATCAAGGAATGGGCTGCAACAGAATTTGAAGAAAACAATCTTCACCGTCATTTGAGCCACCTTTACTGCGTATGGCCTATGTTTGAAACTCAAAATAACGAGGCTTTATATAATGCTTGTGTTCAGGCTATCGAAAACAGAGCAAGTGAAAATGAGGCAAGTCATGCTCTTGTGCACAGAGCTCTTATCGGTGCAAGACTTAAAGACGGTAAAGCCGTAACAGATTCACTTGTCAGTCTTATGAACAACTGGATTTATTATGATTCGCTGATGACAAATCATGACTATGACAGAAACAGCTGTTACTGCACAGACTTTGCAATCGGTTACCTGGGAATTATCAACGAAAGCCTTGTTTATTCTTATACAGGCGAAGTTGAAATTCTTCCTGCATTGCCGACATCAGGTTTTGATATCGGCGAAATCTGCGGTATCAGAACCAGAAGCAGAGCAGTTATTGATTCTCTCAAATGGAACCTTTCAGATAGGGTTGCGGAAGTTATAATCACTTCAGACATTGCCCAGACAATTGAAATTTCCTGCGGTATGTCAGATGATAAGCAGACTCTTACCTTTGAAGAGGGAGAAAGCAAAACAGTAACATTCAGCATTGCAAGATAAAATATTTTCAGGAGAAAAGCTATGACCAACATTACCGTAACTGAAAATCAGATATTATTTTCAAGAAAGGGCGAGCTTGTCCGTCTTACCGCCTGTGGAGAAAATGCCATTCGTTTTCAGGGGTTTCCCGATTGCAAGGTGATTGAAGAAGACTATAACCTTATGCCGCAAAATGCAGAAGCAATCATTGAAAATAACGGTCATTGGGGCAGTATGACCTGCGGCAAGCTGAAATGCGTTGTAGGCACAAGCGGCAGAGTTATATTTTTCTATGACGGCAGAAAAATACTTGAAGAAAAGCCTGAACTTACCTTTGACGACGGTTTCAGACATTACAAAAACAAGGGTAGTGGTCTGTGGTCTGCAAGGGTGACCTTTGAGCCGAATGACAATGAACACTTTTTCGGTATGGGACACAGTTGGGACAATGAATTTGACCTTAAAGGTTCAAGCATTGATATAAGAAATGTCAACGCAAAATGTACCATTCCCTATGTTTATTCTTCACTCGGCTACGGATTTTTGTGGAATGTTCCCTCAACGGGACTTTGCGAGCTTTCAAAGAACAGAACACGCTGGAATAGTGACTGCTGTCACGCTATTGACTATGTTGTTATCGGTGGCACACCTATGGAAACTTGCAGTGTTCTTTCCGATTTAACAGGTCATGCTCCCGAAATGCCTGACTGGGCAACAGGCTTCTGGCAGAGCAGACTCCGTTATGAAACACAGGAAGAGCTTTTGTCCGTTGCGAGAAAATATAAGGAGCTTGGCATACCTCTTTCTGTTATTATCTGTGACTACTTTCATTGGACAGAACAGGGCGATTATAAATTTGACCCGAAGTATTGGCACGATGTTAAGGCTATGTCCGACGAGCTTCACGAAATGGGGACAAAGCTGATTGTTTCCGTATGGCCCACCATAAACGAAAAAAGCGAAAACTATTGGCATATGGTTGATAACAATATGCTCATGCGTACCGTTCACGGCTCAGACAGAGTTTTTAATTTTTACGGCTGGCAGGCTGAAATTGATGTTACAAATCCCGATACAAGAGAGTTTGTATGGAGCAAACTTAAAGAAAATTACATAGATAACGGCGTTGATGCACTTTGGTTTGACGAGGCAGAACCTGAAATTCACCCCGAACAGTTTGATAATCTCATATGGCACAAGGGTAGAGCCGACAAGGTTGCTCTTTTGTACCCCTACTACTATTCCAAAATGGCTTATGACGGCTTTAAGTCCATGGGCAGAGATGATATTATAACTCTTACCCGCTGTGCTTATTTCGGCAGTCAGAAGTACGCTTCACTTGTGTGGTCGGGAGATATACCGTCAACATTTGAGAGTCTTTCGCATCAGGTCAAGGCAGGACTTAATATGGCTATGTGCGGTATTCCCTGGTGGAACACGGATATCGGCGGTTTTTACGGTGCCGACATAGAAAGTGACGATTTCAGGGAGCTTATTGTCCGTTGGTTCCAGTTCGGACTTTTCAGCCCCGTTATGCGTCTTCACGGCTCACGCATAAGACACGATGAAAAAACTCCCGGTCTTCTTGAGCCTAGCGGTGACCCGAATGAGATATGGTCTTTCGGCGAGAGAAACTTTGAAATTCTCAAAGATTTGATTTTCCTTCGTGAAAAGCTTCGCCCGTATATAAAACAGCAGATGGATATTGCATCTCAAAAAGGCTATCCTGTTATGAGACCTATGTTCTTCCATTATCCCGATGATGAAATTTGCTACACCCTTGATAGTCAGTATTTCTTCGGTGATGATATTATCTTTGCACCGATTGTCAATAAGGGACAAACGGAAAAACAGGTTTACATTCCCGAAGGTGAATGGATGCTGACAAAGGACAGCAAGACCTACACAAAAGGTTGGCACACGGTGAATGCCGAACTCCATGAATTTATTGCATTTGTGAAAAAAGGTGCTGAGATTCTGAAATGTTTTAAATGAAAATTATCGGTGGTTGAATGGTAAAAAAATTGAATTACATAGAAAACTCCGTGTTTTGCTTAGTTGCAAAACACGGAGTTTTGATATGATTTGTACTGTTTTATTCTCAGTATCGTAAATTTTCTGCACTTCTTCTATACAATCTTAATATTGACACTTATCAACAATACAAAGAGATGATCAGAATTTACGGTCACGCGGAATACGGCTTGTAATTTTGTTGAAAATCCTGTGCAACAAGAACATAATCTTATTGTCAATATTAAGCCAGTACACAGCCTGAATAACCGCAAAAAGAAAAACTGCCAACGCAATAAGACATGCGATGATTTTCAATATAATTATTAATATACCCATGCTTATTCCTCCTTACCAACCCTTGGAATCATCAAAATCCAACAAGGATTCATCCAACGGTGTTTCGTTCATAACGGTGAACATAAAGTCATTGAACTGTTTTCTCATTTCATTACGTGAAATGGCACGAGGATCAATCAGATCATGAGAAATCCAGACTATTGGAATATTTCGTTCATTGGCAATATCCTGAATCATACCGGTCATTGACTTGCTGCCTTTGCAGGTGATATCGTCATAAAAGACTATCATATCACAGTTGAAGCGTTCATATTCTTCAAACATCTCTAACAGATTCTCGTAACCGCCGACCAGATGGCGACGCATGATAGCTTGCTCCCAAAGCTGTGCAACGCCCCAAAGAGCCTCCTCTTTATCATCCTCGGAGATAAACTCGTGGTGGGACATATTGTTGAGAACTGCAACGGTGTTTACACCCCAACATTCATACATCCATGTGGAAAAATGCATATAGTAAGAAGACGGCGCACCGCAGACCAGCGTTCTGTGTCGGGTCTTGGGTCGGACATTGATTTTTTCTTTGACGCACTTTTCGCAGATTTCAAGCATCTCTCTGCCGATTTTTGCACATTCCTCATTGAGCCCGCTGGAGAAAGAAAGCTGGAAGGAACGGTACAGCAGATTCGGAACACTTGGTACAGGGTAGTACGGAGATTTTGCAAGCTCCCATAATTCGTGCTGGATACGGGTTTCCTCGTTGTACTGACGAACAGTTTTGAAGAAAGCATCCCAATCAAATGTTTCACCGGTGCAGTCTTCAATAAATTTGATTACTTCCTTAACATGGGCAACAGCATATTCCCTTGTGTCCTCATCTTTCCAGCGCATAGGTGTGCAGCCCTGAATTGATGGTACTTTAAGACGACGCTCAACAATCGCTGAGTTCATAACCGAGGAATCGCAGGGTGCATTGCTCGTAATAAGACAAGCACCGTAATAGGGAAGCTGATCGTCAATGGCAACACCGCAGATTGCAGAAGAGTTTCTGCAGGAGTCTGACGGCAATCCGTAAGAATCAATGATGTCGGTGAAATAATGTCCTGCATGCTGGTCATTTGCAGTTGCCAGAATATGGAAGTAAGGTTCTTCAACTGCATTCTGAAGATTCGGAAAACCACCGATCAGAATAGGAGACGCATCCTGCTCAAAAATTACTGTTTTTTTGGAATATTCATTTTCACCGAAGCGTTCATCTGATTTTAAAATCTGAACCAATGCTTTCACATTGCTTTTTAATAAGAACTGCATATATTTATGTGCAATAAACAAAGCTTCGCCATGAGCATCGTCAATCGTGCGGTCAACCATACTACCGCTGCCGAGATAGGGTGCCATCCAGTGATAATATGTAAGTGCTTTGAAAGCACGGACCGGATCAGCTTTCAGCAATTCGCCACTTATCTTTTTTTCGGTAAGCCATTCCCTGAAATCAACCCAGGAATCCTTGAATCCTTTCCATTTTCTGTAGCGGGCAAGCTCATAACCGTTATAAAAGCGTTTTCTGCTACCGAAGTTTTTCTTTTCAGCCATGCTGCTGTCCCCCTTCTATTTTCTTGATTTCGAGTGCTTCAACGAACGCCTGGAAACGAGTTCTCAACTGTCCTGTTGAGGTGTTTATGTATTCTTTTTCAATACCCATACAAGGCAAATCATAGTCGCTTTCCATGACGTGCTGACAATACATACGCTCGTATTCCCAGTATTCACAGAATTTCATTTGCTGTACAATAAGTCCGTCTGCGTTATAATCCAAAGCCAGCTGTTTAAGATACTGTTTTCTGCCGTGAACTTTTTCAGGGTTCATAAATCTGGGGCATTGATTGGTGTCAATATAATGGCGTGCAATGGCGTAAAGAGCTGTTTCACCATCACGGATTTCTATTTCTTCTCTGCCCGGCAGAGAGCCGAAGCAATAGCGGTCAGCAACCACAAACGCACCGCAATCTTCAATCAGCTTTGTAAAATTCGGGTCATCATTCTCACCGCCTGCAAGTACAACACGAACACGGTACCAAGGAACTTCATCGGGTATTCTGGTTTTGAGTTCCTCAAGTGTTTCCTGCAGATACGGAAGAATCAGATCGTGTGGACAACATTCGCTGACCAGTTCAATCAAATGAAACTCATATCCCGTAAGAGGCGGATTCGGGAGTTTGCGATAATTGCCGATTTCAGTTACTATGCGGCAAAGCTCGTTGTGCTTTTCAATCGCAGTACGCAACGCTTCTTCTGAAACATCGATGCCGTACACGTCGTGCAAACGGTCAATAATGTGTTTTTTCAGCTGTTTTTCATAATGTCTGACAGCGTAATCTTTTGTAACAAATGGTGCATCCAAATGGGAAACGAAAAACTTTTCGTTCTGATCCTTCACAAGATCCAACATTTCAAAATGCTCATGGGATCGGTGCATCATACCGCAGGTTTCTGTGCTCAGTAATGCCGAAAAGAAATTATAACCGCCTTCAATGGCTCTTTCCAGAATGCTTCTGGAATACATACAGGTTTTTTCCGACATATAATAGGTGGCGATGGCAGTGTCGGCAACGCCGGGAGCTCTCATTCGAACGGAGAAACAACCGGAAAGATTCATCAGTACTTCGGGTACATAGTAGCAGGAATAGCCGAGTGCCAGATTTCCTTCCGACAAAGACTGATCTACCATTTCGTTTTTTACATCGTCAAGCAGTTTTTCAAAAAATACACGGTACTTGAGATCTCTCATTTAATATCAGCCGCCTTTCTTTCGTGCGAATTCAGCTGCACCCAATGCACCCATAAGCTGTGGGTCAACAGACAACTCGATCAATTTGATTTTTAATACTTTTTCGATTGCGTGTTTCAAGCCTTCATTTTTTGCGCAGCCGCCCGACAGCGTAATGCTGTTGATTGCCCCTGCTTTTTTTGCCATGACAAAACAACGTTTTGCTACTGCCATCTGAATACCTGCAGCGATTTCCTCGGCAGCCTTACCTTCACCTACCAGAGCAATTACTTCGGATTCTGCAAAAACAGTACACTGTGCAGTGATTGGTATTGCATTTTTTGCCTTCAGGGAAAGTTTTGAAAACTCCTCAAGACTCATCTCAAAGGAATGTGCCATCGCTTCATAAAAACGGCCTGTACCGGCAGCGCATTTGTCGTTCATTGCGAAGTTTTTTACCGTTCCGTCGGGAGCAACTGCTATGCCCTTGACATCTTGTCCGCCAATGTCGATAATGGCTTTTACTGTCGGGTTTGTGATATGTACACCCATAGCATGACAGGAAATTTCAGATACATTTTCCTGTGCAAACGGCACACGGTTTCTTCCGTAGCCCGTTCCGACGATATAGGTAAGGTCTTCCGGTTTGGAAATTCCTTCAACCTGAGAAAGACAGTCTTCTATCGCAAGAAGTGAGGATTGCTCTGCATTGATTTTGCTGCGAAGAATGGTAGATGCAGCAATTTTTCCGTTTTCGTCTAAAATAACTGCTTTTGTGTAGGTGGAGCCTACATCACAGCCTCCAAAATATTTCATAATTCAACATTCCTTTATAAATATAATATTTTCCATAAGATCAATGTCGCATATTTCACCTTGCAGTACGGTGCGTTCACCCATCAGGTCATATATCACAAGTTCGCCATTGGCTGGGATGACTCTGGCAACATTTTTGCAAAGAAAAACATTTTCGTCATTCTCTTTTTTATAAACAGAAGACAAACACATGCTCAACCCTCCGATTCTTGTATAGCTTGTTTGATTTTTTCTGTGGATTGATTCAGAAGGGACACGGCATCACGAATCAGCAATGCCGCATTATCTGATAGTGAATCAGCAGTTTCCTGAAGTTCCTCGGCATGATGAGCGTTATGCTGCGCCATGTATTTTAGCAAAGCAAGTGCTTCTTCTGCTGAAACACTACCATGAGTGTGGTTATGATGTTTATGTTCCATGTTCAGATTTCTCCTTTTCTTTTTTGAAATGTAATTCCCTTAGCCCCTCAACCTCATCACAGATAGGCTTCATTTGGCATGAGGCGCAGTCCAGAGTGTCCAGTTGCAAAGTGCTTTTTACTGCATCGGTAATTTTTTTTGCTTTTTCTGCAAGAACAGACAATGCCCGATAATCAAAATCCGGATGCGTGATAAATATTGTCTTAACATGCTCTACATCCTCGTGTTCTTTGAGGTTGCGAATCAGACTGCACCCGACATTAAGGAAAGAAAGCGGCGGATTTGCCTGTAAGACCGCTTTTGCCACACGAACCTGTTCTTTTCCCGTGGAGGGAGAAATGCGGATATGATATCCTTGCGGATAAAGCTGAAAAAGCGTAAAACCGATATTTTTAAGCTGTTCATAGCTGAGATCTTCGTCATTTTTCTGTTTCAATTGAACGAAAGTAAGATGTGCGAAGGGTGTGTCCTCTTTAATTTCATTAAGGTCGCATCCGTACACAAGCACCTCATCACTCATGGACGGCAAATCAGCAAATACTATACTGCTGACGGCAGGCTTTCCGCTTCCACCTAATTCATAAGAGGTATCGTTTCGGAACAAAATTGCGTTTTTATCACCGTTTTCAGCACAAAGCTCCGTACGGAATGGAGTAGATTTATCAGGAGTTTTCGGCAGTAGTGCCAACATTTTCTCTGTTACATCGGCAAATAGTTTCATACAGAAGCTTCCTCCAAAAGCCTAAACAACGCTTTTTTTGCTCCGAGATATAACGGAGATTCTTTGGATAAATTAAAAACACTTTCACCTTGCATATCGTTTTCTGACTGATCTGCATCCTCACCAATCACTGCAAGTACAGGAGAAGTCTCGGAAATCGCTAAAGCGTCAAAGGTGTCCTTTACCCGGTTAAAAATCACTCCGGTCTTTTCACAGGTAACAAGTCTGTCCGCCACCAGTCGGATGGTAGAAATGACTTGTATGCCTTTTTTGCTGGCATCACTCACCAGTACAAGATAAGTGATATTTTCCATAACACGGCGGTTGATTTGTTCAATTCCCGCTTCGCCGTCAATAACCACAAAATCGTAGTTTTCGGAAAGCATCTCAACAACCTGCTTCAGATAGGCATTCACTTTACAGTAGCAGCCGGCAGCTTCAGGTCTGCCGATAGCAAGGAAAGAGATATTGCCATTTTCCACAACAGAATCCAGCAGATGAAACTTTGCTTCACTCAGAAGCTCGATTGCTTCTGTTGTCTGACCTCGTTCAATGCTTTCGGCAATTCTGACCCGAATGTCATCCAATGTGAGAGACGGTTGAATTTGCAATGCCGTGGAAAGCCCTATGGCAGGGTCGGCATCAACGGCAAGAATTTTTTTATCAGGAAAACACTCTGATAATATTCGGACAAATGCTGCGGAAAGCGATGTTTTTCCCACGCCTCCCTTTCCGGCAAAAGCAAAAATTTTTGTATTCATAAAATGCCTCAATTCGGGATAAAGATTTTAAAATCAGTATGCTGTACAATACAACACGGATATTATACAAATCGAACAAAAATAATGATTTTATATAAATAATTGCTTGATATTTTGTATAAATACATATTAACACTTTCTTAATTAAAATGCAACAAAAATACAACAAAAATATATTAAGTGAAGCAAAAAAGTCAAAGAAAAACTGCTATCACTAAGAGAGCAGTAGTTGTATTAATATCTATTTATTGAAATTATATCAGCTTTTTACCGGAAACTATATAAATTTCATCTGTTGAAACTTTTGTATCAATTTCAAAATAAGGTTTCATTATTTCAGCTAAGCTGTCTGCTTCTGGAAGAATTGTTGAAACTTTTTCAGCTCTGCCTGAATGGTGTTTTATAAGAGCTTCTCTGCTCATGCCGTGAGCAACAGTAATTCTTCCGTCGGATTTAAGAAACCTTGAAAGGTTTTCAAAAAGTAGAGTCTGATTTACAAAATGCGGAAATGCATTATAAATAATTACGCAATCAAATTGATCAACAAGTCCTAATTGTTCCGCATCTGCACACAAAAATTCAACATTTTGGTATTCGCCGAACTTGCTTTTTGCAACTTCAATCATATTATTCGAAATATCAACCGCAACACATTTTGCTACTTTTCTTTTGATGTAATCAGGGATCAGAATTCCTGTACCGCAGGCAATATCAAGAACTTTTTTGCCCTGAGTTACTTGAGCAATATCGAGTATTTTATCAATTTTCCATTGAATTTTAATTATATCATTATCCCATGAATCTGCAAGCGAATCAAAGAATTCCGTAACAGCTTTTTTGTCCATTATAACCTCTTATTAACTGATTTTTTTAACATAGCATCATCCATATTATACAATCTTGTCCGATTCATTTCAAGTGGTTGTATATTATTCTGTACGGTTCCCCAACCACCCTTGCCGCAGAAATTACATCAATAGAAGAATCACCCTGTACTTCTTGCAGTTATTGCTTGACACATTGCACTAATAATCAACACTTGCAAACCCATATACATAGCCATTTCCAACCGTTGCCGGTGGTTCTGCATCCCATTGGATCGTTACCATGCCAAGATTTTCGGCAGCGGAGATTGTTTTATTGTCATAACTGCACGACGGCGCTCTGAACAGGGTAGGAAAGTGACCCGTTATATTTCGTACTGTTTCGTTACATTTCTGAATATCAAGCATAATATCCTCATAATTCATCGACGGCATATCTTTGTGTGAATATGAATGATTTCCTATCTCATGCCCTGCATCATAGATTTTCTGCACTTTTTCTGTGTAATCATCAGCCCATGAGCCTAAAAGAAAGAATGTCACTTTGACATTGTACTCATTGAGCGTTGCAAGAATTGAGTCAATATCCCAATTGCCGACAGCACAGTTAAAAGTCACCGAACCTTGTTTTTATGCGCATCAACATTGTAAATCGGTAGCATCCTCATTTCTGTCGATACCGCATCATACAATGTACTTTCCGTAGAGATACATATTGACTTATTTCTTTACCAGGTATATTATTGAATCAGGAGAGGGTGACTCAATATGAAAAAAGCACTTAAAATTACTGCAAAAATTATCTGCATTATCCTCGGCACAATTATCGGTTTTCTCGCTTTGTGCTGTATCGTGACCCTTTTATGGGGTGCGGCACAGATGTCAAAGGGCTCGGTTACGGAAAGCTTACCTGTTTTGCCTGATGATTTCACACCTGCCGTAAGGCTTATTGTTTACACTGACACCCACAACGAAAACGAAAACCTTGCAGATGCCATTGACACGGCTTATACTCTTTTCGACAACGACAGCACCTACAAAGGTGTTGACGGATTTTTCGGTCTGGGCGATTTCTCAAGCATCGGTACGGACGAGGACTATGAGAATTATGTGAATACACTCAAAGAACATATCAGGGAAGATACCGTCTGCATAAATGTGTGCGGAAATCACGAATTCAAGCAAGATGACTACAAGGAAAAGTTTGAAAAGTATTTTTCACACGGACTTAACACGGTTACGGAGATTAACGGTTTTACCTGTATCAGTTTTTCAGGTGAAAAAATGCTGACAGAGTGGACATTCACACCCAAAAGCGTAAAATGGCTCAGTGACGAAATCCACAAGGCAGAAGAAACAGCCGGTGACAAACCGATTCTTGTTTTTCAGCATCCTCATCCCTTCGGCACCGTCTACGGAAGCAGTTTCTGGTGTTCCCCTCAGCTTAATCCCGTCTTCGCAGGGCACAGCAAGGTTATAAATTTCTCAGGACATTCACATTTCCCGATGAATGACCCCAGAAGCATCAATCAGAGTTCATATACATCCGTCGGTGTGGGTGCAATGGCAAGATTTGAAACGGACAAGAACTATGTGATTGGACATCATCCCGAAAGATACGACGATGCGGCACAATTTTGTGTTGTTGAAGCTGATAATGACGGCAGAGTCAGAATCAGAGGCTATGACCTGATTTCAGACACATTCTTCTGCGATTACTTCATTGAAAATGTGAACGACGCAGACACTTTTGCCTATACATACAAAAACATGAAAGCTCACGATGAAACTCCCGTTTTCCCTGAAAATGCAAAGGCTTCTGCCGTAACCGATGAAAACGGCAATTACAGAATTTCATTTACGGAAGCAGAAGTCCCTGATGGATACATCGTTCACGGATATGATGTTAAAATCACCGACGAAAAGGGCAAAGAAGTGTACAAAACAGACTTTGTCGCTCCCTACTACATCATTGATGATGAAAATACAGACGGCTTTACCGTCGGAAAAGACATCCTTGAAAAAGGAAAGACATACTCTCTCACAGTCACAGCTGAAAGTGCATATAAGTATAAATCAGAACCTGTGACAATGACATTTAAGGTTTAAATAAAGGGCTGTAAACAGCCTGAAAGAAAAAAGGACTGCAAACTAACCGAAAAGGTAGGAATGTAGTCCTTTTTGTTGTTAAGACTTCTCACAATGATAAATTTCGTGCTGAATTGTCTGAGCAGGGAAGCCGGTAAATTCAAGGAACATATCAAGACGCTTTACCCAATCTTCCATTGGCATAGGAAGATACCTCATCCAGCCAACCGCACAATAAGCATTAGCGAAAAGCTCATGTATTGAATATTTCGGGCGATTTCAGAATGCCCTGCTGCCAGAGATTGTATTCATAGGTCCATTCGCTGTCTTTGGTGCGCCATGAGCCGGGACCCCACCAGACACCCTCTTTGCATGTGTGATGCAGTTGTCCGAAAGTATTGATGCGGCTGCCGAACAACTTCAGCTCGATGGTGTGTTCGCCGTGGGCGGTAACATCAAAGACAATGCGGTATGGTGCATAGACCAACGCTCCCTGATCCACGCCATCTACGGTTACTCGCAGCAAATGGGCGCGATAGGAGCTGACCTCAAGTTCGTATCTGCCGGGAGCAAGCTCCGTTTTCATTCGATAGGTCAGATTGCCGCCGTAGAACGGGAAACCCTGACGGGTGATATCACCGAAGGTGATGGTTTTGGGGCGTTCGGTCAGCGTGCAATATGTTCCATGAACTTCAACGCCGAAATCTCCCAGAACATAGATCGCTTCGGGATTTGCTGTCTTTCCGTATGGCATGATGATTTCCAACACGTTCAATCCCGGAACTATGGGAGGAAGCATGTGCATGCCGATGCATTTGTCTACATACCAGCCATCGATGTGTTTGGTCGGCGTGCCGTTGAGCGTAACAGAGCAGGTGTTGGCATTTTCAAGCGCGAGCGCTGCACTGTCAATCTGTATTTCGCTTTCAAAGGTGTAGCGCAGACGCAAGGTGTGCGGCATTGTTTTATCGACCGACACCCACGGCTGTACGGCCTGATTGGCACGGCGGGACCAGCCAAGGCGGTCATGCAGGATGTCATCAAGACGAAGGATTTCTTCAGCAGGATGATATGGCTCGTTATTAAGAGCATATTCGGGCATGTCGAGCAGAAGGACGTTGGGTTCTTCAAGCTCGTATTCCATCTTCTTCAGAAAACGACAAACAAGCTCGCGTTTTGTGTTTTTTTTGACCGTGGGTTTTCCGACAGAAAGTTCTCTTGCGGGCGTCATATGCAGAAGCAGAGAATCATGGTCGTGGAAAGGCGTTTCATAGACCGTCCGGCCGTAACTGTGACTTGCCGCAGCTGGAAAGATTTCTCCGCTAAGCGTGTTGTAAAGCGTCAACTCCCACTCGCCGCGCATGCGGATACGAAGATGATGCAACTTAGGCACGTCAGGATTTGCGGGATTATCGCTGTGACAGACGAACAGCCAACGGTTCTCACCTTCTTCACGCATCTGATACAGCAGATAGTCGGTCGGGACACCGGATTCATCGCGGATTTCAACATCGCGCATATCGTTCAGGCGGTCGAGAATTTTTACACGATCAAAGGAGCAGTATTCGCTGTTGGAATAGAGTTGCCCGGGAAGTTCGCTCGGAACGGCATTTGCCAGAGCCGGTGCATCGTCCAGGAAGATAACGCGGCCGCCGTTTGAGATAAATCGCTGAAGGCGTTCGATGGTGGTGGTGCGAAGCGTTTCAACAGGAGGAATGATGACAGTTTCATAGATCATTTCGCCGACAGGGAAACCATTGCAGAGATCAAAATCCGTAGGACACTGCTCGGGCAGCAGGGATTCGGAGATGAAATCAAAATCGATCAACCCCTTGAGCAGCCATTCGGTTAAATCCTTGAAACGGGCATCCATCTGTTTGCGGATTTCTTCGGTGTTTTCTTTTGTACCCCAGTGAAGCCAATAGCTTTCGATCGGATGGATCACACCGACACGGCAGTGTGCCTTGCCTCGGGTAAGAGCGGTGTTCAGCCGCGCAAAGTGATCTTCGATGTAAGGGTATTCCTTATACCACGGAACCTGATAATTGAATGTTGCGGGATAATCGCGCTTTGACTGGCCGTTCATGGAAACCCACGAAAGATGCGGCACACGGATGGTCACGCCCATCGCTGCCTGCCAGTCGCCCTGCAACTTGTGATGGCGGAAGTCGAAATCCCAGTTGGTCACGCCGTATAGCTCGGACAGCATTCCCTCGCGTCCGTACTGGCGGACGACAGACTGCGCCTGTTTGGCAGCGTTGAACTCGCGACCGTCGGCAAGAATGTCTATACCGGGCAGATGGAACGCACGGTAAGAGCGCATGGCTTCGCCCATCGAATGAGTCTGTCCGAGGGTGTCCTCGCCAAGAACATGACCGGTGAACATGATGCCGTGTTCGGCACACCATGCGCCGATCTGATCGGTAAAGGCTTCTGCGAACCGGTCGGTGATATGGTTGTGATAATGATATCGGGCGGAGGATGCCTTGCCGTCCGGCAGATCCCAAAGCAGCTCGGGTAGTTTTTCAAAGAGATCCTCGCCGCAGGCAGCAGTGTAGGTTTCTGCAAGATCGTCCGCCCATGCCAGAATGACGGGCTCGGTATCATCCGCGTAGGTCAGATTGTTCTTCGGAGGATTGTGCGGCTCATCGGTGAACATGGCGGGCACACTCTTGCCGAAGCGATCGCCGACAGCACGGTAATAGGTATCGTAAGTAACTTTGATAAACTCCTGCACGCTGGCAGGATCAATGGTATTCAGGTACGCCTGACCATTGTACCATGGATTGTCTTCTGCAATCTTGATGGAAACATACAGCTTGAAGCCTTCGGCAGGCATGCTCTTTTCAATACGTTCGCCTTTCGCAAGCGTGCCGTCAGGATTGAGAACAATATCGTATACTGCCAGAGGCTCGCTGTCGGGTTCATCGTGGGAAAGAAGTAGAAAGCGTTCGCGGAAACGATGATCTTTGGTCACCAGTCCGCCTGCAGCGCCGGAGGGCCAACGGTCTTCGTCATATAGCCAGGTCAGCATGTCTTCAGCCTCGGCCTTATCAATGCAGGCTTTGACGCAGTCCATAAATTCTTCAGACAGGTATTCAGTTGTCATTCCGGTGCGGGAATGAATGTTGATGCCGCCGAATCCCATCTTTTTCAGCTGCTCGATCTGCCAGCACAACTCGTCGGTATCCAGCTTGGTATTCCACGACCAGAATGGAGCGGCACGGTATTCGCGGGTGGGATTCTGAAAAAGTTCGGGTGTAAGCGGTTCTTTTTTCTTAGGATACAGCATAATTTTCCCTTCTGAAACATGTGCAGGGCATTACTCTGTACACAGGATGATGGTTTTGTTCCGATCTGCGCGAACCAGACCGTCTTTAGTGAGCTTCACAGGGATGAACAGCGGGCGTTCGCAGGGCGTATTGTTGGGAGAATGAATCGAAAGCATGAGCTGACCTTCAAGAGAGGTGAACAGCATGCCATGTCCGCCGTCCTTGCCGAATAAGGGCTCATCAGTCTGTTTCCACGGTCCGAGAACATCACCTTCACTGACTGCATAGCTGATGGCATAGCCCTCCGCGCCATTGCTGCTCCACAGCATGCACAGCTGTCCGGATGCGTTTTTGAACATGAACGGACCGTCCGTCACACTGCCACAGATGTCGCCACTGTGGATTTCGACAACCCACTTGGCTTCGGAAGCACGGAAAAGCACGACAGGCTCGCCGTCGGGACCGGAAAGATCATCCTTCAGCGGAACTGCACATATTTCGCCGTCGCCTACCTGCACCCATTCATGGCAGAATACCAGCCACGGCTTGCCGCTTTCATCCACATGCAGCGTACCGTCAAGACATTCCCAGTCCTTCGGAGTCAACTGGTCTGCGCCAAAGGGGCGGAAAGGACCCAGCGGCGAATCGGATTTCAGAGCACAGGTAGCACGGCAGCGGTCGTTCGATTTGAAGGAAGCAAGCAGATAGTAGCAGCCGCCGAATTTATGCAGTTCGGGTGCCCAGAAGTTTTTGGTTGCCCAAAAGTCGGGACTCTTTTCAAATACGGGTCCCATCGGTGTCCAGTCAATGAGATCATTGCTCACAAAGGCGTTGAAGCCGTAGCCAACCTCTGCCCAGCAGCTTGGATCGGTGGTACCGACCATTATGTAACGTCCGTCCTCGACGAAAATATATGGATCGCGCATCTGGATATCCTGAAGTTTCATTGAAAAATTCTCCTTTGTAAAATCAGTGATTTTCATTTTGATGTTAAGTGCAATATAGCACAGAACTTTATATCCGTCAAGACGAAAGTTTATCAGAAGAGAGCCATACATCTGATGTGAGAAGACCATCTTGTAAACAGTATTGCAAATGCTTTTGTATAATGTTATACTAAGATTATATGAAATATCGAGGAGTATGATTGTATGCATTTCAAGTTCAACTATAATTATTCAAAGACTCTTTGGATGAAGATGTTTCTCTCTGAGCCGGATTATCCGAATAACTGCTCAAAGGTGCTTATTAACTTTGAACAGGCGCTGGAAATCATCAAGACTGTGGATAATATCACTCAGGGCATTCAGAAGATTATCTACCTCGTCGGCTGGCAGGGATTAGGTCACGACGACTGCTGGCCTGAAATGGATGTTGTCAACGACTTTCTCAAGCGTGACTGCGACGCAACCGGACGCGATAGCATCCTGTGGCTGATTGAAGAGTCGAAGAAGTATAATACTGTTGTCAGTGTGCATGCCAACGTTTCTGACGTCGTTTCGGAGGAGGGTATTTTCGATGAACTTGCTACGGCAAACGCCATTTGCAATGACATTGAAGGAAAGCCTGCCGTGCTTCAGATTCTGAACAATCGCAACTGCTATAAGACATCTTACAAGCAACTCTGGGAGAGCGGAATTTTCAAACGGCTGTTTGATCGCTTCTGTGAAGTGCTTCCCATCCGCGAAGCCGGTACTGTGCATCTGGACAACTTCTGCATCGCAGAAAGTCTGAATCCCAGGACTTATATTGAGGAACAGAACGAAGCCCGCGATAAGATGCTGGACTACATCTATTCCCTCGGCATCGAAGTTACCAGTGAATATACCTACCGCGAGGATCATTTCCGCAATGAATCCATCACCCATCCAAACCGCAAAATGTATTCGCAGGCGGGCGAGGATATGACTCAAACCCGTTGGGAAGACATGCCTATTCATACTTTGGGCAAGATTCCCGCAACTTGGTGGACCAGTCAGGTTAGCATACAGGAGTGTATCGACATCGATCCATCCGTTTACAGCGGTCATGTCAACGACAAGTCGCTGATGCCTGTATTCTATGGTACGATGCACGGCGAGGATATCTGGATGAAGAATGGAAATGACGCCGATGTATGGGGGCCTGTGTTCATCAAGGAATTCTGCACCTATCATGTGCCTTATGTCTACCTCAACCGATATAAGCGACTCAGCTACACGGAAAACCCTGATGCAGAGTATGAGAAGAAGTATACCGTGCAGTTTGCGGACGGCGTCATCAGCCGTGCTGAAGACAAGTCCATTTCGAAGAACGGCATTGTGCTCAAGCAGGGCAATGATGTGATTCTGCCGCTGACCGAAGATAATAAAACCTTCGTCGCTTATTCCGAAAACGGAAAGAACGGTAAATGGAATGTACCCGACGCGGCGTTCACCGGAGCGAACATTTATGAAATTACGCCCAATGGCAATCGCTTCATATGTAAGGCGAATGTCTGCTCAGGTCAGATCGAGCTTGACATCACCGCCGGTCAGGGTATTGTGATCAAGGCTGCGGAATAAAGATCAGTTGTTTAATATACACAACCACAAATAAAACTTGTTGTTGAACATATTACGCAAAAACGGAGCAGATTTTCTGCTCCGTTCGTTAGTTTTAGTGCTTCAAAAAGCCCTATATACAGGCATTTCCAACCGTTGCCGGTGGTTTAACTCCCATCGTACTTGTCAAGTATTGCAAGAATGCTGTCAATATCCGAATATCCGACAGCACAATTAAAAGTAATTGCGACCTTGTTTTCATCTGTGTCAACATTGTAAATTGGTATCATTCTTGCTTCGGCAGACACTGCAGCAGACAATGTATGAGCCGTCAGAAAAACTCCAAAAACCACCGCAAGTATCACAATCATTGTAATAATTACCGATATCAAAAAATTGGGAAAAACAGATATTTATGCAGACAAAAGGAGCATATGTTATTGAAATCTGCTCCTTTCAGGCTGTCTGAAAACCGTTTTGTTTTTTATAAAACTACTCTATATTTTCAATATATATGTTGATTTGTTTCTTAAAAAGATGTAAAATGACAGTAATTGTGATTATTGAAGTGAGGTGTTGTTATGTCACTTGTAAAAATGACAGAAGTTCTGGAATGGTCAGAAAAAAATAACTGTGCAGTCGGTGCTTTCAGTGTAGGTAATATGGAAATGGTTATCGGTGCTGTCAGAGCTGCCGAAAAAATGAATACACCCATAATTCTTCAGATTGCAGAAAAGAGAATGCAACAGTCACCGATACATCTTATGGCTCCTATGATGGTATCCGCAGCGAAAAATGCAAAAGTTCCCGTTGCGGTGCATCTTGATCATGGTCTTACAATGGACTGTATAAAAAATGCACTCGAATACGGTTTTACATCAGTCATGCTTGACGGTTCACTTCTTCCTTTTGAAGAGAATATAGAGCTTACCAAGCAAGTTCGTGCTGAAGCCGATAAGTACGGTGCAACAGTTGAGGCAGAGCTCGGTGTTGTGGGTGGTAATGAAGGCGACAGTGCAAAGCACGAAATAATGTGTACAGATCCCGAAAAAGCTCTTGAATTCTGTGAAAAGACAGGTATTGACTGCCTTGCTGTGGCAATTGGTAATGCACATGGAAATTACCCGGTACTTCCCGAACTTCGTTTTGATGTTCTCGAAGAAATTTACAAAAAGGTTGATACTCCGCTTGTGCTTCATGGCGGAACCGGCATCACGGATGAAATGTTCAAAAGAGCAATTTCTCTCGGTATCAGAAAAATCAACATCGCAACAGCAAGTTTTGATGCACTTGCAAATAAGGCAAAAGAATATACTTCAAATGTGGAAAAGCCCGATTATTTTACACTTTCACCTGATATGGCATCTGCAGTTTGCGAAAATATAAAAAAACACATAAAAATATTTCTTAATAAATAAAACAATGGATAAATTGATTTTTGGTAAAACAACAGCCCGTCCGTTAAAGGTCTGAGAGAAAGATTTTTACATGGCTCGGGACACCTTATAGTAAGAATATTTGGCTTAAGAAAGGTAAAATATAAAGACTGATAATACGGTTGTGATGTAATGGACAATAATGTCGTATATGAAAACAGAACCAAACACGTTGAAGTATGGGCAGAGGATTTTCTCAAGCCTATTCCTCATCTGCATAAAGAACTGGAAATAATCTATGTCATAAAAGGTGAGTCACACCTGTTTATAGACAATAATTATATGACAATATCCGACGGAGATCTTTTTGTGTGCTTTCCGAATCAGGTACATTGTTATGAAAGGTCAGAATCAGGACAATATTACCTTTTTACAATAATTCCTGACTGTTGTTTCGGAATAAAGGATCTTTTATATGATAATGTGCCGGGAAAGAATATTCTCAGGCTTGATGAAAATGATGAAGTTCTCAGGATATTATCAGAGGCTGTCAGATATCAGGGTGAGTATAAAGATACTTATTATGCGGGGCTTATCAATCATGCGCTGGCACTCATGCTTCCCAAACTCTCTCTGACTCCACGGATAAAAAGTAATACCGCAACATTGCAGAGTATTATTAATTATTGTTCACTTAATTTTGCCCGTGAATTGACGCTTGATGATATTGCGGATGATCTGCATCTGAGTAAATACCACATATCACATCTGCTTAATAAAAAATTAGGGATCAGTTTTACGGGGTATATCAATTTGCTCAGAATCAATGATTCCTGTGAACTGCTCAGAAAAACTGATAAAAGCATTGCAAGCATTTCAGAGGAAGTGGGGTTTGGTTCTATACGGTCTTTCAACCGTGTTTTTGCTCAGATAATGCATATGACACCGTATGATTACAGAAAAAATACATGACTTAAAAGCACCGTTTTCCTGCGGTGTTTTTTTATATGAAATTATAATCGTTTATAATAAATAATCGCAATATTTGTCTATAATTTGCAATACATTTGACTTGATTTGAATTGTTGTAAAATTTTATAATATATGTGTAAGAAAATAAAAATTTTGTATTGACAGACCTTGTTTTTGTCTGTTTTTTAACAATTTAATGAAACTGTATTAAACAAAAATTGTCGTAAAGATGTTATACGACGGTAAGGAGATAAAAATGAAATACATCGATTTTGACCAGAGTAAAGAATTTGACCTTATACCTCTTGGCAGAGTTGCAATTGACTTTAACCCCACAGACATGAACAAACCCCTGTCCGAGAGCAGTAATTTCAATAAGTACGTTGGCGGTTCACCTGCAAATATTGCAGTAGGAATGGCAAGACTCGGCAAGAAAGTCGGCTTTATCGGCAAGGTTTCAGATGATCAGTTCGGTGATTATGTAATTGATTATTTCAAAAATGACGGTATTGATGTAAGCCATATCACACGTTGCACAAACGGTGAAAACTTAGGTCTTACTTTTACTGAAATCAAAAGCCCCACGGAAAGCAGTATCCTTATGTACCGTGAAGGTGTTGCAGACCTTATGCTTCATCCTGATGACGTTGATGAAGATTACATCAAGAGAACAAAAGCTCTTCTGATTTCAGGCACAGCTCTTTGTCAGTCTCCCTCAAGAGAAGCTGCACTCAAGGCTATGATGCTTGCAAAGAAAAATAACGTTCCTCTCATTTTCGATATAGACTACCGTTCCTACACATGGAAGAATAAGGATGAAATTTCTGTTTACTATTCAATGGTAGCAAGAAATGCAGATATAATACTCGGTTCCCGTGAGGAATTTGACTTGACAGAAGCTATAACAGGTGTATGTTCATCAGACGAAGAAAGTGCAAAACTCTGGTGTTCCTATGGGGCAAAGATAGTTGTTATCAAGCACGGTAAAGACGGCTCAACTGCATACACCAATGACGGCAACAGTTATTCAATAAAACCTTTCCCTGTTAAGATGCTCAAAGGCTTCGGTGGCGGTGACGGTTACGCATCATCTTTCATAAGAGCTCTTATCGACGGATGTGAAATTATTGATGCACTAGAATACGGTTCTGCTTCTGCATCAATGCTTGTTTCTGCACACAGCTGTTCAGCCGCAATGCCTTCACTCGAAGCTGTAGAAAAATTCATTGCAGAGGAAAAGGCCCTTTACGGAGAGATGGTTGTCCGCGCTTAAAACCGGATTCAAGGATATGACAAAAGACAATATTCTTGCTGCTGAACAGTCAGCTAAGCTCAATGATGTTGACTGTATGTAAGATTTGATTCCAGGCATACATATTCCGGTGAGACAATCCCAATAAACGGCAACGGTGATATAACTAACGATAAAGTAGGTATATAGATGTTTGAAATACCCGTTTTAAATGAGAATAACGAAAAAATCCTGTGCGAAATGAATGGCAAAAATGCCGATATGCTTATGACCATTAAGGTTAAATACTTGAAAGCAGGAGAGAGCATTTCATTTTGCGAAAAGGATAACGAAACAGCAGTTCTGCTTGTGGCAGGTGCAGTTACTTTTGAATGGAACGGCAACAAAGAAAGCGGAAAAAGAAAAGATCCATTTGAAATGAAACCTTATTGTATTCATGCTTCAAAGAATACAGCTTTTACTGTTACTGCTGATGAATACAGCGAAATTGTAATTCAGCAGACTGATAATGACAAAGAATTTGATACGGTTTTCTATAATCCCGATAATTGTCTCTATCAGGAATTCGGTAAAGGACAGTGGGACGGTGCAGGACACAGAGTTGTTTCAACGATGTTTGATCCCGACAATGCACCCTATTCAAATATGGTAATGGGCGAAGTTTTCAATAAACCCGGCAGATGGTCCAGTTATCCGCCGCATCATCATCCTCAGCCTGAAGTTTACTATTACAGATTCGATAAACCGCAGGGGTTCGGTGCATGCTTCAATGCTGATGAAGTGTATAAGAGCGTTGATTCTTCTGCTTGCTTCATTCACGACGGTGAAGACCATCAGCAGGTTGTAGCTCCCGGATATAATATGTATTATGTGTGGATGATCCGTCATCTTGACGGTGATCCCTGGTATAAAACAACAAGATTTGTTTCCCCTGAGCATGAATGGCTCACAAAAGAATAAATTTAAGGAGGCAATCATATGCCCGTAATGACAACCGCACAGGCACTTGTAAAATTTCTTGACAATCAGTATGTTTCCTTCGACGGTAAGGAAAATAAGTTTGTAGATGGTATTTTTACCGTTTTCGGACACGGTATTGTTGTAGGCTTAGGTCAGGCTCTTGACGAAAATCCCGGTTCACTTCGTGTTTATCAGGGTAAGAATGAGCAGGGTATGGCTCACGCCGCAACTGCTTATGCAAAAGAAAACAACAGAAGAAGAATTATTGCTTGTTCTTCATCAATAGGACCGGGTTCTGCAAATATGGTAACAGCGGCAGCAACTGCTACTGTTAATAATGTCCCTCTTCTTCTCTTTACTGCTGACACATTCTCAACCCGTCAGCCCGACCCCGTTCTTCAGCAGTTTGAACAGCCTTATTCGCTTGCAATCACAACAAATGATGCTTTCAAGCCTGTCTGCAGATACTGGGATAGAATCGCACGTCCCGAACAGCTTATGTCGGCTATGATAAATGCAATGAGAGTGCTCACAGATCCCTCCTGCACAGGTGCTGTGTGTGTATCACTTTGTCAGGATGTTGAGGGTGAAGCATACGATTACCCCGAAGAATTTTTTAAAAAGAGAGTTCACAGAATAACAAGAGTTACAGCCCCCGATGAAGAAATCGAGGATATTGCTGAAGTTATCGCATCTTCAAAGAAACCAATGGTTATCTGCGGTGGCGGTGTAAGATATTCCGAAGCAGGTCAGGCACTTATTGATTTCTGCGAAAAATTCAACATTCCTTACGGTGAAACTCAGGCAGGTAAGAGTGCAACATTCTCATCAAACCGTTACAATATGGGCGGTATCGGTGTTACCGGTAACTCATCAGGTAACGATGTTGCAAAGATTGCAGACTGTATCATCGGTATCGGTACAAGATTTTCCGATTTCACAACGGCTTCAAAGTCGCTTTATCCCAAAAAGAAAGTTGTTACAATAAATACATCTCGTTTTGATGCCTATAAACTCGGTGCAACAAAGGCTGTAGGCGATGCAAAAGCAACACTTCTTAAACTTACCGAAGTTCTTTCGGCAATAGGCTACAAATCAGAATATACAGATGAATATGACAATGCTAAAAAAGCATGGAATAATGAAATGGAAATGCTTTCATCTTATGCATACGATGAAAACTTCAAGCCTCTTATCGAAGCACGTTATGACAAGACAATTCCCGAATTTGTTGAGATGTACGGTTCAGCTCTGACTCAGACTCAGGCTCTTGCATATATCCGAAACAACATTGATAAAGATGCTGTTGCTGTTGCAGCATCAGGTTCACTTCCCGGTGATATGCAGAGAATGTGGACTTCCGAAAGTCTTTATACATATAACATGGAATACGGTTATTCCTGCATGGGTTATGAGATTGCTGGTGCATTCGGTGCGAAACTTGCCCATCCCGACAAAGAAGTTTATGCTTTCTGCGGTGACGGTGGTTATCTCATGCTTCACTCAGAACTTGTAACTTCAATTCAGGAAAACGCAAAGATAAATGTTCTCATTTTTGATAACTCAGGTTTCGGCTGTATCAACAATCTTCAGATGAGCAACGGCATCGGTAATCTTGCAACAGAGTTCAGAAAAAGAGACGAAAACGGCAAACTCCTCGGTGACCTTATGCCTATGGATTTTGCTATGAGTGCCGCAGGTTACGGTTGTAAGACTTATACCGTAAAAACTCTTGAAGATCTTAAATTTGCTCTTGAAGACAGCAAAAAGCAGACAGTTTCAACACTTATAGACATTAAGGTTCTTCCCAAATCAATGACAGACGGCTACGGTGCATGGTGGAATGTTGGCCTTGCTTCAGTTTCCGAAAGTGAAAGTGTACGAGCTGCTTATAAAAATAAAACAGAAAATCTCAAAAAAGCGAGGAAGTATTGATATGCTTGACAAAAACAAAGTAAAACTCGGTATAGCTCCTATTGCATGGACAAATGACGATCTGCCTGATCTCGGTGCTGAAAACACATTCCAGCAGTGCGTTTCCGAAATGGCACTTGCAGGTTTCACAGGCTGTGAAGTAGGTAACAAATACCCCAAAGACCCCGATGAACTTCATAAGTATCTTGACATCAGAGGAATTCAGATCTGTAACGCATGGTTCTCAACATTCCTTACAACTAAGCCTTATGAAGAAACAGAAGCTGAATTTATCAAGCATATCACATTCCTTAAGGCAATGGGTGCAAAGGTTGTGGGGGTTTCCGAACAGGGACATTCAATCCAGGGCACAGACAAATCTGTTTTTGATGAAAAGTATGTTATGAACGACGAAGAGTGGGATATGCTCTGCACAGGTCTTAACAAGCTCGGTAAAGTCGCAAAGGATATGGGAATCACACTTACATTCCATCATCATATGGGGACTGTTGTCCAGACAGCGGCAGAAATCGACAGACTTATGGAAAACACAGATCCTGATCTGTTCAACCTTCTCTTCGACTCAGGTCATCTTGCATACTGTGGTGAAGACTACATGGCGGTTCTTAAGAAATACATAAAGAGAATCAAGCATGTTCATCTTAAGGACATCCGTCCGGAAGTTGTTGCTGAAGTAAAGAAGAACGGACTCAGTTTCCTGGAGGGCGTACGAATGGGTACATTCACAGTTCCCGGTGACGGTACAATCGACTTTGAGCCTATTTTCAAGGTTCTTGAAGAAAATGATTACGAAGGCTATGTTCTTGTTGAAGCTGAACAGGATCCTGCAAAGGCAAATCCCTTTGAATATGCAGTAAAAGCAAGAAAATATATCTCTGAAAAGAGTGGACTTTAATACAAGGAGAAAAAAGATGGAAAAATTACAGTATTTTGTAAACGGTGAATTCAAAGATTCCAAGACAGATGTCTGGTATGATCTTCATAACCCCAGTACCGGTGAAGTTACAGGTCAGGCTCCCTGCTGTACAAATGACGAAGTACTTGAAGCAGTCGAAGCAGCAAAAGCAGCTTACCCTGCATGGAGTGCTACACCCGCTATCAAGAGAGCTCAGATTCTTTATAATGTACGCGACCTTCTTATTAAAAATATGGAAGAACTCACAACTCTTGTTGCAGAAGAAAACGGAAAAGTATGGAGTGAAGCTGAAGGTGATGTTCTCAAGGCTAAGGAAGGTACAGAGCTTTCAACTCAGGTTCCCTCTCTTATGATGGGTGAAAGCCTTATGGATGCTTCTGCAGGCTTTGATACAACTCTTTACCGTGAATCAATGGGTGTTTTTGCAGGCATCGTTCCTGTTAATTTCCCCGCAATGATTCCTTTCGGTTGGATGGTTCCCACTTGTGTTGCATGCGGTAATACAATCGTTCTTAAAGCTGCTTCTCTCACACCGAGAACTGCATTAAGAATTGCAGAACTTTATAAAGAAGCAGGCATGCCCGATGGCGTTGTCAACGTTGTTACATGCTCAAGAAATGAAATCAACACTCTTCTTGACCATCCCGACATCAAGGGTATCACATTCGTAGGTTCTACTCCCGTAGGTAAACTTATTTATGAAAGAGCAGCAAAAGCGGGTAAGAGAGTTCAGGCTCTTTGTCAGGCTAAGAATCATGCACTTGTTCTTGAAGATGCTCCCATTGAGAGAACTGTTGCCGGTATTATCAACTCTGCTTACGGTTGCGCAGGTCAGCGTTGTATGGCTCTTTCATGCTGTGTTGTTCAGGAATCAATTGCAGACAGATTTGTAGCTGAACTCAAAAAACAGGCAATGAACATTAAAGTCGGCAAATCAGTTGATAAAACTTCGAAACTCGGACCTCTTACATATAAGAAGCACTATGACGAAGTTGTTGCAGATATCGAAAAAGGTGTTAAAGAGGGTGCAACACTTGTTCTTGACGGCAGAAATCCCGAACTTCCCGAAGAACTCAAAAACGGCTACTTTGTAGGCCCCACAATCTTTGATAATGTAACAGAAGATATGACAATCGGCAGAGATGAAGTTTTCGGACCTGTTCTTTGCGTAAAGAGAGTCAAAGATTTCCACGAAGGTATTGCAGTTATGAATGCTAATCCTTACGCAAACGGTTCTGTAATTTTTACACAGAACGGTCACTATGCAAGAGAATTTGCCCGTCATACTCATGGCGGTATGGTCGGTGTTAACGTTGGTATTCCCGTGCCTATCGGATTTTTCCCCTTCTCAGGTCATAAGGATTCATTCTTCGGCGATCTTCACTGTCTCGGCAAGGATGCTTATCGATTCTTCACAGAAAGCAAATGTGTAACAACACGTTGGTTTGATGAAGAAGAACTCAAGAAAACAGAAGTTTCCACATGGGACGGCACAATTTAATTTGGATTATTTTGAAAGGAAATAGATTATATGATTAAAATCGGCATCATCGGTGCAGGACGCATCGGAAAGGTTCACCTTGAATCAATTTCATATCACGTAAAGAACGCAGTTGTAACTGCAATCGCAGACCCCTTTATGAATGACGAAACAAAGGCATTCTGTGAAGAATTCGGCGTTGAAAAAATCTACACAGATTATAAGAAAATCATTGAGGATGAAACAATTGATGCTGTTCTAGTTTGTTCTTCAACTGATACTCACGCTCCTATTTCAATTGAAGCAATCAATGCAGGTAAACATGTTTTCTGTGAAAAGCCTCTTGCAAATACAGTTGACAAGATTCTTGAAATTGCAGATGCTCTCAAGGCGCATCCTGAGGTTAAATTCCAGGTTGGCTTCAACCGTCGTTTTGACCATAACTTTGCAGCAGTCCGCAAGGCTTACGATGAAGGCAGAATCGGTGATGCTCAGATTCTTAAAATCACATCCCGTGACCCGCAAGCACCTCCTGTCGGCTATTGTGCGGCAAGCATCTTCCTTGATATGACAATTCACGATTTTGATATGGCTTGCTTCCTTACAAACAGTGATGTTGAAGAGCTTTATGTTTATGCTGATGCTCTTATCAATCCCGGCATCCGTGAATACGGTGATTTTGATACCGCAATCATTTCAATGAAAATGGAAAACGGAGCTCTTGCAGTTATTGATAACTCCCGTCAGGCAATGTACGGCTATGACCAGAGAGCAGAGCTTTTCGGCTCAAAGGGTATGGTAGCAACTGCAAACGATACACTTTCAACTGCTGTTATTTCTGATGCTAATGGTGTTACAGGTGAAAAACCGCTCTATTTCTTCCTTGAAAGATATATGGGTTCTTTCTCAGAAGAAGTCAGACAGTTTGTTGATTGTTGTGTAAACGACAAAGAAACACCTGTCGGTATTCATGCAGGTCTTCAGTCTGTCAAGATTGCTCTTGCTGCTGAAAAATCAGCAAACGAAGGCAGACCTGTCAAGCTTTCAGAAATTAAGTAATAATACTTCAGACCGTTTGATGACGGTCTGATTTTATATGTTTAAGATAAACAATAATTTGCCTGCGGTAAAATATTTTTCAAAGGTCTGAGTTACTCACTGATTTGAACAGATCCAATTTGTATTGTCTGTTTTTCCCGGTCTTGTTCAGCTTTTTAAGTTATTTTATAAATGGGTGTGATTTTGACAAAAAAGTTGGTAGCTATGGTTGCCGGCTATGTGAAAATTCGGAAATATAAAAACAGTGGCAAAAAAATACAAAAAAACACAAAAAAAATGTATTGTTTTGTGAAAAATTTTGTATTATAATAAAATATAAATACAAGAAAATGCAATATTTAATATTGGAGGGATAATATGGACAGAAAACACTCTCATGTAATTGTTGTCGGAATTGACGGCGCAGGCTCGTTTATCAAAGATGCCGATACACCGAATTTTGATCGCATTTTTGCAAACGGAACTGTTACATATAATGCATTGTCTTCAAAACCTTCAATCAGTGCTGAATGCTGGGGCTCAATGCTTCTCGGCGTTGGTCCTGAGGTTCATAAGCTTACAAACGGTATTGTGGAGTCAACTCCATATCCCACAGATTCATCATTTCCTTCGCTTTTCCGTCGGATCAAAGAGGCTTATCCTGAAGCTGAACTCGGTTCATATTGCGATTGGAATCCTATTACCCACGGAATTGTTGAAAACAATCTTGGTGTTTCTCACGATACAGCAAATGATGACAAACTTACGCCGATTATATGTGATTATATCCGCAGCAAGAAGCCTGACTTCATTTTTATTCAGTTTGACAGCGTTGACGGTGCCGGTCATAAATACGGCTACGGCACAAGTGAACATCTTCAGCGTATGCACGAAGTTGACAAGCTTATAAACGATGTTCACTCAGCAGCGGAAGATGCAGGAATAATTGATGACACTCTTTTTATCGTCATAGCTGATCATGGCGGAACAAATCCCGGAAACGGCGAGGGTGGAAGTCATGGCGGATGGACAGACGGTGAAAAATTTGTAACCTTTGCGGCGACAGGCAAAGGCATTAACAATACTGAGATTGAAGAAATGAATATCAGAGATCTTGCGGCGATTGTTCTTTATTCATTCGGAATCAAAGCTCCTGAATTTGATGAAAACGGCTGGACTTCACAAATTCCCGATGGAATTTTTGACGACAGTTCAATTCCCGCATACCGTGATATTTCTCATCTTACAGGCGCTGCACCGAGAATTTCAAAAGTTCCGCATACATCCGAACTTATTTAAGGAGTGATTAAATTGAAAACATGGCAAAAGGCAACATTTATCATTGTTCTTGTGGTTTTTATAGCTGCATCTGTTACCATTTCATTTATCTCAATGGCGAGAGCACCGTTTGAATATGAATATCAGACAGAAAATGCGGAAATCCCCGGCAATGAAGGTTGGGTTTTATTCGGCTTCAACGGTAACAACAACACAAAAGAAGTTTATATTGACTATGTCCGTGATGCAGATGGTAATAATCCTGACGAAACAAAGCCCGTTTCTGCGGTCGGTAAGTTCACAATGAATACCGATGATTATGTTGAAGTTATTTATATCGGTAAAGATGTAAAATACATAGACGAAACTTCATTCTTTAATTGCAAAGTACTCAAAGCAATAGAAGTTGACGAAGAAAATGATTATTATACAGATGTTGACGGTGTGCTTTTCACCAAGGATATGAAAAAACTGCTTGTATATCCCATTATGAAAGAAAACAAAGCCGCTTCCTATACAATTCCCGAAGGTGTTGAAAGAATAGCTTCCTGTGCCTTTTATAAAAACGGAAATCTGACCGAAATTAAATTGCCCTCAACCTTAAAGGAAATCGGTAATATGTCTTTTTTCAAGTGCGAGAAAATCAGTCTTGTAACGCTTCCTGACGGCTTTGAAAAAATCGGCTCTGATGCATTCAGTTATTGCCATGGTATGAGCCATGTTATGTATATCCCTGACACAGTCAAGGAAATCGACAGCTTTGCATTCTATGCATGCTCGAATCTTAAAGAATTCTATATGGGTGCAGAAAATGCAGACAACATAACATTCGGCGACAGCTGGCTTCCGAAAAACATTGAAAAAACCGTTGTTAATATTGCTCCCGAAGAGCAGTACGGCAAGACTCGTGACGAAGCAGTTGCAAGAAACAATGAACTTATCAAGGAAGGAGTTGAAAGCTGATGGCAAAATCACAAAGCAAAGAAAAAATGAATATTTTTCAGGAAATGAAAAAGTACTGGCACACTCCTGCTGAGGGCAAGCATGTCCCGTATAAAGAATATTTTTCTATTTTTGCCGCAGTCGGCGGTGATTACACCCTGAATTATCTTAAGAGCTTCCTTACCTTCGGTACGGGATGTTATCTGATTGCATATTACTACGAAATTCCGCTACTTACTTTCAGTGCAATAAACGTATTTTTCATTGCATCAACTTATTTCTGGAATCTTCTCAATATGGGTGTTGATGCAAACCTTGGATTTTTACCTAAAAAAATTGAACGGAAATACAATGCCGTATATCTGACATTTACCGTTTTAGGTCTGTTAATGTTGATTTTTGATTTCTCGTTTATTCTTCCTGAGGGCATTGCAGCCATTGTTGACACCCGTTGGAGAGGTATCAACAGCTTCAACACTTTCAAAATTTTCGGTGCTCATTTCCTGTGCAACGGTTGGAGCGGTTTCAGAAATATCCTTATCAGAAAAAAGCTCTTTAAAAAACTCGGCAGATATAAAATTTTTGCATATGCAAATGTTATTCAGTGCATTATCGTTGTTGTTCTTATTTGTGAGCTTCCTCTTTACAAGCTTCCTCTTACAGACAGAGTATGGACTCTTTATCTTCTCTTCCAGCTTTACACAATTTTTAATTATGTAGGTTTTACGCAGTCAGTTGCAGATAACATCAGTCCCAACCCGCAGGAAAGACTGTTTGTCCGCTCATTCCCGGTTCAGATCAGTCACTTGGTACAGAATATCGTAAATGTTATTCTGCCCACAGTTGCAGGTATAATGTTCATTGACGGCATTAAAGATATCGGCACATTCAAGTATCTTCTCCCTATATTCTTTGTGGTTTCTTCGGGAGTTATGTTCATAGGTCTTCGCAATATAAAGGAAAGAATTCCCATGCCACCTGTTGAAAACAGAGAGTATTTATCTTTCTGGCATTGTGTATCGGGTATTTTTAAGAACAAATACCTCTGGATAACACAAATTGCATCACTTCTTGACTCTCTGGGCAACGGTATGCTTGATATGAAAACTATTCTTCTTATTTACACCTGGCGTGAAACGGGACTTTTCTTCTCCCTTGCGGAAATTCTTATTAAAATGGCAGGCAACCCCGGTAATTTCCTTGCACCGTGGATAAGAAAACGTTTTGAATATAAGCAGATGGTTGTTTTTAAATATGTTGTTCTTGCAGTGAGAAATGCGGTTTATATTCTGGCTATTCTTTTCCTGGGTAATACACATTTTCTTTGCGGTCTTGCAATATTCCTGGTACTGTTCGCAGGCGATGTGCTTCAGGCTGCAGTAACCATTGCCCAGAGGGATACGGATATCCGTGTTAAGGATTATCAGATGTATATTTCAGGGGAAAGACTGGAGGCTTATCAGGGTATTATCAGTTGGTTCACAACTCCTATAACAACTCTTGTTTCCCTTATCATTCCGCTTATGTTCTACCGTGTCGGCTTCACTTCCGACTGGGATGTTCTTTACATGACTGATGTCAGAATGCAATGCATGATTATCGGTATCGGCTTTGACCTTGCAGGTTACATTCTTATGACTCTTCCTTATCTGTTCCTTTGGGATTATACCGACGAAAAGCACGCTCATGTTATGGAGGTTCTCAAACAGAGAGCGGAGGAAGGAAACAAAGCAGCAGAAAGTAACGAATCTCCCGTAACTGTAGAACAGACAACAAATTCAAATGCATAAGGTGAAAGTATGTTGGCACTTAAGAAAAATACTATAGCAATCGGTCTTGAAAAGCCGTTGAAAATTCTGCATATCACAGATTCACATCTGCCATTTTATTGTGAAACTGATAGCGAAGCTATGATAAAACATGGCGAAAAACGTGATAAAGAATCAAGTGTTCAGTCTCTTAAAGATCAAATGAAATATGGCGAAGAAAACTGTGATGTAATTGTTCATACAGGTGATTTAATTGATTTTATTTCAAAACCCTGTCTTGAATTTGCCCGTGAGTTTCTCAAAAACGATAAACTGCTTTTTATAGCCGGTAATCACGAGTATGCAAAATATGACGGTGAAATGGAAGATATGATTTATCGTATGAACAGCCTTCAGGATATGAACGGCGGTTTAGGTGTCAACATTTTCTTCAACTCCCGTATAGTTGGTGGTGTTAACTTTGTAGGAATAGATGATGCATATCATCAGGTTGAAGAAAGCCAACTTATACGACTGAAAAAAGAAGTAGCAAAAGGGTATCCCGTAATTCTCTTTATGCACGCACCATTATATGAAAAAGAGCTTTATATAAAAAGCTATGATTTCTGGAATGGTGAAATCTGTGTTCTTGGTTCCGATACTGATGCTCATCCTGAGGTTGTAGGGGATATAGGAGAGCCTTACGCTTCTACAAAAAAGTTTTATGATTATGTTATCAATGAGCCACAGATTAAGGCAGTGCTTGCGGGACATCTTCACTTTGACTTTGAATGCAGATTACCCGGTGGTGCAATGCAGTTTGTAACCAACCGTGGAGACAGAGGTAACGCAAGAGAGATAACAATTTTATAAAAAGAGTGATAGATATGAAATTTATTAATGTAAAGCAGAATAAAGATGTTTTCGGTGACGGAATTCACGATGA
>JAZSLJ010000020.1:0-10253 GCA_045535305.1 Acutalibacteraceae bacterium
CAATGCGACCCCGAAACATATACTTTCGGTGCAGAATATTCTTCAAAAGAGGTTTATCTTTATCAGGACGGAACAAGCATAAAATCTGTTCAGAAGATTGCGGACAACACTTTGCGTGTTACTCATAACGGCTGTATGGACAGTTTTGAAGACGGTGAAACATACATACTCAGACACTTCGTCTACGACGGGACAATCTTCAGCATCAGAAATCAAAGCAAGAACATAACATTTGATAATGTCAACATTTACGGAAGTCCCGGCATGGCATATATTTGTGAAGATAATTGTTCACATTTTCAGATTACCAACAGCTTTATCGGCGTTAATCCCGAATACAAAGACAAACGGTGCGTGTCTCTGACCGCTGATGCGATTCACATTGTGAACACCGATGGTTGCTTCAATATTTCGGGCTGTGACATAAGCGGAATGGGCGACGATGCCATTAATGTTCATGATGGTTTAGGTTATGTTTCTGATGTGAACGGAAATACCGTTACGCTTATTGCATCGGCAATGAGACTGAATGAAGGCGATATTCTTGCTTTCAAAAACGAAAAGTTTGAGAATACAGATATTACTGCAAAAATTGTTTCTGTAAAATCACTTGAGGGCATAACAAAAGAAGTGGTTGTTGAAAATCTGTCTGAAAGTATTTCGGAAGGTTTTGTTGCTTACAGTACGGAATGTGACAGCAGTAATTATGTTATCAGGAACAATTATTTCCACGAAAACAGGGCAAGAGGTCTGCTTCTCCAGTCCTCAAACGGACTTTGCGAGAACAACCGATTTTATAAAACAATGGCTCAGGCAATAAAGGTTGTAATGGATATTGAGCCTACTCTCTGGCAGGAGGGCACGGGCGTTAATAATCTTATTATTCGCAACAACACCTTCGAAAAGTGTAATTACAGCGACTGGGGTTCGGTAATTGAAATCGGTACGAATATTGCAGGCAGAAGTGCAGAAACAGCCGTTTTTACAAATATTGAAATCAGCTCAAACAAATTTACGGACATTCCGTCAATGCTGCTCAGGGCGGATAATATAAATGGTTTTGTTTTTGGTAACAACACAATTGATACTGGCGAATTCTTTGAAAAAAATTCAACGCAAGGCAGAATTCAGTTCGGAAAATATTGTTCAAACATAACCTACACAGATAATGTTTTTATCAATAGTGGATTTTTACGATTCAAAGAAATTGCAAAAGCAGATAATATATATGTGTGGGCTCAAATTAATTCGCAACTTTAATCAATGTAAATATAACAAAAAGTATGATTTGTTGTACTCTATGGTTCTAAAATGAGACATACTGCCAAACTAAAATCCGTTCACGCAAGTGGGCGGATTTTCGTTTGTATTATTCATTATTCAATCTTCATCATTCATTATTCATTTCTGCAAGAACGGATTTTCGAATGAATACTGAATAATTGCAGGTGCTCCCCGCACCCGATTGTAAATTCAGATTAAGTGTGATATAATTATCTCGACAAATAAGAATTTGCACGAAAGGATAACCAACTATGTTCAAAAAAAGTATGGCTTTGCTGCTTGTTTTAACAATGCTGGTCGGCTTGCCGTTAGGAGTATCTGCCGAAGATAGTGTTCCCGAAAAGGAAGGCTATGTGCTTGATTTCAGCACAGAGTTTAATGATGGCATTTTAAATACAGAATACTGGTTGCCGCAATATCTGCCTCACTGTACTACCAACACAGAAGGCTCCTCTGCTAGGTATAAAATTGAGAATGGTTATCTGAATCTGTTTATCACAAAAGATTCACCGGATTATTTCGGCGGTCAGCCCGGCTCGACAGATCCCGATAATCTTTTATGGATAGCCAACGGTATTCAGACGTGGGAAAAGAATCATCTGCATCCCGGCGGTAGTCAGCAGATGGAAGTTGAGTCTTATGAAGGATATGCCACACAGTACGGCTACTTTGAGATACGAATGAAAATGCCTGACACCAAAGGCGGCGGATACGCATCCTGGTGGTTTATAGGTGCACAGGATGATGCCCGTCCCGACGGAACAGGTTCTCAGCAGAATGGTGAAATAGACGTATTGGAAACCTTTTTTAAATCTCCGAGAGTGTTTGAACCCAAGGTTCACGCTTGGGATGACCCCGATCTTGGCGAATGGGCAAGCAAAGTTGAATTGGATGGCGACCCGATGGATTATGTAGACGAATTCCACACCTATGCTATGGACTGGAGACCTGAAGGGATAACATTTTATGTAGACGGAAAAGAAGTAGCCAAGACCATAGAATCACCCCAATACAGAATGTGTATGATTCTGTCTATGTATATAAATTCTGATTTCAGCGGTTGGGATGAACCCGAAAATAACTATCCCATAGAATGGCTGATCGATTACGTCCGTGTCTATAAAGATAAAAACGGTTATGATGAGAACAACAGACTTACAGAATTTGAGCGTTTTATAAAAGATATGTGCGACTCGCTCACTGCATTCGGGCAGCGTATTTTATCATTTATTCAAGACCTCTGTACGAAGTGTCATCAGTTCTTTGAGAGTTTATTCAGCCCCACATCTGCTTTGTTTACAACAACTAATTCCAATTTATAGAAGTGTTTTAATTAACTCAACCTTTTGTCTTGAAACATACAATTTTGATAATGATGAACTATGGTTCTAAAATGAGACATACTGCCAAACAAAAATCCGTTCACGCAAGTGGGCGGATTTTCGTTTGTATTATTCATTTTTCAATATTCATTATTCATTGGTACAGAACGGATTTTCAATGAATAATGAATATTGAAGCCGCTTCGCTGATGAATAATGAATAATTGTAGGCGGGACACCCGCCCCCGATTGTAAATTTATCTTCAATGTGATATAATCATACAGACAAATAAGAATTTGCAGAGGTATAAATAATGTTGAATGAAAAGACTTTGATTGAATTTGTCGAACCGTATTATGCAGGCAAAGATATTATGCATAATATGTGGCATATTGAACTTGTGCAAAAAATGATTGATAAAATTCTGTCCCGTTGCAATTACATCGTCGATGAAGAATGTTTGAAGCTGGCAACATATTTTCACGGTTTTATATATAGTGATGAGCAAAAAATAAGACAATGGATGTCAGAGCAGAACTATAATGACGAAATGATTTCCAAAGCAATCAGAATTGCATGGGAATCTCAGAGAAGTGAAATCCCCGAAACTCTTGAGGGTAAAATTCTGCACGATGCCCATGTATTAGAAGGCGGAAAAACATACTTGGTGGTAAAAACCTTGATTACCGGCTCTGTCAGAGGACAATCGTTAATTGATACATTAGATTTTATGAAAAAGAATGTTTTAAACCAAAACAAATGCTATTTACCCGAAACAATTCCATTATGTGACGAAATGAACCGTTATACGAACGATTTCTTCACCGACTTAAAAGAAGGAATTCAATAAACTTTAAATCATCGGGATACTATTATCATTTTTGTATATAACAAAGGCTTGTACGAGTTTTTCCGCACAAGCCTTAATTTTATTATCACGATTCTTTTGTAACTTTCTTTATCCAGTTGAATTTATTAACCTTCACAACTGCAACTGCGCATTTCAGCACCTGGTCCGCTTTGAGGCAGGCAAAGGTAACAACGACTGGGAATTTAAAAACAAATGCACTGAGTATACTGAGCGGCAATACAATAAGCCACATAAAAATTATATCGTTTTTCAGCACGAATGAAGTGTCACCGCCACCCGAAACGATTCCGCAAAGGCTTGGTGCTTCATAAGCTGTGCCGATAATTGTGACGGAAAGCACCCATATGAATTGATTTGTAATATCAACAGTCTGAGGGGTTGCGTTATAAAAATCAAGTATAAGATTCTTGGTCAGCAACAGAATTGCACTTGATACAATTCCTATAGCAAGGAAAAGAAACTGAAGATTTTTACTGCGGCGTTTAATAACATCAAAAGGCTTGTTTTCACCTATGGTTTTGCCGATAAGCACACAGGCAACGTTACTCGATGCATAGCAGATAACCGTTGCAACCTGAAAAATTGTTGTTGCAATACTGTTTGCCGCAATAGCACTTTCGATAAGTCTGCCGATGATTGCTCCCTGAATGCTCATTGCAATTCCCCACGAAACACTGCTCATCATAAGAGGAGAACCTGTTTTGAAATAGTCCTTGAACATCTGCATATCTGTCACAAAAAGGTCACGGAGCTTCATTTTCAGCTTTTTGTCAACAAACAATATGTATATTACAACAACTACAAACTCGATCGCTCTTGAAACAAGCGTTGCAAGTGCCGCACCTCTTATTCCCATTTCGGGTGCACCGAATTCACCGTAAATCAACATATAGTTGAGCAGAATGTTTATTGCAAAGGATGAAAGTGATACATAAAAACCGATCTTAACAGTTTCAACACTTCGAAGAATTGCAAGCATTATGGTTGTAAGCGCAAACAACAGATAACTGTATTTTATTATTTCCAGATAAAGCACAGCCTGCTCAATAACTGCATCCTTATCCGTAAAAAGCTTTATAAGAGTTTCGGGCGCAATGGCAGCGAATCCAAAAATAAGTACAGAAAACACAAAACTTATCCACATAGCAACCGCAGATACTTTGTAAATAGGCTTTTTCTCTTTCTGACCCCAATACTGAGAAGCTATAACTGTCATACCCGAGGCAACGCCTGAAGCCGCCATATTCAAAAAAAACTGAATGTTGTTGCAAATTCCCACACCGCTGAGCGCAGTCTCACTGTATGCACCCATCATAACAGAGTCTGCGAGATTGACGCCAAAAACTATCAGGTTTTGCACTGCCATTGTAAGCGTCATTACAAAAAATGCTTTATAAAACACATAGTCTTTGATTTTGTTTTGCATTGTTCTTCTCTCCATTTTAATTTGATTTAATTATATCACCTCTTTTTTCTGATTTCAACTTATTCATTTATGCTGCTGTGGCTTTTCTTTTTGCATTATTCATTTTTCAGTATTCATCATTCATTATTCATTTCTGCAAGAACGGATTTTAAATGAATAATGAATAATTGCAAGTGGAACGCCCGCACCCGATTGTAATTTTATCTTCAATGTGATATTATTATCTCGACCAGTAAGAATTTAACGGAGGTGTTATATGAGAGAAATTAGCTTGCAGATGATAGATCATAATATCTCCTCGCTTTGGTGGAAAGAGCTTGTTAAATATTTCGTGCAAATAGGAGATAGTTTAGAAATCCGATGTTGGAAAGAAGAAGTTGCCGAAATACAACAAGCATCATTCTATGGAAACCCAACGAAAGATAATTACGAGGTTTCTATCAAAGGAATCGTTTCTGAGGAATTGATTTCAGAGCTGTTGTCAGAAAATCCAACGGACAAAAGCATATACAATAAAATGACAAAATATTTCACTATCAATGTTGAGCGTGAACAGCGCAAATTTTGTAGCGCACATTATGGCACAGAGATGTATCTAATAGGCGTATCTGATGACGATATTGCTTTTTTTCAAAATGTAATGAAAGCATATACGGAAGAAGATTTTAGCGTACATATAGATAAATAAATTCAAATTTGTAGAGCTGTTGATGAATTAACGGACTATGGTTCTAAAATGGGAAGTATACACAAAATCCGAAAAGTCGCACAAAAGTGTGACTTTTCTTTTGGCATTATTCATTCTTCAATATTCATCATTCATTATTCATTTCTGCAAGAACGGATTTTCAAATGAATAATGAAAAATGAAGTCGCTTCGCTGATGAACAATGAATAATTATGGGCGGTACACCTGCCCCCGATTGTAATTTCAGATTATGTGTGATATAATTATCCCAACAAATCAGAATTTGTTGTGGTGTTAAATATGATTGAAAAAATTAAATTACATACCGATGTTCTTGTTCTCGGAAGCGGTCCTTCCGGGTTTGCGGCGGCATATACTGCTGCAAAAAACGGTGCAAAGGTTATTCTTGTTGAACAAAGCGGAGATGTTGGCGGAATTTCAACTTCAGGTCTTATGAGCCATTGGACAGGCAGTTGCACAAGTCCTTTGTATTATGAAATTCTGAAAAGAACATCTGAAAATAATGAAGGTGAATTCAAAAACAAAATCACTAATCTGATAGACCCTGAAAAACTGAAAACACTTTACCTTGAAATGCTCTGTGAGGTTGGTTGCAAGGTTATGCTTTACACTTTTGCCGAGGATGCAATCTGCGATGGAGATAAAATCCTCGGTGCAACCGTTGTCAACAAATCGGGAAAGGCAGATATTTATGCCAAAATCACTATTGATGCTACGGGCGACGGAGATATTGCCGCAAGAGCAGGAGCAGAATTTATTCTCGGAAGAGAAAATGATAACAAAATGCAACCTGCAACACTTATGTTCAAAGTCGGCGGTGTTGACTATGACCGTGCAGTATTTTTAGGCTCGTTTGAATCAACCTATGAAACACCGAACGGCGAGCTTCAGGCTCTTGCAAAAGAATATATTCCCTATCCTGCAGGCCATATTCTTACATATAAATCAACCCTCCCCGGCGTTGTGACCTGCAATATGACAAATGCAATCGATATTGACGGCACAAATGCAGATGACCTGACACGTGCCACTCTTACATGCCGCAGGCAGATGGATGACATAGTTAAATATCTGCGTAAATTTGTTCCCGGTTACGAGAATTGTTATGTTATCAGCTCCGCATCCCTTATGGGTATTCGTGAAACAAGACATTTCAAGGGAAAATACACCTTGAATGAGCAGGATATTGTCGAGGCGAAAGTCTTTGATGATTATGTTGTAAAAGATGCCTACTTCAATTTTGATGTACATAATATCACAGGCCCGGGATTGGATAAAACAGGAGTACAGAAACATTTTTCTCAGCAAAAGGGATACACGATTCCTTACCGTTGCCTTATTCCTGAAACTAAAGAAAACCTTCTGCTTTGCGGAAGAAACATTTCAGGTACGCATATGGCACATTCCAACTTCAGAGCCATGCCCATTTGCGTGGGGATCGGTGAGGCTGCAGGTGCAGCGGCGGCTATAGCATCTTTGAAAAGCCAAAATCTGAACGACATTGATGCTGAACAAATCAGAGAAATTATAGGAATATGATTATCGATTAAATTCGGGTTTGTCGATATCTTCGCTTCACACAATCCACCTTTGGATGCGTAGGGCGATGGCTTGCTACCGCCGTTTTGTACGATAAATAACGGGCAGATAATATCTGCCCCTACTCACTCAAATTCAATCAATATCGTAGAGGACGGGTCACCCGTCCCGCTGAAATTCGTGCAAAATCCGCGGGAGCGAAACGGCTCCCCTATGAACCCGAATGTATCGAGGCATAACAAATAAACCGCAACGGCATGTTGCGGTTTATTTGTTGGTATCGGGGATGTCGGTGCGTTCAAGCAGGTAATCAACAGACACATTGTGAAAATCTGCAATTGAGATAAGAATCTCGGGCGGTATTGTTCTTTCACCGCTTTCGTAATAGGCATACGTTCTCTGCGGCAGGTTTATCGCCTTTCCCATTTCTGATTGAGTCAGATCGGCATCTTCTCGTAAATCTCTGATTCTTTTAAATTTCATATTATCACCGATTTTATTATATGAAGAACAGATTGTTCTATTAACTTTAAGAACAAATTGTTCTATAATTTAATTGAGACATATACAATAATTGGTCTCAATCTAAAAATCAGGAGATGTTTTATTTATGAAAAAACTTATTTGTCTTGTTCTGGCTATGATTTTTACAATCAGTTTTTCAGCTTGCGGTAAAAAGAAAGAACCGGTATTACCTGCAGTTGAAATAGATTACGAAACGATTTATTCTGACTTTTTCAGTAACAGAGTAGCCGGTGAACAAAACCATACCGGTAAAAATTATAGGATATCCGGTGCCGTTGTTGATGCTATATGGGAGAACTATATATCACTTACCATACACTTTGACAACCTTTACACAAAGCCTGGCGATATCGCCGGTTACACATACAACTATGTAAATATCTATTATGATGAAACCCAGTTAGACACGGTTGCAAAGTTATCGGTAGGCGACACTATCTCGTTTGAAGGTGTTTGTGAAAATGAAGACAATTTTAATAACTGTAAGATAATCATAGAATAATCAGTTGCATTTCAACAAAAATTAACCCGTAGCATCTCTGCTACGGGTTTCTCATTTATTCAGCTTTCTTTTTCTGCTCTTCTGCGAGCTTATCCTCGTACATTTTTCTGATTCTTTCGTATGTTGAATCGGGGTAATCGGGGTTGCCCTTTGAGTAACCCGGGATAAGCATATCCCCTGCTACATCGGGGTCTGTGCAGCGTGTATCGTTACGCCAAATTTCACGTTCTTCAACATTGCGGAGGTTCGGGATATCCATTGACACACCGCCGTTGAGAACTGAGTAATATGCGAACATACCCGGAAGGAACATATCGAGTGCTTCATAAACATCGATTACGTCCATATCCTCTCTTCCGCGGAGCTTTTCAACGAAGTTATACATTGTATAGAAGTCAGAACCGCCGTGGCCTGTCTTCTCTGCAAGCTTTGTAAGGCTGTCTGCCGTGCTTGTTTCAACAGCGTGTGAATTGTTGTCACCCTCGTTTACATCACAGTTGACGTAAAGTCTGTTCATACCCTGACGGTCGCTGTCCTCACGGAAGCTTTCCATACGTCCCTTAGAGCCGTAGATTGAATACCAGATCGAATCCTTTGAACAGCCTACGCCGTGAATTGACTTGAGCACTGCACCGTTCTCGAGAGTGATAACCTCCATACCGATCGGGCCTGCCTTAGCGCCCATACGCTTCATACGTGCATTGAGTGCAACCTCAAAGCCTGATACCTTAACGGGACGCATACCTGTAATATGAATGAGCGGACCAATTGAATGTGTGCAGTAATAGCAAGCGTGCATACGGTTACGCCAATGCTCAGGCAGACCGCGTGTGATATCGTGCCAGATTGACTCGCAGTTGTGCATATACTCGCCTTCGCCGTATTCGAACTCACCGAGAACACCTTCTCTGTAAAGCTCACGCATCTTCTTGGGTGCACCCATATAGCAGTAATTCTCAGCATAAGCGTAGACTCTGCCTGTTCTTTCAACAGCTTCAACAAGCTCAACAGCTTCCTTCATTGTCTGCACGGGAAGTACTTCGCTGATAACATCGAGACCGCTTTCCATACAGCGGATTGCAAGCGGAGCGTGCTCGGTTGCAAAGTTTGCAAGTACAACTGCATCCATATCGTGCTTGAGGAATTTCTCAAGGTCATCGTAGAAAACGATTGTATCGTTGCCGTAGCTGTCCTTTGCCTTGTCAAGTGTCGGCTTGTGATTGTCGCAGACCGCAACAAGCTCGGCATTGTGCGAATGAACGCAGTAGTCAATCATTGTCTTGCCTCTGCCTGCACCGACAACACCGATTTTAATTTTCGGTGCTTTGTAAATTGTTTTATAGAATGAGCAGTCCTCGTTTACCATATCAATGCTGTCGATATCGTATTCGGTAAGCACTGCTTCCCAACGCTTCTGCATACCCTCGTAATATTCAACGGGCTTGAAGCCTGATGAAAGATAACTCTTGACCGCACCCTTACGCCATTCGTCAGTTGTAAGGTAGATGTAATCTACGCCACGTTCCGCAAGATCCTTGACGGCAATATTGTTAAGATATTTGCCGAGACCCTTGCCGCGGAATTCGGTCTTGATGCCGACCATATGTACCTCACCGCAGGTTACATCTGTATGATGAACAGCTGTGATTGTACCGATATGCTTACCCTCGTAGTCGAGGAAATAAAGATCTGTATCTGCATTTGTGAATGCGTGATCCGTTATTCTTGAGTGGTACTCTTCCTCACCGTCTTCGTCGTCGATAAGTCCGTTTTTACAGCATTCGCACCATTCAAGTCTGTCTTCAAGCGTACCGTTGTAGCGGGAAACGCTATATCCTTCAGGCAGGGTATATTCTTCAATAGGTGTACCTGCCAACCAATACATTTTTAACTGTGCCATAAAGCCACCGCCTTTCAAGTTTGAATTGTAGCACAATGGAAAATAAAGTGCAAGGTAGTTTTGAGAAAAACACTAATTTTATACATTGAAATACCCCTGCCCGTTTTCACGGACAGGGGTTGTGGTGGACCTGATGAGAGTTGAACTCACGACACCTGCAATGCGAATGCAGTA
>JAZSLJ010000004.1:0-49894 GCA_045535305.1 Acutalibacteraceae bacterium
CATCAATAAGTGCGTTGATACCGAGCTTTAAAGCGGTGCGGAAATCGGGAATAACATGACCCGAAACCTGTTCAACAAAGAAAATAACCTCTTTTGTATAATTTTCAGCTTTTGAATATGTATCATTAAGAATATCTACCATGGGAGTACCCTTGGTATACTCTCTCATACTTTCAATTCTTTCTTTTGTGAATGTTTCATCCGGCTCAATATCATTATAGATTGCGGTAGGGTCGCAATAGCCGGAGAACCCCTCAACCTTGAAGGAAGGGTTTATAAGAGCATAGCTTTTTGCAAAAGCATCACGCTGTGTACCTACAAAAACTGCGTTGTCGCTGATAAAAAGAGGAATATTTTTAAGCACCTCGCAAACAAGATGTGCTTTTTTTACTTCGGGATGCATATTGGCATACTTTGCCTCACAGTCGCGCTCTGTTTCCTTTGCAATAAACCAGCCGTCAAGCCTTTTTATTGCTCTTTCTTCCTTGAAAAGAGCTTTCGCCATAGAGGTAAGCTCGCCTTTTTCGTATATTGAATATATCACAACAACATCTCCTTATGTTGAAACTATTTTTAGTCCGTATTCCTTGAACACGGCAATAAATTCATTTAATTTGTCTTTTGACACAAAGCCGTTTTCAACCTTGTATTCCTCTGTCCATTTTTCCTTGCCGTACTCGTGATAGCAAAGAAATTCAAACACAATATTACTTGTATCATACTGTGAAAAATAGTCTGCAAAGCCTTTGGGATTATCCGTATTGATACCGTTTATAAGGGGTATTCTTATATGTGCCTGTCTGCCCGATTTACAAAGCATTTCAAAATTTTTCTTTATCTGCTCATTTCCCACAGCCGTATATTTTTTAAGAATATCGCTGTCATAATGCTTGAAATCCATTATGAGATAATCTATGTAAGGGAGCAGTTCAGAAAGCCTCGGTGATGTGCCGTTTGTTTCAATACAGGTGTGAATATCATTATTTTTAAGTCTTTTAAGAACCTCAATCAGGTCAGCCGACTGCGCGGTAGCTTCGCCGCCCGTGAATGTAACACCGCCGCCAGAAAAGAACAACATTCTGCTGCGGATGCACTCTTTTTCAATTTCTTCGGGAGAATATTCATTTCCGCCGTCAAAAGACATACCCTCGGGATTTGAACACCAGATGCATCTCATATTACAGCCCTGTAAATGATACACAAGTCTGTTGCCCGGGCCGTCCTGACCGAAGTTAAAACCCTTTTGAAAAATACGCACGCCGCACCACTCCATTATTATGGGGCACCTATAAAAACTCAATGCACGAAATCCAGTGTGCCCTTTTTCCGTCATATAGTCCAAAAATACTCGTTAATACACAAAGTATTGCCTACGTTTTTTGACCAATCTGACAAAAAAATTCCTACACTGTATTTGCACCTTGGATTTTTATAGGTGCCCTAGTATCATTTTGTCATTTTAAACCTTTAAAGTCAAGAGTTTTTTATATCTTTACACAAGATTTTATATATGTTAAAATAGTGCCGAGGTGAATCAAATGAAAAAGAAAATAATTATAGGCATTTCCGTTATTTTTACGGTTGCAATATGTGTGATTCTTGCCCTTAACGGCAATAAAATAATGTATCCCGCATCGGAAGAACCGATAAAAACATCTAACGGTGAAGTTACCCTTGTAGCTCACAGAGGTTTTTCAAGCGTGGCACCTGAAAACACTCTTGCGGCAATAGAAGAAGCCGCAAAAGCATCATTTTACGGCGCAGAGTTTGATATCCGTCTTACTGCTGACGGCGAATGGGTGGTCATACATAACGACAGTCTGAAAGATATGACCGCCGACGAAGGACTTGTATCGCAGATGAATGCAAATGAGATTACGCAGATTAAAATTAACGGCGGTAACGGAACAGACAAATATCCCAACGAAAAAATACCTACTCTTACACAGACTCTTGAAAAGTGCAAAGAGGTAAACATAAATCCCGTAATTGAAATAAAACTCAACGATGACCAGAATCCCGATTATGAATATCTTGCACAGCTTATAAAATCGGCAGAATGTGATAATCTGCTGATAATCTCTTTCAGCGGTGATGCCCTTGTGCAGCTTAAAAAATATCTGCCCGAAGCTGAATATTGGCTGCTCACAAGCAAGGTAACTGATGAAAATATCACATTCTGCACCGAAAACAACCTTGACGGTGTTAACTTTGACGGCAGAAAAAGCAAAAATCATAAGTTTATAGACAAAATCAAAGAAGCCGACCTTACCGTCGCCGCATGGACAATAGATAATTTAAAGCTCATGGAAAAACTGCACGATATGGGCGTGAATTATATAACAACAAATGTGATTTATCCGTAAACAATAATTTAGCAGAGAATTAAATTAAAAATTGTAGGGGCGATAATCTATCGCCCGCGTGCGAAGCACGAAATGCCGTCAGGCATTTAAAATGACATATTTGCTGTATAACGGTGTTCCACCGTTATTTGCCTTACGGCAAATCGGGCGTTAAGTTAACGCCCCTACGGTATACCATCAATATACTGCTAAATTATTGTTTACCATCACCCTACATTTACAAAAAAATAAAATCCCGAAGACTGCACTCTTCGGGATTTTATTGAACCTTTCTATTCTATGTACTCTCTGTATTTCAGAAATCTGTCCTTTTCTTTAAGTATTACAATTCTCTTATTTTTCTCAAGCACTTTTTCTGTGTTATCTGCAATATTTGCAAATCTGCGTGCTGATTTAAGCATACTTACGGTTATCCACGCACCTAACAGCGAAAGTAATGCACCAACTATAAATTCAGGTGAAAACTCAAAAATAATCCCATATATTAAAAAACCTGATATTACAAAACAACCAATGCAAAACGGAAGAATCATCACATAACTTAACAATAAAAATATCTTTTTATCGGCAGACTTACGGAATTGGCAAGAATCAGCCGTTTTTCCGTTGAGCAAAAGCACTTTAAACACGGCAAAAATCAAACAATGATAATCTCCTGAAGTTATGTCAAACCATTTTACACCTTTGGGTATCGTAAACACAGAATCCAAACAGACGATATATGAAATCATAAATAACCACACATTACGCAAAGTATCTTTCATAAAAAACTGACCGACAGCAAAACGTGAGGATTTTGCAATCCGGGGATAAATACGAATTTTATCTGATTGAGTCAGTTCCATATTAATTTTTTCATTTACTCCAACTGTATACACATTGTTATCATATTCAACAATCAATGATTTATTGGTTGAGTTATTAATTGTGATGCTTCTCATTTTTTCACCCCGTTGTCAATTCCTTTTTTATTATAAGTTCAATCCCGAAGACTGCACTCTTCGGGATTTTCGCATATTAAACACTGAATAAAAGCTGTGTATATGTGGGATAGGGCATATAATCGTCGGGAATGTCAACCTCAATTTCATCCGCTACTGCACGAAGCTCATTCATAGCGGTGAGGATTTTATCCCTTGTATAATCAGCAAGTGCCTGACCTGCTTTTACATTCTTTGCATCGGCTGTAACACTCTCAAGTGCCAGAAGCTTTTCATACATTTCGTTTGTGAGCTTTGCAAGCTTCACAGCAAGAATATACGACACATCATTGGTTGTATCAATGCCGATATTCTTCTTTGCTTCAACTGATTTTGAAAGCTCTGCCGTATACTTGATTGCAACAGGCAAAAGCTGTTTTTTCGCCATTTCAATCATTGTAAGAGCTTCTGTATGGATTGTTTTGCAGTAATTTTCAAGCAGAATCTCACATCTTGAATGAACCTCAACCTCTGTAAAAATATGGTGCTTTTCAAACAGCTCTATATTTTTTCTGTCAATATAGTGAGGTAATGCATCGGCAGTTGTTTTAAGGTTATTAAGACCTCTTCTTTTTGCCTCCTCAACCCATTCATCGGCATAGCCGTTACCGTCAAAAAGGATTCTGTCGTGTGCTTTAAGCTCGCGTCTGCAAATCTTCATAACTGCAGACTCAATATCCTCTGCCTTTTCAAGCTCATCAGCAAAAAGCGAAAGTGATTCGGCAACGATTGTATTAAGAATAATGTTAGGGCCTGCAACGGATGATGCCGAGCCTATCATACGGAATTCAAACTTGTTACCTGTAAATGCAAAGGGAGATGTTCTGTTTCTGTCGGTAGTGTCCTTCATAAAATCGGGAAGAACATCAACGCCCGTCTGCATTTTTACTCTTTCGGGAACATTCTCAAAATCGTTATCCTTCTTTTTGATTGCGTCTACGATTGCAGACAAGTCATCACCGAGGAATATGGAAACGATTGCAGGCGGAGCTTCACTTGCGCCGAGACGGTGGTCGTTACCTGCACTTGCGGCTGAAATTCTGAGAAGATCCTGATAATCGTCAACAGCCTTGATAACAGCCGTAAGGAAAAGCAAAAATGTTTTGTTTGTTTTGGGATCTTTACCGGGATCAAGCAGATTTTTGCCTGTATCGGTGGAAATTGACCAGTTATTGTGCTTACCGCTTCCGTTTACGCCCACAAAGGGTTTTTCGTGAAGCAGACAGGCAAGGCCGTGTCTTCTTGCAACCTTTTTCATAATCTCCATTGTGAGCTGGTTATGGTCGGTTGCAACGTTTGTCGTTGTATATACGGGTGCAAGCTCGTGCTGTGCGGGAGCTGCCTCATTATGCTCTGTTTTTGCAAGAATACCCAATTTCCAGAGCTCTTCGTCAAGGTCGTGCATATATGCCATAACTCTGGGCTTTATTGCGCCGAAATAATGGTCGTCAACCTCCTGTGATTTGGGAGATTTTGCACCAAAAAGAGTTCTGCCCGTAAGCACAAGGTCTTTTCTCTTTTCATAAACCTCTCTGTCAACAAGGAAATATTCCTGTTCAGGTCCGACTGTAGATATAACACGCTTTGCAGGTATACCGATAAGATTAAGCACTCTTACAGCCTGCTTGCTCAATTCCTCCATTGAGCGCAGAAGAGGAGTCTTTTTATCAAGAACTTCACCTGTATATGAACAGAAAACTGTGGGGATGCAAAGTGAACCCTCTTTTATAAAAGCGTATGACGTGGGGTCCCATGCGGTATAACCTCTTGCCTCAAAAGTGGAACGGATACCGCCCGAAGGAAAGCTGGAAGCATCGGATTCACCCTTGATAAGCTCTTTACCGGAGAATTCCATAATAGCTTTTCCGCCGGGTGCGGGAGTAATAAAGCTGTCGTGCTTTTCGGCTGTAAAACCTGTCATAGGCTGGAACCAATGGGTATAATGCGTTGCGCCCTTGCTGATTGCCCAATCCTTCATAGCGTGAGCAACTGCATTTGCAAGAGTTATATCAAGCTCCTTACCTTCTTCAATGGTTTTGTGCAGAGATTTATAAACCTCCTTGGGAAGAGTTTCCCTCATAACCTGATCATTAAAAACAAGACTGCCGAAAATCTCAGGAATATTTGTGCCTGCCATAGCTTTTCTCCTTTATATATTATCTTTTGCCATTATAATTCGGCAAAAAAGATTTGTCAATTCTTTTTATATTATTTTCGTAAATAATGCTTTTATTATTCTAAATAAGAATTATAATAACTTAATATTGGTGTAATATATACTTTATAATAAAAAAAGAGCTTGCAGGAAAACTGCTAAACAATAATTTAATGTACAATGTACAATTTACAATGTACAATTATTGAATCATAAAAATTGGGTTAAAGGGCGAAGCCCTTTCCACCATTGTACATTATACATTGTACATTGTTAATTAAATAAATTATTGTTTATCTTAATTAAAAAAAAAGGAAGAAATATTATGAATTATTCATTTTCAGACAGAATATCAAGTCTCAAACCCTCAGCTATCAGAGAGATACTCAAAGCAACATCACAGGGCGATGTTATACCCTTTGCAGCAGGCAATCCTGCTCCCGATGCATTCCCCGTTGACGATGTAAGAAAAATCACAGCTGAAATTCTTGAAAAAGAGCCTATCACAGCTTTGCAATACGGCATCACCGAAGGTTATATGCCCCTTCGCACAACAGTTAAAAACTATATGAAAGAAAAATATAATGTAGGCACAGATGACGACGAAATCATTATCACATCAGGTGCACAGCAGGTAATCGACCTTGCATCAAAGGTGCTTCTTAACGAAGATGATGTTGTTATCAGCGAAAGTCCCTCATTTATCGGCGCGCTTAACACTTACCGTTCATACAAGGGCAGACTTGTTGGTGTTGACGTTGACAGCGACGGTATGAACATGGAAATGCTTGAACAGGTGCTTAAAACAGAGAAAAAAGCAAAGTTTATTTACACAATTCCCAATTTCCAGAACCCCTCAGGCGTTACAATGAGCTGGGAAAAGAGAAAAAGACTTTACGAGCTTGCAAAGCAGTACGGCGTTCTCATTCTTGAAGATAACCCCTACGGTGATTTAAGATATACAGGCGAGGATATCCCCTGTATCAAGTCAATAGACACAGATGGTATTGTTATATACTCCGGCTCATTCTCAAAAACACTCTCCCCCGGTCTGCGAGTTGCTTTTACAATAGCAAACAAAGAATTGATTGCAAAAATGACCGTTGGCAAGCAGGCAAGCGACGTTCATACCCCCGTACTCAATCAGATGATTGTAAATGAGTGGATGAATAACTACGATATGGCAGGTCATATCAATAAGATAAAAGCAAATTACAGCAGAAGACTTGACCTTATGTGCAATCTTATCGATTCCGAGCTTGGCGATTTTGTTACATACTTAAAGCCCGAAGGCGGTCTGTTCATATGGTGCAAGCTCCCCGAAAGCGTGGATATGCTGACCTTTGCAAAAACTGCGACTGACCACAAGGTTGCAGTTGTTCCCGGCACGGCATTTATGATGTATCCCGAAGATAAAACACAGTACATCCGCCTTAATTTCTCCACCCCCACAGAGGAAGGCATCGTTAAAGGCATGAAAATTCTCGGCGAGGTTAAAAAGAAATTCAAATAATAATTTATCAAATTAACAATGTACAATGTATAATGTACAATTGTGGAAAGGGCGTTGCCCTTTAACCCGATTTATATATTCAATAATTGTAAATTGTACATTGTAAATTGTACATTAAATTATTGTTTACAACAAACAAAAAAAGGATGAATTATAACATGGAAAACAACGAACAGAAAAAAGTAGTATTAAGCCTTATACAGCCCACAGGCACACCCACGTTGGGCAACTATCTCGGTGCATTCAAAAACTGGAAAAAGATGTCGCAGGATTACGACTGTCTTTTCGGTGCGGCAGATTTACATTCAATCACCGTAAGAACTGCTCCTGCCGATTTAAAAAAGAGAACTATTGACCTGTTTGCAATTCTTCTTGCAATGGGTCTTGACCCCGAAAAAAATATTATTTTTTGTCAGAGCCACGTGCCTGCTCACGCACAGCTCGGCTGGATTCTCGACTGCTACACACAGTTCGGTGAGGCATCAAGAATGACACAGTTCAAGGATAAATCCGCAAAGCACGCAGACAACGTAAACTTAGGCTTGTTTACATATCCAACTCTTATGGCGGCTGATATTCTTCTCTACAATGCAGACTACGTACCCATCGGCGCAGACCAGAAACAGCATCTTGAATTAACCCGTGATATTGCAAACCGCTTCAACGGTCTTTACGGCGATTTCTTTAAAGTACCCGAACCCTTTATAGGCAAAGCAGGTGCAAGAGTTATGTCCCTTCAGGAGCCTGCAAAAAAAATGAGCAAATCCGACACAAATCAGAAATCATTTATTCTTGTTACCGAAGACCCCAACGCAATCGTAAAGAAAATCAAGAGTGCGGTTACAGACTCCGAAGCAAGAGTATATTACAGTGAAGATAAACCCGGTGTTTCCAACCTTATGGAAATATATTCAGCTTGTACAGGCAAGAGCTTTGATGAAATCACTGCTGAATTTGAGGGCAAAGGCTACGGCGACTTCAAGGCAACGGTAGCAGAGGCTGTTGTTGAAGAATTAAGACCCTTGCAGACAGAATATGCAAAACTTATAAAAGATAAGGCATACCTTGAAGAATGTGCAAAAATCGGCGCAGAAAAAGCAAGCCGTATCGCAGACAGAACAGTCAGAAAGTGTATGAAAAAGGTAGGTTTCTGGCAATACTAAACAATAATTTATCTAATTAACAATGTACAATGTATAATGTACAATGGTGGAAAGGGCTTCGCCCTTTAACCCGATTTATATGTTCAATAATTGTAAATTGTACATTGTAAATTGTACATTAAATTATTGTTTATCAGACTACATTATTTACAAAAAAAGGACTGCTTTCGCAGTCCTTAATTTTTTAGCATAGAATTAATCTTCGTCTTCGTCCTCGATTTCGATTTCTTCAATTACATAACCGCATTCGGGGCAGGTAAGAGGTTCGTCTGATTCAAAAGCTGACTCGTCAAAGCAGAAAGGCTTGCCGCATTCGGGACATTCAACCTCGTAAACATCCTCGTATTCTTCATCGTCAAACTCATCAAAGCAATCTTCATCGCATTCATCGCAGCAACCGTCGCAGAAATCATCGTCATCTTCTTCGTAAAGAATTTCCTCAACCTCTGCAAGGTCAGCATCTACTGCATCAACGTGCTCTTCAAGCTCATCAATAGCGTCATAAACAGCTGCAATTTCATCCTCTGCATCTGCAACGGAAAGAGCAAGCTCATCAATAACATCAACGATAGCATTGATTATTCTTGTAATCTTCTTATCCTGATCAAGATCGGAACCTTCAACAAGACCTTTAAGATATGCTGATTTTTCAGTTATAGTCATCATAAAATAACCTCCTCGATTTATTTTATATGCAAAAACATAATTATTATGCTCTTGACATATATTCACCTGTACGGGTGTCAACCTGAATCATTTCGCCCTCATCAATGAAAAGAGGTACTTTGATTTCAACACCTGTTTCAAGTGTAGCGGGTTTAAGAGTGTTTGTAGCTGTATCACCCTTGAAGCCGGGGTCAGTTTTAATAACCTGAAGCTCAACAAAGTTGGGAGGCTCAACACCGAAAACCTTACCCTTATAAGAAAGAATACGGCAGATCATATTTTCCTTAACAAACTTGAAGTTGTCGCTGAGATCTGACTCATTAATAGGAACCATATCATATGTTTCGGGATCCATAAAGTAGTAAAGACCGCCGTCATTGTATGAATATTCCATTTCTTTTCTCTCAATAAAAGCTGTGGGGAATTTTGCTGTGGGGTTGTAGCTCTTTTCTACAACTGCACCTGTAATAACATTCTTTGTCTTTGTACGAACAAAAGCTGCGCCTTTGCCGGGTTTAACGTGCTGGAATTCAACAACCTGAAGCACGTTGCCGTCCTCTTCAAATGTAACGCCGTTTCTGAAATCGCCTGCAGAAATCATATTTTTTTCCTCCGTGTATTTAAGTGTATAAAATTATTTACTATTAAATAATAGTATATTTTGTTATATATTTCAAGTCTTTTTTGCAATAAATCAAAGTATGATAAGAGATTTTTCAGCATTTGTAAGATTTTCACAGCCTTTTTCGGTGATAAACGCCATATCTTCAATACGAACACCGAACTTTCCGGGCAGATAAATACCCGGTTCAACCGTTACGATATGACCTTTTTCAAGTACAGATAAAGATCTGGGAGAAAGATTGGGTTTTTCGTGAATTTCTATTCCAACGCCGTGTCCCGTACCGTGGCCGAAGTACTCACCGTAGCCTTTTGCAGAAATAACATCTCTCGCAGCTTTATCCGCATTTGCACAGGAAACACCCGCTTTTAAAACAGAAAGAGCGTTTTTCTGAGCATAAAGCACCGTGTCATAAATTTCACGCTGTTCATCGGTAACGAATCCTACCGCCACAGTTCTTGTCATATCGCTGTGATAGCCGTCTACAACCGCACCGAAATCCATTGTGATAAAATCGCCGTTTTCGATTTTTTTATCAGACGGAACACCGTGAGGCATTGAAGAATTTACACCGCTGACCGCAATAGTATCAAAAGAGAGAGCATCGGCTCCGTTTCTGAGCATAAAGAAATCAAGCTCAAGCTGAATTTCCCTCTCCGTTCTGCCAACCTTAATAAAATTGAGAATATGCTCAAATGCTTTTTCGGCAATTCTTTGCGCCGATTTGATTTTGCTTACCTCATCGGCGGATTTTACAAGCCTTAATGTGCTGATTGCCTTATCAAGAGCATCATCGCTGAGCAGTTCAAAATCTTTTAAATTTTCATTCTTTCTTAGGTTTTCAAACTGCGCAAGAGTTATACCGGATTGCTCAACGGCAATATTTTTAACATTTCTTTCTTTAAGAAAATCTCGTATCTGCGCATAAACGTTTTTACCCTCGGCAACAAGGCAACAGGTTATATTCTTTTCGGCAGCCTCGATATATCTGCTGTCGGTGAAAAATATGCTCCCGGTTCTTGTAACAATAAGAATACCGTCAGAGGATGCAAAATCCGTAAAATACCGACGGTTTTCGGGGGTAATAATCAATGCCGAATCAACGTTTTCGGGCAAATTATTCATAAGAAAATTTATGTTCATACAATCACTTCGCATAAAAAAAATTAAGCAGGTTCTGTACAGAACCTGCTTGGTGGAAACTTACTTGTACTTGCGTTTACGAGCAGCTTCGGACTTCTTCTTTCTTGCAACAGAAGGCTTTTCATAGTGCTCTCTTTTACGAACTTCCTGAATAATACCGTCACGTGAAGTCTGACGCTTAAAACGTCTGAGCGCGCTGTCCAAGGATTCATTTTCTTTTACTTTAATCTGGCTCATTATATTCCCTCCCTCCGCATTTAACCGCAGGGCCTAAAATCAATATATGTATCTAATGATACTTTGGCTATTATACATTAATGTTTATTTCATGTCAAGAGTTTTACAAAGGATTTTTTCACAATTCAAAGAAAAAAAACGAAAATACAGTTTTTTTTCGAATATACGCATTGATTTTTAATATAAAAAATGTATAATTATAATAGAATAGTATGTGGTGATGATTATGTTTAACAACAAATATGATGAATTAAGAAAAACTTATCCCGTTTTCAGGTATAAATCTTATTCGCTCACAAGTGATGCGGAAAACATTTATATCTCTTACGATTTCAGCATTGACGGCCTTACCTCATTCAGACCCGAAATAAGAATTGATACAAGAAATCTGTCTGTTATAAATGATTTCAATTCAAAAATCGGCAGAAAAATCATTTTTTCATTGGGTATGGTTGAAGCAGTCAGCTATTTAAAAGCGGCTTGCTGCCCAAAAATGATTGTTGAGTGCGGTTATCTTGACGAAAATGACCGTGATTGGTGGAAAAAGCTCTATTTCGGCGGTCTGGGTGAATTTTTCTACCGAAACGGAATTGATGCGGATTTTGACAATTTCCTCACTATTGAATGTACGGGTATAGATATTGACACATCAGCCGAAAAGATGAATTTGTCTGATTTCTCAGTTGTCCCCGTAGGTGGAGGTAAGGATTCCGCAGTAAGTGCGGAGCTTGTTAAAAAAGTAAGCGACAAAATCCTGTTCTTTACTGTCAATTCACAGCAGGCAAGAACAGACACCGTAACATCTGCAGGCTACGGCGAAAAGGATATAATAAAAACCTACCGTAAAATTTCACCCGAGCTTTTAGAGCTTAATAAACAGGGCTTTTTGAACGGACATACACCCTTTTCGGCAATAGTCGCATTTCTTTCGCTTTACTGTGCATATCTTACAGGCAGTAAAAATATAGTTCTTTCCAACGAGGCGAGTGCAAACGAATCCAACATTCAGGGCAGTAATATAAATCATCAGTATTCAAAATCATACGAATTTGAAAAGGATTTTTCAGAATATATTGCTAAAAACATTTTATCGGATATAAGATATTTCAGTCTTTTGCGCCCCTTTAACGAATTGCAGATTGCCGCTGAATTCTGCCGCCACGAAAGCTATCTTTATTCATTCAGAAGCTGTAACGCAGGCAGTAAAAACAATATATGGTGTTGCAACTGCCCGAAATGCCTTTTTGTTTACGGTATTCTTTCGGCATTTCTGCCACAGGATAAGCTCGAAAGCATTTTCGGTGATAATCTACTGGACAAAAAAGAGCTTGAAGCAGATTTTGACGGTCTTGTAGGCTTATCCGCAGTAAAACCCTTTGAATGTGTAGGTACTGTCAGCGAGATTAAATTTGCCCTTGCGGTATGTGTTAAAAATCTGCTTGATGAGGGCAAAAGGCTTCCCTGTCTTGCTGAAAAATTCAACAACAGCTTTGATATAAACGAAATATTAAAGCAGCCTTTAATGAAAGAATTTAATACAGTCAACAATATTCCCGAAGAATTCACAACTGTTATAAAGGAGATGTATTCATATGTCAGCACAAAATCTAATTGAATATATTAAGGATAAGAGCATACTTATTCTCGGCTTCGGCAGAGAGGGTAAATCTACCTATAATTTTATAAGAAGATATCTGCCCGAAAAGAAACTCACAATCGGCGACAGAAACACCGTTACATTAAACGATGCAAACGTAAGCTTTGCCTGCGGTGAAAATTATCTTGAAAATTTAGGCAATTACGACCTTGTTTTCAAATCCCCCGGCATACCTTTTGTAGGCGTAACATATCCCGAAACAACAGAAATCACCTGTCAGACAGATATGTTTTTAAGATACTGCGACTGCACCGTTATAGGCATTACAGGAACAAAAGGCAAAACCACAACTTCTACACTTATTTTTAAAATGCTCCGCGAAGCAGGTATTGACGCTTGCCTTATAGGTAATATCGGCGTACCCGTTTTTGAGGATATTGACAGAGATAAGGACTCGGTTGCTGTTATAGAAATGTCCTCTCATCAGCTTGAATTTACAAGAACATCACCTCATATCGCAGTGCTTACAAATGTTTATGAGGAGCATCTTGACCACTATGGCGAAGGATTTAAGGGTTATGTAAATTCAAAGCTCAATATTGTAAGACATCAGAACGAAAATGATATTTTCATTTACAACGGCGTGCAGGGAATAAGCGATTATATCAGCGAAGATGAAATAAAATCCGAAAAAATTGCAGTTACTCCCGACGGCGACGAATTCCTTGATTTCCTTTCAACACTCAGCAACAACCTTAAAGGCAGACACAACAAAACCGACATAGGCTACGCTATGACTGCCGCAAGAAAAATGGGTGCTGACGACAACGCAATCCGCCGAGCAATAATTAAATTTGAGGGCATTCCCAACAGAATGGAGTACTTCGGCACCTTTGACGGTGTTGACTATTACAACGATTCAATAGCAACCATTCCCGAAGCAGTTATCTGTGCCGTTGAAGCTCTCGGAAGCGTAGGCACACTTATTATCGGCGGCCTTGACAGAGGTATTGACTACACAGATTTTAATAAGGCACTTGCACAGATGGACATTGACAATATAGTTTGTCTGCCCGAAACAGGCCACAAAACTGCCGATGCACTTGCGGGTATGGATTGCAAAGCAAAGGTTGTTAAGGTTAAGGACCTTCCCGAAGCTGTTGAATATGCAACCGCAAACACAAAATGGGGCAAGGCTTGTATTATGTCCCCCGCTGCCGCAAGCTATAATGTATACAGGGATTTTGAAGAAAAAGGCAGCCATTTCAAGCAGTTGGTTATTAATAAAGCATAATTGGAGATTTTTATGAAATTTATCGCAGGCGAATTTGACATAGCGGTTATAGGTGCAGGGCACGCGGGTATTGAAGCGTGCCTTGCCGCTGCACGCTTAGGCTGTAAAACCGTTGTATTTACAATAACGCTGGACTTTGTGGGCAATATGCCCTGCAATCCCTCAATCGGCGGCACATCAAAGGGACATCTTGTCCGTGAAATTGATGCCCTCGGCGGTGAAATGGGCAAAGCGGCTGATAAAACATCCATTCAGACCCGTATGCTCAACAGAGGCAAAGGCCCTGCCGTTCACTCATTGAGAGCGCAGATTGATCGCAGAAGATACAGCGCATATATGAAGCATTGTCTTGAAACGCAGGATAATCTTGAACTCAAACAGGCAGAAATCGTTGACATTCAGAAAGTCGGCGACATCTGGGAGCTTACAACAAAGCTTGATGCAGTCTACAAAGCAAAAGCCGTTATTCTTGCCACGGGAACATTCCTTGACGGCAAGATTTATGTTGGCGACAAATGTCATCAGAGTGGCCCTGACGGCGTTTTTCCCGCTATCGGTCTTTCTGATTCACTCAAAAAAATCGGATTACCTTTAAGAAAATTCAAAACAGGCACCCCCTCAAGAGTAAACCGCAGAAGTATTGATTTTTCACAGCTTGAATTACAGGAAGGCGACGAAAAAACCGTACCATTCTCCTTTGAAACACATCAAAAAATCGAAAACACAGCGGTTTGTCATATTTCATACACTAATGACAGAACAAAGCAAATTATTCTTGATAATATACACCGTTCACCTCTTTACGGCGGTAAAATTGAGGGTATAGGTCCTCGATACTGTCCGAGTATTGAAGATAAAATTATGCGTTTTGCAGAAAAAGAGCGTCATCAGCTCTTTATTGAACCTTGCGGAAGTGATACGGAGGAAATGTATCTTCAGGGTATGTCCTCATCTCTGCCCGAAGACGTACAGCTCGCATTTCTGCGTACAATCCAAGGACTTGAAAACGTTGAGGTTATGCGCGTTGCATATGCCATTGAATACGATTGCGTTGACCCCGTTACAATGAAGCCCACGCTTGAATTCAAGGACGTGCCCTATCTTTACGGCGCAGGTCAGTTCAACGGCTCAAGCGGATACGAAGAAGCCGCCGCACAGGGACTTGTTGCAGGCATCAATGCCGCATTAAAAATACAGGGCAAGGATGAAATAATCTTTGACAGAGCAAGCTCTTACATCGGCACGCTTATTGATGACCTTGTAACAAAGGGCTGTAACGAGCCTTACAGAATGATGACGTCAAGAAGCGAATACCGTCTTTATTTAAGGCAGGATAATGCAGACATCCGTCTTACCGAAACAGGTTATAATTTAGGACTTATTTCACAAGAGCGTTACGACAGATTTTTAAATAAAATCGAGCTTATTGCTCAGGAACGCAAAAGAGTTGAAAACACCGTTATCGCTCCCAGCGAAAAAGCAACAGAGGTATTTATTAAGTGCGGCACAGCTCCCCTTGTAACGGGTTGCAGACTCGCAGAGCTGATAAAAAGACCTCAGCTTGACTACGAAAAGCTTAAAGAAATTGACACCACCCGTCCCGACCTGTCGGAGGATATTTTTGAACAGGTTGAAACAGAGCTAAAATATGAAGGCTACATAAAGCGTCAGCGTTCACAAATAACGGATATGCGCCGTCTTGAAGTAAAGCTTATCCCCGAAAGCATCAACTATGACGACGTTACGGGCTTGCGCCTTGAAGCTGTGGAAAAGCTCAAAAAAATAAGACCTGTCAACATCGGACAGGCATCGAGAATATCCGGAGTAAGTCCTGCGGATATCTCCGTATTACTCATTTATTTAGGGAAAGGAAACTGATTTATGTCTACCGTTGCGGCAATAGCCACTCCCAATTCCTCGGGAGGTATCGGCGTTATCAGAATATCGGGCGAAGATGCCATAGCTGTTGCGGACAAGGTGTTCAAGTCCGTTTCGGGCAAAAAACTTTGCGACATTAAAGGTTACACCGCCCTGTTCGGTCATGTTTATGAAAACGATACCGTCATTGACGAGTGCGTTACACTCATATTCCGCGCCCCGAAAAGCTATACGGGTGAAGATGTGGCGGAAATCTCATGCCACGGCGGTATGTATGTTACTCAAAAGGTTTTAAGAGCCGTTCTTGCGGCAGGTGCAGTCCCCGCAGAAGCAGGCGAATTCACAAAAAGAGCATTCCTTAACGGCAAAATCGACCTTGCAGAAGCCGAATCCGTAATGAACATCATCTCCGCACAGGGTCAGCAGGCACTTGATGCGGCGCTGAATACATTAGAGGGAAAATTGAGTAACGAAATCAATTCAATAGCCGCTTCACTTACCAATGTTTCCGCAGGAATTGCCGTATGGACGGACGACCCCGACGAGGATGTTCCCGCCGCCCACGAAGAAAATGTAAAAGAAAAAGTACAGTCTGCTTACGAAAAATTAACAGAATTGCTCCGCCGTTTTGATTCGGGCAGAGCCGTAACAGAGGGCGTAAGCGCCGCAATCTGCGGACATCCCAATGTGGGCAAATCAACACTTATGAATCTGCTTACAGGCTTTGACCGTTCAATCGTAACACCCGTTGCAGGTACTACAAGAGATGTTATTGAAGAAACGGTGCGTCTTGGTGATATTGTTCTTCGTCTTGCAGACACCGCGGGTATACATCAGAGCGACGACCTGGTTGAATCAATCGGAATTGACCGTTCAATCAAAAAATTGCAGACATCTCAGCTTATAATAGCCGTTTTCGACGGCTCGCAGGAGCTTTCGGAAGACGATATACAGCTTCTTGAGGAATGTAAAAACAGACGAGCTGTTGCAATAATAAACAAAACCGACCTTGAAATAAAAATCAATGTTGATACTGTAAAAGAATATATTAAAGATGTTGTTTACCTTTCCGCTGTTAAGGGTGAGGGTATAAAAGAATTGCAAAATGTTATTGAAAAGCTCCTCGGCACGGCAGAGCTTGACACATCATCGGGCATTCTCTCAAACGAAAGACAGTATGCCTGCTGTCAGAGTGCAGCTGAATCACTCAAAGAGGCAATCGACGGACTCAACATGGGCGTAACACTCGATGCTGTGAATGTAAGCATCGATTATGCAATAGAAAAACTCCTTGAACTCACAGGCGAAAAAGCAAGAGAAGCCGTTGTAAACGAAGTATTCGCAAAATTCTGCGTAGGAAAGTAAACAATAATTTATTTAATTAACAATGTACAATGTATAATGTACAATGGTTGAAAGGGCTTCGCCCTTTAACCCGATTTGTATATTCAATAATTGTAAATTGTACATTGTAAATTGTACATTAAATTATTGGTGTCCGGAGGACCTTATGACCCACAGAGAACTTATGACAAGAGCCATAGAGCTTGCAAAAGAGGCTATGAACGAGGGTGAAATCCCCGTAGGTGCCGTAATTGCAAAAGACGGCGAGATTATTGCCGAAGGCCGCAATACAAGAGAAAAAGAGCATAACGCATTGGGCCACGCCGAGATTCAGGCAATAGACAATGCCTGTAAAGCTCTCGGCAGTTGGCGGCTTTCGGACTGCACAATGTATGTAACCCTTGAACCCTGCCCCATGTGTGCAGGTGCTATAATCAATGCACGAATCAAAAAAGTTGTCTACGGAGCATACGATTTAAAAGCCGGCTCCTGTTCATCGGTAATATCCATGTTCAATCTGCCATATAACCACCAACCCGAATTACAGGAAGGCTTTATGGAAAACGAATGTAAAACTCTGATGACAGAGTTTTTTAAGAAATTAAGATAAAAGCTGAGGTGTCTTTATGAAAATGTTAAAAAGATTACTTGTAATTACAGCAACGGTTATTCTGTTTTGTGTAATTTCGATTGCAGCATCTGCTGAAACATACGGAAATCTGTCATACAAAATTTATAGCGGAGAAATCACAATTACAAATTGCAGCACATATGCAACCACAGTAACAATCCCATCCGAAATCGACGGATATCCCGTAACAAGCATCAGCAAAAAAGCATTTTACAACCGTGATAAGCTTGCGAGTGTAACTATTCCCGACACCGTAACGGAAATCGGCGAAAGAGCATTTTACGGCTGTAGGGCACTCAAAAAAATCACCATCGGAGAAAGCATAAAAAGCATCGGCAATCTTGCCTTTGCAGACTGTTTCAGATTAACCGCAATCAACTGGAATGCGGCACAGCCCGACAGCATCGGAAAGCACATTTTTTCGGGAGCAGGCACAGAGGGTCGGGGTGTTGATGTGATTTTCGGCGAAAAGGTACAGCGCATCCCCGATTATTTATTTTTCGAATATCCTTTTGATGAATACGGCTACACAATCAATTATATCACCCCGAAAATAAAGAGCGTAACAATCAGCGATTCGGTAAAAAGCATAGGTATGTATACATTCCTTAACTGCACAGAGCTGAAAACCGTAAAAATCGGCAATTCAGTTGAGAATATCGGTCAGCATGCATTCGCAAGCTGTTCCGGGCTGACAGATATAACAATCCCCGATTCGGTAACAAGCATAGGCATATATGCATTCAGTGGCTGTACAGGTCTTACAAACATAACCATTCCGCGCTCAATAAAACTCATTGATGACTATACCTTTTTCAGCTGCGATGCAATCAGAACAGTGAATTTCAAAGGCACCGATGCCGAATGGCAGAGTGTTACAATCAAACGCGGAAATGATCCGCTTTTATGCGCAAAGCCGCAGACCGCATTTGTCCTCGGTGATGTAAACGGTGATAATCAGATTACCGCTGAAGATGCAAGACTTGCATTAAGACTTTCTGCGGGGCTTGAAACTCTTGAAAAGCTCAATGTTACAGTTGCCGTTGTTGACTACAACAAGGACGGACAGATAACTGCCGAGGATGCAAGACGAATCCTCCGCAAATCCGCAGGACTTGAATAATAAAATTTTAAGGCTGTAAAAAACTAAGTTTTTTACAGCCTTGCTTTTTATGGGATAGGGAAAAATGCGCAGAATGGACAAACTGAGCAGAAGCAACGCTATTGCGTTGTTTCGCTTGCCCGAAGGCGTACAAAGGTACGTCGAGTGGCGAAGTTTGTTCATAGCATAAAACATACTTCTTTCCATTAAAAACTTTATCCTTCGTACTTTTCAAATATTTTCAGTGTTTTTAATTGTTCAAACATTTTTGATTTACTTCATTTTTTGTTTTATGCGGTCTGCACGTTTTTAACATCCCATTGCTTTGCATTATCTGCCTCTGTTGTTATTCTTCGCGTTTCTTGCGCCGTCGGCAATATTCTCATTAGCGTCTGCCATTCTCTCATTAAGATCAGCCGCGCCCTCGGCAGCACCTTCAACAATATCCGCTGCGCCGTCAGCAATACCGTCGGCAACATCACCCAATGCTGAATCCGTGCTTGTGGATTCAAGAGTGCCGTTTTTGGTTGTAAGCTCGTCTGTTGTAAGAGAATTGTTTTCTGTTGCGGGTCTTGTAGTTGTTACGGGATTTGTGGTTGTAACGTTGTTATTGTTGTTATTTCCCATATCCGTATTTTTTGTACAGCCCGTAAAAAGAAGAACAACCGATAATGCCAGCAAAATCACTACGATTGCTGTTTTCTTCATTTCTGAAAGTCCTTTCATTTTCCCTTTTGCCGAAAAAAGCCCCTATCTTGTCAGGATGCCTCCATCCGAGTACAAGAGTAACTTGATATCGGCTTCTTTACCTGTTTTTGCGTCCATATACACAAGCACGTCGTTTCCGTCTTTATCGCGGCACAAAAATTCATAAGTGTAAATCTCTTTGCCGTCGCTCATGGGGATTATTGCCCGTTTAACATTCTGAACAGTGAGATTTGAACTTATAGCTTTCTGCGCTTCACTCTGAGAAAGAACATCGCTGCCGACAGAACGCTGTTTATGATTCATAAGATAGCCTTCCGCATCAGCAGTTACAATATTGCCTGTGTCAAGTGCAACGCCTACCTTGATGAGATCCGCATAACAAATCACATCACCGAGAGTATATGCAAAATTGACTGTACATATACCGTCGTTTATTGAGTAATAACTGTCTTTCATGGAAGAAAAACCGATTTTTTCAAGATACTGCCTTGCTTTTTGTATTGCATTGTCGGCATTCAGCTTTTCTTCCCCTGCAAAGGCATCCGAAAGCAGATACAACAGATATCCGCCGTTTTTCGTTACGGCAACGCTCACTCCGTCGCTGTAATACACATAAGCCTTGATTTTGCCGTTTTCGTCATCCTGCCGTATAAGGTTTTCTTCTTTTACACCCGAATATTCAGCGGCTTTTTTCTTAGCCTCCGATTCGGATATTTCCTTTTCGCTTTTCAGCATTTCGGAATCCTTTTCAAGCACGTTATCCGCAAAAGGACCGTCGTAAATAAGGGTTGGATAATCCGAAAAAGAATCCTCCGCATCAGAAACGGCAGATGAATAAGAAATTGACAAATCCCCATCATCCGAAAGCTTACCGAGTGTTGACGTTACATCGTCAAAATCAACACCGCCGGCAAACATTACCTCTTCAAGATAGCTTATCTGCTCGGATAATTTTACCGCATAATCATAAAGCTGTTTTATCTGTTTATGGTCCTGCTCCGTAAGCGTTCCGCCGTTTGCCACCCGTTTTGTTATTGACTGCACATAGTCGGTTGACTGCGTAAGGAATTTATTTACATTTGTAAGCTGTGTATCGCCGCTTGACAGCGATGACAGGCAGTTTTTCGCCCCTGCCGATGCTTTGCATAAAGACAAAGACAATGTCGATGCCATTGTAGATGTATTTACATATTGCATTTTTCTCAAATCATTGGCAAGTGAATCCACATAAGATGCCAACGATGTTATTGTTCTTTGCTGTGAAACGGCCATTTCTTTTTTCAGTTTGCTGTTTACAACACTCTGTGATATTCCCCATACGGACAGCGTTACAACAACTGCAACAATAAACGATATTATTCTGATTTTGTGGCGTTTAATCATAAAAATCATCTCCTTTGAAAATATTTTTTCATGGTTGATATTGCATATACTTTGAAAAGTTTGTAAAACAGAATCATTTGGCAAATTTTGGGCATATTGACATAAATCAATATTGACAAAACAAGAAAAAAGCAATATAATTTACACGGAATCAAAAAAATAAAGGAGAAAAGAAAATGACATTTATTGAAAAATTCAACGCGCTCAACAAAAAATACGGCAAAATAGACGAAAGCAAGCTCACCGAGAATTTTGCAGTTCAGGTTGAACTTACCGATGAGGACTGCGGTGGCATATTCTATGTTGCATACGCAAACGGCAAACCTTTTGAGGTTCAGCCCTACGATTACCACGACCACACAGCATCAATCAAGGTTTCAAGCAAGGTGCTTGAAAATATCCTTTCAGGTAAGGCAGATGCAGTTGCACAGTTTTTGACAGGCAAGCTCAAGGTAGAGGGCAATCTCGGTCATGCAGTAATGCTTGTTGACCTTATGAAAAAAGAGCCTGTAAAAAGAGCTAAAAAAGCAGCAAAGGCAGAAGATTCTGAGGCAAAGCCCGCAAAGAAAAAGACAACAAAAAAATCCGAAAAATAAGCTAAACTCCCCTTGAATGGGGAGTTTACTGTTGCATTAATGAAACAAAATATAGTATAATAAAGAATAGCGAGTCATAACATTTAAAAAATCAATTTATCGGAGTTGATATAATGAATAACTGTGCTGTAATTCTCGCAGGCGGCGAGGGTACAAGAATGAAATCGGCAAAGCCCAAGGTAATGAACGAGGTACTTTTCAAGCCTATGCTTGATTGGGTAATTTGTGCCGTTAAAAAAGCGAAGATTGACGACATCTGCGTTGTAACAGGTTTTGCGGCGGAATCTATCGAAGCTCATCTTGACGAAAGCATAAAGACTGTTCATCAGGCTGAGCGCAAAGGTACAGGTCATGCAGTTATGCAGGCTGTTGATTTTATCAAAGCTCACGCAGACGGTAACGTTATAGTTCTTAACGGCGATGCTCCCTTTGTAGATGCGCAGACCATATCAGACGCATTGGCATATCACAGCGAAAAAGGCAACGCGGCAACAGTTATTTCCGCAAAAGTTAATAACAGCTCCGGTTACGGCAGAATCGTCCGTGATGAGCAGGGTGATATAAAAGCGATAGTTGAAGAAAACGATGCAGACGAAGCCACAAAACTCATAGACGAGATAAATTCAGGCGCATACTGCTTTTCTGCAGATGAGCTTTGCGATGTGCTTACAAAAATCACTCCCAACAATGCAAAAGGTGAATATTATCTCACCGATGCAATTTCAATAATTCTCGCAGAGGGCAAAAAGGCGGGAGCATACAAAGCAGGCAATGAAAAAACCGTTTTAGGTGCAAATTCAAGATCGCAGTTAAACAAGCTCAACGAGCTTGCAAGAATGGAAATTCTTGAAAAACTTATGGATAACGGTGTTGATATTCCCTGTACAGACGGCATTATGATAGGCCCCGATTGCGTTATCGGCAGGGATACCCGTATTCTCCCCGGCACAATCATTTGCGGTAAGGTTGAAATCGGTGAAAACTGCGTTATCGGCCCGAATTCATACGTACAGGATGCAACCATCGGTGATAATGTTGTGTTCAACAATGCGCAGATAAGAAAAGCAAAAATTCTTGACAACGCTACAATCGGACCGTTTGTACAGATCCGTCCCGATTCAGTTATCGGCGACGGAGTGCATCTGGGTAACTTTGTTGAAATCAAAAATTCCGTAATCGACTCGGATACTCACGTATCACATCTTACCTACGTGGGTGATTCGGATGTTGGTAAAAACGTAAACTTCGGTTGCGGTGTTGTAACGGTTAACTTTAACGGCAAATCCAAAAACAGAACAACAATCAAGGACAGAGCATTCATCGGCTGTAACACAAACCTTGTTGCACCTGTTACGGTAGGCGAAAATGCATACACGGCGGCAGGCTCAACGGTTACAGAAGACGTACCCGACAATTCACTTGCAATCGCAAGAGAGCGACAGACAGTTAAAGAAGGCTGGGTAAAAGCGAAACAGCCTTACAGAAAAAAAGTATAAGGATATTTTTATAATGGCATTTTTCAGTAAATTTTCAAATAAAAACAGCGGCAGTTCAATAGAATTTATAATAGCAGGTCTGGGTAATCCGGGCAAGGAATACGAATACTCTCGTCATAATGCGGGCTTCTTGTGCCTTGACATTCTCTCAAACAAAGAGGGATTCAAAACAGACCGCATGAAATTCAAATCCCTTGTGGCAGATACCGTTATCAACGGACACCGCTGTCTTGTAATGCGTCCTCAGACCTTTATGAACAACAGCGGTGAGGCTATCCGCGAGGCGGCACAGTTTTATAAAATCCCGCCCGAAAAATGTATTGTCATTTTTGACGACATTGACATTCCTATGGGGGCACTCAGAATCCGCAGAAAAGGCTCTGCAGGCAGTCATAACGGTGTAAAAAGCATCGTTTATCACCTCAACAGCGATAATTTTCCCAGAATTAAAATCGGTGTAGGCGCAAAGCCTCATCCCGATTACGATTTAAAAGACTATGTCTTAGGCAGTTTTTCAAAACACGAAAAAGATGTGCTTACCGACACAATGTCTACCGCTTGCGATGCAATAAAGTACATTCTTGACGGCGATATAGATAAGGCTATGCAGAATTGTCAGTTAACAGGAGAGAAAAAGTAATGAATACATACGAAGCATTAAGAATAGCAATAGACAAAGCTCTGATTGCAGGCGGCAAATGCATTTACCGCGCAACAGGCGGAAAAATGGCAAAAATCATTTTCACCGAGCAGATAAAAGCACCCCATGTAGGCTCTAAGGTTAAAATTCTTGAAGAAAATGAAGATTACGTTACAATCGCAAAGGTTGACGGCAACGGAAACTACATCAACGACGGCTTCAGAATCCTGACCTCATCGGATTTTCATTTCGGCGACGATAACAAGCTCCGCTTCAAGTGTATGAATATGTTTATGAAGCATATCAAAGCCACAATGCCTGACCTTGTAATTCTCACAGGTGATATAATTCAGTCAAAATTCCAGCACTTTGATGCAATTCAGTTCGGTCAGTTTATGGAAGAATTGGGCGTTTATTGGGCTTTTGTTTTCGGTAACCATGAGGCAAGAGAGGAAAAAGGCAGATTTAAGCATCTGCTTCTCACTTGTCAGACTCATTTCCCCCATTGTCTTGCAAGACAGGGCAAAGAGGAGCTTTTCGGCTACGGCAACTACTGCATCAACATAATGAAAAACGAAAAAGAACTGCTTAAAACATTATTTATGTTTGACTCCGGCAGAGATGTTATCCCCGAATATGTAAAATCCCACGGTGCACCCGAAGATATTGTAAACTACGATTTTATAAAAAACAATCAGATGGATTGGTACAGAGAAAAAGTTACCACACTTAAAGAAAAGTACGGCGATACAAAATCTTTTATGTATATGCATATTCCTCTTAAAGAATATGACGATGTAATTGCACCCGAAAAGGATGAAAGCGGTCAGTTCCCGTTCACAGACAAATGTACGGTCATTTACGGCAGAGCATTTGAATCCGTGGGCAGTTCACAGTTCAACAGCGGAATGTTCAGCCTTATAAAAGAATTGGACAGCACACAGGCAGTATTCAGCGGTCATGACCATGTCAACGATTTCTGCGTAATATACGACGGCGTTTACCTTGTATACAACCAGAACGGCGGTTACGAAACATACACACTGGAAGAAAAACTCCACTGCGACGAAAAAGATTGGCTTCAGGGCGTAACAATTACGGATATTGCACCCGACGGCACTTTTGACATCAGCAACAGATTAAGCAGTATGTACTTATAATTCAAAAAACCGAGGATTCAGCAAAATCCTCGGTTTTTAATTGAAGTTAAATATTAAAAATTATCATACCGCGTCAACTACAATAAATTGATATAATTTCACTATTATGGTGAATTGATTTTTGCACATACTATAAACGGTGATGTTATGTCTATCTGGACTGAAAACGCAAAAAAAATTAATAAAAATCCGCAAAACTCCACAATAAAAACCGATGTGTTGATTATTGGCGGCGGTATCGCGGGAATTCTGTGTGCATATGAGTTGAAAATAAGAGGTATAAACTGCGTAATTGTTGAAAGAGATACTATCTGCGGCGGCGTAACCCACAACACAACCGCAAAAATTACTGCCCAGCACTCACTTATTTATCATAAACTGATAAAACAAGCGGGCAAAGATATGGCGGAGCTATATCTTAAAGCAAATCTTGACGCCGTAAAAAAATACACAGCCTTATGTCAGGACATCGACTGTGATTTCGAGATAAAAGACAGCTTTGTATACACTTGCTTTAACAAAAATGTTATTGATAATGAATTCAAAGCGCTGAACAGCCTTGGCTACAACCCTATAATATCAACATCTCTGCCGTTGCCATTTGAAATTGAAAGAGCAATAGGCTTCAGAGAACAGGCACAGTTCAATCCGTTGAAATTTTTGTATGCAATAGCGGAAAATCTTGAAATTTACGAGCATACAAGAGTAAAAGAGTACAAAGGCTCGTATATCACATCAACGGGCGGCGAAATTATTGCAAAAAATATAGTCGTTGCAACACATTTTCCGATTTTTAACAAACACGGACTATACCCTATGAAGATGTATCAGGAAAGAAGCTATGTTATTGCGCTGAAAAACGCTCCCGATGTAAACGGAATGTATATTGACGAGAGCAAGGACGGCTTATCCCTCAGAAATTACGGTGATGTGCTTCTGCTGGGCGGCGGCTCACACAGAACGGGTAAAAACGGCGGCAAGTGGAAACAGTTAAGACAGGCAAAAGAAAAATATTTCCCCGATGCACAAGAAATTGACCGTTGGGCAACGCAGGACTGCATAACTCTTGACGGCGTTCCGTATATAGGATATTATTCCAAAAACACAACGAATTGCTTTGTTATAACAGGCTTCAATAAATGGGGAATGACATCTGCTATGGTTGCGGCAAATATTATTGCGGATATGATTACGGGCAAGGAAAATAAATTTGCCGAGGTGTTCAATCCGTCAAGAAATATGCTCACCCCAAAGCTTGTATCCAACGCTTTTGAATCTACCGTGGGACTTTTATCTCCATTCGGCAAACGCTGTCCCCATCTGGGATGTAAATTAAAATGGAATAAGGACGAACACACCTGGGACTGCCCCTGCCACGGCTCAAGATTCACCGAAAACGGCAAACTCATCGACACCCCGGCAAATGATGATTTGCAGAGTTGATAATAAAAAATCCCTCCTTGTATTTGGTAATACCATTACAAGGAGGGTTGTGTTTCAAATGTGTGAAAAACGTCGTCTTTTGTTGACTATTCGCTTAACCATATTTTTAACAAATCCAGTTAACAAGTGTTCAAGATTTATGGTGTTAAAGAGCTTTGATAAGCTGATTTAAATTATTTATGACTTTGTATCCTTGACCGATACTTTTAATCTTCTCTCTGATATATGCTTGTTTGTTTCTACAAAGGAGAACAGTGTTTATACCAACCGCCATAGCACCCATACAGTTTTTTAAACTGTCATCAATAAATATGGCTTCTTCAGGTTTAATATTTAATTCCTGAAGAGCAGTGTTATACATTTTACTGTCAGGTTTTGATGTGCCGAGAAAAGAGGAAATAACAATAGAATCAAAGTATGAAGTCATATTGTTTTCTTCATAAACATCTAAGAGTGATGGCCAGGCATCTGACACGATTGCCAATTTATAGTTACTTTTTAGCTCGGGAATTACGGAAAGCGCATCATCATAGAAAATATACTTTTTAGGATTGAAAACCAAATCCTTTGCAATTTTCTCTATTGCACAAGATGAAAGTTGCAATTCAGGCAATTGTGATGAAAATATTTCATAAAACTTTATAAAGTGCTGATACTCTTCCTCTTTTGTTATCATAAATTTTTGAGTAACTATATATTTATCAGCCTTAGCAAAAGCAGAAGCAATTCTGTTTTTATCAAGAGACTCGAAAACACTCTTGTTAACATATTCCAAAAAGTTAGGTGTTATAAACCAATGTCCTGTAACAGGTCCGTTGAGAACTCTGCCGGAATCAAAAAGAATAGCTTTAATGTTTTTCAACTTTATCACCGCTTTAAGTTAAGGTTGAACACATAATATCATACTTCGTTAACAAGTTCAAGCTCAACTACACACAACCAACAAAAGAACCAAGGCTATTTCTAACCTTGGTCTTGTCTTTTTTGTCAGATGTCCACTTTCACGGCAAAGCCGCCTGTGAAGAAGTAGTAGGTGTTCGTCTGACTTGTGTTTGGTGGAGATGGCGGTAACCGAAGCTTCGCTTCGTTCGTTGCTTCGCAACCTTTCGCATTTTATGTCCCTTTTGCTGTCGCAAAAGATGGACTATGCGGTTTCGATTACCGCATTTATAAATAAAATAATCCGAAACCATCACCCATTGGCAAAAGTTTCGGATTATTTGCTTTTGGTGGAGATGGCGGTAACCGAAGCTTCGCTTCGTTCGTTGCTTCGCAACCTTTCGCATTTTTTGTCCCTTTTGCTATCGCAAAAGATGGACCATGCGGTTTCGATTACCGCATTTATAAATAAAATAATCCGAAACCATCACACTTTCGCAAAAGTTTCGGATTATTTGCTTTTGGTGGAGATGGCGGTAATCGAAACCGCGTCCGAAAACTCATTCCCACAGCTTTCTACGAGCGTAGCCGATAATTTAAATCTCTCCTTTTGCACGCCTGTCGGCAGGCTTACAATCGGACAGCTCCGTTATGCATGACGGGTTACGGAGACACTCCCCCGTGCACGTTCACTGCTAATCGACGCCTTAGTCCCGAGCCGCAGTACTCTCAGGCAAGACGGCAGCTATTAAGCAGCTGCTAAAACAGTTTTATTGTTGTCGTTTATTTTTAATAAACTTGCGATTTTTAAAGCGGTACCGCACCTCTGCTCGCTTACCGAGGTTCAAAACCCCCGTCGAAATCCTTTCATCCCCCGATATAATTAACAATGTACAATTTATAATTTACAATTATTTTGCACATTGGGAATTTTGAATTAACTTATTTCTATAATAACATTTGTATCGTCATCGCTTACAATGTTGAGTATCTCACCTGTTACACCTTCGTCAACAAGGGCAAAAATCTGCTCTATCTGTTCGTTTGTTAAGGCTGATGCGCCAACTATACCCGAAATGCCGTTGCCGATTTTTGCAACCTTTTTTACAAGTGTTACGGGAACAGTAATATTGACAGGTTTTTTATTTGGTGCCAAAACCCGAATCCGCAGCTTTAACTTGCTTATGTCAACGGCAGTCTTTATTTCCTTTTCCTCTTTTGGTACATATTCCCTTTTCGGTGCATTACCCGTCAAAAGTTCATCGGTACTTATTTCAAGCAATTGAGAAATTTTAGGCAAAAGCATAATATCCGGACAAGATAAATCATTTTCCCATTTTGAAACAGCCTGCGGTGAAACACCCAGAAGCTGTGAAAACTCCTCTTGTGTGTAGCCTTTCTGCTTTCTTGCTTCAGCTATTCTTGCACCTAATGTAGATATTTTATCTTTGTTTTCAAGTGTCATTTATCATTTCTCCTTTTGTGTTTGATGATTTCATTTTAGCCGATTTATGCGGTTGAATGAAGCGAATAAAGGTTGAAATGAAGAAAATTTACTAAACCATCGGTTGTTTTTTGCCAAAAACAAGCTAAACCATTGGTTGAATTACGAATTGCGTAAAGACATATTGCGCTCGATTTCTCTGTTTGCGCTCTTTTTAGCGGCATCCTCACGCTTGTCGTAAAGCTTTTTACCTTTACAAAGACCTATCTGCACCTTTGCTTTGCCTTTTTTAAAGTAAATCTGCAACGGTATTATCGCATACCCCTGTTGTTTTGTCAAGCCGAAAAGTTTTAGTATTTCTTTCTTGTGCATAAGCAGTTTTTTCGGTCTTAACGGGTCCCTGTTAAATATATTACCGTGGTCATAGGGTGAAATATGCATTCCGTTTGCAAAAATTTCACCGGCTACAATATTGCACCATGAGTCTTTAAGATTCACCTTACCCTGACGCACGGATTTAACCTCAGTACCGAACAATTCAAGCCCTGCTTCATATGTTTCGATTACAAAATAATCGTGATAGGCTTTTTTGTTTTGGGATACAGTTTTGTTTTCGTCTTTCGGCATATTTTTCACCCCTTTTATAATAATTTGGCGATATGTTGCTTACGCAATGCGATATATTTTCGCTTTGCTCAAATGCGATATGATATAAATCCACGTGCCGACAGGCACATATCGCATACGAACGTATATATCGCACCGTCAGGTATATCGCAAATCCGTTTACGGATTTATATCGCTAACAATAATTTAGCAAAGCTAAATTATTGTTACATACTTTCCGGTGCAGACAGTTTCATCATTGTCAGCACGTTATACATAACATCTTTGACACATTTACAAAGGAATAATCTTGCAGTCTGCAAATCTTTATCCTCAACATCACAACGGCAGGCATTATAGAACTTATGGAAAAGCGTTGCAAGGTCGTGTGCATACTTTGTGATTTTTGAGGGGTCAAGATTCTTTGCCGCATTCTCAATTTCACCCGTAAGTGAAGAAATGTGTCTTATAAGCTCTGTTTCTTCCGATGCTGTAAGAAGCATAGCCTGTTCCTTTGTACAGCCTGTAAAATTAACGCCTTTTTCTTCCATTTTCCTGAAAATACTGCAGGTTCTTGCATAAGCATACTGGCAGTAGTAAACGGGGTTGGTTGATGATTCTTCAATAGCAAGGTCAAGGTCAAAATCACAATGTGTGTTTGCCTCACGCATATTAAAGAAATATCTTGCCGCATCAATAGGCACTTCTTCAAGCAGAGTAACAAGTGTGATAGCCTTACCCGAACGCTTTGAAAGCTTAACAACTTCGCCGTTTCTTACAAGACGCACCATCTGCATAAGGATAACCTCAATTCTTGATGGGTCAACGCCAAGAGCCTGTATTGCGGCTTTAAGTCTGGGCACATAACCGTGATGGTCAGCGCCGAGAATATCAATAGCTCTGTCAAAGCCTCTTGTTACGAGCTTATTATAATGATATGCAATATCGGGCACGATATAAGTATAGAAACCGTTTGAACGGCGGAGAACGAAGTCCTTATCACAGCCGAACTGCTCTGCCTTGAACCATACAGCACCGTCCTGCTCGTATGTATAGCCGTTTTCGGTAAGCATATCAACAACCTTTTTAGCTTCGCCGCTGTTGTGCAGAGTGCTTTCCTTAAACCAGGTGTCGTATTTGATTTTATACTTAAGAAGATCGCGTTCAAGTCCCTTAATATTAAGAGGGAGTGCGTACTCTACAAGTGCTGCTCTGCGTTCTTCCTGTGTTGCAGACATATATTTATCGCCGTAAATCTCGGCAAAATTCAACGCGTGGTTGATAATATCATGTCCGTGGTATGCATCCTCGGGCATTTCGATATCTGCGCCGAAATGCTGCTGATAACGGACATCAAGGGAAAGACCGAACTTTTCAATCTGATTACCGCCGTCGTTTACATAAAATTCTCTCTCGGAATGATAACCTGCCCAGGAAAGAATTTCTGCAAGGCAGTCGCCCATAGCACCGCCACGAGCGTTACCGATGTGCATAGGGCCTGTGGGGTTTGCGGAAACGAACTCAACAAGAGCTGATTTGCCTTTGCCTATATCGGAATGACCGTACATTGAGCCTTTTGCTTCAACATCAAGAAGAATGCCTGCATAGTATGAGCTGTCAAGCGTGAAGTTGATAAAACCTGCACCTGCGGCCTCAATTTTGTTAAAATATGTACCTTCAAGCTCTGCATTTTCGCAAAGAGCTGCGGCAATTTTCATAGGAGCTGTTCTGAAAACTCTTGCTGAAACCATAGCCGCATTTGTTGAGTAATCGCCGTGTGATCTGTCTGCGGGAATTTCAACCTTGAATGCAGGAACTTCACCCTCGGGAAGCTCACCCTTTTCAACTGCTTTTGCAAGAGATTTTTTTATAATATCATAAATCTGTTCTTCTGCTTTTTTTACTATAAAACTCATATTATTACTTCCTTCAATGTACAATGTACAATTTACAATGTACAATTATATTATATTTTTAATTTTGCTTGTTTTTACAATGGCTGTTAACAATCTTGACAGTTCACTGCAATCTTTCTTTATACTCAAAAATTCATCATCGGTAATGTACTCTGTTTCATGCAAAATTTCCAACCAATATTCAGTTTCAACAGCTTCTTTCAATGCAGTATTCATCTTATAAGTAAAATCTGCTTTGCTAAAACTTATAACGGCTTCATGAACATTTGCACCAATGCTTGTGCCCGAACGCACTATTTGAGCTGAAATATCGTATTCTCGTTTTTCTTCATGCAAATACTTTCTCAATTTTACAACTCTGATTGCAAAAGCTTTACTTTTAGTTAAAATTGCATTATCAGTTCGCATTCACAAACCACCTTATATATATCTGTTTCACAATCATACCATTGTACATTGTAAATTGTACATTGTAAATTGTATCTTTAATCAAACTTAATTATTAAACTGTTCTCACTTGCAATTCCGCCATAGAAATCTATTGTGTATTGCAATTCAAGAGTGCCTTTTGCATTTTCAACCCTTGATTTTACTTTCTGTGCCGAAATGCCGATAAGCATAGAGCCGTAAGGTGTGTTGTATTCACAGTTATGACGCTTGCCGCGTTCAACAGTCAGCTCCGATGTATAACTGCCTGTTCTTACAATAGTAACGCACTTGCCTTCTTTTACGGTCATAACGGTATGACAGCCTTTGAGTGCATCGTACTGCTCGTCATACTCTACCACATAATCAAAATCATCACCGTCAAAAGTGCCTCTTGTGGTCATTTCATAAGAATCGGTTGAGCCGTCTGTTGTGTGAGAATCTTTGATTGTTATAAGAATATCCTTTTTCATTATTTTTCTTCCAATGCAAAATTTATAAGCCTGTCGATAAGCTGAGCATAAGGAATACCCGATGCATCAAACATTTTGGGATACATACTGATAGGTGTAAAGCCGGGCAGAGTGTTAATTTCGTTAAAGAAAACCTTTCCGTCGCTCTTTTTAACAAAGAAATCAACTCTTGAAAGACCGGAGCATCCCAAAGCTTTGTACACCTTGATTGCGTAAGCTCTGATTTCATCTGATGTATCCGCAGGCAAATCCGCAGGAATACACAAAACAGAATCGTTGCTTACATACTTTGCTTCGTAATCATAAAATTCACTTGCAGGCTTTATTTCACCCAAAACAGATGCAACAGGATTGCCGTTGCCTAAAACAGCACATTCAACCTCTCTGCCGTCTATATTTTCTTCGGCAACGATTTTGCTGTCCTCTTTGAATGCAATATCCATAGCGGTATAGATATCTTCTTTTGTTTTTGCTTTTGAAACGCCCACAGACGAACCTGCATTTGCGGGTTTGATAAACACGGGAAGACCTAATTTTTCCGCACAGGCACAAACGAAAGCATCCTTATCTGCGTAATAATCGCTCTTTGTGATACCCAGCCATTTTGCCTGAGGTATGGCAACATAATCAGCAACCATATTTGTAACTGCTTTATCCATACTCATTGCACTTGCAATAGTGTTACAGCCCACATAAGGAATACCCGCAAGCTCCAGAAGACCCTGCACTGTACCGTCCTCGCCGTTTTTACCGTGAAGAACGGGGAAACAAACATCAATATGTATTTTTTCAATTCCGTCTTTTCTGAAAACGATAATACTGCTGTCGCCGCAATCTGTTGAAATCATAGCGGGAGTACAGTCAGCAGAGAGCCATTCACCTGTGGGCATCTTAGCTGTATCGCCTTCAAAAAGCAACCATTTGCCGTCTTTTGTAATACCCATAAGTGTAACGGTATATCTGTCTGCAGGGATATTTGAAACTACGGAAAAAGCAGATTGCAAAGATACCTCGTATTCACTGCTTCTGCCACCGAAAAGAACAAGAATATTTTTCATATAACTCACTCCAAGTGCATAATATCTCATTATAATATATACAATTATAATTGTATTAATGCAAAAAGTCAAGGAGAATCATGCTTTATCGCAGGAAAAAAGAACATATCACAAAGAAATTCCGATAACATTTTTTACAGCAATTCATAACAACGCAATCGGCAATTACCGTGTTCTGATTGCAAATTTATCCGTTGACATAAGTATAAATATTTTGTATTATTTAATATATCAAAGTAATGAACGGAGCGAATCAATGAATATTCTTGCAATAGGTGATGTTGTCAGCACAACGGGCTGTGATTTTTTAAGAAAAAACCTGCCTGCACTCAAAAGAATGAAAAAAATTGACGTATGCATCGTAAACGGTGAAAATTCCGCACAGGGCAACGGCATTTTACCCCAATCGGCGAATCATATTCTTGACAGCGGTGCTGATGTTATAACAACGGGCAATCACGCTTTGCGACGCTTTGAAATTTATGAAAAATTTGACAGTGAAAATTTTCCTTTGATTCGTCCTGCAAACTTTTACAAAACAGCACCGGGCAAAGGCTGGTACATCATTGATAAGGGCGCAGTTCAGATTGCGGTAATCAATCTTCAGGGTGTTGTTTACCTTGATAACAACGAAAATCCCTTTGACTGCATTGACAGAATCCTTGAAGAAGTAAAACACTGTAAAATAAAGATTCTTGATTTTCACGCAGAAGCCACCGCAGAAAAAAGAGCTATGGGATTTTATCTTGACGGCAAAATCTCGGCTATGTTCGGCACTCATACCCACGTACCCACAGCGGATGCTCAGATTCTGCCGAAAGGTACGGGATATATTACCGACCTGGGTATGACAGGCCCGATACACTCTGTTTTAGGCATAAAACCCGAGCTTGCAATAGAAAAAACACGCACTAATCTGCCCGTAAAATTTGAAAATACAGAAGGTGCGTGTAAAATGGAGGGATGTATTTTTGAAATCGACGAAAAAACAGGCAAAACGCTTTCTGTTGAACAAATCATTATTACTTAAAATAATTTGCATCGTTACCGTATTTTTTGTTCTGACCTGTTGCTTTTCAGGCTGTGATGACACGGTAATTTCAACTGAAGCTGACACCTATCCCGACAAACACGTTCAGACGCAAAACTCATCCGCAACAATTCAGCTGGGATATTCGGCAAGTGATTCGCTTAACCCGTATTTTATGTCAACCGACCTTAATACGGATCTGATATCATTGATTTTTGAGCCGCTTTTTTATATTGACGACACGTTCAGCGCAGATAACGGACTCGCAAAATCATTCACTCTCAAAGACAGCACCCTTACCGTTAATCTTGATACATCAGCCGCATTTTCCGACGGCGTTCAGTTCTCGTCAACAGACGTGGTTTATTCTTTCAATCTTGCAAAAAAATCATCTGTCTACAAAAACAATCTCAGATATGTAGACTCCGCAACGGCAACAGGCAACAACACCGTTGTATTCAATCTTTCGGGATATTACAAAACTGCACAGGATGCACTCTCTTTCCCCATAGTCAAAAACGGTACGGCAGATAATGCCGATGCTGTTCCCAAGGGCACGGGACTTTATTCTATCAACGCAAACGGAGAAAATATCACACTTAATCACAATCCCTATTGCAGAAAGCCCGAACCGAACATATCAAAAATTCAGTTATACGCTCTTGATTCCGCATCAACACTTGTACACACTCTTGAGCTTGGCACTATTGACGCATATTTTGACGATTTATCCGCAGGTAATTATTCACAGGCAAAGGCTCAGACCTCAAAAACCAATATGTCAAACCTTATCTTTTTAGGTATGAATTCGGGCTCCTACGGTTTGTCCAATGCATCGTTAAGAAAAGCCGTATATTACTCAATCAACAGGCAATCCATAGCTTCAAATTCATTCAAGAATTACGCAGTTGAAAGCTATACGCCCTATCATCCCGATTGGTATGTATTCACAGCATCAGATTATGATTCAACCGCACTTACGCTTGATTATTCAAAAGCTCAGAATCTTATGAAGAATGCGGGCTTCACCGAAGCTCTTAATTACACTCTTATTGTGTATTCGGGCAATAATTTCAAGGTTTCTGCCGCAAAAGAGATACAGGCAAGCCTTGCAAATATCGGCATAAATCTGACTGTATCGGAGCTGACCTGGGAAAACTACAAATCCGCCCTTGCAAACGGATATTATGATTTTTATATAGGCGAAATCAAGCTGCCCGACAATATGGATATGTCATCCCTGTTCACAAACAGCAAAGCGGTTTACGGCGTATCTGCGGCAGACACCACAAACACCGCGTACAGCGAATTTGCCGCAGGCAATATCTCTGTAAACGCTCTGACTGATTCATTTTTGCAGAATATGCCCTTTGCTCCAATCTGTTTCAGAATGGGCGTGCTGATTTATTCAAACGAAATCACTCCCGCAGCAGACTGCGATTACGGCAACGTGTATAAAAACATATTTGAATGGAATAAACAATAATTTAGCGATATGTTGCTGACGCAACGCGATATATTTACTACGCAAATGCGATATATTTTCGCTGACGCTCAAATGCGATATGATATAAATCCGCGTGCCGACAGGCACATATCGCATACGAACGTATATATCGCACCGTCAGGTATATCGCAAATCCGTTTACGGATTTATATCGCAAACAATAATTTATCGCTGTGCGATAAATTATTGTTTTCCGTTCTATCCTCCCCTTTCACCCAATATATTTGGGTGGGGGGATTTTTTATGAAACGAATTTGTGCCTGTTTGCTCGGTTTTGCTTTTATTTTTTTGTTTTCCGGTTGCTCTGAAAGCAGCCTTCCCGATTATGAATTACTGTCTCAGCGAATGAGCGAAATAAATGAATATTACGCCTTTGATTACTCTGATATGTTCCTATACAATGGTGCATATCATTTATATTACAACCTTTGCTCCGACGATGATATACTTTTTTCTTTGACATTCGACCAAGAAAACAATATTTCTTCCGTTACGGTTACTGCCGAAAAAACAAAAATGACCACCGACGGGCAAAGGAATGCATTTAAATCCTTTTCATCGGCAGTCATAAAAAGCTTTTGCACACTCTCCGACAAAGAAACCGCAAAGGTCAACAAGATGAGTGTGCAAAATATAAATTTTTATTTTTCAGACATTTACGAAACATACTCCGCATTAAGATACAGCTTTATATTTTCATCCAATTCGGAATACATTGTGTTTCATTGTGAATACGTGCAGGTTATGGAAGATTTCACATTCAATTAAACAATAGGCTTACCTTCCCACTCTTTTGCGGGAGGAACCTCTAAAAGCTTTGCAACCGTTACAGCAATATCCTTGATTGAAAGACCTGAAAGCTCCTTACCCTTTTCAAAAGCAGGGCCGCAGCAAACAATAGGAATTGTCATATCCTCGGGCATATCCGAACCGTGAGAACGGTCATGTCCGCCGTGATCCGCAAGAAGAATAATATTATAGCTTTCATCAATACTGTTCTGCAGCTTTTCAACGCAGGAAAGAGCTTTGCTTACACTCTTCATATATTGCTCACTCATCCAACCGCAGTCATGACCGCCGACTTCATCTGTTTCACCAAGATAAAGGAACAGAAAGTCGGGGGTTTCTTCATTTATATACTTTATTGCAGAATCCGTAATTTTTATATCCGTATCTGTCTGCTTGTGCTGATTATAACAAACGAGTGTATGAAGATGGTCGGGGCGGCTAAGATCACGAAGCTCCTCCCAAGTATAAAAGAATGCACACTTCTTATCGTACTTATCAAGCCTGTCAAACAACCCCTCAATAGGTCTTACCTGCGGAACGTATGTATTGGTAAGCATACCGTGGCGTTCGGGGTCAACGCTGTGGAACAACGCCATATGACAAGGCAAAGTAACAGAGGGCATAACAGTCTGCGCTGTAAGAGAATATGTTGATTTATCAACAAGTTTTTGTGCAAAGGGATTGCCGCATTGCATCATTCCGTCAGGACGCATACCATCAACAAGTACAAGAATAATCTTTTCGGACATAATTATTACTCCAATCTGTAATTGATACAATCAAATAATATTATAATACTGCTTAAAAGTCAATTAATTTAACGGCAAAAAAATACGGGTGTCATAAGACACCCGAAAAAAGAGCTTTTGCAATTAAGCCTCTGAACCGAGTTCGATACCTAAGAGAGCAAAGATTCCCTTAATGAAGTCGATGAGAGCCTGAACATAAGCAAGAATTTCGTCAAAGATAGCCATAACACACAATCCTTTCATTAATAAAATAGAGATTTTTACCTCGGTTATATTAAAACATATAAATGTTATATTAATGTGTTATAAAAATAAACTTATCTTTAATATTTTGTTCACAATTAGAAGAAAATTTAACACAAAAATGTAATCGGGGTGAATCCCTTAGGAAACACCCCGAATGGTTACATTAATTTTAAAAATTAGAATGTAAGAGATTCAACATCGATACCGAGCATTGCAAGAAGGTTCTTAACGAAGTTTACGAATGCCTTGATGTAACCCTGAATAGCGTTAATTGTATTTGTGAACATGGTATACACAATCCTTTCATATTAATATTAATGAGAATTTCTCCCATCGTGTATATATTAAAACATACAAATGTTGTAACATTGTGTTAAAAAATTAAACTTATCTTTAATATTATGTTCACATTTATTAAAATAATACCCATTTTTATCCATATTGTGCATTATGTTAGATTTACACTAATGGTTTTCATAAAAATGTGATTATAAAATATTAAATTACATTTTTAATAATATTGAATACTGTTATCATAAGAACAAGTATCTGGACTGCATTGAATGCTTTTTCTACATTTTTCTCATCAAGTTTTTTATTAAGACCTGCACCCATAAATCCACCCAGAACAGCACCTGCTGCCATAAGCGGCAACACAGATAAATCAAAGCTGGCAAAACCTGTGGTAAATGCCGTGGTACACAATTTTGATATCTGTGCAAAAAGTATTGTTACAAGCGAGCAGACGGTAGCAGTTTTTGTGTTGTATGAAAACAGATATACTATAAGCGCAACATTTATAGGGCCGCCGCCGATACCTAAAAATGAGGAGCAAAAGCCAAGAAAAACACCAACAAAAACCGACACGGATACCGAGTCAAAGTGTTTACCTTTGATGCGGTTTTTATTTTTCATATAAAATATAACACAAAGAATTAACACCGCAAGAACAACATTCTGAACAATAGTGGCAACAGAGTTTAAATTCAAAGCATCAACAATAAAGTCAAGCACTTTCTGCCCTGCAAAGCCGCCGATTACCGAGCCGACAGCAAGAGGAATTGCCGTTTTAAAGGGAATCTTCATTCCCGACTTAATTTGTTTCAGCACACTTACTATCGCCATAGTGAATACGGTTACAGACGATATAACGCCGATAGTCTGAACATCATAATCGCCGAGGGCATCCATAAGAGGTTTAATTATAACGCCGCCGCCCATGCCTGTAAGAGAGCCAACGGTTGTAGCCGAAACCGCTAAAAGAAAGTATATAATGTATTGCACCCCATCATCCTCTTTCTTTTAATATCAGGTGTTATTTATTTCATAAGTGTTTTTATCAAGGTCAATAATTACCGTTGTACCGTCAGAGTAAGTTGTTTTCTGTTTGCGGTAACCGCCGATGAATTCGTGTTTCACCATTTCTTTATTGTAAAGCTTTGCCTGCAGCTGACAAAGAGGTGCAATACGTGCAAGTTCTTTTTTGAGTTCATCATCTCTCATCATTTCAACATCGGCTGTTCTGTTATCCGTTCCGATTTTGCGAAGTGAATTTCCGTAAGGATGAATATACGGCATACCCGCATTCAGCGCGCCGTACAAATCACCGTCTTCACCTTTGGGAATACCCCAGTTGTTAAACCAGTTCCAGGGAACCATTATACAATCGTGATAAACAAGATTACCCAGCGGAACAGGAATGCCCACCGCCTCACCGTTTTCCTGCGGACGGAGTGCGTGAGGGCCGTGATGAACAAGCGCAAGATGATTAAGAAGCTGCATTCCCGGTTCTTCCGATGACATAACAAGGCCTTTATCGTTAAGATAATCAAAGCATTCGGCACGGTGCTTCATGCTTTCTTCTCTTGTGATTGAGTGATCTTTATGGAAACATTCATCACCCTGCATAATTGAAAAAACATCAAGATATGCACCCTGCACATCTACTCCCTGCTCCTCAAGCTCTAAGTAAGTTCTTTTTACCGCATCAAGAGCAAATACAGAGCAAAGATAGCTGTGCTCACCGCCGTCCCAGATTGAGCAATAGGGATTTGTGCCGTCAATATTTGTAACAGCCTTTTCTTTGTCAAAAACAGGGCTGTCATAATAGTAATCCCTATATTGGTCATGCAGAGCAAAAACATAGCCCAATTCACGGCTGACTCTTGAAAACTCCCTGAAGCCGTCCCATCCGCCTGCCTGTTCACAAGGCGGCAGAATGTAGGGGTGATTGTTATCATAACCGTCTTTACCCCAACCGTCGGTATGAATATACAGTTTTTCAAGTCCAAGAGATTTCAACTTTTTAATCTGTTCGGCACGCTCATAAAACGTAGCACAAAGAATTTCGTTTGTGCCGTTTTTATCGTAAAACTGCGACATTTTATTAATTTTTGAGAATATCTTATGATGCAGAACAGGCGCACCTATAATATTTTTTATGTTAGGATTTTTCGCTATCTTTTCATCAATTGTAACAAACTGATTTTTCTCAATAAGATAGTTGCGGTAATCCTTTGCAACGGTGTTATAATCGCCGTTTTCATGGAAAACAAAGCGGATTTTTCTTTCATAAGAGAGCTTTCCTAACGATGACTGCCAATAAACAGAGTTGACAAAAGCCTTATGTTTTGCAAATGATGAATATATTGAAGCGTCGTAAGGTGTTTCGACGATAGCGGTGAATGAGTTGCCGTCGCACACTCTGCCCCAAATCGGCATATAACAATCACCTGTGTTTATCGGACGCTTGATATGAGCATATCCGTATATGGTAGAAAAGTTCTTTTTGTAGCCGTCGGGCAGAATAAATCCTTGGCGCATTGAATCAACATGATACGATTCTTTGCCCTTTGACTTTGAATTAAACGGGGCGGGGAAATAAACCGACTGAATGTCATAGCCTGTTTCGTTTTCAGCTTTCAATGAAAATTCAACCGTGTTTTCGCCTGTTATCTCAGCAGTACAAACAAGGGTAAAGGGTAGCTTTTTACCGAATGCAACAAAATCCGAGTATCGGGTAACAATTTTATTTTCCGAAAATTCTGTTTTTTTGCTTAATGCTGTCCATAACGGACGTACGGTGCTTATATATTTGCCTTTTACTTGCTTACGGATTGTTATGTAAGGTTTTCTGCCATCACTTACCCACGAAAAACCGTTATAAATAATTTCATAACTACCGTTTTTTTGGTTAAAGTTAATTTTCAGCTTTGAGTTTTTCATACACAAGCTCCTTTTTCTGAAAAATAAATAATTCCGATTTCAGTATAACATAATTTTTTTACTGTTACAAGGACAATATACCTATGCATTATTGAAAATTGCATTTACATTTGATATAATTGTTGTAAACATAAAATACATTAAAAGGAGTAACGACGTGGCTGATTCATTTAAAATAAACGGACAGGAATTCTGTCTGAATGACAAACCCTTTAAGATATATTCAGGTGCAATTCACTATTTCCGTTCCTTGCCCGAATACTGGGAAGACAGATTGACAAAATTGAAGGCTGCAGGTTTTAACACCGTTGAAACCTATGTATGCTGGAATCTTCACGAACCGCAGAAAGGCGTTTACGATTTCAGCGGCATGCTTGATATTGTAAAATTCATTAAGACTGCACAGAAGCTCGGTTTGTATGCAATAGTAAGACCCGGCCCGTATATTTGTGCCGAGTGGGATTTCGGCGGATTTCCCGCATGGTTACTGAAAGATAAAAACATTGAACTGCGTTGCAACAATCCCGTTTATCTCGGCCATGTAAAAGATTTTTTTGAAAAGCTTTTTGATTTGCTCAAACCATTGTTCATCACAAACGGCGGTAATATTATTGCAATGCAGATTGAAAATGAATACGGCAGTTACGGTAACGATAAAAACTATCTGCGTGCATTGGTTGATATGTACAAAGAGCTTGGTGTTGACCTGTTGACATTCACTTCCGACGGAACATGGTGCAATATGCTTTCGGGCGGAACAATAGAAAACGTTTTACCCACACTCAATTTCGGCTCCCGCACTTCAACAGCTTTTTCCGCATTGGAGCCCTTTGGAAAAGTGCCGAAAATGTGTACGGAGTTCTGGTGCGGATGGTTTGACCACTGGGGTGATAACCACCATAAACGCAAAGCTGACGGCATAATCGCGGAAATAGAAGAATTTATAAACCAAGGTGCATCTTTTAATATGTATATGTTCCACGGGGGAACAAATTTCGGTTTCACCGCAGGTGCAAATCATCAGAAAGGCTATGAACCCACAACCACAAGCTATGACTATTGTGCACCCTTAACCGAATGGGGCGATTATACCGAAACATATCATAAAATAAGGAAACTGCTTTGTGAAAAACAGAATATTCCTCTTACAGAACTTCCCAAAGCTCCCGAAATGCAAAGCATAGGCAAGGTTGAGCTTACTCAGTCTGCAGATTTGTTTGATAATCTTGACGCCGTTGCACAAAAGCATTATTCTCCCCTGCCGAGAAATATGGAAGCATACGGACAGAATTACGGTCTGATTTATTACGTAACAAAGCTTAAAGGAAAGTACGCTCCCGGATTTTTAAGAATAAATGATGTTCACGATTACGCACACGTTTATTTTGACAAAAAGAAAATCGCAGTTATAGACCGATGCAAAGAATCTTCTTTGTTCAATAAGTTAAAGCTGAAAAAACAGCTGTTCATCAAGAATTTTTCGTCAGAAAATGAAATAGGTATTCTTGTGGAAGCTATGGGCAGAGTAAATTACGGCGAAAAATTATATGACTGCAAGGGTATATCAATGCTTGCTCTTGCAAATCAGGTGTTAATGGATTACGATGTTTACACTATTCCCTTAGACAACCTTGAAAATCTCAGATTTACCGATTTAACGGCGGAACAGAAAAAGACAGGTCCCGTTTTCCTCAGAGGCACTTTTAAAGCGGGCAAAGGCGAATGCTTTGTTAATATGAAAGGCTTTACAAAGGGCTATGTTTTTGTAAACGGCTTTAATCTGGGCAGATACTGGGATATAGGCCCACAAAGATCGTTATATTTACCCGGTGCGCTGTTAAAAGAAGATAATGAAATTATAATCCTTGAACTTGAAAAATTCAAAAATGCCGAAATAACAATCGAATCCGCACCCGGTTTGGAATAATAAAATACACAATCCTTTTTCAGCTTTCTGCTGAGAAAGGATTTTTTGTAAATATTGACTTTTTTCTTTTTTCAATATATACTGATTTTATAATATTTAATTCCAAGGAGGAATTTTTATGTTGCAGATTATCAGAAAATTCGTAGCAGGCTTTATTGCAATCGAAACACTTTTTGCAGGTATGATAAACGGCGTTGCGCCAAAAAGTGTTGAAATGCCCGAGCCTGTTACAGGTGAATACACACAGTATGTTGACCCATTTATCGGAACAGGCGGTATTCCCTGGACCTGCGGAATGCTCAGCCCTGCGGCTTGCGCTCCCTTCGGCGCGGTAAGACTCGGTCCTGACACATCTTTTATAGGCGGAGCTTACATAGTTAAAACAAACACATCCGGCTATTATTACGAGCAAGGACATCTCAGAGGTTTCAGCCATTCAAGACTTTCGGGTACAGGCGCTGAGGACTACGGAATTTTCAGAGTTACCCCCGCTGTAGGCAACAAAAAAGCAGGCGTTATTCCTTATTCACACGATTATGAGGTTGCGGCACCCGCATATTATGCAGTTTATCTGCAATCTGTGGGCTGTCTTGCTGAAATGACGGCAGATGAGCATACAGGCGTTCACAGATATACATTTACTCATTCAAAGGATGCCCGACTTTCCCTTGATGTTACAAGTGCGGCAACAAACAACCATTGTGAAGACGGATTTGCTTCATACGATGAAGAAACAGGTATTCTCACAGGCGGCGCAACTCTTTTTGCAGTATTCTCAGACAGATATGACGGTTTACCCGTATATTTTGCCGCAAAGGCTGATAAGGAAATCAAATCCTGCACCATTTCGGGTGATGAATCAAACCTTATTGCAGACATTAACTTCGGCTCACTCGAAAATGAAAGTGTTGAGCTTAAAGTTGCTATCAGCTTCGTAAGCGTTGAAAATGCAAAGCTCAATCTTGAAGAAGAAACAAAAGAGCTTGATTTTGACGGCGTAAGAGATAAGACTGTTGCAAATTGGGAAAACAAGCTTTCCGAAATAAAAATCACAAGCAAAGACGAAGAAATCAAAAAGAATTTTTACACAGCTCTTTATCACACAATGATTATGCCCACAAATTTCACCGATCTTAACGGCGAATATTTAGGCTTTGACAAAAAGGTACACACAGCGGACGGTTACACATACAGAAGTGATATGTCATTGTGGGATACCTGCAGAAACACACATTCTCTTTACACTCTTATAGAGCATGATATACAGAACGATTGTCTTAAAAGTCTTGTTGAAATGGCAGAAACTGGAGGCGCACTTCCCCGCTGGCCTATGGGCGCAGGCTATGCAGGCTCAATGATAGGCGACCCTGCAAATATCGTAATTACAGAAAGCTACTTAAAAGGCTTTACCGATTTTGATGTTGAAACTGCATACGAATACATGAAAAAATCATCTGACGGTGTAGTTCCCAAAGTGGGCAGAAACCAGGTGAATGAATATAACGAATACGGATATGTACCCAACGACCTTGAAAATGTTAATTATTCAGTAAGCCGTACTCTTGAATATGCATGGGAAGACGGTGCAATAGCAACTCTTGCGGCGGCTCTTGGCAAAACCGATGATGCAGAAAAATACACAGAAAAATCTATGTATTACAAAAACATCTTCGATACCGAAACAAAATATTTCCGAGCAAAAAATACTGACGGCAGTTTTGAAAGTGTTTTTGTTCCCAATATGACATCCTTCTTCGGCATCGGTGCTCTGGATAAATACGTAGGCTGTTACTGTGAAGGCAGTGCAAGACAGTGGCGTTTCAGCGCAATGCACGATATTGACGGAATGATTGACCTTTTCGGTTCAAAGGAATATTTCGTATCAGAGCTTGAGGACTTTATGGAAGATGCAGCTCCCTCAAGAGCATTCATTTACCCCGGCGACGGCTATTGGGTAGGTAATCAGCACGATATCCACACACCCTATCTTTTCGCAAATGCAGGCAGAGCTGACCTTACACAGAAATGGGTACGCTGGACTCTCAAAAACCGTTTCAGCACCGATATCAACGGTCTTGACGGCAACGACGACGGCGGCACAGTCAGCGCTTGGTACGTTTTCTCCGCGATGGGCTTCTACCCCTTGGCAGGTACTGACCAGTACTGGATCGGCTCACCCAACCTTGACAGCGCAGAAATCACGCTTTCAAACGGCAACACACTTAAAATGACAGCTATTAATCAGAGCGATAAGAACATATATGTTGAAAAGGTTACTCTTAACGGAAAAGAGCTTAACGGCACATATATCACTCACGAAGAACTGATGAACGGCGGCGAACTCGTTTTCACAATGAGTGCAAAAAGTTAATTATCACCATATAAAAAAGGAGCTGTAAAAACACAGCTCCTTTTTTTAGGGGATAGGAAAAATGAGTAGAATGAATAAACTTCACAAAAATCAAGCGTTAGCTTGGTTTTTGCTTTGCCCGAAGGCGTACAAAAGTACGTCGAGTGGTGAAGTTTATTTATAGCAAAAACACTTTTTTAACCCAACTTCTATTTTTTGGTTGGTTTTTTAATTTAATAAAATTAAAACTCTTTATTTGTAGCCTTTTTTGCGGTCTACACTTTTTTTACATCCCCATTTATTTATCCTATACTCCATTTCTGCTGCATTATAACGGCAGGTGAATCCTCACGCTCTTTGGCATAAAAGGCAGTCAGCAGAGTGCCGTCATCAAGCTCGATTGTTGACGGATAACCCAAATCGTCATCTGAATCACAATTTTCGTATATTATAAATTCATCGCTCCAGCTTTCGCCCCCGTCGTTACTTAATATAACACGGATACCGCAGGGATAGCTTCTGCGTGAAAAAGCGGAAATCAACAATCCCGATGAATGAAGAAAAAGATGTGCGGGAGCTCCGCTGTCATCTCTTATTATCTGTTTCAATTCACTCCAGCTTTTACCGTTATCATACGAAACGGACTGATAAAGAGTGAAGACGCCTGCGCTCTCATCTTCAATTCTGAAATGACACACTATTTTACCGTCGGGGAGCTGAATGGCATAAGGCTCGTCAAACATCAGTCCGCCGTAACCTTCGGTATCAATTCTTGACCGGAATGATGTTTTTCCGCTTTCGGGGTCAATAATGTGTGCTTCGATTTTTCCGTTTTCGCCGTAAACCGTTCCTATCCACAAAATTGTGCCGTCATTAAGAACAATCGGGCCGTGGGGAGATGTTACGGGAGATTTAAAAATCCTGCCGAATGTTTTTCCGTTATCATTGCTTATACGGAAATTACTGCCCAATGCTTCGGCTTCATCCTCAGCAGAAACAGAATTTATATAATCAAAGCATTCCTGTGTCTGCGGCATATTTTCCCTTTGAAATTCAAGGGTATTGTTAAAAGATGTAACAATAAGCCCACTTTCGCCGAAAACAGTCAGACCCACATCTCTGTCATCAAGGACTGTGTCAATAACAGCCTGCGGAGATGTATAAGTTTCGCCCTCATCATCGCTGAAAGCAATAACACCTTTGCCGAAAGGACAGATATGTTCAAGCCTGTAACCGGATGCACCCACAGCTACTCTGCCGTCTTTGAGTCTGGCAATCGTAGGCCAGCCGAAATATTGGTGCTGCCCCTGCGGATTGGACATAATTGTTTTTACATTACCGATAAGTTTAATTTTCATACTTTATCTCCGGATATGTTTAATATTCTATAAAAATATTAACACGTAAAGCACTTTTTTTCAACAACAAGCTTTTTATCATAAATTAAAAATCATTTATATTCGGGATAATGTTATAACCCTATGTTTACAATGTAATTGTTCCGGTATCTTTGCCGTTGACAGCAAATGCAAACAGCGTACCCTTTGTGATTGCCGCAAAATAGCCTGTGCGTTCATATTCATCTGCGTAGTGCTTTTCTATAAGCTCCAGAGTCTCTTTTAATTGCAGCATAGCCGCAAATTCGTGTTTGCAGTTATAACTGCAGAAGCAGGAGCAGACCAAAGCGCTTATCTCACCGTTGCGGTATTCAAATTCCACCTCATAATATTCGCTGCCCTCCACAACAGCGTAACCTTTAGTACCGTCTATGCTGATATATTTGACTCTGCTTTCGTAATAGTAATCAATGCCGCGTTCTGCTATTGCTGCACTTACATTCATTCCTTTAAGGTCAGCCAGACTGAAAGATGTACTATCACTGCCGCTGACAAACTCGTCGTCATCCTTTGACGGAGCTTTAAACCAAGCAACAGCCTTGCTGAACGGTAAAACTTCACGGTCAAATGTTACAAAATGAGAGTCTGCAATATAAAACTGCCCGTGCACAGAGGTGTCAACTACTGCGATAACATGCTTGTAATCGGAGAGCTTGATTTTAAAATTGTAGTTAACGTCAACAACTCTGCCCCGAAAGCCTTCCAGCTTACCTTCAACATATACAATATCACCGCAATGCAGGTCAAACAGGTCATTGTAGTATGCAAGAGTCATATGTCTGTCTTCAAAACAAACCTGCACCACCGATTTACGGGGCTCTGCAGTCTGCTGCGATACGGTATCTGCACAATCCGCAGAAATCTTTTTTTCTGTATCTGCCGAAAATCCTATTTTAAATGCCATAATCTATTCCTCCCTGAGAACAGTTTTTATTTTCTGATTTTATTCTACACCAATATATGCACCATAAAACGGACATTATGATTCTGCAAAAAAAGACTGAACCGAAGCTCAGTCCCGAATAATTTTTACAAATTATTAAATATCAGTTTTTAAAATCATCTCTGTAAATTTTTATTGAAATGACTGTTCCGACAATAAAAGGAATAAAATATGCAATACTTATCAGAATCAGCTTTATGCCGTCAGTACCCGATCCTATTACATCTAAAAGCTGAGAATATATTGATAATATCGAAACACAAGGAAGAATAAATATCAGTTGCATAATATCGGCAGCACCCGAAATGCCCGGTATTGTTAATTCCATAACAAAACCAAGCAGCATTGCTATTACCAAACAAAAAACAGGTAACGAAAGGCAAATTATTGATGTTTTGAAATATGTATCTTTTCCTGTCTTGACAGAATATTTTGCAATTAATATACAACTTGCTGCCAAAACAAACGGAAAAACAAAAATCAAAGGTCCTGTGGGGTAAAGCTCAATATCCTCAACAAACGCGAGCCTTCCTGATAACAGATGACCGAAAATCCAAAGTCCGATTCCTGTTAAAATTCCTTGAAAAATTTGTGTTGACTTTTTATACTGTGCGTTCATAACAGCACCACCTTTCAATTACAATATACTTAAATAGTTGTATAGTGTAAAGCAACAATTTGTTGCATGAAGGTTTTTTACGGTTTCTTAATTAAAAATTGTCAAAAAATCTTAATTTATCGTCTTGTAACAAAAGTTATAAATTAAAAAAAGACCGAGCCTTAGCTCAGTCTTGGTGCACCTGACACTTTCAAATCCGAACCCAATGCCGACTTTTCGAGGTCGGCAAAGGTTATGGTTTCAGTACCGTCTTTGAAGTTGAAGGTAATTACCATTCTGTCTTCAAATAAGAATACTGAGTTTACAAAGTTGTTTATTAATGTTCTTCTGTGGTCGAGCTTTTTGGGATTGAGCTTACGGAACTTGTAGAACCAATATAAAATCTCCTCACGGGTAAGCTTTGGTCTTGACATTTCCTCTTTCATAATCCTGATTGAAAGCTCACTCTTTTCCGCTTCAAGCTCTTCCATACGCTCTTTGGTAGTAGGTGTGATGATACCTTTTTCCATTGCAGTAATGAGGTTGTTTATCGCTGTTAAAGTCTGTGCATATTGCTTTTGCAGTATGGGGAGAACAGTGCTTTCCTTATTAAAGGTTTCAAGTGCCTGGTCAGTTAAAAACTCAATGGTTTCATCATTCATAATAAGTCTTCGGATACTGTCAATAACAATATCCTCAATCCAAGCCTTTTTAACTGTTTTCTTATCACAGCCTTTGTGATTCTTTACACTTACGCATTTGTAGTATCGGTGTACAAACTTTGTTCTGCTTGTACCGCTTTCACCTACCATAAGACACTGACACTTGCCGCAATAGAGCTTTGTCGTTAAAAGATATTCATCTTCCGCTTTGTGCTTTGCAGGGGCTTTCTTATTCTGCTTCATTTTTTCCTGTACCAATTCAAACAACTCCTTATCAACTATTGCGGGAATTCCTCCCGGTGTAATAACATCCTTAAATTTGTATTCACCGATATATTTTCGGTTGTGCAACATTCGGGCAACAATATCAACATCTAATTTGGTTTTCTTATGAGTGCGTACACCTTTATAGTTGAGCATATTTGCAATATGCTGCATAGACATACCCTCGGCATAACTCTTAAAAGCTAAAACTACCGCAGGTGCAGTAACCTCATCAATTAAATAATTCTGCTCTTTATCTACCTTGTAGCCAATCGGCAAGGTACCGCCGTTGTATTTACATTTAAGAGCATTTTCCATCATACCTCTTGTAACCTTTTCTGCAAGCTCTACTGAGTAATATTCAGCCATACCTTCAAGTAAGCTTTCGAGCAGAATACCCTCTGCACCCTGAGATATGGTTTCCGTAATTGATACAACCTTAACTCCATTCTTACGAAGCATATTTTTGTAATGAGCTGAGTCATATCTGTTACGGGCAAAACGGTCAAGCTTCCATACGAGTATTACTTCAAAATGCTTTGAAGCACTGTCTTTTATCATCTGCTGAAATCTTGGTCTGTTATCGGTTTTTGCAGACAATGCTCTGTCGATATAGGTGTCAACGATTTGTATACCGTTCTTTTCAGCATAGGCTTTACATTCACGAAGCTGACCGTCAATGCTTTCTTCCTTCTGATTATCGGAAGAGTATCTTGCGTAGATAACGCCTATCATATATTTTTACCTCCTTTGATTAACTGTAAATATTGTAATTTATATACTTGTTTTTGTTAAATGTGCGGATGCGATGATTTTACATCGCACCCGCTGTTTTTTATACGATTTCTTTTAATTTATCCCAATCCTTGTCCCATTCCTCAAACTCTTTTCTGCCTACATCACTTTCAAAGAATGACACTATATCGGGAAGAAAACATCTGACAAGAGATTCAGCGGCATCCGCTGAAATGAGAACACCGCTGAGACTATCATTAACATTGGTTTCGGCATAATTAATCTTTACTTCATCACCCATAGGCTACCTCCTTATCTTGCATCCCTGTTTCGCTGTCGCTGAAGGTATCTGTAATAATGCTCACAGGCCTTCAGCACAAAATCTTCAAAATCTTTATCCTTAACTTTAGGCGCAACCTTCTGTAACTTTTCAATAGGCACTTTACACATAGGTTTCTGATTAGGCTTTTCTGCTGTAAGTGTATCTTCAATACTTTCAACAGTGAGTGTGCCTGAATTGAAATCTCTGTGCATATGCCATGCCTGAGAATAT
>JAZSLJ010000080.1:0-50351 GCA_045535305.1 Acutalibacteraceae bacterium
ATTCATTTATTGCCTGTTATCGTAATTTTAAGATTGCTGAGTTTTCTGTTCACGACGGCAAACTTATTAACAGGCATATTTCAAGGCTTTAAATGTGTATACCATGTCCTTGCACTACTGTTTACCATGTTTTTCTTGACAAGGTTAACGCCCCTACGGTATATTATAAATATACAGCTAAATTATTGTTTATATTGTCTTTTGCTTTTATATAGTGTATAATAGCCTCATATTACACCAAGGAGTGATATTATGCCGCCGTTATCGCTTATGATAAAGCCTGCATCATCGTTATGTAATCTGTCTTGCGAATACTGCTTTTACCGCGATGTTTCCGAGCATCGTGAGCATCTCGGATTTGGCGTAATGGACAGGGAAACGGCTTATATTCTTATAAAAAAATCTTTGGAATTTGCCAATGGAGAGCCGGCGGCATTTGCATTTCAGGGCGGCGAACCTACTCTTGCAGGGCTTGATTATTTTAAGTTTTTCGTTGATACGGTCAATGAACTGAATACCAAAAACAGTAAAGTTTTTTACAGCATACAGACCAACGGCACAACAATCAACGCCGAATGGGCTGACTTTTTCGCTGAAAATCACTTCCTTGTGGGACTCAGCCTTGACGGCGATTATGAGGGCAATAAATTCCGCAAAAAGCCGAGCGGAGAGAACTCTTTTTATAAAATCACCTCTGCGGCACAGATTCTTACAAGGCATCACGTTGATTTTAACATTCTGACGGTGCTTACAGGCTATTGTGCCGAAAACGGCGAGCGTATTTATAAATATTTCCGTTCAAAAGGCTTTAAGTATCTGCAATTTATACCCTGTCTGCGTCCCTTCGGCTCAACAGAGCAGAGCGAGCTGTATATGACAAGTGAGCAGTATGCGGATTTTCTTATAAAGGTGTTTAATCTGTATGTCAAGGATTATGTCCGCCACGATTATGTGAGCATAAGGCAATTTGATAATTGGGTAAGGTCATATCTGCGTCAGCCTACCGAGCAGTGCGGAATAATGGGGCATTGTACCCATCAGTTTGTGTCGGAATCAAACGGAAATATCTATCCTTGCGATTTTTACTGCACCGATGAATATCTGTTGGGCAATATAAAAGACGGCGACTTGCGCGAGATGGTGAACAGTAAAACTGCGCGTGACTTTATAAGAGAAAGCCTTGTTGTGCCCGAAAGATGCAAAAAATGTAATGTTTACCCCATTTGCAGAGCAGGAGGCTGTAAGCGAACACAGCTTAGCGAGGATTATTGTAAAGCGTATAAAAGATTTTTCACCTCATGCCTGCCGTTATTCAGAGTTTTTATAAATGAAAGATAATTTTAAAAAAATTCAAAAAACTGCTTGACAAAGTAATGTGTTTCTGTTATTATATTTAAGCAGTTTGCGGATGTAGCTCATCTGGTAGAGCGCCACCTTGCCAAGGTGGAGGTAGCGAGTTCGAGCCTCGTCATCCGCTCCATGAAAAAAGTCTCTTTTGTCGAATAGACAAAAGATACTTTTTTCAATGATATCCGTTCCTTTCGGAACGGGTGATATACCCTGTGGGTATGATATCTGCTACGCAGATGATGTACGCTTTGCGTATGAAGGAACGGATATTATATCATGCTTGCGGAGCAAGTATATCATTCGGCGAAGCCGTATATCATATTGCGTAAGCGATATATCATTGAAAAACAGAACACCTTATGTTATAATTCTTTTGAAAGAAGGTGCATTTATGACTGAAAATAAACTGCTTGACTTGTCTTTTGAATTTGCAGTTGCAATCGTGAATCTTGTTGACGGCGTAACTGCGCCCAAAAGCTCCTATATGACTGATCAGCTTGCAAGAGCAGGTACATCAGTTGGGGCAAATATTCACGAAGCACAATATGCCCAGAGTAAAAAGGACTTCGTTTCGAAATTGGAAATTGCATTGAAAGAATCCAACGAAACAAGTTATTGGCTTAAATTAATGTATGAAACCCAAAGAATCGACATTTCCGAATATCAATATACAGAAAAGCTTTGCGGTAATATTCGAAGACTATTGATCGCATCCTGCAAAACAGCAAAAGAAAATAGTAAAACTTGAAAAATCGGTGCTATTCGCTGTGATGGTACAATCTATGATTTTCAGAGTTTTTTTATTTTATCCTAACAACACATCAAAAATCAACATCAGGCAAAAGCCTGCAATAAGCGAATATGTTGCACCTCTTTCGCTGCCGTGTGCATGGGTTTCGGGTATCATTTCATCACTTATTACATACAGCATTGTACCGCCTGCAAAGGCAAGTGCAAAGGGCAGAATGGCTGTGGATATGCTTACCGCAAAATAGCCCAGCATTGTACCTATTACTTCAATAATACCTGTAATTATTGCTATGGCAAAGGTGCGTTTATTGCTCATTCCCGTAGCAAGCATAGGGCCGATTATGACCATACCCTCGGGGATATTCTGTAATGCAATACCGCCTGCGATAGTCAGCGCCTGAGAGGTGTTGCCTGTGCCGAAGCCTACACCTGCGGCAATTCCCTCAGGTAAATTATGTATTGCAATCGCAATAACGAACAGCAGAACTTTATTAAGCTGCTCCTGTTTATCAGGGTGAATTTCTTGGTCTGCGCCTGTGAGCTTATGCAGATGCGGAACGATTTTGTCGATTATATTAACGCAGAATGCACCGGTAAATACACCTGCAACTGTAACAAGCAGAGGGAATTTTCCCCCGTATTCAAGTGAGGGCAGAATAAGACCGATTACGGATGCGGCAAGCATAACGCCTGCGGCAAATGCAAGAACAATATCGCTGAATTTGTGGGTAGTCTTTTTGAAAACAAAACCGAAAAGCGCACCTGTTACCGATGCCCCACCCACACCTAAAGCTGTAAGTAAAACAATAAGCATAATAAATCACCTGCCTGATAATATATATAATTGACAGAAATTCTGTTAATTATGATGATATGTTCCGATAAAAACCGCAGTTTTTTCTGCGGTTTTTTCTATGTAACGTTTATCCTAATTTCGGTTTGTCGGTGAATGTTACATATCCCCTTGATGCCCTGTCTGTTTCAAATACGATAACCTCATTATCGCCCACTTTGAGCATGGGTGCGGGGACATAAAGTGTTTTCTGCGGGCCTGCATCGTTGTAATATCTGCCGAGATTGAAGCCGTTTACAATAACAATGCCCTTGTGGAAGCCGTCGAGCTTTATGAATGTATCGCAAGGCTTACCCTCAATGCAGAGATTTCCTTTAAGGAAAGATGCAACAGTTGTTCTGCCTGTGTTGGGTGTATATTCAAGCGCAGAAAGGTCGGTCATGGGAAGGGAGTACATATCCCAGCCGAAGTGATACTGCAAGCCGAAACGGATGCCGGCAAGACCTTTTCTGTCCATAATCTTGTTGCCGTAGTTTACGCGTCCCATATTTTCACAAAGGATATCGAGCCTTGCTTTCTGACCTTTTTTAAGGGGGATTCTGATTGTATCCTTGTGTCGTGTTCTTTCAACGTAGCCTTTATACTTGCCGTCAACAAAAACAACAGCTCTGTCGTGTACCGCATCAAAATTAAGCTCCCAATCCTCTCTGGGACCTTCAAGCTCTGTGGAATAAAGCACAAAGCCGTAGCTCTGACCGATTTCTTCCATAAATTTGGGTGCTGCTGTGTGAATCGGTTTTGCAAGGAGCTTTGCCGCTGTGAAAATATCGCATTTTTCGGTTAATTCAACCTTGCCGTATGCCTTTTTCTCGGAATTCTTAACTGTAAGTGCGGGTAATTTTTTGCCTTGCCACTTTTCAATAACCTTTCTTACCTCGTGATAAGCAGGTGTAAGGTCGCCCGCCTCGGAAAGCAGAGCATTGTAATCGTAGCTTGTAATTGTCGGCTCGTATTTGTCGTAGTAGTTTGCACCGTTCATAAAGCCGAAATTTGTGCCGCCGTGGAACATATAGAAATTGAGTGATGCGCCTGCATCAAGCATATCCTTAAAAAGACCCGCAAGCTCTTTTGCCTCTCTTGTGTGATGCTCGCCGTACCAATGGTCAAACCAACCGCACCAATATTCGCCGCACATTCTGGGTTGATTGGGACGGAAATCGTCAAGCACCTTGAAATTTTCCTGCGGTTTTGAGCCGAAATTGGCAACACAGGGATATTGGGGCAGAGTGCCGCCGCCGAGCATAAAATATGTTGCGCCGTCGGAGGTGTAAAGCTGACAGTCAACGCCGTTTTCGATGTAGATATCAGCAATTCTCTGCATATATTCGTGGTCGTTGCCGTAGGAGCCGTATTCGTTTTCAATCTGCATCATAATGATGTTTCCGCCCTTTGTGCAAAGACGGGGAACTGCAATTTTAAGCAATTCTTTGTAGTATCTGTCAACTTTTGATATAAACAATTCATCGTTGCAACGGATGTGCATATCCTTGTAGGTTAGAAGCCAAGCAGGCAGACCGCCGAACTCCCATTCAGCACAGATATAGGGACCCGGACGGAGAATTACATTAAGTCCCAGATCCTTTGCAATATCAATATATGCACCTAAATCGAGTATTCCTGAGAAGTCAAAAACGCCCTCTTTCGGCTCGTGAAGATTCCAGCAGGTGTAGGTTTCAACGGTGTTGAAGCCGCACTCCTTGAGCTTTAAAAGGCGGTCATACCAGTATTCGCGGGGAATACGGAAATAGTGCATCGCACCTGAAATTATGGTGTATTCTTCGTCGTCAAGATAAAATTTATCGTCTTTGTATGTAAAGGTGGACATAAAAACTCTCCTTTGTTTTATTAAATTTATGATAGCATAAGAATAAACTGTATGTCAATAAAGTATATTTCAGTTGACTAAATACGACATAATTTGTATAATAATCGGGTAGTCAAGAGGCGACAGAAGCGGTTAGTACACTCTCCGAAAGGAGGTGTTGCAGATGGATCTTACAACTTTGATTATTGCATTACTTATTATAGTTGCATTATCTGAAGCAATTAAGTCCATAAAAAATAACCGCCCTGTTGGCAGACAGGACAGTTATTCAATAAATTTTTGAAAAACTACTTGGGCTAACCGCTTTTAACGGTTACCTCTTGATTACATTATATAGTAAATAAAGCTGTTTGTCAAGTCGCGGAGAAAAATCCGTGGCTTTTTAGTTTTTGGAGTATGTATAATACAATGAATCTCCGTCCTCGTGGGCATGGTCGAACACAAAACCGGCTTTTTTAAATGCTCTTTGAGAAGCCGGATTGCTTGGAAATATCACAGCTTCTGCTGTATTTATTTCCTGACCTAAAATGCTCTTACTATTTTCAAGTAATTCTTTTAAAAGTAAAGCACCTTTGCCTTTGTTTCGCTGGTGAGGAGCTACGACTAACTCCATAATGATGTACTCACCCTCATTTTTGCCAATAGCAATTACTGCAAACGGAGTGTCCTTTTCAGAAACTACCTTGCACCAGAAATTTGCATCAGGTACGCTTTCATTTTTCCAATATTCATAAAAATCTTGAAATCCGTCATCAATTCCTGTTGCCTTTACCGCTTCATCATCAAGCCATTCTTCGATGTAAGCCATTGAGTCGGGATTGTAGTTTGTCCAAATAAATTTCATAAGAATCACCTTGTGAATAATTATAATTTAATTTTCTTTTTTAGTCAATCCTATTGTAAAAAGTGTGGTATTCTCATAGACAATAATTTAGCAGAATGTTGATGGTATACCGTAGGGGCGATAATTTATCGCCCGCTTGCGAAGCAAGAAATGACAACAGGCATTTAAAATAATATATGTGCTGTTGCAACGGTGTTCCACCGTTAGTTGCCTTCGGCAAATCGGGCGTTAGGTTAACGCCCCTACTTGTTACATTTTAATTTGTACTCCGCTAAATTATTGTTTATCATAAATACGGAGAATAAAAATCAGCAGCCACTGCCTTTATGGTAGTGACTGCTTTAATTATGCATTATGAATTCTGCATTATTTTTTAAAGAACTGGGGAAGGAAGTCCATGTGAGCCTGCTTCATTTCGTAGTAACAAGCGTGTGCTCTCTTGTAATCGCCTACGAGGGGATGAATCATAAGAGCGTTCATGGCTGCGTTGTCGTCGCCGTTCATTGCAGCTTCAACAGTGTACTTTTCGTACTCCTTAACAACCTTCATAAGACCTTCAATGTGTCTGTTCCAGGTCTTTCTTACGGGAACGGGCTTTGCACCGTCTGCACCGATTCTTGCGGCAATTTCAACAACATCGTCGTCGTTCATAAAGGGAAGTGTGCCGTTGTTGAGAATATTTACAACGTGAACATCGTTGATGTCGTTTGCGATTGAATCAATAAGTGAGCAAGCTGCAAGTGAATACTTGTGACCGCCGCGCTTGACAAGAAGTGCGGGCTTTGTAACGATTTCTTCGTTCTGATAAAGCTTGAGAAGATCCTCTTCAATTTCCATACAAACCTGTGCACGGCTCTTTTCGTCAGTCATAAGATGGTCGAGCTTTGCATCACGGCAGTAGTAATACTGGAGATATGATGAGGGGATTCCGCCGACAGCTTTAAGACAACCGATATCAAAGCCGTCGTCCTTGATGTTAGCCATAACCTTGGGAGCATAGCCTTCGTCGAAAAGATCGTAAAGTCTTTCTTCGCCGTCTTTCATAACGGATGTGATCCAGCTGAGGTGGTTAAGACCGAGATATGTAATTTCTGCATCCTCACCAACAGCTTCTTTTGCATCGTCAATCATATCGATAGGCACGTTGCAAAGACCGATACACTTAACATTTGTGTTGTTGAGAACAAAATCTGTAACGATGCCTGAGGGATTTGTAAAGTTGATAAGCCATGCATCGGGGCAGATTTCTTCAATTTTTTTACAGATGTTTGCGATTACGGGAATTGTACGCAGAGCCTTGAAGAAACCGCCGATACCTGTTGTTTCCTGACCGATAAGGTCGTATTTTACGGGAATCTGCTCGTCAAGATAACGACAATGAAGCTTGCCTACACGAATCTGTGTAACAACGAAATCTGCACCCTGTAAAGCTGCGTCAAGGTCGTCAGTCATAACGACTTCGCAGTCGATACCTGCATTTTTAATCATACGAACGCAGAGATTGCCTACGATTGTACGTTTTCTCTCGTCAATATCCATAAGAACAAGTCTTTTGAGCTTTAAAGAATCCTGTCTCTGAAGGAATCCGTCTACAAGCTCGGGACAGTAGGTTGAGCCGGAACCGATAACGGTAACATTAATTTCTTTCATTTGTGTTCAAGTCCTTTCTGAATTATTTTTCAAGAAGCCAGTTTATGCAACCTGTAACGGGTGCTGCGGTAAGCTTGATGAAATTGAGCTTTCTGCCGCTTGTCTTCTCGCATTTTTCTTTAAGCAGTCCAAGATAAATATCGTTGGGCATTTTTACATTCATAGAGCCGGAGAGAACCACATTTACAACATCATCTTTAAAATTCTGCATTTTAAGGTGAGCACAGATGCAGTCTGCACCAGCCTGTGCCATTTTCTCTGTGATTTCAAGTGCAGCTTTGTCGCCCTTGTTTGCGGCTTCAAAGAATGTATCGGTAAGATACATACAATACTGCTCTCTCTCTGTTTCTTCAAACTTTGTAACACAGGGGAGGTAGTCCTCTGCTGTTGCGTTGATGCCAACTTTTGCACAGAAAATATCTGTCATTATTGTTGAGTGAGCTTTAAGGCAGATGTCTCTGTAAATTGAAGCAAATGTCTGCTCTGCAATCCAGTAGCCGTTGCCTGTATCACCTGAAAGAACGCCGAAGCCTGCAACCTGAAGCATATTGCCGTCGGAATCTATTGAATTACAGCAAGTGCCTGTGCCGCAGTTGTAGCCGATACCTTTACCGTCGGGTGTGCCGGCTTTTGTAACGATGAAACCGTCGTTATAGATTCTGAAATTCTTAAGGCCTTTTTTTGTAAGCAGTTCTGCTGTTGCATCGTGCTGGAAAGGATGGTCGATACCTGCAAGACCCATAAGAATACCGTCTATATCGTCGATTGTGAGATTGTTCTCCTTAAGAAGGTTTGTTACGCCTTCCATAATTATGTCGGTTGCTTCATCAAAAGAACCTTCAAGATTTTCGTGGTTGCTTCCCTTGGTTTTAACCATAGAAAGCAAATTTTTGTTTTCGTCAAAAAGTGCGTATGCGGTTTTTGTGCCGCCGCCGTCAATACCGATGTAAAAGCTCATAAGGTTCTCCTTTATTCAAAAAATTCGTCGCAAATCTGTTCAAGACAGAACTTACCGCGTCTTGAAGGAGCTCTGTCAATCCACATTCCGTTTGTGAAATCGGGGAACGGAACAGCTGAACCGCCCATTGAAACACTCTGCTCTGAAAGTGCTGTAATTGCCATCCATGTTGCAGCATCGTAAACATCTATGGGAGGCTCTGCATCAAGCTGAACGCTCTCTGCAAAAGCGGCAAGAATAAGGTAGTCCATACCGCCGTGGCCGCCTACAAAGTTAACAGTGTCATCATCTCTCCAAAGGGGATGCTCATATTTCGCTCTGTATTTCTCGTTGAAATATTCCCAGCAGTGAGATTCTTCGGAAACACCTTCAATGTAGATTGTTGCATCATCACCTCTTGCTGATTCAAGCTCTTTGAATACACCCTTTGTGCCCTGAACCATAAATTCTCTTGAATAAGGTCTGGGAAGACAGCAATCGTGATTTATTGTGATAGTTTCACCGTTTGCGCACTTGATAATTGTAGTTGTGATGTCGCCGCAGCTCCAATCGTAACCGTAAAGGTCGTAATCTGTGCCTTTATTATTCTTTATCCATTCGTTAAGACCCTTTGATTTTGAGGACACTGAAACGAGAGAAACAAATCTGTTACCTCTGTTGATGTCAAGAATCTTTGCAATAGGTCCGATTTCGTGAGTGGGATAAAGTTCACCGTTTCTGTACATAAAGTTTCTGAGTCTGCCGTGAATGTTCTCTCTGCCGAGTACGATTTCATCTCTCAGATCATGTCTGTAACCGCCTTCGCAGTGGATAATTTCACCGAAAAGGCCCTGCTTCACCATATTGAAAGCAGCCATTTCCTTACGGTCATAGCAACAGTTTTCCATAAGCATACAGAATTTGCCTGTTTCTTCACTTGTTCTTACAAGACGGAAACATTCTTCTATGGATGATGCACCGCCGACTTCCATACCTACGTGTAAGCCTGCTTTCATAGCATCAATAGCAATCGGGATATGAGTGATCCATGTTGTAGCAACAAATACGGCATCAAGGTCTTCTGTTTCAAACATTGTTTTGTAATCTGTATAACCTCTGACCTCGTATTCACCCTTATTCTGTTTTTTAACAATTTCAATGCCATTGTCCATGCGTTCTTCAACAAGATCGCATACTGCCGGTACAATAACACCGGGTACGCTCAATAACATTTCCATCATTCCCGAGCCTCTGCCGCCCAGACCGATACAACCGATTCTACAAGTTTTCTGTTCCATAAAAATGTCCTCGCTAATGTTTAATTATTTAATGATTTTAAATATTCAATGCTCATTTTAACTGCGTTGAGAGGAGTGTTGCCTTTGTCAGGCTGATCCTGTTCAACAACAAGCCAGGAAGCACCTGCTTTTTCTGCCGCAGCAATAATTGCAGGCATATCCTGTACGCCGTAACCAACGGGCTTAAAGCTGAAATCGTCTTCATCTGCACTTTCTGTTTCGTCATCTATGCCGATAAGGTCATAAAGCTTCTGAGGCTTGTCCTTACCCTTCATAATGAAGTCTTTGAGATGCACAACAGGTGCTCTGCCTGTATATTTGAGTACGTATTCAGCAGGAATTTCACCGCCTACATTTACCCAGCAGGTGTCAAGCTCTGTCTGAAGAAGGTCAGCAGCAACACTTTTATAAAGAATATCAAGACCGTATTCGCCGTCAATTTTGATAAATTCAAAATCGTGATTGTGATAAAGAAGAGTCATACCGTTCTTTTTGCACTCTGCACCGATCTGCTTTATGTATTCAACTGTCTCGTCAAATTTTTCTGCACCGGGGCGTCTTTCCTCTGTAACATAAGGAACTGCAATATACTTACAGCCGATTGTTTTGTAAGCGGCAACGCTGCCCTCGATATCGTTTATCATATCGTCAATGGGAACATGAGCTGAAATGGGAGTAATGCCAAGCTCTTTACACATATCCCTTACTTCTTCGGGAGTGTGGTTAAAAAGACCTGCAAATTCAACACCGTCATAACCCATTTCTTTAATCTTTTTGAGTGTGCCGTAAAAATCTTTTTCAGCATCATCTCTTACAGAATAAAACTGTACTGCAATAGGTAACATAATGATTCTCCTTTATGATTATGCTTTAATTTTTTCTCTCTTTTTTATTTCTCCTGCGCTTGTGAGTGCAGATTTTGTGATAAGCGGACCTGTCAGCTCGTAAACGAGTGTGGCAGTAAGAATAACTGCTCTTATCTGTTCGCCGTACATCGGTAAAATGCTCATTACAAGCTGGCTCATTGCTATTGCAACACCCGCCTGGGGAATAAGAGTAAGACCTAAATATTTTATTATGTTCTTTTCGGCTTTTACAATAGCAGAACCTGTTGTTGCGCCGATATATTTACCGGCAGTTCTTGCAACAAGGTAAATTACTCCGATAACTCCGATTTGTTTGAGTACGGACAGATTCAATTCCGCACCGGATATTACAAAGAATAACAGGAACAGAGGGGGAGTCCATCTGTCGCAGACATCAAGCATTTTGTCTGCTTCTTTTGAAAAGTTGACCATTATTGCGCTGTTCATCATACAAACAAGAAGTGATGACAGCTGGAACTTGTCCGCAAGTGCTACGCAAAGGAAAATTGAGCATATAATAACAGAAATTCTGTTTGCTCTTGATTTGAAAAATTTTGAACATAACGCCACTGCAAAACCAACAATCGCACCTACTACAAGTGAAAGTCCTATTTCTCTTACAGGGTCAAGTATCATTTCAAATACCGATAATTCGGCACCTGTTGCCATTACTGATGCGATTGATGTCATAACCGAGAACAGAATAATACATATCGCGTCATCCATCGCAACAACGGGAAGCAACATTCTTGTAACAGGGCCGTTGGCATTGTATTGCTTTGCAACAAGAAGGGTAGTAGCGGGAGCTGTTGCGGCAGCTATTGCACCCAATGCAAGAGCCATCGGTATGTCAAAACCGAACACTGCAACTGCAAGTGTTACAAAAAGCGATGCGGTGCAGGCTTCAAAAAATGTAATAACAAGAATCTTTGCACCAAGAGCTTTGAGGTTTGAAATTTTAAAAGAACCGCCTATTGAAAAAGCAATAAAGCCGAGAGCAACATTTGTTATAATACTCATTTGCTCAACAGCAAGCTCCGGCAATAAATTCAAAACATAAGGGCCGATTACAAGTCCTGCAACCAGATAACCCGTAACATTGGGCAGATTGAACTTTTTAACAATTCTGTTAAAAATAAGACCTGCCGCCATAGCTATGCCTAAGTAAAGTAAAATATCCATATCTTTTTGCACCTTAGCTGCTTAATCCGTCAACACTTGAAATGGGAAGAGTGAACATAATGCCTGTGTTTGGATTTTTGATGCCGCCAACCTGCTTGTCAATAAGCTTTTTTGCCTGCTCGATTTTTTCATCGGGAAGAACGGCAAACATCATTTTTGATTCTTTTCTTGACTGACCGAGAATGTATCTGAGTGAGCCGAATATGGGTGGCGGCTCAACATTGGATTTGTCAATAACATTAAGTGCGCCCTCGCAGTTGATAACAGTAGGGTCGCCCAAGCCTTCACCGACCATGGCAGAAACGATTTGAGGCATACATTCAGTCTTTGTTAAGATGAGTACAAGCAGTTGCATAAAATAACCTTCTTTACTGTTTTCTAATCTATAATTATACAATATTGCTTTTAAATCTTCAATAGATAATTCAATATTTTTATGCTTTTGTAATGTTGCGTACAGCGTTTATATCAAAATCAGGACCTTTATAATTTTCAATGTAATCAATAGCGTCTTCTATGGAGTCTGTATAGTAGAAAAGACTCAGGGATTTTGACGGCATAAAGTTACCCTTGATGCCGTTTTCGAGTAATGCAATCAACGGTTTGTAGTAGCCGTTGATATCGAAAACAACCAGCGGTTTTTTGCTTTGACCAAGCTGTTTAAGTGTGTAAATTTCAAAAAATTCCTCAAATGTGCCTATTCCGCCGGGAGTTGCAATAAATGCATCTGCCATGTCGTCCATAATTTGTTTTCTTTCTCGCATTGTATCGGTGCGGATTAATTCACCTTTTTCAAAAAGAATACCGTCAACGTTAAAAAATCTGGGTACAACACCTGTGATTTTTGCGTTTTCGGAGTAAAAACCTCTTGCCGCAGCACCCATAAGTCCGTTAGCACCGCCGCCGAAAACAAGGGAATGTCCCCTTTTTGCAAGAGCTTTTCCAAGCTGTTCAACTGTGTCAATATGGATTCTGTCAATGTCGTTACTTGCCGAACCGTAAATACAAATATTCATAAAATCACCTTTTTCAGTTTAACATAATACTCAAAATTTAGCAATAAAAATAATATTGAAAATCGGGCGTGAATATATTATTATATTTATGAGGGAAAAAGAAAGGAGATGACCCGATTTGAAATATAAAATAGTAGGCGAACCGTTATCGGTTGTAATTTGTGATGTGGAGGCAGGGGAGACTCTGTTTACTGAAAACGGCTCTATGAGCTGGATGTCGCCGAATATGCATATGGAAACCACAACCAACGGCGGTATAGGTAAAGCACTCGGCAGAATGTTTGCAGGCGAGCGCCTTTTTATGAACAGATATACAGCTATGGGCGGTGCAGGTCAGATTGCTTTTGCCGCAAGCTTTCCAGGCTCAATAAAAGTGCTTGATATTACGCCGCATACCCCTATGATAATTCAGAAAAGGGGATTTCTTGCAGGTGAATCGGGCGTGGATGTTTCCGTGCATTTTCAAAAGCGCTTCGGCTCCGGATTTTTTGGCGGAGAGGGCTTTATTATGCAAAAGCTTTCGGGTAACGGAAAAGCATTTATAGAGATTGACGGCCATTGTTGCGAATATGTGCTTTCCGCAGGGCAGTCAATGATTGTAAGCACAGGCTATCTTGCCGCTATGGATGCAAGCTGTTCAATAGACGTAGTACCTGTAAAGGGTGCAAAAAATATATTCTTCGGCGGAGAAGGCCTTTTTAATACTGTCGTAACAGGCCCCGGCAGAGTGTATCTGCAAACAATGCCCGTTTACGCCGTTGCGGCAAGTATTAATCCGTATATTGTTACGCCTAATAATGGGTGAACAATAATTTAGTCAATTAACAATGTACAATGTATAATGTACAATGAAGGAAAGGGCTTTGCCCTTTAACCCGATTCATATATTATTCAATAATTGTACATTGTAAATTAAATTATTGTTTAAATATTCAATTCAGCATAATTATGAATATACACATCGGCGAGTTGTTTCAGCTCGTCGGTGTTTTTTTCGCTTTTGTCATAGATGCCCACAACATTATATCCGGCAGCTTTTGCCGTTGTTGCGGCATAAAGAGCGTCTTCAAAAATCCAAGTGGTTTCTTTGTCCGTTCCTATTGCATCAAGTACAACATCATAAACTTTCGGCTCTGTTTTTGCCGCGCCCACAGTATAGGTTGAATAAATTGCCGAGAAATAGTGAAGCATATTGTATTTTTCAAGCACTGCAATAAGTGCAGGTTCGCCTGTTGCTGTTGCAATACCCATTTTTACGCCTTTTGCCTGCAGTTTTTCAAGAAATTCGATAATATCGTTTTTTGGGCAGGTATCTGCAAGGTATAATTCCTTGATTAACTCAAAGAATTTTGCAAAAAGCTCCTCGTGGCTCTCTTTTAAATTAAATCTTTCTTTTGCAAGAAGGATGGATTCTCTCAGATAAAGGTCTTTGAAAGCTTCTTCATCTTCCTGAGTAAGAACCAGACCGATTCTGTCAAAAAATTTATATCTTACACCTTTCCATACATGCATTGAATCGAAAAGTGTGCCGTCAAAATCAAAAATTGCTCCTGTAATTTTCATACGTTTTCCCTTCCTTTATTATACATTATTATATACAAAAACTAAGAAAAATGCAACAAAAAATGAGCTGTCAAAAGACAGCTCACTAAAAAATTTTTTTAAATTACTGCATCATGCTTGCGATTTCAGCAGCGAAATTGTCCTGCTTCTTTTCGATGCCTTCGCCCTTTTCAAAACGAACAAAGCTTGCAACCTTGATGTCTGCACCGAGAGCCTTAGCAACAGATGCTACATAGCCTGCAACATTGCCTTCGAAGAGGTCTGAACGAACGAAATCCTGTTCAAGAAGACAGATTTCCTTAACCTGCTTAGCAATACGACCCTGAACAAGACCGCCGAAGATCTTGTTTGCTGTGATGTCAGCTTTGTGTGCTACTGCGATTTCTGAAAGAGTTGCAAATGCTTCCTTTGAAATGAAGTTTGTGAAGTTCTTTCTCTGCTTCTGGTCAAGACCCTGATAAACAGTAATGTCTTCATCGCTCCATTTCTTTTCAGAAATAGCTTCTTCAATAAGGCTGTTAAGAATAGGCATGGGAAGTGAATCAGCCTTGTTCAATGCGCTGTCTACTGTGATTGACTGCATCTTTGCAAGTTCATCAGCAGAAATTGCATCCTTGCTCATATATTCGGGGTTCATAGCTGCAACCTGCATAGCTACGTTCTTACCCATCTCTGCGAATTCAGCCTTTGCAGCAGTTGCATCGTCTGTATCAAATGCAACGATAACGCCTACTGTGCCACCTGCATGGATGTAAGTTACTGTGTGGCCTTCAACAAGAGCAAATCTACGTATTTTCATGTTTTCACGAAGAGCAAGGAATACTTCCTGAACTTCCTCGTCAACAGTTTTGTCTGAATCAACAGCCTTAGTAGCAAGGAGAGCTTCAAGATCTGCGGGTTTTGTAGCGATAACTGTTTTTGCAACCTTTGCTGAAAGAGCAACGAAGGGAGCGCCCTTAGCAACGAAGTCTGTTTCACAGTTGATCTCAACAAGAGCACCTGCAGTTGCATCTGAACAAGCTGCAACAATACCTTCTGCTGCTACACGGCTTGCTTTCTTTGCTGCGGAAGCAAGACCCTTTTCTCTGAGAATATCAACAGCCTTGTCCATATCGCCGTCTGCTTCAACAAGAGCCTTTTTACAATCCATCATACCTACGCCTGTCTTCTCACGAAGAGTCTGAACGTCTTTAGCTGTAAATGCCATTATAAATTCCTCCAATTTAAATTATTTTAAAATATAGCCCGCACTGAGTTTGTACGGGCCTTGAAAGTCGAAAAATTATTCTGCTTCTTCTGTAGCTGCTTCTTCAGCTGCTTCGGGAGCAACCTGTTCGCCCTGTCTGCCTTCGATAATAGCGTCAGCCATAGCGCCGGCGATAAGCTTAACAGCGCGGATAGCGTCATCATTACCGGGGATTACATAGTCAACTTCATCGGGATCGCAGTTTGTGTCAACGATAGCAACGATCGGAATACCGAGTTTCTTTGCTTCTGCAACTGCAATTCTTTCCTTTTTGGGGTCAACGATGAACATAGCTGCGGGCATTTTCTTCATCTCTGTGATACCGCCGAGGAACTTTTCAAGCTTTTCGATTTCGAGCTTGAGCTTAGCAACTTCCTTTTTGGGGAGAAGGTCGAATGTGCCGTTCTCTTCCATAGCCTTGAGCTGAGCAAGTCTCTTGATTCTGAGCTTGATTGTTGTAAAGTTTGTGAGCATACCGCCGAGCCATCTTGCGTTAACAAAAGGCATACCGCAACGTTCTGCTTCTTCCTTTACGGAATCCATAGCCTGCTTTTTTGTACCTACGAAAAGGATTTCGTCGCCGTTCTCTGCGATCTGACGAACGAACATGTAAGCTTCTTCAAGCTTTTTAACCGTTTTCTGAAGGTCGATGATGTAAATTCCGTTACGTTCTGTGAAGATGTACGGAGCCATCTTGGGGTTCCATCTTCTTGTCTGGTGTCCGAAATGAACGCCTGCTTCAAGAAGCTGTTTCATTGATACTACTGACATTTTTTTTGCCTCCTTTAATTTAACCGCCGCAACCGTCATTTCTGTGTGCAACATCATTGATGCAGGAACACACAAATAGATTGCGTGAGTTTTAGCCTGTAAATTATATCACATCGGTTGATACAATGCAATAGTAAAATGTTAATTTTTTGAAAAATTGCTTAGGTTGTTTTTGTTAAAAACAAACAATAATTTATCAGTTATGAGTGAGAAGTGAGGAGTTGTGGAAAAGGCTCCGCCTTTTGAACCGGTATAAATGGGTAAGGGCGAAGCCCTTCCTCAATTACGCATTACGAATTATGAATTACGAATTACAATAATTCAGTTCGACTGAATTATTTTACATACTCCATATTTATCCAGCCTTCAACATCGCCGATAAATACTTTGCCCCAGCTGTTGTTTACCTCGTCAACAATTATGGTTTCACCGTTCTGCAACAAGCCGATAACCATACTGTTGCTGTCCATACTTTCTCTTACATTAAGCACATCCACACCCTCGGGTAAGGTAACTGTGTATGTACCCGGTGTAAATGCCGATGTATTGTTGTTTTCACTTGCAGTGGTAGTTTCTGCCTGCGTGGTTGTTTCGGCTTCAGTTGTGGTTTCAGCTTCGGTTGTAGTTTCAGCTTCCGATGTGGTTTCGGGCTTTTCGTTGGGAGTGTATGTCAGGTCCGCCATTTCAACCCAACCGTCGTAACCGTTATAGCTTGTTTTGCCTCTTTCGTTATCGATTTCTGTAATTTCGATTATTGTTTTATTGGGAATCGTTGCAATAATTTTGTCTGTCTTTGTGCGTAAAACGATATTGTTACCGCTTGCCGTAACGGTGTAATAGCCGGTTTTGTAGCCTGATTCGGGTAAGTCTTCATCGTCGTTATGCTTCTTTGTGCTGTCAACGCCCTGACCCGAGATACCCGATAAATCTTCATCTGCGTTGTTTATTATACCTAACTGATTAACAAGCTGATAACCACCTGTGATAATAACCGCCAGACCTAACAGACCGAGAACTATGATTGCAATAAGCTTTATGTTAATCTGTGGTTTTGCTTTTTCATTGCGATTTACAGAGCCGGAATTTTTAGAATTTTCTTCGGAATATCCGTCAGTATCGGCATCATCACTCTCGGGTATTATGATAACTTCTCGTTCGGTTATTTCTTTGGGATCGAATGCAATTGTGTCTTCGCTTGCGCTGTCTGTTTTTGCTTTGCGGGGCGGTGTTGTTCTTGAAACGTAAGTTCTGTCATACTCAAGAGCATCAGCGGTTGCATTGTCGTAGGTGTGAGGATCTTTGTATTCGGGAGCGTTGGGATCAAACAGACTGCGTACGAATGCCGTTTCCTGATCAACTGTGGTGGTAGTTCTGGATGATGCAGGGCGGGATGTCTGAGTTTTTTCGGTGCCGTTGGTTTTTTCGGCATACTGTCTTCTTTCGGCTTCGGTTATAATTCTGCCGCAGTTGGGACAGCTTCTTTTGTCATCGGGGAATTGGAATGAGCAAACTCTGCATTTCATAAACATATACTCCTTTACTTTTTATTTTTTATCCTGTTAAAAAAATCTGCACGTTTTTTTGATATTCTGCTTCTGCGGGCAGCAGTTTCTTCTGCATCTGCAACATAACATCCGTTTTCTTCGCGGAAAACATCACCTGCACAGGGGGTTCCGTTTAAAAGATTCGCAGAAACGTTAAAGATTCTGCCTTCATCATCGCAAAGTACGGCGACGTCGTTGTCTTCAATTCTGTCAAGAGTATAAAACATATTATTTCTCCGTTGTAACAGTGTAAGAATCGGGTGTGCAGGAAACATTGATTGTACCGCAGATATCGTTTCTGTAATAAGTTATATTCAATGTTTTAAGGAGTGATACCGTTTCCTTGTGGGGATGACCGTATTTGTTGTCAAGACCGCATTGAATAATTGCCGTTTCGGGGGAAAGCTGTGATACAAAGTCAGCGTATGAAGATGTGGAGCTGCCGTGATGGCCGAGTTTGAGTATTGTTGCCGTAAGATTGGGGTAAGCCTTCATAATGTCTTTTTCTATTTTCTTTTCGGCATCACCTGTTAAAAGGAAAGATGTTTTTCCTGCCGAAATATACATAACAACGGAATTGTTGTTTTCATTTGAGCTTACCTCTGAGGGTGAAAGTACGGTACATTCCGCATAGCCTAAAGAGAATGTATAATCAGGCTCAGCAAGCAAAATTTCAGCACCGCTGTTTTCAGCCGCATCCATAAATTTCTCGTATGTAAGGGTTTCGGAGCTGTCCTGACACGGCTCGGAAAGAAGGATTGTTCCCACATCAAATTCAGTGATGATTTCAGCCATTGAACCTATATGGTCGGAGTGAGCGTGAGTTACCACAGCGTAATCCAATTTGTCAATACCCATTTTTGATATGGTCTGAATTATTTTGTCGGCATTTTCGCTTTCTCCGCCGTCAATGAGCATTGTTTTGCCGTCAGAAATAAACAGGGAGCAATCACCCTGACCCACATCAATAAAATATGCGTCGAGAATGTTTTTATCTTTGTCGGCTGAGGATAAAAAGCTGTCGTTTGACACGGAATCAAGAGCCGTGTCCCATATGCCTGCTTCTTCCAATATAAACGATGCAATAAAAACCAAAACTGCTGCAATAACTGCAACAAAAGATATTTTCTTTTTCTTTGATTTTCTTTTAGCCATTTTTAATCATCCTTAAAACGGAGCACCGTCGTCATCAGTATTTGTTTCGGGTACATCGGGTGCCATCGCATTCATTTCGTACCACTGAGCCTTTGTCATAAGCACCTTTCGGGGTTTACTGCCGGAGTGAGGGCCTACAACGCCTTTTTCTTCAAGAGCATCCATAATTCTGCCTGCTTTTGCAAAGCCTAAGCTCAGATGTCTTTGTAATGAAGAAATGGAAGCCTTGTCCGGATTGTCTATAACAAGCTCTGCGGCTTTTATAATAATCTGCATATCTGCATCGGAAACAGCGCCGCCTTCGGAATCCTTTGAGCCCTTCTTTGATGCAGAGGATGCAACAGCCTGTCTGTCAATTTCCTGCTGAATATCGTCATTGTAGCTTGTAGATTCCTGAGTTTTTACAAAATCAACAACATTTTCAATTTCCTCGTCGGACAGATAACAGCCCTGTACACGCTTTTGCTGGCTTGTACCGGTGGGGCAGAACAGCATATCGCCGAGACCCAACAGCTTTTCCGCACCGGGTGAATCAAGAATGGTTCTTGAGTCAATCTGCGATGAAACGGAAAGTGCAATTCTTGAAGGAATGTTTGCTTTGATAACGCCTGTAATAACGTCAACGGAAGGTCTTTGTGTTGCGATTACAAGATGCATACCTGCGGCACGTGCCATCTGTGCAAGTCTTGTGATTGATGTTTCAACATCTGCCTGAGCAACAGACATAAGGTCTGACAACTCGTCAATAAAAATAACGATCTGACACATTTTCTGTACAGATTCATCGGATTCTGCAAGCTTGTTGTAGGATTTGATATCTCTTACGCCGTTATCGGTAAATGTTTTGTATCTGTTAAGCATTTCGGTAACTGCCCAGCCAAGTGCGCCTGCCGCTTTTCTTGCATCGGACACAACGGGAACAAGCAGATGGGGGATGCCGTTATATACTGCAAATTCAACCTGTTTGGGGTCAATGAGCAGAATCTTTACCTCGCTCGGCTTTGCGTTGTACAGAATACTTACAATCATTGAGTTAAGGCATACGGATTTACCCGAACCCGTAGTACCTGCAATAAGCAAGTGGGGCATTTTTGCAAGGTCGGTGCAAACTATATTGCCTGCAATATCTTTACCCAACGCAACGTTGATTTTGCTTTTTTCGGTTGCTTTTGCATATATATCACTGTCAATAATTTCACGCATTGTAACGGTAGTTCTGCCTCTGTTAGGCACTTCTATACCGATAGCGGATTTGTTGGGAATGGGAGCTTCAATTCTTACGCCTGCAGGGGCGGCAAGATGAAGTGCAAGGTCGTCTGCAAGACCTGTGAATTTGCTGATTTTAACACCGGGTGCAGGTGAAAGCTCGTATCTTGTAACAGACGGGCCGGGTACAACGTCAACAACCTTTGCGGAAACGTTAAAGCTGTCAAGAGCTTCAATAAGCTTGTCTGCGGTAGCTTTAAGGTCAGCCTGTGATGCGGCTCCGGGATTTTTTACGGGAAGACGCAGACAGTCAAGGGGAGGTAAAACGTAATTATCCTCAATTTCTGCATTTTCTTCAATGTTTTCGTCAATTTCTTTTGTAACGGTTGCCTGTGCGGACTGAATTTCGGATAATGAGAGCCTTTTTGCTTCTTCTGTTGCCTGTTTTTCTACGGCTAATGCAAAAATATCTTTGACTTCTTCGGCTGGAGCTTCTTCCGTAGTATCATCTGCGGGTTCTTCTGCTTCTGATGCTTCTGCAGTATCTTTTTCATCATCTTCAAATTCATCAACAAGAGTGAATTCGTCGGTAAGCTTTTTCTTTTTTCTGGGCGGGTCGTCGGGATTTTCAAGCAGATCATCCTCTGAATATACATACAGATGGCTTCTTTTTTTGCTTTTCTGCTCGCTGTCGGAATCAGCATCGCGTTCAGCCATTTCCTGCTTTACCTGTTCAAGTTTTGTTGTTACTTTTTTAGCGGGCTTTTCAAGACCTCTTATAATTCTTATGAGCGTAAAGCCTGTAAGGAACATAAAAGATACGAATATGAGTATTGCAAGAATTGCTATTGCAGGCGCTTTTGATGAGCCTATAAGCAACAGCGTTTCACCTATAATTGCACCGAAAAGTCCCCAACCGATTTTGCTGTAGCTGAAATATTTTGTGAATTCGGCGGCAACATCCGAACCGAAGGATAACACTTCTTCAGATGCTATCGAGTAGCCGAGGGCACTTATGAAAAACACAAGCATTATGCCCTGAAAAATCTTTTTTCCTATTGACTGTTCGAGCTTTTCCATTGTCATCATAATAGCGGTATAGATAAGCACTACGGGCAGAATGAATGCGGAATAGCCCAATAAGCCGAAGAAAAATCCGCGGATTGAGTGCCATACTGTGCCATGTGATGCAGGAATCAGCACAATACTGAAAATTACAAGCGAAACAGCAAACAGAATGAGTGAAAATGTCTGATTGCGCTTTTTTATGTACTCAGCTTTTCTTATTTCTTCTTCAATTCTCAACTGTTCAAGTTCAGCCTTTGTTGGTTTTTTCTTTTTAGGCTGTGATTTTGCAGTTGATGACTTTGTATTTGTATTCTTTTTTGAGGAAGATTGAGTTTTTTTCTTCTTATCTTCAGCCATAATTTACTCCTTTGAATAATTTACAATGTATAATGTACAATGTACAATCGTGAGAAAATGTTTTCGATAATTGTAAATTGTACATTGTAAATTGTACATTCGTAAATAATTACGATTTATTTCTTATTAATTCATATAAACAATCCAAAGCATCACTCAACGTGCCTGTTGAGTCAATGATGCCTTCTTCTACGGCGTTGTCGCCGTTAAGAACCGTACCCACATCCGTTACAAGCTCGCCTGTTGCGTGCATAAGTGAACGGAATCTTTCCGGCTCTATATTTGAGTTTTCGCACACAAAGCGTACGATTCTTTCCTGCATATTCTGAAAATAGCTTAATGTCTGAGGTACACCCAATACAAGTCCGGTCATTCTGACGGGATGAATAGTCATTGTTGCAGAGGGGGCAATAAAGGATTTATCCGCAGATACGGCAAGAGGTACGCCGATTGAATGTCCGCCGCCGAGAACAAGCGAAACCACAGGCTTTTTCATGCCTGCAATAAGCTCTGCTATGGCAAGACCTGCTTCAATATCACCGCCGACTGTATTGAGAATTACAATAAGACCGCTGATATCAGAGCTTTCTTCGATAGCTACGAGCTGAGGGATAACGTGCTCGTATTTTGTGGCTTTTGTGCCTGAGGGCAGAATGTAATGCCCCTCAACCTGACCGATTATTGTAAGACAATGTATATATTTACCGTTTTTGTTTATCGTAACGCTTCCGTCTGCAGAAGCACTTTCGATATTATCTGTATCGGTTGATTCTGCTGTGCCTTCGTTTGATGAATAGGGGGACGGCGTTGTAAAACTGTAAGGGTCTGTATTTATGCAGGACATTTTCTTATCTCCTTAAGAATAATTATGTGTTTATTATTAACAGGAGATATATAAATATTACATTACCTTTTTATTTTGCCTGCAATACAGAAAATGATAAAAACTATTGCATCTGTTGTAACGATTGTTGCACCTACGGGAGTTGCAAAAACCATTGATGCAAATATGCCCAATACGGAGCATATAATTGCAATTATTGCAGAGCTGATTACCACACTTTTAAAGCTTTTGAATATTCTCATTGCAGAAAGTGCGGGGAATATTATCAGCGCGGCTACAAGAAGCGCACCGACAATGTTCATTGCAAGAACTATAACAACCGCTGTGATTATTGCCAATGCGAAATTGTAAATTTTTGCGTTTGTGCCTGTTGCCGTTGCAAAATTTTCATCGAACGTAACGGAAAAAAGCTTGTTGTAAAAAATTATGTAACATACTATTACAACCGCAGCCAATGCAAGGCAGACGTAAATATCCGTTTTTGAAAGTGTGAGTATGGATGTTGAGCCGAAAAGGGTAGTGCATACATCACCGCTGACGTTTGCATTTGTTGAAAAAATGTTCATCAGCATATAGCCCAATGCCAATGCGGCAACGGATATCATAGCGGTAGCCGCGTCGCCTTTTATTTTTGTATTGTTTCCCATTCTTAAAAGAATTATTGCGGCTATTACCGTAACGGGTAATGCAAAATATATGGGTGTAACTCTCATTACTGCGGCGATTGCCGTTGCGCCGAATGCCACGTGGGATAAACCGTCGCCTATCATAGAATACCGCTTAAGCACAAGATTTACACCTAAAAGTGCGGAGCAGAGCGAAACGAGAACACCTGCTATAAGTGCATATTTTGCAAAATCGTATGCGAGGTAACGGCTGAGTGCTTCAATAACATTCATCAGCTTTGATTACCTCCTTTTTTGAAAACGTTGCAGGCATCTGAAAGCATATAATCTTCGGTTCTGCCGAAAAATAAAGGCTTTTCGCTGATGTGAAGTATGTGTGATGCGTATTTTACAGCCTGTGCAATATCGTGAGATACCATAATAACGGTTATGTTATCGTTTTTGTTAAGCTCGTTTATGATGTTGTACAAATCCTGCGTAACGATAGGGTCAAGACCTGCCGCAGGTTCATCAAGAATAAGCAGCTTGCTTGCGGAACAAAGGGCTCTTGCAAGCAGAACTCTTTGCTGCTGACCGCCTGAAAGCTCTCTGTAACAGGAATTGCATATTTTATCAATGCCCAGTTTTTTCATATTTTCAAGAGCCTTCTTTTTTTGCTCTTTGCTGAAAAAAGGGCTGAATTTATTTGATGAAACACACCCCGATAATACAATTTCCTTTACCGATGCGGGAAAATCACGCTGAATCTCTGTCTGCTGAGGAAGATAGCCGATATTTTTTTTATTAAGTCCCTCACCGAAAGTAATTTCTCCCGTAAAAGGACTTTTAAGTCCGAGCAAAGTCCTCATAAGAGTACTTTTACCCGAACCGTTTTCACCGACTATACATAAATAATCACCCTCATTCAAAGTGAAATTTATGTCTGTAACTATTGTTGTTCCCTCGTATGCAAGAGAAAGATTTTTGCAAGTGATTAATGCCATCAGCTTAATGCCTCCGTAAGGATTGCAAGATTATCTTCCATAACGGAAAGATACGTTTTGCCCGTTTCAATGTCTTCTGATGTAACGGACTGACAGGAGTTGAGAACAAGTATTTCGGCTCCCGTTTCGGATGATACGGTATTTGCTAATTTACCGTCGGAGCTTTCAAGAATAATTATGTATTCAAGAGACAGCTCTTTTGTCTTCTCTATAAGGAATGTGATTGTTTCAAAGCTTGCTTCCGATTCTGCGGAGCATCCGGGGAAAGCGGCATAGTATTTAATGCCGTAATCTTCGGTAAGATAACGGAAAGGGAATCTGTCTGCAAAAAGAAGAGTGTCCTTTTCTGCATTAGCAACCGCATTTTTATATTTTCCGTCAAGCTCTGCAAGCTTTTTGTTGTAGCTTTCTGCGTTTTGCAGATATAATTTGCTGTTCTGAGTGTCAATCTCAGCCAGAGTTTTTGCTATTGAGGATACGGCAGTCTGTGCATTTTTGAGCGACAGCCAAATATGCTCGTCGTATTCGGATATGTCTGCATCGTGATGGTGCTCGTCCTCCTGCATACCGTCAACGGTCTCCGTAATAAGACCGCCTGTGATATCCATAAGCTTTATCACGCGGATATCTTTGTTTGCGGAAGATTCGACTGTGGCATCTACCCATTCGTCTGATACACCGCCGATACATATAAAAATATCTGCGTCTGCAATAGTGAGAATGTCATTTGCCGTAGGCTCGAAAGAGTGCATATCAATTCCGCTTTTGTCAAGATATACAAGCCCCTGTGTGCTTCCTGTAATATTCTTTACCCAATCGTAAACGGGGAAAATCGTTGTAACAACCGAAAGTCCGTCGTAGTCATTTTTGTTGTCCGACGTGTTGTCGGAACAGGCAGTAAGGGATGCTGCAAGCAGAATGACAGATAATATACAAATGAAAAGTTTTTTCAATCGTTTCACCTTAATTGCCGTTGTTTGTAAGATTCTGGTTAGCCAGCATCTTTAGGTATGCGTTGATGAAGCCGTCAATGTCGCCGTCCATAACGCTGTTGATGTTGCCGTTTTCAAAGCCTGTTCTCGTATCTTTTGCAAGTGTGTAGGGCATAAATACGTAAGAACGGATCTGACTGCCCCAGGCAATTTCTTTCTGCTCACCCTTGATATCGTCTATCTTTTCAAGGTGTTCTCTCTCTTTTATTTCAATGAGCTTTGATTTAAGCATTGTCATAGCCACATCTCTGTTCTGATACTGGCTTCTTTCAACCTGACAGGCAACAACGATACCTGTGGGGATGTGTGTAAGACGTACGGCGGATGATGTTTTGTTAACCTTCTGACCGCCCGCACCGCTGGCTCTGTAAACGTCCATTTTAATGTCGGCAGGATTTATTTCAACCTCAACTGTGTCGTCAATTTCAGGCATAACCTCAACTGATGCAAATGATGTGTGGCGTCTGCCCGATGCATCGAAAGGTGAAATTCTTACAAGTCTGTGAACGCCCATTTCACTCTTTAAATAGCCGTATGCATTCTCGCCCTCAACGCGGATTGTCGCAGATTTGATACCTGCTTCATCACCGTCAAGATAGTCAAGAGTTGTGGTTTTGAAGCCGTGGCGTTCGCCCCATCTGTGATACATTCTGAAAAGCATCATAGCCCAATCCTGTGCCTCTGTACCGCCCGAACCTGCGTGGAGAGTGAGAATAGCGTTTTTACCGTCGTATTCACCGATAAGAAGTGTTGCAAGTGTCTGTGCATCAAGCTCTGCTTTAACGTTGTTAACAGCCTGTGTGCATTCTTCAAGCATTGATTCGTCTTCTTCATCGTTTGCAAGCTCTATAAGAGTCATCGCATCCTCGTAATCTGCACAAAGACGGGTATATTTTTCCACTTTGCTTTTAAGCATAGCTGTACGCTGAAGTACCTTCTGGCTGTTTTCGATGTCGTTCCAGAAATCCTCCTGAGCTGCTTTGAGTTCAAGCTCTTCGATTTCTTTCATCATTGATTTAAGACCGAGCGCACCCTCAAGCTCTTTGATGGGTGCTTCGCATTTTTTCAGTGCTAATCTGAGTTCTTCGTACTGTAACATATATTTCTCCTGTTATTAAAAAATCTTATAAACATACATTATAACTATAACAGAATTTATAGTAGTTGTCAAACAATAATTTAATGTACAATTTACAATGTACAATTTACAATTATTGAATATACAAATCGGGTTAAAGGGCGAAGCCCTTTCCTCAATTGTACATTATACATTGTACATTGTTAATTAGATAAATTATTGTTTCCTTTCAATCTGTTCCATATTTCCCTTATTATCAAGAAAATATGACTCGCCGCCGTCGTTGCCCTGAATTGTGTACAATTCACCGTCTTTTATTACCACGCAGCTGCCGTTGTCGATTGCAAGACCCTGTGTTGTTCTTGTCTGTATAGCATCTGTGAACTTGTGCCAGTAATCGGAATCAAAATGTGGGCAGCAGCAGTAGGGGAGCAGGTCAATGCAGTCTACAAACATAAAGCTGTGGTCCTCGCCGCAGTCGTCCCAACCCTCTTTGCACCAGCACATCGCACCTGAGCTGTAACCGGAAAGAACAATACCTTTTTCGTATGCTTTTTTGAATATTTCGTCTGCTCCCGTGGCTTTCCATGTGTCCATAAGGAATTTAAGATTTCCGCCGCCTGCATAGATTATATCCGCAGACATAATTTTTCTTTCAATATCAGCCTTTGTAAGTCTTGTGTCTGTAAGAAAGAGGTTTGCAACCTTTGCACCGCACTGGTGAAAAAGCTCAAAAATAACTTCATCACCTATGATATAGTCAAATCCCGCCGTAGGAACAAACAAAACATTAGGATTCGGCTTGTCTGCGAGGGAAACTATGTGTTTTATAATAGGATAAATCTCGTAATCCTCATATCTTCCGCCGCCTACCATTGCTATTGTACCCATAATATTACATCCTTTCGTTAAACAATAATTTAATGTACAATGTACAATGTACAATTTACAATGTACAATGTACAATTATTAAATAATATATAAATCGGGTCAAAGGGCGAAGCCCTTTCCACCATTATACATTGTGCATTGTTAATTAGATAAATTATTGTTTATATTTTATCTTAAATTACCTGCCGTGTCAATTGACCTTTGGCTTAAATTATGCTATATTAAGCTTAAATTATGCTATATTAAAGTAAATATTAGTTAAGAACGGTGCTTATGAAAATTCTGATTGATGCGGATGCCTGCCCCGTAGTTGATATTACGGTAAGGCTCGCGAAAGAGTACAATATAAAATGTGTTATCGTGTGTGATACTGCACACTATATTCAGCGCGAAGGTGCTGAAACGCTGACTGTTGAAAAAGGTGCGGACAGCGTGGATTTCAAGCTTGTTAATATGATTGAAAGCGGTGATATTGCAGTTACTCAGGATTACGGTCTTGCGGCTATGTGCCTTGGCAGAAAGGCTGTACCGATTAATCAGAACGGCTTGATATTTAATGATGATAACATAGAAAAATTACTGTATACCCGCTTTGTTTCAAAGAAAATCCGTATGGCAGGCGGCAGAACAAAAGGCCCTAAAAAACGCACAAAAGAGCAGAATGCAGATTTTGAAAAAGCACTGAAAATGTTGATAGTGAGAGGTAAAAATGATGGGTGAAGTTAAAAAACAACAATACAATTTTTTAAACATTCTAAAACTTGTGGCGGCATTTTTCGTTGTTGCTATTCACGTTCATTTTCCGGGAGATTTCGGAAAGTTTGTGATTGTTCTTGCCCGTTTTGCCGTGCCGTTTTTCTTTATGGTGTCAGGATTTTTCAGCTATTATGAAAGTAAAAACAATATAAACGAAAAATACAAACGAAAAATCAAACATATCTGTATTCTTTTTGTCGGTTGTTCTGCTCTTTATTTTGCATACGGATGTTTAGCGTCGCTTCTTGGCAACGGTGTAGTTGCTTACATTAAAAGTATTTTTTCGCTGAAATCGATTGCCGAATTTTTATTTTTTAACCATACAAATATTTCAGAATTTATGTGGTTTTTACCTGCATTGATTTATACATATATAGTATTTTTTATTTTTGAGAAAAAAGGTATAACCAAAAGATTATATTTTCTTATTCCTGTATTGTTTTTAAGCGGAATACTGTTTCGTGAAGTTCCCGAAGTATTCAAAAATGTACCTGCAATACTCAACAATGGCTATGTTTATAGAAATTTTGTTTTTATAGGCCTTCCGTTTTTTATGTTGGGACATTTTATAAGATATAGAGAGGATTATTTGAAAGAAAAACTGTCAAATCCGTTTTTGGTTATAATGATGTTGTTCGGTAATGTGCTTGCGGTAATTGCTGATTTTATGCATATGAGCAAGAGTGTATATTTTGGAACATTTTTTGCAGTTTTTGCATTGTTTGTATTTGCCATAAAGAATGAAAATAAAATAAATGTTCCTTGGCTTGCAGATTGTGGGGCAAAGTATTCACTTTATATTTATATGTTCCACATAATGATAAAAAACGTTGTAAACAGATTTGGCAGTATGTTTTCCTTTGCAGGAAAAATACTTGATTTGTTTGAACCTGTTATGCCAATCGTTATTTTTGTTTTTGCAATTATAGCATCAGCAGTGTATGTTTTGGCAAAAAATATGATTACTGATTTGATAAAAAAGAAAAAATCTTAAAAGGCAAGTTTGTTTTAATACAATAAATCAAAATATAAAGAGTTGAAGAAAGTATGAATTTTAAAATTATCGGCGGCAATAAAAATGCCCGATTTACATTGAACGAGAAAAAAGACGGTGATATTCTTTATCTTACCGTCAATTTGCATACGGATGAAGCGCAGATTCCCGAAAAATTTACCATTACATTCAATTTCGGCGCAAGTGATGTTGCATCAACCTGGAGTCCCACATTGAGCGATATTCACGGGCTTTTTACCGATTGGTCTAAGGTGCAGATTAAATCAAGGCTTGCATCATGGATGCCCTTGCAGCAGCTTATATCTCATAGTGATAAAAACAAGCTGTGTATAGCCGTTTCCGATGTTGATACTCCTATCCGTATTGCAACGGGAATTTGCGAAGAAGATGCCACCTTTGCATGCGAAATAGATTTCTTTACAGTACCCACTTCTCCCGTTACCGATTACACCGCCGTAGTGCGTTTTGATATGCGTAAAATACCTTATTACGACAGTATTTACGATGTCTGCGAGTGGTGGGAGAATGATTGCGGATATACCTCCGCCTATGTGCCCGATGCGGCAAAACAGCCTGTGGATTCCCTCTGGTACAGCTTTCATCAGCAGCTTGACAGGGATGAAATCATAAAGGAATGTAAAGCGTCAAAAGCTCTTGGAATGGAAACCGTTATAATTGATGACGGCTGGCAGACAGACGACAACAACCGAGGATATGCTTACTGCGGAGATTGGATTGTTGCCCCTAAAAAAATGGGCGATATGGCTTCTCTCGTTGATGAAATACATAAAATCGGTATGAAAGTTATGCTGTGGTACTCCGTACCTTTTGTGGGTATTCACTCTCATAAATACGAGGAATTTAAAACCATGTTCCTTGATAAAAACGAGGACGGCGGTAAAACTTTTACTCTTGACCCCCGATACAAAAAAGTACGTGATTATCTTACGGGCGTTTATACCGATGCAGTTAAAAATTGGAAACTTGACGGCTTGAAGCTCGATTTTATAGATTCCTTTGTTTTACAGGGCAAATCATTGGAGTTTGATGAGCGTCGCGATTATCAGTCCCTTGAAGATGCACTCCACGCTTTAATGACTCAGGTCAAAGCATCTCTTACCGCCATAAATCCCGATATTCTTATTGAATTCCGTCAGTCCTATGTTGGTCCGTCAATCAGAAAATACGGCAATATGCTCCGTGTGGGAGATTGCCCTTGCGATATTCTCAAAAACCGCGTGAACGTTGTAAATCTCCGCTTTACAGCGGGAAAAACATCAGTTCATTCCGATATGATAATGTGGAATGTTGAAGATACTCCCGAAAATGCGGCTCTGCAGTTTGTAAGCACACTGTTTGCCGTTCCGCAGATTTCAATGCGTGTAGATAAAATCCCCGAATCCCACTATAAAATGTTAAAATACTATATCTCTTTCTGGAAAGAGTGGAGAGACGTACTCATTGACGGCAAATTAACTGCAGAAAATCCCGAAAGCGAATACAGTATTGTTTCTTCCGTTCTCGGTGATAAATCCGTTGTTACCGCTTATACGAAAAATGTTATAGATGTTAAAACAAAAAGCACCGTTGTTGTCAACGGCACGGCAGGGGAGTCTTTTATAATCAAAAATGCAAAAAATAAACAGTACAGGGTTGTAAACTGTATGGGAGAAGAAGTCCGAACAGGTGAATTCGATTCCGACCTTTATGAAATCAATATTCCAACGGCAGGTATGCTTTTCATTCAATAAAATCAACGGCAGGGATTAATTCTCTGCCGTTTTCTTATCGCAAAATGGTTTAAATATAAACAATAATTTATCTAATTAACAATGTACAATGTATAATGTACAATGAAGGAAAGGGCTTCGCCCTTTAACCCGATTTTTATGATTCAATAATTGTACATTGTAAATTGTACATTGTACATTAAATTATTGTCTATCTGTTCACACATCTTAATATAGCTCTGCCGTTGCGGTTAATATCCACAACCGTAATTGATATGTTATCCAGCGCAAAATCAAATCGGTGAGTTTCGATTCCCAATGCTGTGGGGATAAGATGCTCTAAAAATCCGTGATGGCTGAAAACTGCAACGCGGTCGCCGAATGTGTAACGCTCTTTTATGTAATCAATCACCTTTTTTGCACGGATGTCGTTGGCTTCGATTCCCTCACAACAGAAATCATATTCCTGCGTGCCGTAGAGTTTTTTGCACATTTTTGTGTTTTTGTAGTAACGGCGCAGGTAATCTTCACTGCAACCGAAATAACCGGGAGTGCAGCCACATTCCACAAGCTCGGGACAAATTTCAATAACGGGATTATCGTCTTTTGCTTTGCACACACCAACAGCGGTTTTGAATGCTCGCAAAAGTGAGCTTGAAAGGTATCCGTCTATCGGCAAATCTTTAAGTCTTTTGCCTAAATCACCACATTGTTGCTCACCTTTTGCAGTAAGTTCACCATCGCTGGGGTCTCTGCCCTCATAATCATCATAATCGGTTTCCGCATGACGGATAAAAAGTATCTCTAAAGCGTCTTTGTTTTCCATATCTGCACCTTCTTTTGTTGATGAATTAATTATAACAAAAATAAGCAGGATTTTCAATATTGAAAAAAGCACCGCTGCTGCGATGCCTTTTCTGGCTGTTACGAACTATTACAAAACCAATTTTATTCGGTAAACGGAATCTGATCTGATTCATTTTTTTGTAAAATTTTATTTAAAACCCAATCATTTCCTTTTCTGATGAATTGCCAATATTCCTCAAATGAAGTAACAGATGTATTGCCGCTGATTTTTAATTGAGTATTGGAATCGATAATATAATCAACCATTTTTCCTTTTATGTAAAACCAGATATAGTCGCGAGAATTATCGCAATCATCGTGTACCGCGACAGGAAGAGCTTGCGTTAATCGGATGTTTTCCAAAATATTTTTTTGATTTCTGTAAGCCATCCAGTTTAACTTTATTTGAAAGCTTTTAAACAATTCATCTGACATGTATTGATGTGCAGGAGTCATGTCCATGTTTGCCCACGCAGTTTGAATAGCAATAAAGCTGTTCTTTACTGTAGCAGAAATATCTTTATATTTCCATGCGTTATCACTTTGCATCATTTGCTTCATCAATTTTTTTGATTTTCTTGAACGCTTTGTAAGTTTTGTATAAAAAACAATCGAGGAAGAAAACAGAACAAACGGCATCATGATAAACTGAACAACTGATTCAAAAAGCGTTGGCTGACGACCTGTATCGGAATTATGAGATGAACTGCTACCGCCACCTCCACCACTACTGCCACCGCCACTACCGCCACCACCGGCACGCAATGGGATTATAGTAACACTGTAAGAGTTATTAACATTTTCGGCATAAGTAATAATGTTTAAGCAAGAAAAAAGTATTAAAATGATAACAATCAAAAAAACAATCTTTTTCATTTTATAAACACCACCTCTGTTTAATTATAACATGATAATATAATATAATCAAGGTGCAGAACAATAAAGCCTTGTTGATCTGAATTTCAGTGGTATTCCGCCGTTGGCGGAGTAATTAGTGAAATCGTTCGCTAACGCTCACGGTGAAATAATTCACTTTGTGAATTGTGAAATTTGATGCTTACGCATCAAGTGAAATTAAATCCACCCACTCGCCGTCGAGGCGAATTTCACACGCCACAGGTGTATTTCACATTGCGAAGCAATATTTCACCCACCCGTAAGGGTGGATTTAGTTAAAAAAAGAGCTTGTCTTTCGACAAGGTCTTTTTTCTGGTACGAATGTGGATAACGGATTCAATAAAACAAATGTCTATTGGCAGTAACATACATATTCTTAAACATAGTATTGTAAAACTGATATATTATAATAAATCCAAATAATTTTTTAGGCTGTGTTTAGGAATTTATTATTTCAAAATTGTATTCTTTTATATTATTTATAAGTTCGTGCTGAACACTATTAATATACGATTTTATGTAACTATAATCCGCATTTCTATTCTGAATTTTCTCCAAAAGACCATCTTGAAAATCAGTTAAAACTTTATTTGTTTTAATAGAGAGATTATCATCTATAATAGTAATATCTGAAATTAAACCTTGTTGAAACTTTGTGTATTCCACTGTAAAAGGATGAACAATTTCTGATTTGATCTTTTGTTCATAATCAGAATATGCCATCGCATCTCTCTTGCTATCTATATCTTCAAATATATCTATTAAAGCTATACATTGATTGAAAAATTTAAAAATATCATTTAGATGTCTATCGATAACGAGATTTTTGTACCAAGCATATGCTATATCTTTTTTTCTTTCAGCTTTTCTTATGATATGATTCTCTTTTCTTGTTGTACTAGCGACTAACAAAGACAACGATGCTGTTATACAAGTAAAAATCGATGTAAAATTTCTAACCGTTTCTGTTACATTATCTTTTTTTATGAAGTCACATATAGTAAACACAATAAGTGTTAGTATTACAGCAGATGCAAGAACAACTAAGATTACAGATATCCAATTAATGTCTTTCTTTTTCGATTTCATGATTGACCACCTAATAAATCAAGCGTATTAACAATATTAAAAATTCCGTTGTCAATATTCATTCTTATTATCTCATCGCAAGAAAAGATGTACCTTGCTTTAAACTCATTAACCCCTAAGGTTTTTATACTTTTTTGAAACAATCCAGAAAAAAAGGACGAATTTACAGAATAAACATCATCAGGAATGATAAACTCCACTTGATTGTTTTGAGTATCTAACAAGTCAATATTAAATTCTTTTCGTGCTTTTTCGCCTAAATCAACGCCAGATAACACTTTGTATTTTTTTCCATTTATTACGTTTAAATTAATTATATCCATATTACTTAACTCCTTTTCAAATATTTTTTATCAATATATAAATCCATAGAAACAATTGTACCAGGAAAAGAGTTTTTGATGGTTCTCACATATTTCTTATCTGGTTCTTCATACAAATTTTCAGATTTGTTAAATGTAATTATTTTATTACTGTAACCATTTTTAAATTTTTTCTCAATAAGTTTATATTTGCCATCAAAAAGTATGCTACATTTTCCGGATGTAATGCTGAATATAGATTTATAGTTTGAGTCTTCCGTGTGAAATAGCTCAAGAAAAGATTCAATAAAAGTTACTGTACCATTACCCCTAACTCTATCTTTATCAACAATTCTAGATGTTCTTTGTTGAAGTGAGAACAAAGTGTATAATGTTTCTTCGTCCCTTACTGATCTAAATGAATACCATGTTTTCTTAACATAATGGTTAATTTGTTTTAACATGGATTTAGAATTACAGTTTTTCAGTCCATCATATATTGTGTCACCAAAATCAATAATGCTTAATTTGCATTTACCCAATCCACTATTGCTATCATAACAATAGTGCCCTAGGGTAAACCACGATACATTGTTTCCCCCATGTGAACAGCAATTATCAACTACTTCACCAAAGAATCGACCGAACAAATTTTTACCTTCTTTGGTTAAACCGAGTCCGTGGCGTTTTAAAGATCTATCAATATATTCTATAGACTTTTCAGCTACATCTGCAGAAGCACCATTTTTTATCAATTCGAGTTTTTCATTGTCAGGGATCTCTGCATTATAAATTCCCAAATGTTTTAATAAACCACTCATTTTTACAAGTGAGTCCACATCGCTATTATATGAAACTTTTCCATTCCTCATGTCACCGGAGATTTCAATATCCCATCCAAGCGATTCCCTTCGCTTTATACACTCTAGGATAATGATATCCATCGTAGTAGAGGCACAAACTCCTAAATAATTACAAGTAAAATGATTGAAATGTATTTTTCTTACTTTCGAATCTAACAGACAAGTATATAACTTTCTTAAAAAATAAATGCTTTCGTCTGGAGCTTTAGAGAAACAAAAAACTTTTGGAACATCTAATTTAACTGTTTCACTTTTATAGAAAATGGGAAGAGCAAATGATTTATTATCCAAACAATATAGAATATTTGAATAGTATTCTCTTTTATTGTTTTTACCTTTAGAACGTTTATTATTTACCCTTTTTCTAAACTTTTTTATTTTTCTATGTATATAGCGCTCGTGCTTTAATTTTTGTAATTTGCGTACATAGTTTTGTTTCATGTTTTTACTGCAATTAACAAATCTTTTTATGATTGATTATTCGAATAATCCTTACTATGAATTATTGTGTAATTGCTAACTCCTTCCCTATCTAAAAAAGTTTCTGTTTTAAAAATTTAAAATTAGTATGTTAATAATTGCTTAATGGTTCACTATTTGTGTTTAAAAATATAGTTAATTGGTTTCTTATGAACATGAATATTATTCTCGATTTTGGCATAGCATTATTTCTGAAGTATCAGATAACATTTTTGGGACACTAAAATTAACACTTAATCAAATTGCAAAAATGACAAGTTGAAATTATAGATATTTCATTTTAATGGATAGGGTTAGCGTAAAACAATATTTAATGCAAAAACGTGGCTTTTTTCGACAAAAATGCTTGTTTTTCACATTGATTATAAATATTAATTCGCACATTCGACATAAGTAAAGCCTTCTTGTAAAATGAGATTACAAATTACAAGGAGGCTAATTATATGCAGAAATTATCATTTGAACAGAACGGCGGAAGTTGCAGAATGGTTGGTGATTACAGAATACCGAACATCACATTACCTGCCGAAGCAAGCAAACCGCTCGGCATATGGGGAGTGAAACGCAAAGATTATCTTATGAATCATAAACGAGTGCAGTTTAACATTATGCTTATGAACGGCACATTATGGACTCATCTTGCTGAGGTTGATGAACAGGCATCAGATATGTTCTCTCGGCTGGTGGAACAGATGAAAGCCAGTGAGGGTATCACAGAACAACTCAAAGAACAAAACCAAATGGAGTGGGTTGCTCGTATGAATAACATTGAAGCAAGAGCTAGAGAGATTGTGTGTGAAGAGCTGATTTATATTTTATAGTGAAAAGCAGGTGGTTTTGCTAACCACCTGCTTTTCTATTTTGGGTATGTTTATTCTATTTCTTTGTTTCTTTTTATAAATTTCCTATAGGCACATCAATTCTGTCTTGTGCTACACAAACCCCATTTTTAACAAGATAACATTCAACAAAATGCTCACCGTAAAAATCTGTGCTTTCTTTATGATGTGTATTACCAGGTTTAATTTCACCTCGTATACAATCTTTTTCTTCTGCAACAGGTCCTGCATTTCTTACTTTCCAATATATATCATATGGTGCAGGACAAGTTGTGTTTTCTATAAAGAAATCAAGCGATTTGTGTCTTCGCAAATATCCTCTGCTTCTAAGAAAATCAATTAAAAAGAAATCTCGCCAACCGTTTTGTGAGACTCTACAATTTATTCTCAATTTATATATATCTCTTACCGGGAACATATCTCTTATAAATTGCTCCGTGTTTCGAAATGATGATTGGCAATAACTACTTTTTTCAACAGCAAAATTTTCGCTATCAACAATTTCGTTCAATGTAATACCATTATCATCAATAGAAAACACAATGGGAGATGGGTTGCTATCTTTTAATCGCTTATGTTCCATGGTTGCCATAAACGATACATCTGAAGCGGTGTATTGTTTATACGCTCGTTTTGCAATAATATGTGGAGGAGATGTATCTTCTGTTATTTTTTCACACGAAGCAACCATATAAGCATTATCTTGAGCTTGTTCTAATAACCACTGAACATTTTCAGTAGGAGTGATACTTCTCGTGTCTTTATCTTCTTTTTTATTTAATCCCGTATGACTGCAATGGTGCGGGATATCGTAAATATCCCATGTAAGCCTATCTTCGTTCTCTTGCTCTATGGAAATATCTACAATTTTATCTAAAACTGTGTATGGGGTATCTCCTGTAATTAAAATATTTGTTTCGGCTTCATCATTAAACAATCTAACCTGCATAACAATTGAGGGATCGTTTTTATCTTGAACCTCTTCACTATCATCTGAAAATGGTGCATGAACAAAAATTTCTATTTCATCTTCATATCCTGAAATTGATATGGTTTCTCCAGCATGAATGATTAAATGTTTTACATCATAATAATCGATTTCTTGATCTTCCAACCAATCCTTTAAAGTGTCCGGATCGGCAAAAATTTTTATGCCGTTTGCATTCTTTAAACGATGCCGAGCTTCATTTCTTATTATTTTTGCATCAGACTGGTTTTCTAAATCTGTATCAAGCAAAAAAGCTGCAGATACCCATAACTCTTTAATTTGAGCTCGTTTATCTGACTGATATTTTTTAGCATGTTCTAAATAAAAGAATTCACTTGCCCCTTTCACATGATCTTCATGAGCGTGTGAAAACATTACAACTTCAAATTCTTTTATACTTGATAAAGCTTCTTTTATGTCATATCTCAAATCATCAGTTGCATCAGTACGCATATGTGCAAAATCAAACAGTATCTTAGCCCCATCATTTAATTCTAACAAACATGTTTCTGCATTTCCGAGAGGATAAAATGTTATGGTTTGACTCATTTTTTATTCTCCATTAATTTGATTGTTTTTCAGCAACATCAAGCGCAATTACTGTGTTAACGAAACGATGCATTTTTACATGAGTCGAAACATTTGTAATCACAGCTATTAATAAAATAATAAGTAGGTATTTAAAGGAAAACACAACAAACTCACTGTAAAAGATTAATGATAAAAAGTAAAAAACAAGAAATAATATAGTCTCTATAAATAAATCTCTACAAGTTAAATAATCTTTTTGGCTTTGTGAAACTTGTCCTTTATCTTGATACCTTTTATAAATTTTGTACCAATTAGAATTCTCATACTCATAACGTTCTTTTTTGTTTTGAGGTATATTGGATATTATTTCTTTATACTTTGTTTTAGCCTCAGAATTCAAAAATCTATCGTCTTTGACAGAACATTTATTAATACAAGAAAAGATCGTTTCACCGGCTTTAGGGATAAAGAATAGCCCCACCAGTTTGTTTTTTAGATTAGTACTCAACAAACAGTCGCATATAAATGTTGCTAACGATAAGACACTTGATACAACTATACTGCTAAAAATAGTTGTTAATGTTTTATGCAACTCTATATCGGTAATGCTTAACTCTTTAATTGGTGTACACAAAAATACAAAGAGTAAAACAAGAATTATCATCAAGTATTTTAATTCTTTATCCCTGTAATCCTTCATGTTTAAAACCTCCTGTTTGAAAAATCAAATCACCTCAAAGCCACCACAGTATAAACGGCACTACCAGCTTCTTCGGAAACTATATATGGATAAGAGTTGTTTAATAACAAATCTTTGATGACGTATGAATGTGGGTGCTGATGTCTATTCTTTTTGCTTGCTGAAATTATGTGGTATGCATCAAGTGTAGAAAAATCACTATTGTAATTATATCTTGAACCATGATGAGGAATCTGTAAACATCCTATATATTCCCAATATGTTTTATATTCCTCATAAAGCTCCTTGAACTTCTTTTCCCCTGATGCATCATAATCTCCGGTGTATAAACATCCGGATTTTTTTCTGTTGTAAGTAAGAACGTGCCATGGATCAGGAATATGAGGAAATACCATATGTTGGAATGCGTGCTTTTCGTTTGTTCCTGAAAAAAGAACCATCGAATTTGTGTTGAAAGATCCGGAAATTCTGGTGTAAGCCTCCTGTATTCTTCTTCTCATATAATCGCTACCGTTTTTCCATATATCTTGTAAATCATACAAGTCCACACATTCTTTTTTAAATAAACGGGTTAGTTCTTTTTGTAGCATATTGGTTCTATCTTTATGCCTAAAATTGAATGGAATATACAACCAATCTCCCAAAGGTGCTTTAATCTCAAAAGATTCGCTGATTATTTCTGTTACGTTAAAACCAGATGCAAGCACTTGAATGTTCGAATTATCATAGTATACATCTTCTTCCTTAGGTGGAGCAATTTGGTATAATGCAGTTTCTTTTTCTGTTGCAAGAACTACTGCATTTGGATTGTTAATAAAAGTGACGGTAAATCCTTCAGGATTTGCACCGTATATAATATTATATAAAGATAAATATATTTTTTCTTTGGGTGTCAATAAAGGGAAAAAAATATTTTTTACATTACAGTATTTAAGCAAATACTCCAAACCATTTATATGATCATCGTGCAAATGAGATATAAACACTGCATGTATATCTTCACCTTCATAAAATGTGTGTTTTATTTGTCTTTCGACCAATTCAACATTTGTTGCTGAACCACAATCATAAACAATGTTAATATTCTCGTTTTTCGCAAGAAAGCCTTTAAAACTCTCACAATAGAAAGCTCCTTGACCTACAGGTAAAAAACTTCTAACCATCCTCATTGTAACACCTCTTATTTTATAAAACTAAAAGACTACATTTTGCATTAGATGTAGTTATCTTACTATAAAAGAAGTATCGCACATTCTTAAAAACAAAATTTTCCCATTAAATTGAAATGTATTGATAATTATAGGTACACTTATACATATTGATTGTATCTTTTAAATTATATAACACAACCAATTTTACAAAAATGCTTTGATTTTCGACAAAAACGCTGATTGTTTGCCTTTGTATTTTCAAGTCTTTAATAATTTATCTATAAATGAAACAAAGTCACTCTTAAAAAAGGTGACTTTGTTTCATTTATTATATCAGTTTTTTAGATTTAATTTCTTTCATAAACGGCACAACTGCCAACAAAGAACTTACTGCAGGTAAAACGCTGAACAAGAAAAACAGCATTGTAAATAAAGCTGTATATTCCGTGCTTTCTCTTGCGACAAATCCATTAGCAATATACTCATTTAGTTTTGCTGTTTCGGCACTTGTGAAACCAATCACCATATATCCGGCACTTGAAATCAACGAGGATACACCACTTTGAATTTTGATGATAGCCGTTTGGAAAGAGAAAAACAATGCTGTTGGTTTTGTACCTGACAGTTTGTATTCTAACTCTACCGCATCATCAACTAGCAGGGTACGGATGTTTGAAGCAAGGCTCAGGAAGCTGCCAGATACAAGTGAAAGCATGAACATAACTGCAAAGTTACCAAAGGTGTTCATTGTTGTTTTATTGCCAAGATACAAAACAAAAATCATAATGTTTGGCAGTATGGATGCAAGGTTGCATAACACATAGGCTTTAACATTGCCGAGTTTTCTTGATAGTATAGGTACAAGGATTGTTGAAAGCATCAAACCCACAAAGCTACCGGTACCGAGCAAGAATGTATAAAGAAAAGTAAGTCCCGAATTTTTGCTTGAGAAGTAAAAGGCAACCAACGCAGACAGTACCACACCTTGTAATGCACTCATTGAAGACAGTAGTCCAGACATAATGATTTTCTTCAAAAGCGGATTAGTAAGTATATATTTGTATTGTTGCTTTATGTTGGTACTTCTCTTTTCGTTATTGTGTAATCGTTCTTTTGATACGGTTAACTGATAAAGAATATATCCAACAACGGAGAAAGTGAGAGCAATAATGAAAAAGGCATTTCGTTCATCTGTCTGTGTTCCGCCAAGTGCTCCCGAAATGGCAAAGGCAAGAGGCTGAACAATCAGGCAACAAATACTGCAGACCATTGCACCGATAGGTCGCAAGGAAAGAAGATTAGTGCGTTCTCTTTCATCTGCACACAGTACATTAGGATAACTTATCATAGGAATGTCACCAAATGAAAAAATAATCTCCCACAGAATGAAAATAGCAAAGCCATAAATAATAATTGTTGCGTTTTCAAGTGTACTGTTGCTGTCAGAATAAATTTTCATCACAAAGCATAGAACCGTTATTATAGCTGTCGGTAAAGGTAAATATCGCAGATATTTTGCTAATGGCCATCTGCTTTTGTTGATGAACGCTCCTATAAATGGGTCTTTTATGGCATCAAATATTTTAGCTGTACTGAGTATGATTCCGAGCCAAAAGGCAGGGATAAGAATGGTAAATTGAAGATAATAGGCAAAGCAAGATGATACAAGGGCATATAATATGTTCTGTCCTGACAGACCTAAAAGATAGCGTGTTTTTTCGTTTTGCAGTTTTGTTTTCATTGTGAAACTCCTTTCGTTACATACTCTTGGTATGTAAAATAGTAAAATATATTGCCGCAGTTGCGGCTTAATTTTTGCTTACATTCATACTTTTGGTATGTATCTGGCCTTAATAAATTGCCACCGAGGTGGCAACCTATCATTTTCTGTTGTCCATTTCATTGATTTGCTTGTTCATATTATAAACTGCCGGATACATATCAGAAACATCAACACCAAGCATCGCCATCATACCTAAAATAACCTGACACTTCTTCTCAATATCCTCATCGCTCATAGAGAAAACAAGAGGATTGAGCCAAACATTGGCGAGTAAAGAGATAACCTCTGCCAGCTCTTTTGCAAAGGGTACTCTGATTGAGCCGTCCTTAATGCCTTCTTCAAGCACAGGTTTGATTGCGTTGGGTGCAATATCATTTACTGACCTTAAAAGCAAGTCACTTAACATATGAGGCATATTCTGTAAGTGTATGCCCATACTTCTAAATTTCTGTTCCTGTTCGTCAACAAGGGACTCATAAAGCATAGCTTTTAGTTTCTCTGCACCGTTGAGAGATGTATCCTCAGCTATCTTGTTCCACTTACGAGCCAAAGAGTTTTCCTGAAAAAGCCTTGCAGTAACAGCGTTCAGAATATCCTCTTTTGATGTGAAGTGATGATAAATAGCTCCTTTTGTCAGACCACCTAAATTATCAATAATATCTTGAATTGTCGTATGTTCGTAACCTTTTTCGAGAAATAGCTTTTGTGCCGTGTCAAGAATTAGGGTTACCGTTTCTTCGGGGTATTTATTCCTTGCCATAATTCACCTTGCATACTATTGGTATGTTTATTTTACCATTTGTTTTAGTTTTTGTCAAGCGTTGTCATCTTCCGAATACAGTATATTAATAACATATCCTGCAGGGTACATTTCAATATAATCCTCAATTGGAGGCAAATGCGAAATTACATTATCAACAAAATCGCAAAGATAATCAACATCTTCAATAAAATCCCATGCCGTTCCAATATCACGATATTTAAAAGAATGGATTGCATTTCTTTTATATTGAACGGAATCCACCCAAGTATAATCTGTTGAGGTTTCATCGTTCCATAATTTTCCACAACTGAATTCTTTCAATTTATCGAAGGAAGCTTCTTCAGGTTCCTTAGTTTTTCCCTTGTAGCCTATAATAGGTTCTTTACAATAATCGTCATAATAGACACAATAGAAGAATTTTAGCCACGACTCTACCACCGCACCAAGATTGGCCCGAGCAAGAATCAACTCTCCTTCGCTCATAGATATTCCTTTTGAAAGCCAAATATCAAGCGTATTTGTTAATTCGCACATCCAATTTAACATTGCTTTATCAAGTTTTTTGGCAGCTTCAACGGGTGCTATTCCGTGTACATCTTTCCATAATAATGCAGTATTATTAGTTTTTATTTTTAAAATCTCAAATTTTGAACGTTTAGCCATAATTATCTATTCTCCTTAAAAACAATTTTAATACTTATATGATTTTAAAACATATGCTTCCATTTTTCAATAGGCATACATTTATTCACTCTTAAAATACTTCGTATCCTTTAGCCACTCTCGCATTTTTGCATAGGCTCTGTTTACCGTCTGATATGCAGTATCAGGTGAGGATTTTTCAAAGGCGTTTGCAAGGTCGAGGTAGGTCATTTTTTTGAATTTCACATTCTTAGGATTCCCGTCTTTATCGGTGACGGTATTATCCATATAGTAATCCGAAAAGCAATTCATACAAAATCCTAACCTGTTCGCAACCATATACTGCTCGTCATAATAAAGCTTGCTAAAAACCTCATGTACTGCTTCTTTTCGCATAGCATTAAGGAGCATTGTTAAAGGCTCGGATGTTGAATCTGCAATGTACTCTTCTTCTCTGACCTCGCTTTCGTCATCGGCAAGGTTTTTATAAAACCCTGTATAGTTCATATTGCGAAGACCGGCGGAGATTATCTCTGTAACCTTTTTCGGCTTCAGGTTAAGCTCTGCGGCAATTCTACCAATAGTTTCATCGTCATTTCTGTAACCGTTTTCTCGATACAGTGCCATAATCTTGCGAAGCCGTGCATCCTCATCCTCGGTGGGTATGGTGTAGCCTGTTCGCATAGTTCGCACATATTCGTGAACTGCCCGTTTTACATAAAACTCTGTGTAGTAATTTTCAAAAGATTTATGTTTTGAAGCATCATATTTTTTCAAGGCTTTAAGCAACGCAAATATACAAGCAGACTTTAAATCTGCAAAGTGACCAGGCATAGCATATTCCTGAACAAAGCCCATTACACTTTTATTGAGTATATGCTCGTAATAATGCAGAAACCATGATATATATTTATCATCATTCTCTTTCAGGTAAAGCTCAATATATTCCTGTAAATGCATCTCCGGCGGTGCCGGTTTCAGCTTGTAAATATATAATTCTTTTTCCCAATCCTTCACGGCACTCACCGTCCTTTTTATCTCAACATATTTTTAGTGTCATAATACAGCTTTTTACGAGTCATATCCTTTGCGTACTGCGTGGTAAAATATTCGTGATTTTCCTGCGCCCGCAGCATATTATTTTTCGCTATAAAAGTAGCCATCTTGGCAAACTCTGCCGTTATAGTGCCTCTGCTTTTCTCTGTTCGGATTGCAGAGGCTCTTTTTTCATATACAGCCACAACGGGATTATCCTGCTCTCGTTCCTTGCGTTTGATTGATGCCGCATACTTACGGCAGGTTGTTCTCTTGCCTCGGAGCATATACGGAGCAAATCCGTTACAGTATTTCTGTTTTCGGGCAGATGTCATAAGAAAATATCTGTTGCAGATACCGCATTGTTTCGGGTAGTGCCCATAATGCAACCCCTCAAAGAAATCCGTTATGATAAAGGAATAATAATCCTCAAAGGTCAGCCTTTTGGCAACCGCAACATCCTTTTTCTTGGTAACGACAACATACTCTGTTCTGACATTGCAATCTGTTTTACCGAATATCTCCATAGCAATCGGTAGCATATGTGCCTCATCAAAGCGTTCTGCTTCGTCAAGACGGAAAACAAATTTCAACAGACTTTTAAATGCCTTCTCCATATCATCAGGTAGTTTGTCATAAAAGTTTATGGTTTCGTTTACTGTTTTCAGTAAATCCTCCGCCGTCTTAAAAAATGCTTTGTCAAATTCGGGTGGTAAAATATCCAACACAGCTTGAGCCGTATCAATGTTCTGTACCTTTGCTTTTCGGTGGAAATATTCAGTAATCAAATCAGCATTCGACTTTGTGAAAAGATAAGATATTCTTTCCTTTTCAGCTCCGATATCACAAGTGTTGAAAGGCTTAATGTTAGGCAGAGTTTTCAACATCATCTGTATTTCTTCTCCGGTTTTAATAAAGTCGGTATCATTCAGATAACCGAGAGCAAGAGTTTCTCTGATGTGCCACAGGTATTCACGAAAAACTGCGATACGGGCGGCGTTGTCATTTTTATAATACTGATTAAGCAAACTCATTGCATAAAATCCTGCATAATGTTTCTTGTCAATCGTTACTATACCGTCTCTGTAATCTGCACTGAAAAGCATTGTTTCACCACCTACATAAAAGTTGAATCGTATCTATTATATAAGAACAAATGTTCGTTTGTCAATACAGATATTGCCCGTTTGCTATTATATAGCAGGATAAGTACGAAAAAACGGACTTTTTGACGAATAAATATTGATTTTACAAAAAATTGCGATAAATTTTTGTTGCAGAACAAGTTTATTAAAAAGGTAAAATGCTCATATAGGCTTATATATAAAGCCTTACAGTATTGTTGCGTTTATCATTTTACGTTTGTTGCGGTATTCCGTTAGAAATCGTACTTTTTCCGTATTAAGTATAGTAGAGGGAGGCGAAAGGGCAAAGAAAAACTGCCCTCACGAGGAGAGCAGTTACAATTATTGAATTTCAGGGAAAACCTCTTTTTGTTCTTTTGAACCTAAATCATAAAATAATATTTTGTTATTATCATCTACACCTATAGCAACACAATATACTCTTAATTTGTTGGTGTCATCTAATTTACAAATCATCGCCCCATTCAGTTCTAAAAGGTCATGAGCTATGTCAGGGCGGAAGCATACATTGTATTTGTTTTTATCTTGAACAGATGTATATGCCCATGCATCCTGAACGATTCTAGGCGGTAAATCAAAATAGTCTTTTGCTATTTTTTCTGAGACTCTATACAAATATTCCGTTCCTTTACCAACATCTCTGCTAAATTCATCACGTAAAAAGCCGTTATAAATTTCATGTACAAGTTTTGCTTTGTCATTAAATACACCTAATGCATTATAATCAAATTCTCCGCCTATCATATTAACTTTCACATCTTCTTTTGCGGTATATTGTATAACAGCAAAATAATCAGAAGATTCTATTTTGACTTCACTAATCGAACAATAAATATCAGGGGAAACGTACAGTAATGATTCTCCGGGCCTATTTAATCTTCCGTATGTTTTTAAGTATTTGGGGTCAGTTTCCCAATAATCAGAACCATTAATAAATCTAGGATTAGGAAAAGAACTACCCTTAAACTTTTTCACTCGAAAAAATTTCGTGCCGGCAGGATACATTTTCATATTTGTATAACAACTGAAAATGCCGTTATTAGATAACACATCCAAGATAGCTTGAAAGATCTCAGCATCAGTCATATTTTTAATATTCAATTTTCTAAATTTTGAAATTTTCTGCATTAACAATAACGGATCAACATTCTCTAAAATACTCTGTATATCCGCCTGTTCAGTCATTTTATATGCGAATGGATTGTCTTTAGTTGGAAACCCGTTTCTATTAACATTATTCAAGCTGACACCTCCTCGGCAAAGGTACTATTTATGTTTTTAAATCATTATTGTTTCACTTTCAATATGTGTTTTGCAAACAGCTCGTTAAACTTATCAGCTTCTTCCCACTGTGGAGTATGACCTGATTTTTCAAATTCAAAGAATTCCTTATGAGGTGCTTCAAGATTTTCAAGCCACTCTCTCGCTAACTCGCTGACAGTGTTATAGTCGTATTTACCCATAAACAGATATACCGGAACAGAAAGTTGTTTAACCTCATTTAAAAAATCAACTTTTTCTTTACCTAATGGTTGTGACAGACACCATTCATTAGCAATAACATATTTGAGCATAGTAAAAAAAGAATACTCTTTAAACATACACGGGATTTTGGGCAAGGTGTTTATAACACTGTTGCCATATTTGCCGTATAAGATGCCGCCCATTTTATTGAGATAGTTTCTCTGCAAAAGCATTTTATCATCTTTATAAAAGCCGTTAACAGGCGGACCTATTTTTTGTAAAGCCTTTATGGCTTGTTTATCATTACGCTTTTTCGCTTCGTTTAAAGTGAATTCAAAAGAAATCTCTTCATTTCTTACTGCATCAACAACCTGTCCGATACCAACATAACATTCAACATTTTCAGGAAACTTCTGAATATACCAAACACCAAGCTGTGAGCCGAATGAGTGCCCGACAAGAATTATCTTTTCTTTGTTGAATCTCTTTTTAAGATATTGAACAACATTATGCAAATCATTGATATACAAATCTTTGGTAAGGACCTCGGTCTTTGCCGTTTTTCTGCTATATGCTAAACCTGCACCACGTTGGTCCCAAGCAACAATGGTAGCATACTCGGCTAATTCAGAATTCCATTTCATTATGAATGGTCTGTCTGCAGCACCACAACCGCCGTGCAAAAACAGAACAACGGGATTTGAAGAATTCTGAGAACGAAATCTTAAATAATAGTCGTTGTTATTTATATTGACTTTTTCAGCACTATCTATCAAATATTTCCTCATATCCGTTAACCACCTTTGCGTTTGTTATGAAACATTATATCACAACAGCACCACAAATATCAATCCGTTTACATACACTTGTTACATCAAAAGTAGCAGGTGTTTTTTTATACCCAAAACCCTAAATTCCGGTATATGAATACTGCGTTACATTTTTGGTAGATACCCATTTTGGGAACCTACCACTTTTATTCTCCAAGTTCTCATTTTGATAACTTGGAAATATACACATCAGGTAATTCTAGTAGGTGACAAACATTGTCACCTACTAACTTTACATATAAAAAATCTTTATGAAAGGAGTGTTTATCTTCAACATTCGCGACAGACCCATTTTTCCAGCGTGCCCGTAGAGGGTGCTTTTTTATGCCCAAATCTATTTATCAAACAAAAATAAAATTCAAAGGAGAAATCTAAAATGAAAAAATTTAATGATGTAATCATCATCGGTGTTGACCACGGTTACGGCAACATCAAAACTGCTAACCATTGCTTCAGAACAGGCATTACGGCTTACGATTCAGAGCCGCTTTTCACAAAGGATATGCTTGTTTACGGTGGCAAGTTCTATCTTATCGGTGAAGGACACAAGGAATTCCTTCCCGACAAAATCAAAGACGAGGACTATTATGCCCTCACCCTTGTGGCTATTGCAAAGGAGTTAAGTGCTGAAGACTTAACAGAAGCCGCAGTTCACATTGCGGCAGGTCTGCCTCTTACTTGGACTGCAGGTCAGAAAGAAAGCTTCAAAGCATATCTCACAAAGAATGAGGAAGTATCTTTCACTTGGCAGCACACTGAGTACAAAATCAAAATCGCAGGTGCGAGTATCTATCCGCAGGGGTATGCGGCGGTTTCGCAGTTTGCAACCAAAATGGGCGGTGTAAACCTTGTTGCTGACATTGGCAACGGCACTATGAATGTGCTCTATGTCATTAACGGCAGACCTCAATCGGAAAGAATGTACACAGAAAAGTTCGGCACTCACTTCTGCACTGTTGATATCCGTGAAGCATTTCTCAGAAAAACGCAGAGAGAAATCAATGAGCATATTATTGATGAGGTGCTGTGCAAGGGTACTGCAAACATTGTTCAGGCAGATATGAAGATCATCAAGGCTGAGGTGCAGAAGTATGTAGCTGAAATCTTTCACAGGCTCCGTGACCACGGGTACGATGAAAACACAATGATGCTCTATATCACCGGCGGTGGCGGTTGCCTTGTAAAGAATTTCTACAAGTTCAATGCAGACCGTATTCAGTTCGTTGATGACATCTGTGCTGCGGCAAAGGGTTATGAGTACCTTGCTGAAACTATGATGAAAAGTGGCAGGATATGAGTGAGTACCGCATAAATGTCCGCTTTAATTTAAGCGACACAGAGCACACGGCAATCATTGATTATCTGAACAGCCTTGATAAAGAAAAATACAAGTCAAGAAATCAGTTTATCATTGATGCGATTAAATCGGCTATTGCTTATGCGGACAAGCAGACGGCAGATGATAAACTGCTCCAAAAGTTCCGTGAAATTCTGAAAGAGGAGCTGACCACTATTTCAGTTGCCGTAACAGCTCCTTCTTCGGCGGGTATTGATATGGAGTTGACAGAGGAGCAGAAGCTGAAAAATGATGCAGAGGCATTGGCGTTTCTTGATATGTTTTAACGGTGCCAAAACATTCAGATTTCGGAGCCACAGACGAAAACACAACAAAAAACGGCACCGCTTACGGTGCCAACAGATTGGAGGTGATATTTATGACTGACAACGAGAAAAAGCTCATACAAGCCAAGCACAGACTTGAGCAGGCTGAAAACCGCAACCGTAAGAAGGAACGCACAGAGCGAAACCACAGACTTATTGTAGAGGGTGCGATTTTAGAGAAGGTTTTACCTGAAATCAAGACGATGAATTTTACTGATATTGAGGGATATTTACTCGAAAAGCTGAACTAAAGGCTTATATATTCCCTTAAGGGCGCACTTACTCACCACCATAAAGGCGGTGCAGTGCGCTCTCCGAGGGAAAAAGCAAACTGCTCTCACGGTGGAGAGCAGTTTATAACTAACTGTAGATTATTCAGCATCATTGATTGCTTCGACAAAAAATTTAGCAATATTTTGCCACTCACTTATGATTTCAGGTGCCTCGTGGCTGAAACGGATTACCTTTTCGTCTTTAGTCAGCAGCACATAATCACCGTCAGCACAGGTTGCAATAACTATGCCTTCAGGCTTTGCTTCAAGCAATTCTTCTTTTTGCAAGCCTTCAAAAAACTCTTCCGTTGTCTTTAAAGACTCTGCATAGGACAAAAATGTGTATTCATCTGAAAGGAGTCCGCCGTCACTGACCAGATAGTAAGGTAGCATTTTGCTATACATCGGGTCAGTTATTGATTCGGCAACTTTTTTAGTCAGTCTTTTGTTGAAATCCTCTTTGCGTTCAGTTTTTGTTTTTCTCAAAAATTTAAGAGCTTCTTTTTCTTTTACGATATATTCCGGTCTGCCTTTTGCTTTCAGCTTTTCATATAATTTAAAGGTTTTTTCTATATATGTTTTTAAGGGTATAGGTGCATCCGCTGTTTTATCGAGGTCATAGCCTTCGGGACACTTATCTACTATGCAGGCAGGCGTAAGGTTTGACCATGAAAGTGCTTTTTCATTTATAAGCATTTCTGCAGTATCTCTATGTATCAAAACCGTATACCTTCCACAGAAATCATATGTCTGGGCGCAGTAAACATAAGCTATACCACCTGAAGGCATATCCTCTTTGAGATAGCAGTCCTGAAGTCCGATACGCTGTAAATCATAAAAAATCGATGCTATCTTCGGTAAATATCCTCCCAGAGTCTGCATTCTTGCCTTTTGCTTTTTATCTGTATATCTGTCATAAGCAATACGGGGTATTCTTTTATGGGGAAAGAGGTAAAAATACTGTTCAGCTTCATATCGGCCCTTATCCTGTAACCAGCAGAAATCAACATCAGTAATTCCGTTTTCGATGCAGGCTTTTCTGAAACGGTCGGGCACACAGACATATCGGAAGCCCTTCGGAGCAATATCAATTTCGTGAAAAGCACTTATTACATCAAGATATATTTCTTTTCCATTCTGCGTTTCAACAGGAACTTTATCAAGCGTTGTGTTCTCTTTGAAAGATTCTATTTTAATCTCATACCAATCACTTTCAACATCAGTGTATCTTCTCTCATACCAACCACGGGCGCGCCAACCCTGTTCTTTGCAGAAGGCTTCGATTTTATCAAGCACTTCATCTGCATCAGGCTCATCCATATCAAGCTCGCTCCATCCGACACAGTCACACTTTTTGCCGAGAGAATGAACGAAATCTATATTTTCCTGATATTTGTCGTCATTAAATCTATGATTCTTCTTATCAAGTATCCAAGTTAAATGCTCTTTGTAACTCATAATATCACTCATTTCAATTGACATAATCTAATTATACCACAATCAAACCAACAAAAACAATATATTATATAAAACTTAAGAAAGGACGGTGATACCCGCAATTTATCACCTTGAAGCAAAAGTCATAACCCGTGGTGTTGGTCGCTCAGCCGTAGCCGCAAGTGCATATATGAGCTGTAGCGAAATCACTAATGAGTATGACGGCGTAAAACACG
>JAZSLJ010000078.1:0-21823 GCA_045535305.1 Acutalibacteraceae bacterium
GGGACTGCCTCTTGACGGAATATGCCGTGTGCCTATGATTCCCGAGTGGAAGCTGCAGATGATGGCAAACTATATTTTCCGTAATTATCTTTCGGAAAAGGACAAGGTGCTGGCTCTTGCCAACTCAATGCTTGAAGCACACATTGACGACAAAGAGGATGATGTGGATTATGCGGCTGTCATCGAGAAGAAGTGCAGAGAGGTTGAAAGGCACAGAACAAAGCTCAGTAATTTCATTGATATGAGGGCAGAGGGAGAAATCGACAAGGAGTCTTTCACAGCAAAAACTGCCGAGGTGAAAGAAGAAATTGCAAAGCTGTCTACCGAGATTGAAGAGCTTCAGCTGAAGCTTAACAAAGAACCTGTAATTACAGATTACAAGGACAAGCTGACGGTACTTCAATATGCGCTCGAGCAGTACACAAATGCGGATGAAAAAGACATCCCCGAAAGTGTGATTGAAGCCTTCGTGGTGAAGATTGTGGCTAAGAGGGACGGCTTCGACTGGTATCTTCGCTTTGACGGAGACCCCAATGACCCTCTTCATATGAAAACCGAGGGTAGAAGAAGAAAAAACTGTTCTGTTTCTATGGTTGGCGGTAAACTGCCAACCAAGCAGAATTGCGACACAGGCAGCTATCAAGGAAGGCTAATTCTCTGAATATAGCGTAATATAACAATCGTCCCCACCGAGCAATCGGTGGGGATTTTTATTAAACCTGTTGAATTCTCGCAAAAAGAATAGTATAATCAAATTAACAAATTTACATCAAAAGAGGCGAATTTTATATATGAAGATTTTAATTTTTTATCCTGAAAACAAACTGGGGATGAGCGATTTTAGACCAACCGATTATTCAACCTTGGCACAAAGAGCAAAAACAGAATTGAATGGTAAAATTCCCAATTTTGGAAATAAGGTCTGGCTTCAAGGTATTATATCTGAAATCAGTTCCTCAGAAAACAGCTTTGAATTTGGATATGAAGATTTATCTTATGATTACATCAATGCAAATTTTGATTGCGTTCTTTTACCTTTAGCAAATTGTTTTCATAAAGGCTGGATCCCTTATTTGGAAAAACGTGCGTCTATTTTACAAAACATAAAAATACCGGTATATGTAATCGCTTGTGGTATACAAGCAAACTCTTATGACGAATTGGATGAATTGATTTCTTCGGTGAAAGAACCTGCAGATAAATTTATAAGATCTGTTTATAATACCGGCGGTGAATTTGCACTAAGAGGTTATTTTACTAAAGAATTTTTTGACCGTTTAGGATACAAAAGTGCTGTTGTTACCGGATGTCCATCTCTTTTTCAAATGGGAAGAAATCTTAAAATTCCGAATGAAAAAGTTTCAAGGGAAAATTTCAAAGCAACAATCAACGGTACCTTCAAGTTGCCCGTATCTGATAAAGATTTAAAAAATGCTGATTATATTTGCCAGGATGTTTACGGCAAATTTTTATATGATCCTCAATTTATAACAGAAACCCCCTTTACACAAAAGCGTGTTTTAAAATATGTAAAAAGAGGCGATTTTGATTTTGTAAGAGCTCTTGCAAACAATAAAATAAAACTGTTTGGTGATACACAACAGTGGATGAGCTATTTCTTAATCAACAACATTAGTTTTTCATTCGGCAGCCGTATTCACGGAAGCATAATGCCTATTCTTTCCGGCGTACCATCTTTGTGTTACACAAAAGATGCAAGAACCAGAGAAATGGTTGAATTCTTTGATATTCCAAGCTTAATGCCACAAAAAAATGAACAAAAACAAGATTTATATGAACTTTATTGTGAAACTGATTACAGTAAATTTAATAACGGATTTGCAAAAAGATATGATGCTTTTGAATCATTCTTAATCAGTTGCGGGTTAGTGAAAAAAATCAATGAAAACAACTCTTTTATGTCAAAAGATATTATTGATATAAATATGCCGCAAGTTGTAAACACAAATGAAATTATGGAATTGAAAAAATTGATAGATAAAAATCGTATCATAATAAATTGTCTGGATAAAATTTATCGAAAATAACATTCAAAATCATATATTCCATTATATTTCCACACATAAAATATACGCCATCGGGAGACCGATGGCGTGTTTTGTGTAATTTTTTATTTTATTTCTATTTTAAAGAGGCGTGCGCCGTGGGAATTGACTTTTGCGGTGAATTTATCTTCTGTTACGGTATATTCCTCGTGTTTCCACATATCCCTTACGCTATACTTGACTCCGCCGATTGAAATTTCGGTTATATCAAAGCTGATTTCGCGTTCTTTATCGTCTGTGTTGAAGAATGCAACATATTTACATTTTTCACCGTTTGACGTCCAGATAATTTCACCTTTACCCTCAGTTTCTTCACGCCTGAACTGTCTTGCTCCGTTTGAATTTTTGAGCATATCGATAAGCTCTCTGTTCTGAAGAAGTGAAAGTGTGAATTCATCGTTTTCGCGCATTTCACCGCCCATCATAAGCGGAGAACGGAAAATACCCCAGAGTGTCATCATTGTAATCTGTTCGTCGTGGGTAAAGCGTGTGTAACGGTTTCTGTACTGGGGAAGCTCCTCAGTAATCTGTATTCTGCCGAGGGGAAGCATATCGCAATCGGGCCATGCGCCGGGCTGTACATATTCCTGCCATACATAACAACGCTCAAACATAGCGTGGAGCTTGCTCCATTCGTCCCAGAAATCGCCTGTCATACGCCACATATTTGCGTGCGCCGCAAGGTGTTCGTGCTCCCATACGGGTGCAGGGCCGGGAGAAAGGCTTAACACCATATCTCTGCCGCATTTGTCGATTGCCTTTCTCATCATTTCAATTTCTTTTCTTGCTGAGTAAGGGTTATCGGGGTACATTTCTGTATTTGCAATATCATCGCATTTGATGTAATCAACATCCCATGAAGCATAAAGCTCAAAAATTGAGTCGTAATACTCCTGCGCACCTTTTTTGCCGGTGTCAAGACCGTACATATCGGGATTCCATGCGCAGATTGAGGTGGGTTTTGCAATCATATCGGCGGTAATGCCCTCGCACCTGATTTTTGTGTGCTGATGCGCCGCCTGTCTTGGAATACCTCTCATAATATGAATACCGAATTTAAGACCGAGTGAATGTATGTAATCAGCAATGGGCTTGAAGCCTTTACCGTCCGCAGAAGAGGGAAAACGCTCGACTGACGGAATAAGACGGGAATACTCATCCATACAAAGGGGAGCAAAATAGTTGTAATAAAAGCTGTTGGCAGTAGGCTCGGACCACTGAATGTCGCAAACCACATATTCCCAGCCGTAATCCTTAAGGTGTTTTGCCATATAATCCGCGTTGGCAAGAAGCTGTTCTTCATTTACAGCCGCACCGTAGCAGTCCCAGCTGTTCCAACCCATAGGCGGAGTAAGAGCTAATTTTTTGTGCATTTGAATCTACCTCTTTATGAGTTTTTTTGTTATGCTTATTTTACCACTCGAAATAAGCAAATGCAATATTATATTTTCATTATCAGCAATAATAGTAATTTTTGTGTTTTGCACAGAATAGAGCTTTAAATATTGTGAAAATTTAACAAAACATAGAATTGATAAAAAATTGCAGATTTTCCTTGAAAATCGGCGGTTTAAGTCATATAATCAAACAGGAATAATTTTTAAATACGGTGAAAATTATGGAAAAATCAAAACAAAAGATTTTTAAACCAAAGCTTATTTCTTGTCTTAAAGGCTACAGCGGTGCTCAGTTCGGCAAAGACGTTACATCGGGTATTATCGTTGCAGTTATTGCACTTCCCCTTTCAATCGCACTCGCACTCGCATCGGGTGTTACTCCCGAGCAGGGTCTTTACACTGCTATAATTGCAGGCTTTGTTATCTCAATGCTCGGCGGCAGCAGAGTTCAGATTGCAGGCCCTACTGCGGCGTTTGCTACGATTGTTGCAGGCATTGTTGCAGAAAACGGCTTTTCGGGACTTGTACTTGCAACCCTTATAGCAGGTGTTCTGCTTATACTTATGGGTGTGTTCAAGCTCGGCAGTCTTATTAAATTCATCCCTTACACAATTACAACGGGATTCACAACAGGTATTGCGGTTACTCTTATTATAGGTCAGCTCAAAGATTTCTTCGGCCTTACTTTTGTGAATTCTCCCATTGAAACCGTTGAAAAAATTGAAGAAGTTATACATCAGTTTCACACGTTCAATTTTGAGGCTTTTATAATCGGTGCGGTATCACTTGCCGTGCTTATCATCTTCCCTAAATTCATAAAGAAGATTCCGCCCTCAATTTTTGCCATAATCATTTCAGCCGCGCTTGTAAAAGTGTTTGATATGAACGTAAACACAATCGGCTCACTGTACACAATTTCTTCATCTCTGCCCGTTCCCTCAATCCCCGAATTTTCTTTTGAAAGCGTAAAAGCGATTATGCCCGATGCGTTTACAATCGCGGTGCTTGCAGCTGTTGAATCTCTGCTCTCCTGCGTTGTTGCAGACGGTATGACAGGCAGCAGACACAATTCCAACACAGAGCTTATCGCACAGGGCGCAGGCAATATTGCATCCGCGTTATTTGGCGGTATTCCCGCTACGGGCGCGATTGCACGAACAGCGGCTAACATCAAAAACGGCGGCAGAACTCCCGTTGCAGGTATGGTACACGCAGTTGTGCTTCTTCTTGTGCTTGTTGTTCTTATGCCCTATGCCGCACTCATTCCCATGCCCACAATCGCCGCAATACTGTTTGTTGTTGCTTACAATATGAGTGAGTGGAGAGAATTTACGGGAATTATAAAAAAATCGCCTAAAAGCGATACTTTGATTCTTATTGTAACTTTTGTACTCACGGTAGTATTTGACCTTGTTGTTGCTATTGCCGTTGGCATTATTCTTGCGACCGTTATGTTTATGAAGCGTATGAGCGACGTTACAGATGCTTACGGCTGGAAGGAAATTGATGAAAACACCGACGAAGAAAATATAAGACTCAAAAAAGTGCCCGAAAATACTATGGTATTTGAAATCACAGGCCCGATTTTCTTCGGTGCATCAACAAAAATTGCCGACGTTATCAAAAATGCAAATAAGCAGGTGCTTGTTTTAAGAATGAGAAGCGTTCCTGCTATTGATGCAACAGGTCTTCACAGCCTTGAAACAATTATCAAGCTGTGCAAAAAGCAGAACAAAACGCTGATTCTTTCACACATCAACGAACAGCCTTTAAAAACTCTTGAAAAAGCAAAACTTCTTGACAAGGTGCTTATTGCTGAAAATATTGATGCGGCATTGGAAATGGCTAAAAAACAGAAATGATTGCATAAGATATAACAATTTCCCCATCGGTAGGCGTTGTGTTCTTAAGGACACAACGCCAGTTTTATTCGCCTTGCGGCGAGTTTTATTGCTACACAGTTTTATTATGCTTCGCATAGTTTTATTTGGCTTCGCCAAGTTTTGTGGTGAATAAAATAAAACTGAAACCGCAGGTTTCAATAACACTATTGCCTGAAGGCAATAATATCACTCCGTCATAGTCGGAACAACACTTGAAAAAACTTTTTGTTTTCTATATAATTTATACAGAGGTGATGTTTATGGCAACAGAAAGACCTTTAGAAAATTTAGTAAGCGGTTACAGCAATACTGCAATATTCAGAACAATAGCTTTTATCGGCGACAGTCTTTCTTCAGGTGAGTTTGAAACAGTTGATGACAACGGAAACCGTGGTTATCACGATTTATACGATTATTCCTGGGGGCAATTTATTGCAAGAAAAAACGGCTTGCGTGCATATAATTTTTCAAGAGGCGGAATGACCGCAAAATGGTATCTTGACAGCTTTGCAGAGGAAAACGGTTTCTGGGATAAGGACAATGCTTGTCAGGCATATGTTATTGCCTTGGGTGTGAATGATATATACAATCAGAACATGAAAATCGGCGATGCGAAAGATATAACCGCAACTGAATTCGATGATGAACGACCTTTTATAAGTTACTATGCTGAAATAATAAGAAAATACAAGCAAATCAGTCCCGATGCAAAATTCTTTTTTGTTACATTCCCTAATGAGGGTAACAGGCGGGATAAAGTCAAAACAGAGGGTATGATAAAAGCATTATACGCCCTCAGTCAGCATTTTGACAATTCTTATGTGATAAATCTCTATGACCACGGCCCTGTTTATGATGACGAATTCAGAGAAAAGTATTATCTGCACGGGCATATGAATCCTATGGGATACATCTTCACGGCAAATCTGATTGATTCTTACATTGATTATATTATCCGCACAAACCCTGCAGATTTCAAAAACGTAGGCTTTATCTGCACGGATATAAATTAAAATTGACTGCATATTTACAAACAACACAGACTGCATATTGCAACAATAGAAATTATCTGATTTTCAATTTTCTGTTCACAGCAAAATTAAGAGGCTGTAAAAAATATATTATTCCGTTATCCACGCAGAGTAGGTTGCGGCGGTTCTGCAAATGGGATATAATCATATCAAATTAGGAGTGATTGATATGAATGCATATATTACAGGGTTAACAATCAAAGGTCTGCGCGAAAAGAAAGGCATTACACAGGCAGAGCTTGCAGAGCAGATAGGTGTTAGCGACAAGGCAGTTTCAAAGTGGGAAACCGCCAAAGGCTTGCCCGATATTACCCTGATTGAGCCTATTGCAAAAGCATTGAGTGTTTCGGTAATGGAGCTTATGTCCGGTGATGCAATTACCAACAAAAACGTTTCATCCAACATTCTCAGGTCAAAATTCTATGTTTGCCCGTTGTGCGGTAACATAATACGCACCACAGGTGATGCTTTTATAAGCTGCTGCGGAATAGCATTACCGCCTCTTGAAGCGGAAGAATATGACGATAATCACAAAATCACCGTTGAACGGGTTGAGGATGAATATTTTATCACAATACATCACGATATGACAAAAGAGCATTTTATCTCGTTTATTGCACATCTTACGTCAGACAGAGTGCAGTTTGTAAAATTCTATCCCGAAGGAAATGCCGAAACACGCCTTAATCTTCGCGGCAGAGGATATTTATATTTTTATTGCAACAAACACGGTCTTATGAAAAAAAAGATTTAAAATTTACAAAAATTATCCCCACCGATTAAGGCGGGGATTAGTTGTTATATTAAATTTTTATCTGCTTAAAAAAATATTTAATACAGGCTTTTTTATTTTTTATTCATCATAGGTTCATCAGTGCGGTTCAGCAAATAATCAACGCTTACATCATAAAAATCAGCAAGCATTATTAAAACCGCGGTGGGCAAATCGTTTTCACCCGTTTCATATTTTGAGTACCCTGTTTGCGACATACCGAGCATTTTTGCCACCTGAGTTTGATTCAAGTCTTTATCTTCTCTTAAATCACGAATACGTCTATACATCATATCACCCTAAACTAAGTATATGCTAACCTGTTTTAGGGTATTGACATTTAACCTAAAATAGGTTAATATAAAAAAAGAAAGGAGATGTTTTTTATGGCAAGAAAGGCAGAAGGTATTGGTAGTGGTGTTGGTTTGGCTGCAGGTGCGGCAGCAGGAGCAAAACTTGGGGCAAGTATCGGTATTGCAGTAGGCGGTCCTGTAGGAGCTATTGCAGGAACTGTACCTTGCGCAATAGTTGGCGGAATTATCGGACTGCTCGGTGGCAATAAAATCGGAAGCGAAATAGACCGTAAACAAGAATAAATATAAAAAAATAAATGATTCTGTGATAGCAATATCTACTCCCAAGTTCTTTTTTGGCACAACAGGCAGTAATCAAAGACTTTTTCTTACAGAATAATTAAGTAAATTAATTATCCCCACCGATTAAGGCGGGGATTGTTGTTTTTAATGGATGTAAATATTGCATTTTTTTTGCAATACATATATAATAATGTAAAAAGTTTTTTACATATAAAGGAAAAAGATATATGAAAAACAAGCTTACAAAAAAAGATATTTTTGTGTTTATACTTATGGGCTGTACCGCCGTACTTATTACCGTTGCGGGCGTTTATTTCAAGCAGAGCTTTTTACGCATACTGCCCCTTTACGTATCACTTATAATCGCTATGCTTCAATCACGCGTCAACCGATATGCAAGCCTTATGGGCAGTATTAACTCGTTGCTTTACGGTGCGGTTTACTTTTATTACAATCTTTACGGTGCGGCATTTTCCGCAATACTGTTTTCCTGCCCGATTCAGCTTTTGACATTTATAAGGTGGAACAAAAACAAGTGGGAGCATTCCACCGTACTAAAAAAACTGCCCAACAAGTACCGATTACTGATTCTTATAGGCTTTGTTGTTGCTCTGGCGGCTATGTGGTTTGTTCTCCCCCTTTTAGGCTCGGAATACGTATTCCTCGACAGCGTTACTACCCTATTGGGCATAGTTATCTATTTTATGACGATGTTTGCCTACTTTGAATACACGTTTTTAATGATAATCAACGGCATAATAACCATTATTCTGTACATCACGATGCTGGAAGCTACTCCCGAAACGGCTACGTACCTCATTTTCTCGGTTTATTCATTCATTTGCATCACGCTTTCATTTTTTCAGGCAAAAAAGCTTTACAACAGCCAGCAGGCAGGCAAATAACTGCTCTTGTACTGCGAAAATTATTGTGCTATACTGAAATTACATAAAAATGTCAGAAAGGATTTTATGCTATGAAAAAATTATGTTTTATTCTTGCAATTATTCTTATGTTTTCTTTTGCATTTCCTGTTTTTTCATCTGCTGTCGAAACAGCAGAGGGCGGCTACATCGTTTTGTCGGATGCAAGCGATAAAAGACTTATTGCCGCAGGTGAAACGCTGTCAAAATATATGAACCGAATTACGGGCAAGGAATTCATCATTTCCGAAAGCGGAGATGGACTGAAATTCACTCTCGGTTATTCTGCTGATATTCCCGACAACGGTTATGTGATAGAAACCGCTGAAAATGAGGTTTCGATTCTCGGCAGCGGCACAAGAGGTGTGATTCACGGCGCTTATGCATTCCTCGAAAAATACTGCGGCTGTGATTGGTACACATCAACTCTTTATTCAATCCCCGAGAATAAGGAACTTTCAATCCCTGCAGGCGAAAAAACAGAATACACTCCGTTTTTTGAATATACAGATACTGACTGGCTAAGTCCCCGCGATGTGGAATATTCACTTGCAAACGGTCTTAACGGCAGTCCGTACAGAACAATTCCCGATGAGCTCGGCGGTACGGTTGAATACATATCCAATTTCTGCCACACCTTCGGTGCTCAGTTCTGTTCAAAGGAAAAATATTTTAAATCAAATCCCGAATATTTTGCCCTTCACAACGGCATAAGACAGGACGAACAGCTTTGTCTTACCAACGAAGACGTTTACAATATCGTTTTAAGTGAGGTTATGGAGCTTCTTAAAGAGCGTCATAATCCCGAAAAATCACTGCAGATTATCTCCCTTACTCAGGGCGACAGCGGTCCTGATGCAAAAATGTGTCAGTGCGACAAATGTAAAGCCATTGACGAAGAAAACGGCTCATATTCAGGCACTATGATAACCTTTGTAAACCGCATAGCAAAAGAGGTTAAAGCGGCTGGCTATGACAACGTTGCAATCGACACGTTTGCTTACCGTTACACAAGAAAAGCTCCCTCAAAGGTTGTGCCCGAGGATAACGTTATAGTACGTCTTTGCACTATTGAGTGCTGTTTTGCACATACTCTTGATGACGAAAACTGCTCACAGAACGTATCTCTTATGGCTGATATTAAAGATTGGAGCAAAATCTGCAACCGCATTTATGTATGGGACTATGCCACAAACTATGCACACACTGTTGGTATTTTCCCCGATTTCGGCGTACTTCAGAGAAATATTCAGTTGTTTTATGAAAACAACGTGGTAGGTGTATACGAAGAAGGCAACTACTATATGTACGAATGCGACGGTGAATTCGGTGAGCTTCGTGCATATCTGCTTTCAAAGCTTATGCAGAATCCTTACATTGATTACAGCGCCTGTATGGATGAATTTCTTGAGGCTTATTACGGCAATGGCTGGCAGAATATCCGTCAGTTTATTGATATGACAATAGAAAAGCCCGTTCCCGAAAACAAGCATCTGGGTATATATATCACTATGGCGGAAACTCTCGGCTTTACTGACGCTGACATTGAAAAGGCAGATACACTCTGGCAGAATGCAAAAAATGAAGCACAGACCGAAGAACAGCGTAAAAATGTTGAACGCAGCGAGCTGTGCTGGAGATACTGGAAAGGCTTTAACCTCTATAATCAGGCAGAAAACGACAATCTCATTGAAGATATGATTGCTTTCGGCATCACAAAGATGAACGAGGGCGTTACTACAGGGCCCGAAAGCTTTGAATTCACTAACATAAAGGCAACTACTCTGGGCGACAAAATATTATTCCCCATTTCAATCGTGCTTTACGGCATTACTGCCGCTTTAGGTTTGTCGGTTGTTATAATCGCACTCAAAGAAAAACCGAGAAAGTACATTTATATTTTACTCCTTATTCTCATTGGTGTTTTCTTTGAAATATTCGGCTGGCACAGAAGAACCTTCTTTGCAGGCAACTCTCCTGCCGAGTATTATTCAACATTTGCACTTATTGTTCTTCTTTTCGCCATTGCAGGTGCGTTAATGACAAGAGGCAAAAAACAAAGGCTGATTTCGGCTCTCGCTTGTCCCGTTATATGGGTCGGCTTGTATGCTTTGGCATTTTTCATCTTTGACAATATTATATTTGACGGCGGTGCAAAGCCTGCCTGTATCGGTGCGGCATACGTACTTACGGGAATTGAAGCAATTACAATTCTTATCATTACCGCAAAAAATATAATAAAAGAAAGAAAAGCTAAAAAACCCGATTCTTAAAAGCTGTTCAAATGTGGTGTTTTTATGAAAAAGAAACCGAATGTTTTATTTATTGTTACTGATGACCAGCGTTGGGACACCATTCACGCGTTGGGCAACAAAGAGATAATCACCCCGAATCTTGATAAGCTTGTAAGCTCGGGCACATCCTTTGTGCGCGCGCATATTGCAGGCGGCACCTGCGGTGCTGTATGTATGCCCAGCCGAGCTATGATTTTATCGGGCAGAAATCCTTTTCATCTGGAAGGCTTAGGGGCAAATATACCCTCTGAACACAAAACCCTTGCGGAAACCTTTAAAAACAACGGCTATGAAACGATAGGTCTTGGCAAATGGCACAACGGCTGTCCTGCATACGCCCGTAGCTTTACTCAGGGTGCAAAGATATTTTTCGGCGGAATGTGGGACCATTGGAATGTGCCTACCTGCCGTTTTGACCCTACGGGCAAATACGATAACGTTATAAATTTTGTTGTGGATTTTTACAAGGATAACGAACCTCAGCCTCAGCATTGTGATGAGTTTGACCCGGGTAAGCATTCAAGTACTCTGCTTACGGATGCAGCTATTGATTTGCTGAAACAAAATGCAGGCAAAGAAAACCCGTTCTTTATGTATTTAGCCTACTTAGCACCCCACGACCCCCGCACAATGCCCGATGAATTCCGTAAAATGTATGATTGGGAAAAAATTACCTTACCGCCCAATTTTCAGCAGATTATCGACACAAACTATCCTCTTATGGTGCATCGCGACGAGCATTTAGCATCATATCCGCGAGATGAAAAAGAGATAAAAAGGCATATTGCGGAATATTTTGCAATGATTACCCATCTCGATTATGAAATAGGCAGACTTTTAAAAGCTCTTCACGAATCGGGTGAAGAAGATAACACCATAATTGTATTCACCGGTGATAACGGTCTTGCGGTAGGTCAGCACGGTTGGCTCGGCAAAGAGGATATTTACGAGCACGGTGTACGCATACCGTTGATTATGGCAGGCCCCGATATTGCCAAAAACGTTAAAAATGATGCCTATGTGTATCTTTACGATATTTTCCCCACTCTTTGCGAAAAAGCCGGCATTGATATTCCCGATTCCGTTGACGGAAAAAGCTTTGCTCATCTTCTTGACGGCAAGGGCGGCGACAGCTTCCGCGATGAATTATACCTTATTTTTGATGAATTCATACGTGGTGTCAAAGATTCAGACTTCAAGCTTATTGAATACCGCAACGGTGATAACGAAGATGATGCCTGGACATTCCTTTACGACATCAGAAACGACCCTTGGGAAACTGTAAACCTTGCACACGATGCCGAATACAAAGAAAAGGTTACAGAAATGCGTAAAAAAATTATAAAACACAGAGATATGTGGGAAGAACAACAGCATCCCTGGGGAGTGAATTTCTGGAAAAGATTTTCGCCGGAAGATTAAAATAAATCAAGCCTGTATCATTTCGGTGATACAGGCTTTTGTGTATATTTTAAGCAAATTATTTATTGCAAATTATTTTGTATTATTATATACTGAAATTGAAAGGTGGAATCTCAAATGGAAAACAATTACATCAACGAAGAAAACATCCGTAATGAATATGTTCCAAATAAGCCTGTTGCAACTAAAAAGGCTATGCTGTTTATTGCGATTTGCTCCATAGTTCCGTTTCTTTTAAGCAAGTTTATTTTATCACTCCTTTCATCATATATAACAACCTTAAATACTGTTATCCTTTACAACGGAATGGTTGATTTTATTCCTGCCTTGATCAGATGCATTCTTATTCTTATTTTCGGTTTTTCACTGACAAGGCAAAGCCGTGATGCCATTCATTTTATCGGTATATTTGCATTAGGAAACGCCCTGAGCGAAATTGGAAAAGGTATCCTCAGGCTTATTTTAGAAACGATTTTTCCTGTAGTTTCAAATGAATCAGGTTACGCTACTGTACAAACGGTGCTTTCAATAGTTTCCGTTATAGCTACGCTGATTTTCTCCTACTTGCTGTATAATAGGATTATAGGGAAGAATACAATCACCCCTGTTTCCCCCGCAGACCATTCAAAGATAAAAATTCAAATGATAAAAGCGTATATCTGCATTTTCATACTGACGATTATTTTAAGTTTTGCTGTAACAATTCCAAGCATGCTTTATGTCAAAGATAAAACTTTAGACATTTACAACAACATGACCTTTTTTGTGGCAAATGCAATAAATGCCGTAACACTTGTATTTACTTTTGTTGTTCTGTTCTTATTCGGGTACAAGCTGAAAAAAAGTCGTGCTGACGGCTTGAAGTTTGCGGCTTGCTATTATTTACCCCAGACTTTCACAGTATGCATATCCTTGCTTTTAAGTACCGTTACAACCATAATTGAGAACGATATACGCAACGATACGCTTGTAAATATGCAGGCTGCTATTTTCATCTCTGTCATTTCATTGGTAGTTTCGGTTCTGCTTATTGTTGTTACTGTTTTGCTTGTTTTAATTGCAATAAAACACTTCTTCCCGAAACAGGAAATTGAGTTTCCGGTTGATTTTACACAGAATATGTATGATTTTCCACCTGAGCCAACACCTGTTGCAGAAATAAGCGAAAAAGAAAATGAACAAAATGATTCTGACGACTGATACTGCTATTCAATAATAGTAAATTATCAGTCAGAGCTCATACCTTTTCCGAGGTATGGGCTTTTTTTACTTTTTGAATGCAAAGCACTTTATGATTGCAACTATACAAAAAATATGATATTATTAGGCAAAAAGGGGTGTTTATTATTAAACGGATAATTTGTGTATTGCTTATTTCTTTGTTTTTTGCATTTCCAATGCTTCAAGCATCTGCAAAGGCGGATTTTAACGTAAACTACCTTACAGATATTTCCTGTTCCGAAGAAAATTGGTGGGACAGAGGTGTACAGTACGGCAGAATACTACTAATTAAACATTCTGCCACAGGAAACAACGGCGCACTGCTTGCAACGCACTGTGCTTTGAATGCAGGACTTGAAGACTACAACCCCCGTTATCCCATTTACCGCAGTGTTAACAACGGCAAAACATGGGAAGTGATAAGCTATGTTACCGATACACTTACAGGTGCTAACTCCGAATGGAATCCGCATCTTTTTGAACTGGAAAAGCCTTGCGGAAATTACCCTGCGGGCACAATTATTTTAGCGGCGTGTTCCGTTGATGCTGAGCATAAAACACAATCGCACATAAGACTTTATTTCAGCCTTGACGGCGGTGTTACCTTTGACCAGGGAGTTATAGTAGCATCAGCAGGCGGTCTTGATGACGGTGTATGGGAACCGTTCTTACTGCAGCTTGACGACGGCAGGCTGGTCTGCTATTATTCGGATGATTCCGACCCGAATCATTCACAGAAAATCGTTTATAAGGTTTCATCAGATGCCCAAAATTGGGGCGATTCCGTAGATGTTGCGGCAACCGATGTTTTTGAAGAGCGTCCGGGTATGCCTGTTGTAACAAGACTTGGCGACGGCAGTTATTTTATGGTGTATGAGGTTGTTGATAAAAAGGATGTCAGCGGTAATCCCGTTTGTTTCCGCCGTTCAGATGATGCACTTGATTGGGGCGACCCAAAATATATCGGTGAAGAAATAACAACCAAAAACGGCAAAAAGGCACTCGGTTCAGCTCCCTACTGCGGCTGGACACCCATCGGCGGCGAAAACGGCACTCTTGTTGTAAGCGGAACATTTATGCGAAAAGGCGAAAGCAAAACAGGTACTGACCTCTTTTTAAGCTATGATAACGGCAACAGCTGGGTAACAGCACCGCATATAATTCCATATACAACCGACGACCATGTAGGTTACAGCAATTCCTTTACATTTTCTGCTGACGGAAAAAATATATATGCAATAAACAATCCCCAAGACCCCGATAAGCCCGAAAAATCCAAAATGGTATTCGCATCGGCGGATGTTGAAGAAATTGCAGACAGTTCCCCTGCAGCTGTTATTTTTCCGATTACCGCAATTATTGCAATTACAGGCGGAATAACAATTTTTATAATAAAAAGAAAACTGAAAAATAAACATACACAGCAATAATTGCAAAGTTATACTGCATATGGTACAATATTACAAACTATTTTAAGGAGAAAACTTATGAACGGATTGACAAGACGCGAAAAGCTTATTACAGATACCGAAACAGTTGCACAAATCTTAAACAAAGCAAAGGTGCTTCATCTTGGATTGGTTGACGGCGACGAGCCTTACGTTGTGCCGATGAATTACGGCCACACCTTTGAAGACGGCAAGCTGACAATATGGCTTCACGGTGCAAGAAGCGGCAGAAAATACGACCTTATAAGAAAAAATCCAAAGGTTTTCTTTGAGATGGAATGTGATATTGTCCCCTTTGAGGGCGAGGTTGCCTGCAAATACGGCATTAGCTATTTATCACTTATGGGCAGAGGAATCGCAACAATCGTTGAAGATATTGAAGAGAAAAAGACGGCACTTTCACATCTTATGAAAACACAGACCGAAAAGGATTTTGAATTTAACGATAAAATGGCTTCGGTGGTAGGTATTATCAGAATTGATGTTTCGGACTATACCGCAAAATACCGTCCTGCTCCGGGGAAACAATAATTTAGCTAATTAACAATGTACAATGTATAATGTACAATGAAGGAAAGGGCTTCACCCTTTAACCCGATTTTTATGATTCAATAATTGTACATTGTAAATTGTACATTGTAAATTAAATTATTGTTTATCTCATTACAATATTAAGGACTGATATTATGGACAAGAAATTTTTTGAACATATCATTCACGGAGGGGACTACAATCCCGATCAATGGATAAACACTCCCGAAATATGGGACGAGGATATGCGCCTTATGAATCTTGCAAACGTAAACAGCGCAACCGTCGGCATTTTCTCATGGTCCATGCTTGAACCCGAAGAAGGCGTATACAATTTTGAATGGCTTGATGAAATTCTTGACAAGCTTCACAAAAACGGCAAAGATGTTATTCTTGCAACTCCGTCGGGAGCAAGACCTGCATGGCTTGCACAGAAATATCCCGAGGTTTTACGTGTGAATGAAAACGGAATACGCAACGAGTACGGTGTGAGGCACAATCACTGTCTTACATCCCCTGTTTACAGGGAAAAGGTGCGCAATATCAACACTCTGCTTGCAAAAAGATACAAAAATCATCCTGCCGTTAAAATGTGGCACATCTCAAACGAATACTGCGGTGAATGTCATTGTGAGCTGTGTCAGGAGGCTTTCCGCGATTGGCTCAAGGCTCACTACAAAGACCTCCATGAGCTTAACAGCAAATGGTGGAACGGCTTCTGGAGCCATCAGATGACAGACTGGTCGCAGATAAATTCACCCAAAGACAGGGGCGAAAATCACGTTGTTGCTATGAAGCTTGCCTGGAGAAGATTTGTTTCTGACTGCCATATTTCGTTTTATGAAAACGAAATTGCTCCTCTGCGCGAAATAACACCCGAAATCCCCATAACAACCAACTTTATGCGTATGTACAACGGCATTGATTATCAGGATTTTGCAAAGCACGTTGACCTTATTTCCTGGGACAACTATCCTGCGTGGGATAAGGGCAGAAATATTGACGAAGCAATAGAAACAGCTTTTGTACACGACACTTTCCGTTCAATGAAAGACGGTCAGTCATTTTTCCTGATGGAAAGCACGCCTTCAATCGTCAACTGGCACGATGTTAACAAAATTCCAAAGCCGTTCAGACAGGAGCAGTCCTCAATTCAAGCGGTTGCTCACGGTGCGGACAGCGTGCAGTATTTCCAATGGCGTAAAAGCCGCGGCGGACACGAAAAATTCCACGGAGCAGTAGTTGACCATTGCGGACACGAAAACACAAGAGTTTTCAGAGAAGTTTCACATCTGGGCGATGTACTCAAAAAGCTTGACGGTGTTGTGGGCAAGGGCTACAACGGCAAGGTTGCGATTGTTTACGATTGGCAGAATGAATGGGCTGTCAGCGTATTCTGCGGCTACAACAACACCAAGCGCGATTATTTTGGTGAGTGCGTAAAATGGTATGTCCCCTTATGGAAAAGCGGAATCACAGTTGATATTATTCCTATGGACGGCGATTTTTCAAAATACGATTTGGTTATTGCGCCGTTTTTGTATATGCTCAAGGACGGCACTATTGAAGCAATCGAAAACTATGTTAAAAACGGCGGTAACTTTGTTGCAACCTACCTTACAGGCATAGTTGATAAGGACGATTTATGCTACCTCGGCGGATTCCCTGCAGGAAAGCTCAAAGACGTTTTCGGCATCCGGTGCGAAGAAACGGATTCTCTCCCCGAGGGAATGACAAACTCTGTAGCATACTCCGGCAAGGAATATACAGCCATTAACATCTGCGACGTTATCCACGCAGACACAGCAAAGGTGCTTGGTAATTATCAGAGTGATTTTTATGCAGGCACACCTGCCGTAACGATGAATGAATACGGCAAGGGCAAGGCATATTACGTTGCATTTGCAGAAAACGGCGACTTTGCACAGACACTTGTTACCGAAATCGCATCAAATCTTAATCTTGATTCATCTGCCATAAAACTCAAAGAGGGCGTAACAGCAAGACAGAGAGGCGATTATACATTCATCTTCAACTTTGCTGATACCGAACAGACTGTAACACTCGATAAAGAATATACAGATGTTGTCAGCGGAGAAAAATTAACGGGAGAAATTACTCTCCCCCTTTGCGGTTACTTAATAATCAAATAAAATATAGAATTCCTCTGAAAATCAGAGGAATTTTTTCATTTTGGGTATTTACTTTTTTAAAATAATGATATATAATAAATTCACAATAAAAATACGATATTTAAAACATTCGAGGTGGTAAAAACTATGAAAACTATTAAAAACAACTTACCTGCAATCATAAGCATTATGATGTTTGCCGCATTTTCTGCAATAATGCTTATCGTTGCAAATTTGTGCACCGCAGATTTAAGCCAACCGATTGTATTAATTTGCATCGGTACAGCCGTTACGGCAATTACGGCATTTGCAAAAGAAAAGCACATTTATAACTTCGCGCCTGTCAGTTATATTCTGGTTTTGCTGATTTTGTGCTATCAACTGTTTACCAATGATTTTATTTATTCAAGCCGCTATGTTGAATTATTTTACATTATCACAATTCACACCGCTTCTTTACTGCCACTTGTGAATATTCAGCTTGCAAGCGGAATAAACAAATATAAAACTCTAACCGTCTGGCAGTTTTGCAAAATCTGTGCAGTTGTATTAATCCCCGCTTTGCTTGTATGGTTACAGCCCAACAGCAAACCCGCCGTAATGGCAACAACGGTGTTGTTTATCGTCGCATTGACAATGAGTGTGAAAAAACGAGTAAAAATTCACCCTGCCCTGTTTGTGATTCCTGTAATTATTGCAATATCCGTACTTGCTTTTGAATACAACGCGCATCCATACATAAAAGAAAGAGTAATGGTAATTCTCACAAGAGGTCAGAGCGACACCTACGGTGCAGGCTGGTTAAGAACTGTTATTGATTCGGTTATCACATCCGCACCGTTTTCAGTCAACGCTCAGATTATGGGCTCTGCATGGAGCGAGCGCGCTACTTATATGACTGACTGGTACGACCATAAAATTCTCCTTCTCCTTGGTGAATACGGCTGGCTCGGTTTTATTCTTGCCGTAGCGGCATATGCTGTTTTCTTTGCCTGTCTGTTCAAAATGGTAAAAGATACAAAGCAGAGCACTTTTGCAAGATATACTTCATTTGCACTTGCTCTTTCATTGGTTTTACAGGCGGCTGTCAGCTTACTGAGCCTGTTTGTGCTTGAATGCGGCTACATTGATATGCCCTTTATCAGCACAGGTTACACAAATCACATTGTAAGCTGCCTGATTTTCGGCATAATTCTTGCATTGTATTTAAGACGCAATACCGAATCTGAAATTGAAAAATCAAAAGATACCCCCGAAGAACACTTTTCATTTTGCAAAGCTATCAAAGACATTTTATTTGATGATGACGATGAAGACATTTTTTCTGCTGATACTCTTGATCTGAATTTTGAATATGCTCTTTTATTCGGCAGTAAGCTTGTTAATCTGTATGAAGAAATTGAAGAAACCGACCTCGAAAAATATTCACCACAGCTTGCACGCAGTTATTATCACTTAGCAAAGCTTTGCGCAACCAATAAAGACTATTATGACGAAGCAGGTTTGTATTATATGAAATCTTTAGTCATTTACGAAAGACTTTACACGCAAGAACCTGACAGATATGGCATATTACTTGCTTTATGCTACAACAACGCAGGTAATTTCTTTGTAAGGGCTGAAGAATATGAACGCGCTGAGGAATTACTGCTTGAAGCCATCAAATTAAACGATAAACTTACCGATTTTACTGATCCTGCTTCAAAAAGAAACACTTTAAACTTCTATCACGATGCGGGATACTGCTACGAAATGCAGGAAAATTACGGAATCGCCGCAAAATATTATCTTACGGAAACAGAAAAACTGCGTGAATTTGCCGAGGAAGACCCCGATAACTTTATGTATGAGCTTGCCGACAATTACATCTTCTTGGGCAATTTCTGTCAAGGACAGAAAAAATATAATAAGGCTCAGGAATATTATCAGGCGGCAACAGACATTTATTTAAAAATGATTGATATGGATTTGCCCGCAGTTGTGCATTACGAGCTTAAAGACTGCTACAAAATCGCGGCAAGATGTGCAGTAAAGCAGTTTGATTTACCCAAAGCGCATCAGCTTTATACACTCGCAAGAAAAGTAGAAAAGCCATACGACAAATAAAAAAAAGAAATCCCTCTGCGTGAGGGATTTTTTTTATTAATCCATATCAAGGATTTCTTTTATTGGTTCTGCAAAATATTTGGGCAGGAATGCGGGAATCTTATAATTTTTAAGAATACCTGCAAACAGATTCTTCAAATCATTGAGCATCTGGAACTTTGCTACAGTATGTATAATAAGCTGTCTTTTATCCTCATTTTTAAGGAATGTACAGTCTGTCAAGCTGATTTCAACAGTTGAATCTGCCTTTGCGCTGACGGTAACCTCAAGAGTTTTGCCTGCTTTTTTAACGGTTGCTTCTGTTTCTGCGCCGTCAACGGCAACTTTTACGTTTGCATCAGTAATATCTTTAAATTTTACTGTGTAAGTTCTGTTTTCGGGAACTACGCTTGTTACGCCTTCTGCTTTTGCGATTGAAAAACCAACATTATTACCGTTTTCGACAACTGTGAAAGCAGTTTTAAGGTATTCGCCGTTCTGATATGAAAGTGTATCGCCGTCATCCTCATACATTGTGAATGTATTGTTGCCTCTGTAAACAAAAATTTCAAGCTCTGCAGGGTTTGTGCAGTCGTTTGTTCTGTCATTTGCGCTCATGGGAATTATTGAGCCTTCCTTTGCAAGAACGGGAAAATTCTCAATATCGCGGAACATCTTTACAAAACGGTTGCCGCTGTAAATTCTGCCTGTGAAAATATCTGTATATCTGCCCTCGGGAAGCCATACATTCACGCCTGCAAGGTTTGTTTTGGAGCTTGTATGCTTTGTTATCGGTGCTACGATAAGCTCTGTACCGAAGAAAAACTCATTTTTGCAGTTATATGCATTTTCATCATCGGGATAAGCGTAATACATCGGTTCGCAAATAGCTCTGCACTCTGTATGGGTGCGGTAGTTCATTGTGTAGATGTAAGGCAGGAGTTTATGCCTTAAACGAAGCGCATCTGTTGCAACTTTGCCCACCTGACCGCTGTAATTCCACGGCTCTTTGCCCATAAATTCGTTATTTGTGGAATGAAGACGCATAACGGGGCTGAAAACGCCAAGCTGAACCCAACGAAGATACAGTTCATCGTCTTTTCTGCCCATACAATGACCGCCGATGTCATGACTCCACCAAGGATAAGCGATATTTGATGCTGTTGCGGTAAATCCCGGCTGAAAATCAAGACTTCGCCAGGTCTGTGTGGTATCTCCGCTGAAGCCTAAGGGATAACGCTGACTGCCTGCACCGCAGAAACGTGAAAGAATAAGAGGTCTGTGGTTATCCTTTGCATTATCAAGGAAATGATAGTGATTCAGCGCCCAAAGAGGGTCAAGACCGGGGACATTTGTGTTTGTACCCTGCTGCCAGTCAATCCACCAGAAATCAACGCCCATATTCTCAAAGGGCTTGTGAAGAATATCAAAATAATTCTCTATAAATTTCTTATCTGTAATATCAAATTCAACAGGCTTTTTCTCATCGGGATTGAGCCCCATAGCGGCGCACATATCCTGATATTGGTCCTCAAACCAGCGCACACCCATTGAGGGATGAATATTGAATGTTGTATGATAATTATCATCCTTGAGCTTTTTGATAAAACCTTCAGGGTCGGGGAAAAGGTCTGTATTAAAGCTGTATCCTGTCCAGCCTGTTGACCAGAAATCATAAACATACTCCCAAAGATTCTTGTGCTTAGTGATTTTGTGGCTGTCCTTGCCGAATTTTTCTTTAATATTAACCCAATGCCAGTCCATATCTACCGTTGCAACGGTAATGGGTATTTCTTCATCCTTAAATCTGTCCATAAGGGCAAGGTATTCGTCCTGTGAATATGCCTTATAACGGCTCCACCAGTTAGAAAGAGCATATCGGGGAATAAGCGGAACCTTGCCTGTAAGCTTATACAAATCGGTTGTTGCGCCTATGTAATCGTTGCCGTAAGCAAAATAATATTTGTCCTTTTCGGCATTATCACGGGGCAGAATTGTGCCGTCTTCTTTAAGAACAAGAGT
>JAZSLJ010000066.1:0-31371 GCA_045535305.1 Acutalibacteraceae bacterium
CGATATGATATAAATCCGCGTGCCGACAGGCACATATCGCATACATTTTTGTATATATCGCACCGTCAGGTATATCGCAAATCCGTTTACGGATTTATATCGCAAACAATAATTTATCGCACAGCGATAAATTATTGTTTATATCCTGAACTGGGAGTTATCTGCCGAATCATTTTCAGTTTTACCCTTTAATGAGAGGATAAAGGCTTCGGCAGATTCGGCTTTGTGTTCAAATGCTTTGCGGAGCATAAATACTTCGCTGTCCTCAAGCTTTTTAAGAATAGAACCGAGCATTTTCGTGTCTGCATCGGGCAGAGTGAATGCGCAAAGAGCAACGGTTTCGGCTTCCGCATCAAATCTTTTCTGCTTTGTGATTGCCGCATCGCTCTCCATTCGGGCAATATAGCCTGAAAGAGCCTTAAGCTGTTCGGGATTCAGAGCTACACAACCGCCTGTGCTGTTTTTGCATATTGATTTAACAATTTCAGTCGGTTCGTTTGAGTCAATGTATGTGTAGTCGGTTTTCGTCTTTTTTGCAGATTTGGTAACTCCTGCGTTACGCTGTGCGGGAACAGCAACGAATGACCACTCGTAAGCATCTGCAGGGTCGGAAAGTACAGCGTGGCACACCTTGCCGTTGACGGTTTCACCCTGAGTGTGAGGACATTCGTGTGTACGCATATCCTTACCGCAGACGGAGCATATTCTTGATTTTACACTGCAGCTTATGCTTACTTCCTTTTTGATTCCCGCATCTATTTCATCAATAAGAGTGCGGTTTTTCTCCGTGCGGAGCATATAACACCACGCTTTAAGGCAAGTGTAAGGCTCGTTGCAGGAGGTATAGCGTGATGTGTCCGTGATAACTTCTGTTTTGTAAATTCTCGCTGTCTGGTCAGAGCTTTTCATACTGTGGTCAAAAATACCCGTTACGCCCTCAAACATAGATTTAAAGGTGTTGATTGCACTTACTGAAAATCTTTCGTTGTCGCGGTCAACCTCGTTGTCGCAAAGAGTTACGGTGAATGTGTAAATATCCTTTGCTTCGGGTGTTTTTCTTGCGTAGCGTGAGATAAGCTCAATGTCCTCTGCCGTGGGAGTGCCTGTGTGAGTGTGTGTTATGTCAGAGCTTTTGTTGATTGTATATTCAGCCAAAGATTATTCTCCTTTCCCCAAAGCCAAGGCTTCGGCGTGATATTTTTCTGCCTGAGCGTTGTAGTAGCTTGCTTTTGCCTGTTCTGTTTCGTCAAGCAGAGAGATTTCATCCCACTCAACTGTGCATTTGTCGTTATATCCGTTCATTCTTAAAAACATTGTGCATATTTTCGTTATAACGGGAGTGAGAATACGTCTGTAATGCCATAGCTCGCTTGTGAGCATATCGGTCTGCTGTGCCGCCATACGCTCCGTTGTGGACCAGTTAAGGCCGAGCATAAAGGGCGGCAGACCTGTTTTTGCAACAATCTGTTCCATAAGCTGTCTTACGGGGATTTCGCTGTCAAGAATCTGATTGTCCGCACCGATAACCTTTATGTCAACATCACCTACGGCAATAAAATCCTTGATTTCATTACCCGATTTCATCGCGTCGCTCCAGCCCTTTGCAATCTGTAAGGCTCTGTCCTTTGCGTAGGCTTTTTCAAGTGCATCGTTCTGGGGACGGTAGGTAACGGCGTATCTTAAATTGCCCATACGCTCCCAGTTGGAGGAAATTGACTCAAAAATCTGCATAAGCACACCGCTTACAAAGGGGAGTCCTTTGAGTAAGGAGTTGCCGTGAAGCTTGCCCGCATCGGGGTCAAGAACGGATAAAAGAACGGCGTTGCTGTTTTCTACGGGTCTTTCACCACCCGCATCGCAGGTGAAAATGTCAATCTGCATGGGATTTTTTTTGTTTCGTTTAAGTACGATGTCATTAAGCTCGCTGTTGTAAAGTGAAAATGAGCGCATATCCTTGTTCATAATCATTTCGCCTGCGGCTGTGCCGTAAGTCAGAAGCTGATTGAGGTATAAATCAATAAAAGCGTCAATGCCCGCCCCGTTGCCGCCGACGCAGACGTTTGCAAGGAACTGAGAAAGGAGCTTTTCGTAATGCTTGTCGTTGCAGGTAACGGTAAAACCGCCTGTAAGACGGACTATTTTGGATATTGCACCGTTAATGACAGGTACGTTGTTTTTCAGGTTTTCGTAAAGACGGCGTTCCGCGTGAAAGCTTTTGGAGGAGTTGATAATGTCTGATAAGGAGTGTGATGCAGTCTGCGGAACTGCCGTAACTGCAGCGTGGGAATAATTTTTGCGGTCTTTTTTTGAGAACGGTCTGATGATATTCACATCCTTTCACTTGCAAGGACGAAGAATGAGGAGTCCGTGCCGCCGTACAGCACGGTAGAAACAAAATATCTCATATCGTCCATTGCGTGATCGTGTTCTTTTCTGGGGCAGTCCCTTGAAACGCTGTTGTCCCAACGGTATAAGCCGAATTCACGCAGAATATCGGTACAACTGCCCGAGATTTTGATTTTTTCGCTTTTAAGAGCTTCGGAAACACGCCTTATTCCGTCTGATACGTCATTTTTTGCAGGAATGACGCGGAATTTTCCGTGGCGTCGGATACATTCGATGAAACTTACTGCTGACGGGTCCACAATGACGCTTTCAATATTTTTACCGCAGGCAAGCTTTTCAAGCTCCTGATAATATTCTTCATCGGTTTTCTGACTGCCTTCTTTTTTTGATGACCAGTAGTATTCATCCGTTCTGTACCAGATGCCGTCGCAGTATCCCCAAAGCCCCAGCGAAAAGGGGTTGACAGTGCCGTAGTCGCAGGAAATATAGTATTCACTGCAATTTTCAGGCGGTGTGCATACGTTGCTCTCCCTGTTGAAAAAGGGATATACAAGTCCTTCTGCCGCAACCCATTTGCCCTCAATAAAACGCTCGTAGAATGCGCCCGAATAAAGTGAGCGGTAGCGTTCGATTATGGCGGGGGAGAGGGAGGGGTTGTCCTGCATTTCAAAATGGAGATAACAGCAGTTCTTTTCTTTTGCTTTTTCAATCCATTCCTTGTGAAACCAGTGCAGAGGATTTTCAGGGTTGCAGTTGAACCATAGCTTAGAGCCGTTGACGGAGCAACGTGCAACCGCCTGTTCAACGAAAGAACGGGGCATAAGAGCAACCTCGTCAAGCAGAATACCGCCAAGGGTGAGTCCCTGAATCAGTGCGGCGGAGGACTCATCTCTGCCGCCGAAAAGATAAAATCGGTTTTTTGTTTTGCCGTATTCAATTTCAACAAGTCCGTATGAAATCTTTTCACGGCAGTTAAAACCTAAATCGGTGAGAACGGGCAGCAGCGGAGTGATAAGGTTTCTTCGCAGAGAGGTAACTGTTTTGCCGCACAGGGCAAAAGATGTGTCGTTGAAATTGCCCATCGCCCAGGCGACAAAGGAAACGGACATACACAGCGTTTTACCGCTTCTGACCGCACCGTCGCATATTATGCCGTCGTAATGCCTGTTTGGACTGTTTTTACACCACCAGGTAAGCACCTTGAGCTGTTTTTTTGAAAAAGTGTCAAATTTCATCTGTCATCATCCTGCCTTGCGGCACTCATTTCAAGTGCCTGATAAAATGATGCACAGCCTGCGGTCTGCTCTGCGGAGGTTTCGGTTATGTCTCCCAGCTTTTCCAGAGCCTTGATGCGGTCAAAGAATTTTATTTCAATGCCGCCGCCCTTAGGCTTTTTTATTTCCGATACATTAAAAAGGTCAAGAGCTTCAACGTCAAGCTCCGAGGGATTTTCCGAAAGAATCAGCTTTACCGCATCTGCGGAGGAAGCGAATGCTATACGGTGCAGGCCTGCCTTTACTTCTTTCTGCGTTATCTGAATTTCACGTGATATCTGTTCAATGGCATCGCGTATACTTTTCTTTTTCAGAAGCTTTCTTGCATTTATTTCAGGGCATACCGTAAAGCCCGCTTTGTAAGCCGCCTCTCTGCCGTTAAGACATTCTGCGTAAAATTGGCAGAAAAGCATTTCGCGGCTGTTGAGTTTTTTCATTTTATCATCCTTTCATTGTTTATTTCGGGTGTCTTCCCACCCTTAGACCCAACTGCCTTAAAACGCTACCGAAAAATGCAACAAATGCAGAAAAAAATGAAAATGTTTACAAAATGTTCATATTTCTTTGGACAATATCTATAATAAATTTGAAAAAAGCTATTGATTTTTATTTTAAATAATATTATAATTATAAATAATAAATACATAGGAGGTTATACTATGGCAGAGTTCAGTTATGAAATTGTTAAATCATTCGGCGTTATATCCGAAGGCTCAGGCGGTTGGGCAAAGGAGTTTAACCTTATCAGCTGGAATGGCAAGGAGCCCAAGTATGATATCCGTGATTGGGGCCCTGACCACGAAAAAATGGGTAAAGGCGTTACTCTCACTGCTGCTGATGTCAAAGCACTCAAAGAGCTTCTGGCTGATGTTGATTTTGATTGATAAAAATATTTGCCTCTGCATATTGCGGAGGCTTTTTTTTGTGTAAGAGATTTGATTAAAAAATAATTAAAAAGTGATGAGTGAGAAGTGAGGAGTTGTGGAAAAGGCACCGCCTTTTAAACTATTTAAATCCAAGCCGCTTTGCGGCTTCCTTAACTCCTAATTCATCACGCCTGACTCCTAACTACAATAATTTGCCTGCGGTAAATTATTGTTTTCTCTTTCTTTTTTCGCCGATTTTCGATTATTGTATTGGTATATTTGTGCATTATATACAACAAACGGTAAAAAATATTAGTAGGCTCTCTTGCAATATAGTCAAAAAACATCTTGAAAAATTGAATTTTTTTTGTTAAAATAAAATTAATTGTACAATGGATGCAAAGGGGTGTTTTTGTGGAAAGAAAAATCAAGGATGAATATCGTGTGCCGATGTACCTTTTTCACGAGGGTACAAATGCCCGCGCTTACGAATTTTTAGGCGCGCATAAAACGGCAGATGGTAAAGCGGTGTTCAGAGTATGGGCACCGAATGCAAAGGCTGTCAGCGTTGTGGGTGATTTTAACGGCTGGTCAGACAGTGCAAATTATATGACCCGCATCAATAACGGCGATATCTGGGAAACGGAAATTGACGGTATAAAGGTTTACGATACTTACAAGTATTGCATTTATGCCGGCAACGGGAAGAAATACTTAAAAGCAGACCCTTACGGCTTTCATACAGAAACAAGGCCGGATACAGCCTCAAAATTTTACGATATAAGCATTTTTGAGTGGGACGATGAGGAATGGCAGGCTGAAAAACGCAATCATTCTGTTTATTCTTCTCCGGTTAATATTTACGAGGTTCACGCAGGCTCGTGGAAAATGCACGATGACGGCAATTTCTATTCTTACAGGGAGTTTGCAGATTCAATAATTCCTTATGTCAAGGATATGGGATACACTCATATTGAGCTTCTTCCCATTACCGAATATCCCTTTGACGGCTCCTGGGGTTATCAGGTAACAGGCTATTTTGCTCCCACATCACGCTACGGCACACCTGAAGATTTTGCATATTTTGTTAATAAATGTCATAAAAACGGTATAGGCGTTATTATGGATTGGGTTCCTGCCCATTTTCCGAAAGATGCACACGGACTTTATGAGTTTGACGGCACACCCTGTTATGAATATGCAGACCCGCGCAAGGGCGAGCATTATCAGTGGGGTACAAGGATTTTTGATTACGGCAAAAACGAGGTTCGCAGTTTTCTGCTTTCAAGTGCGGAATTCTGGCTTAAAGAATATCACGTTGACGGGCTTAGAGTTGACGCCGTTGCATCAATGCTTTATCTCGACTACGGCAGGGACGACGGTCAGTGGGTAGCCAACAAAAACGGCGGCAGAGAAAATCTTGAAGCGGTTTCATTTTTAAGAAAACTCAACGAGGTTGTTTTCCGCGAGCATCCCGAGGTGCTTGTTATCGCCGAGGAAAGCACAGCCTGGCCTCTTGTTACAAAGCCCGGCTCTGTGGGCGGTTTAGGCTTCAACTTTAAATGGAATATGGGCTGGATGAACGATATACTCAAATATTTCGCTCTTGACGGCTACTTTAAAAAATATAATCACGACCTTATCACTTTTTCATTGTTCTACGCTTTTTCGGAGAATTTTGTGTTGCCCATATCACACGACGAGGTTGTGCACGGTAAAAAATCTCTTATAGATAAAATGCCGGGAAGCTATGAAGACAAATTCCACGCGATGAGAGCGTTTCTGGGCTATATGTATGCACACCCGGGTAAAAAGCTCCTCTTTATGGGTCAGGAGTTCGGTCAGTTTATTGAATGGGACGAAAAAAAGCCGCTTGATTGGTTCCTGCTTGATTATGAATCCCACCGTAAGCTGCATAATTATGTTAAAAAGCTCAATCATTTTTACAAAGAAAACTCACCCATGTGGGAAATTGACTATTCATGGGACGGCTTTAAATGGATAGTCAGCGACGACTGCGACAATTCCGTTATTGCATTCACAAGAACGGATGAAAAAGGCGAAACGGTAGTCTGTGTATGCAATTTCACACCCGTCGCAAGGGATTCCTATAAAATCGGCGTTCCCGAAAAGGGCTCTTATGAGGTTGTGTTCAACTCTGATTCCAAAGCCTTCGGCGGTACGGCGTACACCAAAAAACGCGTATATAAAACGAAGAAAGCACCCATGCACGGTATGGAATATTCAATAGACCTTACTTTGCCCCCGCTTTCAACGGTTTATCTTAAAATAAAAAGCGAAACCAAAAATATATAAAACGAAAGGATGATTTCAATGGCAAGAAAAACCGAATGTCTTGCAATGCTGCTTGCAGGCGGACAGGGCAGCAGACTTGGTATTCTTACTAAAAACGTGGCAAAACCTGCAGTGCCTTACGGAGGAAAATACAGAATCATAGATTTCCCCCTTTCAAACTGCGTAAATTCAGGTATTGATACGGTAGGCGTGCTTACACAGTATCAGCCTCTTGAACTCAACGATTACATCGGCAACGGTCAGGCGTGGGACCTTGACAGAGCTAACGGCGGCGTGCATATTCTTTCACCCTATCAGCAGATAAAGGGTACTGACTGGTACAGAGGCACAGCAAACGCAATTTATCAGAACATTAATTTTATTGACAGATACAATCCCGAATATGTGGCAGTTCTTTCGGGCGACCATATCTATAAGATGGATTACTCCGAAATGCTTAAATTCCATAAGGAAAAGGATGCGGCTTGTACAATAGCTATGCTCGAAGTACCGTGGGAAGAAGCATCAAGATTCGGTCTTATGTTCGTTGACGATGACGGCAAAATCACCGCATTTGAGGAAAAACCCAAAAATCCCAAGAGCAACAAGGCTTCAATGGGCGTTTATATGTTCACATGGAGCAAGCTTCGTGAGTATCTTATTGCAGACGAAGCAAAGGAAGGCTCATCAAACGACTTCGGTAAGGACGTTATTCCCGCAATGCACACAGCAGGGGAGAAGATGTTTGCATTCCCCTTTGACGGCTATTGGAAGGACGTAGGAACTATCGATTCTCTCTGGGAAGCAAACCTTGATATGCTCAATCCCGTTGCAAATATCGACCTTTCCGATAAATCATGGAAAATCTATTCCAACAATCCCGTAACTCCGCCTCAGTATGTTTCCGATAAGGCAGATGTTCAGAATTCACTTATCACAGGCGGAAGCCACGTTGAAGGCGTTATTGACTATTCCGTTCTTTTCTCAAACGTTACCGTTGAGGAGGGTGCAGAGGTTAAATATTCAATCGTAATGCCCGGCGCAAAAATCGAAAAAGGCGCAAAGGTGCAGTACGCTATGGTTGCGGAAAATGCAGTTATCAAATGCGGTGCTGTAGTCGGTGAAGACCCCTCAGCTTACGAAAACCGCGACGATTGGGGCGTAGCTGTTGTAGGCCCTGCTCTTACAATAGGCGAGGATGCAAAGGTAAAAGCAAAAACAATGGTTGTTGAAGACGTAGAAGGAGGTGCAACGGTATGAGAGCAAATAACGTTTTAGGTATTCTTTTCACAGATGCTTATTCCGAGTGTATAAGCGACCTTACCGCATTAAGAACTATGGGCTCGGTACCCTACGGCGGCAGATACCGTTTTGTAGACTTTGCACTTTCAAATATGGTTAACTGCGGCATTTCAAAGGTGGGTGTTGTTACAAAGAGCAACTACCGTTCACTTATGGATCATCTCGGCACAGGTAAGCCCTGGGATCTTTCAAGAAAAAATGAAGGTCTGTTTATGCTTCCTCCCTTTAACAGAGGTGTGGGTGCATACACAAGCCGTCTTGACGCATTAAAGGGCATTATGGACTTTATCCATATGTCAAAAGAGGAATATGTTATTCTCTGCGATACAAATATCGTTTGCAATATGGATTTCGGCAAGCTCGTTGAGTACCATATCGGCAAAAATGCAGACATCACAATCTGCTACAAAGAGGGCAGATATCCTCAGCTCGGTAACGTGATGCATTTCAAGTTTGACGAGGGTGATAAAATCCGCAAGGTTGCAGTTCCTCCCGTTGCAGAAGAGGGCGAAGGCGCATACGGCGTAAACTATCTTGTTATGAAGAAATCACTTCTTGAAAGACTTGTTAATCAGGCAACCGCAGGGGACTACGATGTGTTTGAAAAAGAGGTTATTATGAAGAATGTTGACAAGCTCAGCATTTACGGCTATAAGATTGATACTTATTGCTCGGTTATTGATTCCGTTCAGACATATTACGACACAAGTATGGATCTTCTTGACCCCGCAAAGAGAGATCAGATTTTTGACCGTTCAAATCCCGTTTTCACTAAGGTTAACGACGATATGCCCTCAATTTACGGCATCGGCTCATCGGTTAAAAATTCGTTCCTTGCAGACGGTTGTAAAATTGAAGGTACTGTTGAAAATTCAATCCTTTTCAGAGGCGTTCACGTTGCAAAGGGCGCAGTTGTAAAGAATTCAATCATTATGCAGTCCTGCTACATCGGTGAGGATGCAAACCTTAACTGTGTAATCATGGATAAACACGGCGTTGTAAGACCCAGAAAGAATATCTCGGGCGACATCACATATCCCATTTACATCGGCAAGAATATCACAATTTAATAAATTAAAGGGACGGTTCGCTGTCCCTTGATTTTTTTTATAATTAACAATTAACAATGTACAATGTACAATGGTGGAAAGGGCGCTGCCCTTTGCCCCGATTTTTATGATTTAATAATTGTAAATTGTACATTGTACATTAGATTATTGACAACCGCATTTTTTTTTAATATAATATATTTAATTGTTTTGTATGTTGGAGGGATACCCGATGCCACCGAGAAAAAGCGGTCTTGGAAGAGGTATGGATGCTCTTTTTGTGGACAACTCCGTTGAGGAGCTTGCGGATGAAAAAAGCGTTGTTACATTGAATTTAAGTGATATTGAGCCGAATAAACAGCAGCCCAGACAGTATTTTGACGATGAAGCTCTCAGCGAGCTTGCAGACAGCATAAAAGAACACGGCGTACTGCAGCCGCTTATCGTTCGTCCTTTGCCCGACGGCAGTTATCAGCTCGTTGCAGGTGAAAGACGCTGGAGAGCATCAAGGCTTGCAGGTCTTACACAGGTTCCTGTTATTATCAGAGCCTTGACGGATTCCGAGGTTGCGGTAATTGCTCTTATCGAGAATTTACAGCGTGAGGACCTGAATCCCATTGAAGAAGCCGAGGGTATCAGCCGTCTTATCGAAGAACACGGCTTTACACAGGAGCAGGCGGCACAGAAGCTTGGCAAATCCCGTTCCGCACTCACAAACACTTTAAGGCTTATGAATCTGCCCGAAAAGGTAAGAGGGCTTGTAAGTGATGATTTTATTTCCGCAGGTCATGCAAGAGCCTTGCTTGCACTTGAAAATAAAGCTCTTATTGAAGAAATCGCCGAGGATATAATTGCCCGTAAGCTTTCCGTAAGAGAAACCGAAAAATTAGTTAAACAGTTAAATTCTGAAAAGGATGCCAAACCTAAAAAAGTAAAAAGGCGTGATACTTTTTACAGCGAGGTGGAGCTTTCACTTTCCGATATTTTAGGCAGAAAAGTAGTTGTAAAAGAATCGGGCAAAGGCGGAAAGCTGGAATTTGAATTTTTTGATAAAGAAGACCTCACAAAATTAGCAAAATTGTTTGAGGATTAAGGAGATATAATTATGATTGACATTAAATTTTTAAGAGAAAATCCCGATGTTGTTAAAGAAAACATCAGAAAAAAGTTTCAGGACAGCAAGCTTCCCCTTGTTGACGAGGTTATTGAGCTTGACAAGGAATACAGAGCCAATAAAGCACAGGCAGACACTCTGAGAGCATCAAGAAACAAGGTTTCAAAGCAGATTGGCGCACTTATGGCACAGGGCAAAAAGGACGAGGCAGAACAGGCTAAAAAGACTGTTGCCGAGCAGGCAGAACAGCTTGCCGCCTGCGAAGCAAAGGAAACAGAGCTTGCAGAGCAGATTAAAAAGATTATGATGATTATTCCCAACATCATTGACGAGAGCGTTCCCGTAGGTAAGGACGACTCAGAAAATGTTGAGGTTCAGAAATACGGTGAGCCTGTAACTCCCGATTTTGAAATTCCTTATCACACAGATATTATGGAGCGTTTCTGCGGTATTGACCTTGAATCCGCAAGACGCGTTGCAGGTAACGGCTTCTATTATCTTATGGGTGATATCGCAAGACTTCACTCCGCAGTTATCTCTTACGCAAGAGATTTTATGATTGACAGAGGCTTTACCTATGTTGTACCCCCCTTTATGATTCGTTCCGACGTTGTAACAGGCGTTATGAGCTTTGCCGAAATGGAAGCTATGATGTACAAAATCGAGGGCGAGGACCTTTATCTTATCGGCACAAGCGAACATTCAATGATTGGTAAATTTATAGACCAGATGATTGATGAAGCAGAGCTTCCTCTCACTCTTACAAGCTATTCTCCCTGTTTCCGTAAGGAAAAGGGCGCACACGGCATTGAAGAACGCGGCGTTTACAGAATTCATCAGTTTGAAAAACAGGAAATGGTTGTTGTATGTAAGCCCGAGGAGAGCAAAATGTGGTTTGAAAAGCTGTGGCAGAACACAGTTGACCTGTTCCGTTCACTTGATATCCCCGTAAGAACTCTTGAATGTTGCTCAGGCGACCTTGCAGACCTTAAGGTTAAGTCAATCGACGTTGAAGCCTGGTCTCCCAGACAGCAGAAGTATTTTGAGGTAGGCTCCTGCTCAAATCTCGGCGATGCACAGGCAAGACGCCTTTCAATCAGAGTAAAGGGTAAGGACAGCAAATATCTTGCTCACACTCTTAACAATACTGTTGTTGCTCCCCCCAGAATGCTTATTGCATTCCTTGAGAATAACCTTAACGCAGACGGCAGCGTTAATATTCCCGCCGCACTCCGTCCCTATATGGGCGGTATGGAAAAAATGCTTCCCAAAAAGTAATTACCAGATTATAAAATCCCTGTCTGTCCTTAAAAAGACGGCAGGGACTGTTTTTTTTGCATATTTTGTCAGATAAATAAAAAAATCCGGTTGCAATTTTTGTTAAATAATATTATAATTAAATATAATATGTTTCCAAGGAGGAATTATGATGAGTAACGAAATACCCAGAACCTATGTGCCTTTTCAGGAATGGAAAGAGCCTTCAAAGCAGATTGAATACACCGAAAGCACTCCGCTTTTAGCTCCAGACGGCACTCTGCTTGCAAAGGGTTGGGCAAGACACAACGTTTTTGATTATAACAGAGATCATGTTAAAACAGGCATCATCAGCCGTAAGGAATGGGATTTTTATCAGGTTTCAGACGGTAAATTTATGCTTCAGTTAAGCTTTGCCAACATCAATGCGGGCGGATATCTGGGCGTAAAATTCCTCAGCCTTGAAACAGGTGAAATTGTTGTTGATTCTACTCAGTTTTTCCTCGGCGGACAGAATAAGCATATTCCCCCTGCAAAGGGCGACGTTCCCAACCGCTTTAAGGATAAGGTAGGCAAAGCTGAATTTGATTTCAATACAATGGAAACATCAAGAACTCTCTGGTGCAAGTCCGTTCATGAGGACAAAGAGATTCTTTGCGACATAACAATGGACATTATGCCCGGCTCTGAAAATCTTACTACCGTTCTGCCCTTTGATGAAGATAAAACAAGATATTTTATGACCACAAAGCAGCCCTGTATGCCCTGTGAGGGTGTGTTTAAATTCGGCGCATACGAGTACAGATTCTCAAAGGATACCGCATTCTGCACTCTTGACTGGGGCAGAGTAAACACCATTCACAAAATGGTATGGTACTGGGGCAGCGGCTCTGCATACATAACGGACGAAAAGGGCGAAAAGCATCTTTTCGGTTTTGAGATTACATGGGCAATCGGTAATGAATCCAATGCTACCGAAACCTGCATTTTTTACGACGGAAAGGTGCATAAATTCGGAGCTATAGATGTTAAAACCTTCCCCAAGCCCGATAAATATATGGAGCCCTGGGAGTTTGTTTCCGAGGACGGCAGATTCAATATGACAATGATGCCTACATTTGACCACCATACCGACCTTAACCTTGTTGTGGGCAGAATGCACTCACATCAGGTGCACGGTTTATGGAACGGCGACGTTACTCTTGACGACGGCACAAAGCTCGAAATCAAGGATATGTACGCATTCTGTGAGTATGTTGAGAACAGATGGTAAATCCATAAAAAAAACAGCACCTTGCGGTGCTTGACAACATAATATACATATGATATAATAAAGCCAAGAGGTAACCGTTTAAAGCGGTTAGTGCTCTTGTAGTTATTAAATCAAAGAATTAACAACCGTCACTTTCCCGAGTGGCGGTTGTTGCTTTTTACCTTAATCTGTATAGTAACAGTTATCTTTCCTAAATGAAAAGTTAAAGTAATTGGCATATGTATCACCCCCTTCCGGAGGAAATACACTAACCGCCTTATTCTCGATAAACCTCTTGACCGACATAATTATACCGCATTCGACAATATTTGTCAATAATTATGCCTATATGTGATTTTCGTATCTTTCTGCCTTTATTATTCCGTCATTTACATTCAGCTTACATATTCTTGCGTTTCGTGCGTCAAAGGCATTGAGCGTATCGCCGTAATCTCTTGCGTGATAAACTGCATACCATTGACCGTCTTCCTTAATCATTGAGTGGTGTCCCGTGCCTTCTTCAAACTCGTTTGCTTTGAGTACGGGATAATACGTGTTATCATCGGGATATTTTTCAAACTTGATTTTTGTAAGGTCTGTTTCATCGGTTTTTGCCCTTGCGTAGCCGATGTAATATGTGGGCTGTTGGAAGCAGTTGCCCGAATACATAAGGTAGTGCCAGTCGCCTTCTTTAAAATAGCAAGCACCCTCAATGGTGTGCCAATGCTGACCTTTTTTGTAGCGGTCGCGGCTGTAAATATCCTCATCAAGAGTAGGCTCAACCACCAAAACAGGCTTACCTTCGGGAGTAAAGGGGTCAAGCATTCTGTCAACATAAATGCAAGTGCCTATTCTCTCGCCCTCAAATCTGTTAGCGGAGTAGAAAAGGAACAGTCCCGCCTCATTCTGCACTATATGTGAGTCGATTGAAAATGGGTGCAGAATCCTTGTTGCACCTGTGAACGGGCCGAGGGGATTGTCCGCAACCGAAACATGCATAGCACCTCTGTGTCCGCCCTTGTCGGGTTCATCATCGTAGATTTCAATGGAATTGTACATATAGAATTTGCCATCAAGCTCAATAACGCTGGGTGCCCAGAAGGAATCTTTTCCGGGTACTGTCATAACAACGCCGTAATACTCCCAGCCCTCAAAAAGATTGTCTGACTGATAAGCGTAAACAGCATCGTGGCCTGTTACATAGATGTAATATCTGCCGTTGCTCTTTAAAATGAAAGGGTCAGCCTGACCCTGATAGTGGTTTTTGTCAATTTTGAGTAAATGCATAATTATTCTCCTTCAATGCCTAAAATGTCGTCTGCCGAAGCAAGTGAATCGGCAGAATCAACGGTTCTGAGCTTTTTGACAATCATTCCGTTACGCTTGATTGCCGCTTCGATTGATGTATCGGCTTCACCGAGTTTTTTCTTGACCTTTTCAAGCAGGTCGTCAAAGGTGTCGTACTGCTTTTTGACTGCACCTAAAACGAGCTTGATTTCGTTTGCTTTTTCGTTTATAGCCATTGTCTTAAAGCCCATTGAGAATGAATTAAGCAACGCGGTGATAGTTGTAGGACCTGCAATCATAACGCTGTATTCGTTCTGTATTTTTTCCAGTAAGCCCGATTTTGAGGATGCAATTTCAGCATAAAGACCTTCCGTTGCAAGGTACATTATTGCAAAAGGTGTGGTTACGGGGGGATTTATGTATTTTGCAACAGCCTTTGCTTCTTCCGTAACTCGTCTTTCAAGAGCCTTGCGGGCAAGAGCAACAGCCTCTGCATCTGCACTGTCTGCGGCGGCACAAAGCCTTGCGTAATCTTCCATGGGGAATTTTGAGTCGATTGGCAGATAGGTTATCTTCTTGCTGTCGCCTCCGTCGGGGATTTTAACCGCAAATTCAACCATATCTCCGCTGTCCTCGGGTTTAAAATTCTTAACGTACATATTGGGTATCGTCTGGTCAAGAATACCCTCAAGCTGATATTCCGCCCAGGTGCCTCTTGCCTTTACGTTTGTAAGGATTCTGTTAAGCGAGGTAACATTCTGAGTGATACCGCCGGAAAGCTCTTTCATTTCGCCCAATGACTTGTAAAGATTCTCAAGCTGTTCGGAAACTGTTTTGAATGATGAATCAAGCCTTGTTGTAAGAGTTGCAGTAAGCTTTTCATCAACCGTAACACGCATTTCTTCAAGCTTTTTCTCGTTGCTGAGTGTCATTTTTTCAACGGACTCCATAAGAGTACGCATTATTTTTTCACTTTGCTGTGAGTTTGTTTTCTGAATTTCGCTGAGTGCATCGTTAACGGATGAAATAAGCTTGTGCTGTCTTTCAAGCGTTTTTTCGGACATATCTCCGATTCTTGTGTTTATGTCGGTTATCTGTCTTGCATTTTCCTGTCTGCTGTTGGACATCTCGCGTGAAACCGTAGCTGCGAGCGCATCAATTTTTGCTTTCATTTCGGCAGCTTCGCCCTTGTCCTGCTTAGCTGTGCTTTTCTTTGCAAAAATCATAGCCGCCAATGAGCATATAACTGATGCAATAAGCAGTATAATCATAATAATTTCGGTTAAAGTCATTTCTATCACACTCCTTGAATGAGTATATCATATTTTTTATTAAAAGTTAAGCAAAAATATTAAATTTATATAGAAATAAACATCTTATTATGCTACAATGTTCTTCAAAGGAGCGATGTACTTTGAAAAAAGCGATTGCAGTTTTACTCGTATTGATTTCAATACTTACAATATTTACATCTTGCGACGAAGAAACAGATTCCGACCTGTATTATCCCGTTGCGGAGGATTTCGGCACGATAGACCCTCAGGTTGCATCTGTGCCCTCATCAAAAATGATTGCATATAACTGCTTTGAGGGGCTTGTAAGGCTTGACGAAAACAAAAATATCGTCGCCGCAGGTGCAGACAGCTGGACTGTTTCCGAAGATGCACTCACTTATACATTCAGTCTTCGCAAGGATGCAAAATGGTATCTTACAAACACGTCAAAAGAAGCATTGAGCGACGATGACGAAGCAAAAAGTCTGTTGCCGAAAAATTTTGACAACCGCGTTACCGCACAGGATTATAAGTTTGGTCTGCAAAGGGCTTTAGACCCTGCAACAGGCTCTGCAGACGGAAAATATCTTTCCGCAATAAAATACGGAGCAGACGTGCTTGCAGGTACGTTAACAACAGACGCATTGGGCATTGAAGTGCTTGACGATTACACCTTAAGAATCACTCTTGACCACGCAGACCCGAATTTCCTTTATTACCTTACAAGACTTGCGGCGATGCCCTGTAACGAAACGTTTTTTAATGCCTGTAAAGGCAGATACGGCCTTGCTATGGAATATATGCTCTGCAACGGCGTGTATATGGTTTACCGCTGGTCCCAGAACGCCGTTATAAGGCTTGAGAAAAACAATCTTTATACAGGCACTTCCGCCGCAAAGAATGACCGTGTATGGGTTTACTATGTGGAGGATGCGTCAACAATTCCGTCAAAAATAGAAAAAGGCACGTACGATGCAGGCTATGTTTCTGCCGATTCAGTTGCTATGTTTGACGACGGCTTTTCCGTTTCTGCTCTTAGCGACGTTATATGGGGCTATTGGTTCAATTCGGATACCGATATGTTCACAACGGCATTTTTCCGCAAAGCTTTTGCTTCCTCTGCCGATATGTCATTATTGACAGCTCCCGATTATATCGAGGGAACTACAAACCGTCTGCTGACAAATACGCTTTCACCCTATTATGACTTCACGCCAAGCCTTATACCCTACGATGAAGCGGCGGCATCGGCATATTACAAAACCGCAATGAATGAAAACGAAAATATTTCATCTTCCGTAACCGTTACGGTGCTTACAACAGAAGATTTTGCCGACGGCATAAAAAAGCAGATACAGATATGGCAAAGAGTTTTCGGTATTGATGTAAAAATTAATGTTCAGACAAGGGAAAACGCGCAGAAGATGTTTGAGTCCGGTGATTATGAGGTTGCATTTTTGCCCATATCAATAACGGCGTCCAATACTGCGGAGTTTTTCAGAACTTTCAAATCTGATTCATCATACAATATTACAGGCTATACAAACGAATATTACGACAGCCTTATAAATTCCCTTACCGAAACTATGACCGATGAACAGAAAAACAATATATTCAAAAAATGTGAACAGTCAATTATTTCCGACGGTGTAATCATTCCCGCATTCACCGAAGCTTCATATTTTATATTGGGTAAAGGTGTTTCGGGTATTTACTCCTTTTCAAACAGCGAAATATATTTCCGTAACGGTACTATGAATTAAGAAAGGTTTAATGTTATGTCAGTTATCAGACCATTTAAAGCAATAAGACCAAAAAAAGAATATGCTCATAAGGTTGCGGCTTTGCCGTACGATGTTATGAACAGCGCCGAAGCCAAGATTATGGCAGAAGGCAATCCCTATTCATTCCTTCACGTTGACAAGGCAGAGATAGACCTGCCCGACGGCACTTATATATATGACGAGTCGGTTTATCTCAAAGCACGGGAAAATCTTGACAAACTCTCCGTTGACGGCGTATGTATACAGGATGAAAAACCTCAGCTTTATATCTATCGCCAGATTATGAACGGCAGAGCACAGACGGGCATCGTAGGCTGTGCATCAATAGACGATTATATGAACAATATCATCAAAAAACACGAGCTAACAAGAGCCGACAAGGAAGCGGACAGAATAAATCATGTTGATTACTGCGATGCAAACACAGGCCCTATTTTCCTCACTTACAGAGGAAGCAGTATCATCGATGCTGTTGTTTTAAAATACACTCAGACACAGCCCGAATACGATTTTACAACTCAGGACGGCATTGTGAACACAGTCTGGATTGTAGATAATCAGGCAGATATTGATGCCCTTGTAAAAGCATTTGAAAATATACCCTGTCTTTATATCGCAGACGGACATCACAGAGCCGCATCCGCTGTAAAGGTAGGTATGAAACGCCGCGAGGCAAATCCCGATTACAACGGCACAGAGGAATTTAATTTCTTCCTTGCAGTATATTTCAAGAGTGATGACCTTGAAATTATGGATTACAACCGCCTTATTGCAGATTACAATTCAATGACAAAAGCTGAAATTATTGCAAAAATCGGCGAAAAGTTTGATGTAGAACAGTATGCAGACGGTGCGTATAAACCCGAAAGCAAGCATACATTCGGTATGTATATAGATAATAAATGGTACAAGCTTTCTGCAAAGGACGGCACTTTTGACAGTACCGACCCTGTTGAGAGATTGGATGTTTCAATTCTGCAGAAAAACGTCATTTCTCCGATTTTCGGCATCGACGACCCCAGAACTGATAAGCGTATAGACTTTGTAGGCGGTATCAGAGGCCTTTCGGAGCTTGAAAGACGTTGCACAGAAGATATGCAGATTGCATTTTCGATGTATCCCACCACTCTTGATGACCTTATGGATATTGCAGACGCACAAAAAATTATGCCACCTAAGTCCACATGGTTTGAACCAAAGCTTCTCAGCGGCCTGTTTATTCATAAACTGAAATAAACAATAATTCAGGGAATTAACAATGTACAATGAAGGAAAGGGCTTCGCTCTTTAACCCGATTTTTATGATTCAATAATTGTACATTGTACATTAAATTATAATTTAACGGCGGATTTCTCCGCCGTTTTTGTTTATTTACTGCTTGTGTAGCTGAAGCCTTCGCCTTTAAAAAGGATTCTTACCGTGTGCATTCCGATGCCTGTTTTGATTTTAACTACGGAAGAATCACCGTCAATTTTTTCGGTTTCATATTCTCCGTCTGTTATAACGGCTTCAATCTCTTTATGAGCAAAAATTTCAGTAGGCGCATCAAATTCCTTGTCCTGAGTATATACAAGAGTGAAGGAATTGCCGTCGCGGTCATGGTAATAGCTGTCGATAGTGCCCGTAACAGCTCTGGGATAAGGCTTTTTAAGTGTTTCCCATATAGGGGAATCTGTGAGACCGCCGAAATAATTCCAGTATGTACTGCTCCATTTGTTTTTGTCAAACAGTTCAAGCAAAAATTCAATGTGCGGAAGCCACTCGGTACCCTCTGAATATCCGCCCCATTCACCTACGATTACAGGCATATCAAGATTTTCATCCTGTTCCGTTTTTCGTTGGTCGAAAATAGCCTTTACTCTGCTGTTGTTTGCGTATTTGTATGCGGGAGTGTCAACCATAAGGTCGTATGCATGAGGAGCAAACACCTGATTTTCTGCACGCTTACCGTTTGTGATGACAGGTCTGCCTGCAAATCTGATGCCCATATTTGAAAAATAGCTGTTTTCAATAAAGATTATGGGGTCGGGGGACACCTTACGGATAGCCGAAGCTGTTTTGTCGATAAAGGGCATATAGCGGCAGACGTCAAAATTGTTTACGACGGGTGCTGCAGCGTTTACAATATCACATAATACATCTCCGTCATATTGGTCAAGCACGTGAATAATATCACCCTTTGTTGTTGCATCTGCAATAAGCTGTTTTTTGCTTATGCGTTTGTCTTTTAATGACTGCTTTACAACGTTTGTAACAATCTTTTTGAATACTGTTCCGCCGTCCGAGCCCATAAAAGGCTCGTTGAACAGGTCGTAGCCGAAAAGTGCCGGATGTCCGTCAAGCATTGATGCAAGATAACACCACATATTAATAAAATCAGTCTGTACGCCGTATCTGTCCGCCCAGAAATTATCAAAAGCCTTGTGTGTTGCTTTGCCGTAGAAATAGCTCTCTGCCCACACGAATTTAGGGATTTTGTATTCATAACCGTCAGTATGGCAAGCCCATGCAGGCGCACCGTCTCCGGGGCCGTTACCCCAACCGGAATAAAGGTCCTGATGCAAATCAATATAAGCATAAATTCCGTATTTATGGCATTTGTCAAGCATACCGTTTATTGCCGCGATATAAACGTCGTTGTATTTACCGCGCTCAGGCTCGATTGCATCCCAGGTAACACCTAATCTGATAAGGTTGTAACCCTGTTTTTTGAAAGCAATCAGCATTTCGTCGTCCCATTTGTAGTTATAACATCTGCCTCTGAGAGCTTCGTCATAGCAACCTTTGTCGCAGACATTTATGCCGTAGAATATTCTTTCTCTGCCGTATTCATCAAGTAATTTTTTACCGTTTGTGCGTATTTTATCCACAATACCACCTCTTTTAAATTTATGATAACATATAAATTGTTAATTTTCAATATCGTTTGACAAACAGCAGTATTTTTGATACAATAAATCCATTGGAGGAGAGAATTATGAAAAAAATATTTTCATTTGTAATTGCGGCAATAATGATATTATCTTTGGGAACGGTTGCCTTTGCCGATTATATGGGTGCTTTTGACGGTATACAGCTTGAAACGGGCATAAATCCGGTTGTAAGAGTGTCGGAAAATACATTTGACTATGTAATTTATATGAAGGGTATGACAGGGCTGACAAACGGAGATTTTACTGTCAGCTACGACAAATCCGTCCTTACTCTGCGCAGTGTAAAGCAGACAGGCGGTTATTCCAATTCCGTTTACAACGATAAGGACGGTAAAATATATTTTTCCTTTATGTTTGACGAGCCTAACAGCGAGGCTGTTGCCAAAATGTATATTCTTACATTTGAGTATAAGGAAGCTGATGTTTACCCCGAAATGAAAGTTACAAATATTAAAGGTACATTTATAAGGTCGGTAAAGCCTGTAAAAGTCTTTGAAGCAACTGACGATAACGCATCAATTTCCGACGGCGCAGATAAAAACGACGATTTTATGCAGGATAATGAGAGTTATTATAAGGGCGACGTCAATAATGACGGCGTAGTTACCGCAGAAGACGCAAGAATGATTCTGCGCCATTCCGCAGGTCTTGAAAAACTGTATCTTGACGAGTATCTGCGTGCGGATTTTAACGGTGATGATTCCGTAACGGCAGAAGATGCAAGACTTGTATTAAGAAAATCCGCAGGACTTGATTAATAATAAAACGGACAGTAAACTTAATTAAGTACTGTCCGTTGTTTTTATTTTTTAGGTTTTCTTGTTACCTTACGCATTGTTCCGTCGGGATTTACTATTGTTGTGTGTTCAAGATGACCTACAAGCGAAGCCTTGAAGGATGCTACGTATTCTTCACGCAATACCTTCTGCTCTGCTTTTTCTTCCTCAGTCAGTCCCTCGGGAGTTTTTGACTTTCTTGCAAGCTCGTTGATTCTGTCAATTTTTCTTTGTTCCATTGTTATCACCGCAGATATTATATATTATTATAAAAAAATTTGCAATAGATACTTGAAGAATTTTAATTTAATTGTATAATATAGGTAAACACAAATTTATCTAATGTACAATGTATAATGTACAATGTACAATGGAGGAAAGGGCTTTGCCCTTTAACCCGATTTGCATATTCAATAATTGTAAATTGTACATTGACCAAAGGAGCTAATATTATGACTATTTTTTCTGCAATTGAATCCTTACTCAGCTACGGCGAAAAAAATCATCTTTTTGAAAAAGAGGACAGAATCTACTGCCGCAATCTTATACTTGATGTACTGCATCTTGATGCTTTTGAGGATGCAGAGTCTTGCGATGCCCCCATTGAGGATATTCTGGCAGTTATGCTTGACTATGCCTGCGAACAGGGCATTATTGAAAACAGCGTTACATACAGGGATTTGTTTGATACAAGAATTATGAATTGTATGATGCCCAGACCTTCTGAGGTTATCAGAAAGTTCAACGCTCTTTATGCTGAAAATCCCGTTGATGCAACGGATTGGTATTACTCAATCAGCCGTGCATCCGATTATATAAGAACATACCGTGTGCGTAACGATATGAAATGGTTAGCTCAGACTCCTTACGGTGAAATGGATATTACAATCAACCTTTCAAAGCCCGAAAAGGACCCCAAGGCTATTGCCGCCGCCGCAAAGATGAAAGCTTCGTCATATCCCAAATGCGCTCTTTGTAAAGAAAACGAAGGTTATGCCGGCAGAGTCAATCACCCTGCAAGAGAAAATCACAGAATTATCCCTCTCACCGTTGACGGCGGTGAATGGTTTATCCAGTATTCACCCTATGTTTACTACAACGAGCACTGTATCGTCTTTAACGGCGCCCATACTCCCATGAAGATAGACAAGAGCGCATTCAGAAAGCTCTTTGATATAGTTAAGTATCTTCCCCATTACTTTGTAGGCTCAAATGCAGATTTACCTATCGTCGGCGGTTCAATTCTTTCACACGAGCATTTTCAGGGCGGTCATTATGAGTTCGCTATGGCTAAGGCAGAGATTGATGAAAAACTCACATTCAACGGCTTCAGTGATGTTCAGGCAGGCGTTGTAAACTGGCCCATGACAGTTATCCGTCTTTCCGGTGAGAATACAGACAGCATCGTGGAGCTTGCGGACAAAATTCTTCTTGTATGGCGCGGCTATTCTGACGAAGAAGCTCTTATTCTTGCCGAAACCAACGGCACACCGCATAATACAATCACTCCCATCGCAAGAAAGAGGGGAGACAAGTACGAGCTTGACCTTGTTCTTCGTAACAACATCACAACAGAGCTTTATCCCGACGGACTTTATCATCCCCACCCCGAGCATCACCATATCAAAAAGGAAAACATCGGTCTTATTGAGGTTATGGGACTTGCTGTTCTTCCCGCAAGACTTAAAGGTGAAATGGAAGCTCTGGGCAAAGCTATTGTCAGCGGTGCAGACATCGCAAATGATGAGGTTCTTGCAAAGCATTATGATTGGGTTGAACAAATCAAGGCAAAATATGATGATATAAATGCATCAAATGTTGATGATATACTTAAGAATGAAATCGGCATAGTTTATTCTGAAATTCTTGAACAGTGCGGCGTTTATAAGCGCACCGACGAGGGCAGAGAATATCTGCACAGATTTATTGACTATGTAAATGAGGTGTAATGTATGAACAGATTTTTCAAAGACGGTGCAACCGTACTTTTTCAGGGCGACAGCGTAACCGATTGCGGCAGAAACAGAGATGCCGATGCAGCTTATCCCGAAAATATGGGTGAGGGCTATGCAAAGGCGTTCAAGGATATTTACGATACACTTTTTCCCGATAACAATGTAACTTTTGTAAACAAGGGTGTTTCTGGCGACAGAGTGCGCGATCTTATTGCCCGTTACGATGCGGATTTTAAAGCAATAAACCCTGATTTTGTTTCAATTATGATTGGTATTAACGACACATGGAGAGGCTACGATTCAGACGATTTCTGTTCTCCCGAAAGATTTGAGCAGGAGTACGATCTGCTTCTTTCAAAAATAAAATCGGATTTCCCAAATGCAAAAATTCTTATAATTGAGCAGTTTGCACTTGTGAATCACCCCGAAAGACATTGGAATGAAGACCTTTCTCCCAAAAGAGAAATTACAAGAAAAATGGCTGAAAAATATGCCGATTATTTCATTCCCATGCACGATATTCTTAACAACGCATCAGATAACGAATTCCCTATGAGCGTTCTTTCGGCTGACGGCGTTCATCCCGCCCCCGTGGGACATTCATATATCGCAGCGGAGATATTAAAGGTGCTTGGAATAATTTAATGTACAATTTACAATGTACAATTTACAATTATTGAATATATAAATTGGGTCAAAGGGCGAAGCCCTTTCCACCATTGTACATTATACATTGTACATTGTTAATTATTTTAATCATTATTTTGAAATAAATTAAAAAATTTGAATTTACTCTTTATTTTTACAAAAATATGTGTTAATATAAGGTGTATATAATTTTTTCAGGAAGGATTTTGCCATGTCTTCACCTCTTGCAGACAGAATAAGGCCTATGATGCTTGACGAAGCAGTGGGTCAGCGGCATCTTCTTTCAAAGGGAGCTCCGCTGAGAAATATAATTGAATCGGGCACAATTCCCAATCTTATATTCTACGGGCCGTCGGGTACGGGTAAAACCACCGTTGCAAACATAATTGCGGCGTCAACCAATAAAAAGCTCTGCAAGCTCAACGGCACAAACGCATCTATTGCGGATATCCGCAGTATTGTGGCACAGATAGACACCGTTGCCGCACCAAACGGCATATTGCTGTATCTCGACGAGATTCAGTATTTCAACAAAAAACAACAGCAGTCCCTTCTTGAATATATCGAAAACGGCTCAATAACTCTTATTGCGTCAACAACAGAGAATCCCTATTTTTATATATACAGTGCTGTTTTAAGCCGTAGTACGGTATTTGAGTTTAAAACAGTTACTCCTCAGGATGTTATTCCTGCTATCGAAAGGGCTTTCCGCCTTATTGCCGAGGAAATGAAATGCCCCGTTGAGATAGAGGACGGCGTCGTGAAGCATATAGCTTACGCTTGCGGCGGCGATGTAAGAAAATCTATCAATACGGTTGAATTGCTGTATCTGAGTGCCCCCATTCCAAAAGAGGGCGAGAGTAGAAAAATTACTCTTGAAAACGCAAAACAGCTTTCACAGAAAACATCTTTAAGGTACGATAAAAACGGCGACGAGCATTACGATCTGCTCTCCGCTTTTCAGAAATCCATGCGCGGCTCCGATGCGGATGCGGCAATACATTATCTTGCAAGAATCCTTGCGGCAGGTGATTTACCCTCGGCTTGCAGACGTCTTATGGTCTGTGCCTGCGAGGACGTAGGTCTTGCTTATCCGCAGATAATGCCCATTGTCAAATCCTGCGTTGATATTGCGTTGCAGGTAGGCTTGCCAGAAGCAAGGCTTCCTCTTGCAGATGCGGTAATTCTTGTGTGTAATTCACCAAAATCCAATTCCGCACACGATGCAATCAATGCCGCTATGGCAGACCTTGAAAACGGTAATTACGGCCCCATTCCCCGTCAGCTGCAGAATATGCATTACGACGGTGCGGATGTTGAAAACAAAGGTCAGTTTTACATTTATCCTCACGATTATCCGAATCATTGGACATATCAGCAGTATCTTCCCGATGTGCTTAAAGACAGGGTGTATTATTTCCCCGGCGACAATAAAAATGAACAGACCGCCAAGGAATATTGGGACAGAATAAAGCAGAAAGAGGGCAGAAAATGAAATTTTCAGTAAGTTCATACAGTTATTGGCGATATATTGATTCAGGCGAAAAAACTCTTGAGGAGTGTATTCAGCTTGCAAAGGATACAGGCTTTGACGGCATAGAATTTGTTGATTTTACCCTTAAAACCGATAAACCGTTGCTTGAATATGCATCATTTCTCCGTGCAGAATGTGAGCGTATCGGCATTGATGCTGTTGCTTACACCGTTGGTGCAGATTTTATCAACGGTTGCGACGGAAATCTTGAAAAAGAGATTGAACGCCTTAAAGGTCAGGTTGATATTGCAAATGCTCTGGGCGTAAAGCTTATGCGCCACGATGCTACCGGCGGCTACAGCAACGACGTAAGAGGCTTCAAGGGCTTTGATGATGCTCTGCCCCGTATAGTTCAGGGTACAAGAGCTGTTACGGAATATGCAAAGCAGTTCGGTATTAAAACTACCACCGAAAACCACGGATTCTTCAGTCAGGACAGCAGGAGAGTCGAAAAAATTGTAAATAACGTGGCAAACGATAATTTCGGCTTGCTCGTTGATATAGGCAACTTTATGTGTGCCGACGAAAATCCCATAGAGGCTGTGGGCAGGCTTGCTCCCTATGCATTCCACGTTCACGCTAAGGATTTTCATAAAAAAAGCGGTAATGCCCCCTTCTTCTGCGACGGCTTCTTCAAAACAAGAGGCGGTACATATTTAAGAGGTGCAATTATCGGCCACGGTGATGTTCCCGTTTATCAGTGCCTTTCAACTCTCATTTCAAACGGCTACGACGGCTATGTAACAGTTGAGTTTGAAGGTATGGAAGACCCTGTTACAGGCACAACCTACGGTCTTAACACATTAAAAAGAATGTGTGCATCAATTTGTTAAACTGCCCTTTGCGGTTTAAAATAGAATAATAAATAATTTTAAGGAGTGTTTCCTAATGACAAAAAAGATTTTTGCAATTATCCTCAGCGTAGTGCTTTGTATGGCTTGCTGTATCCCTGCTATTGCTGCAGATGACGAAGGTTTTGATATTGAGAGTATTCTTGCTTCCGATATCGCACAGCAGATTATGGGCATGGAAGGTATGTCTGACATCACAAACGTGATTATTGATGCTGTTCTTGACTTCGGCAGTATAGACTTTGAGGCTATGGGTAAGGAAAAGGCAACTGCATTTATTCAGAACCTTATTGAGCTTGTAGGCGATGAGCTTGAGAATGCAAAGACAAATATGGATGCTTTCGGCACAAATCCCATTGATATCGTTGACCGTCTTTTTGAGCTTGAAATCAATGAAACTATCGAGAACAGCAAAGACCCCGAAAATTCAGAAGATGATCTTGATATTACATTGGGCGATGTTGACGCTGACGGCGTTATTGATGCGGCAGATGCAAGACATATTCTTCGTAAAGCAGCTGATCTTGTTGAATTTACAGAGGAACAGTTTTACCGTGCAGACGTAAATAAAGACGGTGCCGTTACTGCTGAAGACGCAAGAATAGTTCTTCGTATTGCTGCACAGCTTGATTCTATTGAAAATTATCTTTGATTTTTAACAAATCTTATGATAAAGGGACAGGTTTTCCTGTCCTTTTTTTTGTTTGTGAAAAATATAAACAATAATTTATCAATGCAAAATTCACAATTCACAATGCACAATTGATGAAAAGGCTCCGCCTTTTGAACTATTATATAGAGCGAAGCGGAACAAGCCGCTTGCGGCTTCCTTAATTGTGCATTTTCATTCTGCATTGTGCATTAAATTATTGTTTATCGATTATTACATATCGGAATTATATTTATATTTATATAATATTTTCCATAAAAATTTATAAAATTATATTGCAAAATTTTCTATTTGGTGGTACAATTCATATGTATAACCATATATACATAAAAAGCCTTATGGCTTTGGCAAAAATTGGTAAAATGGAGATGATTTTATGAAATCAGCAAAGAAGATACTGTCCGTATTTTTGGCAGTTCTTATGCTCTTTTCCGTAATGTCAGTCGGTTTTGGCGGTATTGTGGCTATTGCACATACCGTAACTGTTGACGGTGCAGCTGACGACACTTACGAAACAACTGACGATGTTATTATCGCAGTCCCCGAAACAATTTACATGAAACCCGGCGACAATGCATCCACAACCGGTCAGTATTTTGTTAACAATATCGTAGACCGTAACGGCAGGGTATCTGTTACAGCAGAAAAAAGCCAGACTAACGGTTCTATCAGTATCTGGGCTCCCGGTTCAACTGCGTTTTCTTTCAAAACAACGGCAATAACCGGCGGTATTGGTGATCCCGTTATCTGTAATCCTGACGGCGGGGCTACATTTGAAGATATAAGATGGGCAAATACTGATGTAGGCGGTACAACAGGTTATGCATCTTATGCACTTCTTGCCTTAAATATCAACGGTACAGGTCTTTGGCACGGCAGCATAGCTCTTGTGGAGTGGGAAGTTACCGTTTATTACGGCGACGCTGATACAACAGGTAAAACCTACTATGCATATACTACTCTCTACGCACCTATGCGTTCGGTAGGTGCTATTGCTGAAGCAAAAAGAAGTGACAACACTAACAACGAAATTTCTTCATGGATATCCGGTGTTACGGGTGTAGGTTCTCCTACTGCTGTTACATCTAACCGAGCAGACAAAGAAGCAACTGGTTATTTTAAATATGACCCTCTGTGGACTAATACATTTGGTGGAGGTTCATATAATTCTGCTGATGACTTTATTGTGCAACAAGGTAATTTTGTACACGCCAGTGCTCCTGATGGTGCCGGATATACATTCTCTGCAGGTTATACAGGATATCTTATGGTTGACTCCTCCAGATATACAAACACAAACCAGATTCCTAACTTTTATATCGGTAGTGATGCCCTTCGTATTGAAAGTACTGCACTATATTATGGTCTGGGTAAATACTATATCTGGTCTAAATTAGGAACTGGTACTGAAAGAACTACAACAGACCAGGATTATAATCCTGCTTCATCTGACGGATGGACGCAGCTTTATTTTGCTGACAAAGGTGAGTTGGGCAGAAAATCGTGGAATCCCGAATATGCTGTTTCTGATATTGCAGGTAAATACCTTCATATTGGTAGCCAGGGGCGAGCAAACTATTTAAGTCAATATGACTATTCTAATGCATATGTATCTGTTGTTTTCAGCGTAACAGACAAGTCAGACCTTCGTGCTGCTATTATTCAGGCAACAAGCCTTGACGGAACAAAGTATACTAAGAATTCATGGACAGGTGCATCTGATACTGTTGTTGATGAATTCCGTGATGCTCTTCGTAATGCGGCTGAGGTGCTCGGTAATCCCGCAGCAGATCAGGGTTCTATTGACGGCGCTCTCGGCGCTCTCAGAGCAAAGATGAACGCTCTTAAAGTTACAATCAAGTTTGATGCTTCAACAAACGGCGGTGTTTTCACAGATAATAAAACTGTAAAAGAGTACGATGTTCAGTTCGGTACAAAGAAACTTATAAATATCGGTGCATCTCTTCTTAACTATTTCCCCGTTGCAAGATTCGGTTATGAATTTGCAGGTTGGTCAACAGATCCTGATGATCCCGCATCAGCTTCACTTTCATCATTGGCAGGTATAACTTTCGGTGATACTCTCTATGCACATTATAAAAAGACAATTTCTGTTGATTTCCATTTCCTTGCTGATGCAAGCGGTAAAACAGATGTTACATCCAATGAATTGACTATTTATAATCAGGAAGACAAAGCTCTTGATGTAAATGTTGAAGATGCAGACGACGTTGACGTATACAAGTTCGCAGGCTGGACACAGGATCCCGCATCAACAGAAGGCTCTGCTCTCGGTGATACACTTACAGGTATTACAGCAAACACTGTTTACTACGCAACATATCTTAAAACATTAACTCTTAATCTTGATGCTAACGGTGGCGATTTCGACAAAGCATCAGTTGAAGGCGGCGTAGGCTATAACTACGACCTTACTCAGTCAACAGGTGTTGCAACCGTAATTCTTCCCGAAACAGCTCCCACAAGAACAGGCTATGGCTTTGACGGCTGGGAAATCAACGGTGAAATTTATCAGCCCGGTGATGAAGTTGAGTTCACAGGCACAGCAACAACTGCAACAGCTACTGCTGTTTGGACTATAAATAAGTTCAATGTAACATTCAATTTCAAGGATGAAAACGGTAACGATGTAAGCATTAAGGAAAAGATCGAATACGGTAATGCTGCACAGGCTCCCGAAATCCCCGATTACTATGCAAACCAGACAATGCATTACAAGTTCACAAATTGGGATAAATCATTCGATAACATCACAGGTGATATCGTTATTACTGCTGTATATGCAAGCGGTACAATGCATAACTTCACATACACAGGTAATTTACCCACTTGTGAAGAAGCAGGCGAAGCAGTTTATACCTGTTCCGTGTGTGGATATTCTTACACATATTCAGGCGATGCCCTTGGTCATGAATATGTTATAACTGATTCAAAGGATGCAGATTGTGAAAACGATGGCTATATCACATATGTTTGTAACCGTGATGCAAGCCACACTTATACAGAAATTATCCCCGCAACAGGCCACTCATTCGAGAATACAGAATATGTAGCTCCCACTTGTACAGAAGACGGTTACTACATTTCCGGTACCTGTGCAAACTGCGGCGAAGACCTTGCAGGTAAGGTAATTCCTGCTCTCGGCCACTCATGGGAAGTTGAAACAGAAGCAACTTGTGAGCATCCCGGTCTTAAGGTTTGTACAGTCTGCGGCGAAACAGATGTTATTCCTCAGCTTCCTCACAGCTATGTAGCTGTTACAATTCCCGCAACCTGTGAAGAGGACGGTAAAATCGTTTACACCTGTTCAGAGTGCGGTCATTCATACGAAACAGTTATTAAATCAGACGGTCATAATCACATTCAGATGGTTATCGCTCCTACTTGTACATCACAGGGTTATACATCTCTTGTATGTACAGTCTGCGGTGAGTCTACAAGATCAAATTATGTTCCCGCACTCGGTCATGATTATACATCAGTTGTAGTAGAACCCACTTGTACAACTCAGGGTTATACAAAGCACACTTGTGCAGTTTGCGGATACTCATATAAGACAGATATTGTAGACGCACTCGGTCATAAGTACGACAAAGAAACTGTTGTTGACCCAACCTGTACAACAAAGGGTTATATTCTTCACGAATGTACAGTTTGCGGCAGCTCTTACAAAACAGATTTCGTAGATGCTCTCGGCCATGATTATCAGTATGTAGGCAGCCAGACAGCAACTGCAACAACACCCGGTTACGATTTGTATGAATGTTCAGTTTGTCATCATACTTACAAGCAGGTTATGTACACCGCAGGTAAGGCTCTTATTTCAAAGACACTCAAGGATACATTAGGTGCAATAATTGTAAATGCAACTGTTACATTCACAAACAAAGAAACAGGCAACACAATCGTTATAAAGACAGATGCTAACGGCTATTTCACTTATGTATTCCCCGAAGGCGATTATGAGGTAGCTATTGCAGGCGGCGGTTGTATCTGTGATGAAACAGGTTCACTTTTCGTAGAGCTTGGTACAGCATCACTCAATCTTCCCTCTATCACAAGAAATACTTGCGATTGTCTTTGCCATCAGAATACATTGTGGGCAAGAATTTATAAGCTCTTTATCAAGCTTTTCAGCATCTTCGGCAGAATCTACTGCTGTGATTGCAGCGAAATCTGGAGCTAATCCATATTTAACATTAAGCCATCGGTTTTAGCCGATGGCTTTTTTTAACCAAGTATTATTGTTTGTTGACTTTATTCCAGATTAGATATATAATTTAATTAATATATTAACAAGGAGCTTGTTATGGATAATTTTGCAAAAAGATTCAAGTTTGACTGTTCTCCCGTTGCCGCTGAGGGCAGCGTAATAGTTAAAGGGAACACAAGATTTACAGTTATTACTCCCTGCCTTCTTCGTGTGGAAGTGCAAAAAGACGGTAAATTCTGTGATGAACCTACACAGAGCGTGTGGTTCCGTGATTTTGAAAAAACCGAATATAAGGTTATTGACACATCCGACGCTGTTCTGATTGTAACAGCAAAGGCAAAATTCAGATATTCATTAGAAAAAAATAAGATGCTCTATATTGAGCTTTCTGACGGCAGAACCGTTGACAATTATAAAGCAGGCAACTTAAAAGGTACTTGCCGTACTCTTGACATAACTGCAGGTATCATCACTCTTAATGACGGCGTATGTTCACGAGGCGGCGTAGCTGTTCTTGATGACAGCAAAACTCTTGTTCTTAAAGAAGACGGCACAATTCTGCCCCGTGATAATGCCGAAAAGGACAAATATTATTTTGCTTACGGCAACGATTACATAGGCGCAACAACCGATTTGTATAAGCTTACAGGCAAGGTTCCGCTTATTCCC
>JAZSLJ010000011.1:0-11404 GCA_045535305.1 Acutalibacteraceae bacterium
CGATATGATATAAATCCGCGTGCCGACAGGCACATATCGCATACATTTTTGTATATATCGCACCGTCAGGTATATCGCAAATCCGTTTACGGATTTATATCGCAAACAATAATTTATCGCACAGCGATAAATTATTGTTTACACCAGCGCTACCGCCTGTCTGCCCATAAAATCAAAGCATTTCTGTGCGATGCTTTTTTCATATTTTACATATTTTTCTTCATCTAACGGGTCGTTGAAATAGTAATAGTTTTCATCAAAACCTGTCAGCACCATACAATGCTCGTGTACAGGATAAAGAAATGTCTGTTTTTTATCGTAAGATTGCCATTGATAAAGGCTGTCCACTTCATTCATTCCCTGTGTTACCCATACGGCAACAGGAATGTCGTTTAATATATATTGCTGTGTGAGCTCGTCAAGAGTAAGACCTGTAAGATTTTTTGCAAACATCTGATTGTCAAGATATTTATTTAACGCTTTTATTATAACGGGGGCAAAGCATCCCCAACCGCCTTTTTCACTTTTCGGGTCTCCTGCATAGGCTTCTTTGGGATTCGGGCCGTATCTGCAGCCCCATTTGATATATACATCTTCTTTTTCAAGAAAATTGTCAGTAAATTCAACCGCATCAATATTAAAATTGTTATAGTGCAGAAGCATAACGGCACTTACCGCCTCACAGCCGTTGGGCAGTATCCCCACCTGCGAAATGTACGGCACATCGATGATATAACTGTATTCGGCAGGTGTAAACCATTGTTTGCCGATTATCTCATTGGCTTTGACCGATGCCGCAGGCTGACCGAATTGTTCAAGAATTTCAAGTATCAGATTAAGGCTTTCGTCGTCAATAATTCCGTTTTCATTAAGAATAATCACTTCTTCGGCAAAGATATAATCTTCCTCGACATATTCATTTTCACCGTAAACCATACTTTCCGAAAGATAATATTCATCTGCATTTTCAGCAGGCTCATCAAAATCTGCAAGAAAATAATTATTGCCGATATTAATGTTTTTTGAAAAGCTGTTTTTGCGTGAAAGATTTATCATATTATACCCTAAAATTGCCGATAACGATGCAAAAATGATTGTGGTTGCCAATAACAGGGCAACCGTTTTATTTTTTACCATATTTTTCACCCGATTACGATTATAAAGGGTAAAAAGAAAAATAAAACATAAAAATAGTAAAGAAAATATAAAAAAATGGGACTGGCTGACAGTCCCATAAAATATCAATACTTTCTTGAAAGCTGTTTTTCGGCTTCTTCTCTTGTGATTTCACCGCTGTTGCACTTTGCCATTATCTGCACGTCTTTATCGTTGAGCTTATAGAAAATATACAAGCCGATAGAGAACAGGTAGCCCAGCACAGGGATAAGCGCATATGTTATCCACAGCCCTTTAAGTGCTTCGGGAGTCTGCGTAACGCCCATTGAAGCAAGCTCTTCAAAGCTTGATGCAGTAACCTCTTTCCAGCCGAAGCAACCCAGTGCAAAAAGGCTGAGTGCCGATGCAACTGCCGCCGCAATCTTAACGGAGAAGGTCTGAATTGCAAATGTAATACCCTTTGCTTCCGTACCCGTTTTATATTTGCCGTACTCTGCGCAATCGGGAGTGAACATAAAGTTCATAACGCCCACAATAGCCATGGGAATGGAGCGTATAATTGTAAGAATCACGAAGAATACAACGTTTTCGTACCCTGCAACAAATATCATAAGACCTGTTACAATCATAGCAACATTGCTCCAGAAATAAACCTTAAACTTGTCGAATTTGCGCACAAGAGCAGGTACAACGAGAGCCGCAATAAACTGCGGTGCGGCAGAGAATACGCTGATGATAAGATTGAACATCGAATTGCCGAAAAGGTAATAGGATGCAATAAGATTGAGCGAGCTGTTTGTAAGGCAGGCATTTGCAATTATATATGCGCCGTAGAAAATAAGAAGATACTTGTTTTTAAAGAGATAGGAGAACATCTCTTTCATTGTAAAGCTGCCGTCGTTGGCAGAGGGAACGTAATTCCTCTCCTTGCCCGTAATACCGATAGGTACCATCATAGCCGCCGCTAAAAGCGACACTATAACAACTGTCCATGTATAGCTAAGGCCAACATATTCACCGGGCAGAATGGTAAACGCAATAGTGATAACACCAAGACCGATACCGCTTAAAATCTGACGTCTTGACATAAGAATGTTTCTCTCGTCAAGATTTGATGTGATTGTTGTAACCATTGTATAAATGGGAACGTCGCAGATTGTATAAGCAGTATCCCAGAATATGTATGCAACGCCGAACCATATAAGCTTTACAGTTTCGCTTGATGCGGTGGGAATGACAAACAGCAGAACTGACGCAACGGGAATAAGAACGGTAGATATTCTTACCCAGGGCAGACATTTCTGTCCGTTTTTGAATTTTACTTTATCAAACAATGCACCAAACAGGGCATCATTTATTGCGTCCCACACCTTAACAGCCATAACAACAGCACTTGCCTTGACCATATCAATGCCGGTCATCATAAGGTAAGTTGTAAGGAAATTTGCTACAAGAAAATAAAACACATTCTGACCTGTAAAATAGACAAGATATGAGTTTCTTTCCTTGAGCGAGGTCTGCCATTGAATTGCAGGTTTTGTCATAACAAATACCCCTTTCAAACAATAATTAATGTACAATGTACAATTTACAATGTACAATTATTGAATAATATATAAATCGGGTTAAAGGGCGCAGCCCTTTCCTTCATTGTACATTATACATTGTACATTGTTAATTAGATAAATTATTGTTTATCCTCTTTGTTCAATCTTAATCTTCTTCAATCTCTTCATAACATCATTTTCGCCTCTGCCGAAATAGTCGTGAAGAATCTGATACTCTGCAAAGAGTTTATCGTAAATATCTGAATTTTCTTTAATGGGGTTATAAACAACATTCTTTATACTGCCCATAGCTCTTGCGGCGTCGAACACGCTGTCATATCCGCCCTTGTCTGCACCTGCGGCAACTGCGCCGAAGATAGCACTGCCCAGAGCAGGACCTTGCATTGAGCCTGCAATTTTAACAGGCATTTTGAGCACATCTGCATAAATCTGCATTGTCATGGGGTCTTTCTGGCTGATACCGCCTGATGCATAAAACTCCTCAACAGGCACGCCGTTTCTGCGGTAGTTTTCGATAATTTCTCTTGTGCCGTATGCGGTAGCTTCAATCAAAGCTCTGTAAATTTCCTCGGGCTTTGTTGTAAGTGTCATACCGATAAGCATACCTGTAAGGTCAACGTCAACAAGCACGCTTCTGTTGCCGTTCCACCAGTCAAGTGCAAGCAGTCCGCTTTCGCCGGGTTTCTGCACCTCTGCCTTTGAGCGAAGATACTTATGAATATTCATACCTGCTTTTTCAGCCTCGTCGTAGTATGACTTGGGAAGGCAATTTTCAATAAACCATGCAAAATGGTCGCCCACACAGCTCTGACCTGCTTCATAGCCGTAGAATCCGGGCATAATGCCGTCTGCAACAACGCCGCACATACCGGGAACCTGCTTTTCTTCCTCACCCATAAGCATATGACAGGTTGATGTACCCATAATTGCAAGCACCTTGCCGGGGCCGTCGATACCGACAGCGGGAACGCATACGTGAGCGTCAACGTTACCTACTGCAACTGCAGTACCCACTTTAAGACCTGTAAGTGCTGCGGCTTTTTCGTTGATTTCACCTGCTTTTGAGCCTAAGGGCATAATTTCTGTACCGAGTTTATCTTCAATAACATTTTCAAGTCTTGGATCAAGTGCTTTAAAGAAATCCTTTGAGGGATAGCCTGCTGTCTTGTTCCAGAGCGCTTTATAACCTGCAGTACAGGAGTTTCTTGTTTCGTTACCGCAAAGCTGCCATACAATCCAGTCTGCAGCTTCAATAAATGTATCAGCAGCATCGTAAATTTCGGGAGCTTCGTCAAGAATCTGCCATATTTTCGGGATTGCCCATTCTGATGAGATTTTTCCGCCGTAGTTATCAAGCCACTTTTCACCTCTTGCCGCCGCAATTTCGTTAAGCTTGTTTGCTTCGTCCTGTGCGGCGTGATGCTTCCAGAGCTTTACATAAGCGTGAGGATTATGCTCGTATTCGGGCAGAAGACAAAGAGGAGTGCCGTCTGCCTTTACGGGGATAAGTGTACAGGCTGTAAAGTCTGTACCAACGCCTATAACGTCATCTGCGGAAATACCGCTCTTTTCAAGCACTTCGGGAATTGTGTGTGCAAGCACGTCAAGATAATCCTGAGGATGTTCAAGTGCCCAGTCTGTGCCGAGCTTTGTGCCGTCAGGAAGATACTCATCCATAACTGCATGGGGATACTCATAAACAGCACTTGCCTTTTCCTCGCCTGTTTTTGCATCAACTATAACGGCTCTGCCCGAAAGAGTGCCGTAGTCAACACCGATTACATATTTACTCATAAAAAATACGCCTCAATTCGTTATATAATTTTACAGTATATTTTAACATATATTAACTTATTTTATCTATTGACCGATTCAATAATGAAATGAATTTTATATTGTTGAATTTGCACAACGAACAATAATTTGCCGTTTACAAATTATTGTAATGAGTAATGAGCAAGGAAAAATGAGCAATTACGGAAAAGGCTCCGCCTTTTAAATCAGCATATACAAATCTGAAATTATTACGATAATTACGCATTTCAGTTAGGTATATTTCAAATCAATTCAAATTCCCTCAAAAAGCTTTCATATTCAAATTGCTGAATAATATTATTCATATCAAAACCAAAATTATCACGATACAATGTTAAAAATCGTATCGCCGCCAGATAGCCCGTCATGCTATCCGCAGAATCAGATACATTCGATTCTGCTTGGAAACATTCACAGAAATCATCAAATACTGCGCAATCTGCTGAATCTGTATCCTCAAACAAAAATGGATTCATGCTACCCAACAATGCTCCTAAAGAATCATTTGCTGTTTCATTATAAAAGTTGTCCAACACATTAAATAATGCTGTATATAATTTCTTTTCAAAATTTTTATTCATAATACTCTCCTTATGGTTTGCTAAAACCTGTACCAACATTCCACTTAAGAGGTGGATTATTAACACCACCATTTTGTATAGTATTTCCACGGACTTGAACCCACACTTGACTACCATCATGTAAAGTCTGCGAATACCATTCATTTCCGTGTTTATCTGCACCTACATAGTTTTCTATCTTATTAGCAACACTTTCTAACAATGATCTATTTTCAGTTGTATCTTCTAAATGTCCTTTTTTCTTTCTAAAAATATGCTTTAGTTGAGCTTCATTTTTTGGCAACTTTTTTCAGTTGAGCCTTGCTCTCTGCGATTAGAATTCCTGTTAGATGCACCTAATGCCGATCCCATTCCTTTATCAAAAACAATTCTTCCCATAATTGTTTTTGTATATGGTTTAAAACTATCAGTTTTCAAAAGTTCAGCTTTTTCTTCATATACAATCCTATAATGTTTTAAATAGCCAGTGGTTTCGGCATAATCAACTTCAATTATATCACATTTCATTTCTTCAAATGGTTTGCCGTAACAAATAACTGCCGTTGGCTTTATTCGCCGTAGCAACTCATTATATCCTTGCAGAAACAAATCTTTTTCAGTTCTTACGCCCAGGGTTGATACGGCAACCGTACTTCCTTTTGGAATACCGTCAAAGCAAAACCAAAAAGTATCGGGAGCACCCCATGCAACAGTAGGTATAACCTTGATACCCATTGACTGAAAATATGCACCGCACCATCTGCTGCGAAATGTATTATAAATTTTCAAAGCCAACGGCATTTCAGTATAAATACTGAAATTAGGAGATAAAACAGCTTTATACTGTTTAAGTCGTTTAATCCTCGGTTCAGGATCTTTCCATAAAACCTCAAATTTATAATCGTCCAAAAAAAAGTGAACGATTTTATCCGTTTCATCATTACTCAATTTATCATAGCCTACAAGCTCAACTTTTTCAAGACTTATTTCGTCCTTTTTCAATAACGGCATATTAAACACACCATCACTTTTAAATTGGTTACGAAGAAACATTGAATCTGTTCTGAATTCCTCACTTGTCAAATCAAAAAAATCCTTTCTTTGTGTGATAAATGTAAAAAAACATTTTCACCCTTAGACCAAACAAGCAAAAAACAATACATTTTTTTGAATAAAATTAAAGAACAAACTTTGAATTTACAAAATATTCATATATCATAAAAAAATCTGCCGTTGCCGACAGATTTTATATTATTAACCAAGTCCTTTTTCGTCAAAATCGAATACTGTCTGTATTGCAAGGTCGATTGACTGCTCAATAACATCGGGAATAAGGATATCCGCATCATCAAGCCTTGTGTGGTAATATCTTGCGGGTGCGGGATCCATGGCAACGAAGCTTGCGGCGGGTACGCCTGCCTGTGATGCGGCGGCGGCATCGGTTGCCCCAAGAGGTACTGCACCGAAGGGAACGTCAAGACCGACCTTCTTTGCCGCATTCTGCATAAGAGCACAGGCTCTTGCATCGTTATTGACAGTACCTGTCATATCCTTATTATAAATGGTCATAAATTCTGCATCGCGCAAAGTATCGAATGACATAAACACGGTTTCCACACCGTCAGAGCCGTCAAATTCGGGATGAGCCTTAAAGAATGCCTTTGAACCGCGAAGACCTGCTTCTTCACCGCCAACCATAGCGGCAACGACCTCTGTATTTTCAAATCTTATATCATTTTCCTCAAGGAATTTAAGCACGGATGCGGCAACGTAACAACCTGTAAGGTTATCAATAGCACCGGGAACATACCTCTTACTGTTTGTGAATTTATAAAGTAAGCCGTAAGCTGGTACAAAAGCAAGCTGACCGAGGCTCATACCCTTTGCGAGCTTTTTATTTTTGGTTTTAAGAACAACTGCAGATGTTGCAATAGTATATGCAAGACCTGCAATAGCATAGCCTGCAACGGCAGTAACGCCGTGAGAGCCGAGCTTATATGTATAAGTCCATTCGGGAGCTGAATCGGTATGACCGGAAATGATGATTCTGCGCTTGGTTTCGCCTTTTGCTTTTCTTACGGCAATAACATTACCGGACTCTTTCTTCTTGAAAAACGGGTCAAGCATCTCTTTATAGAGAACAAACTCACCAACAATACCCGAAAGTGCCGCACCGATAAAACCGAATGATGCACCTGCAAACTTTTTATTCTTCAGAGCACCTGCGATATTGCAAGCGGTTGAGCCGAGCAAACAAGAGCCTGCAATCGGCACAAAGGACATAAATGCATCGGGATGCACATCATAAGTTTCTCTGTCAACGGAGTCAGCATACTCTTTAAGGCTTTCCATCATATATTCCTGCGCCTTTTTTTCGCTCTCTTCACCACAGGGACGAGGGCCTATCTCCTTACAGATATATTTTATTGAATTAACCGAATACTCGGTGCAATCCTTTACCTGATTTTTTGCATTTGTTATTAAGTCTTTGAAATTCATCGCAAAAGCTCCTTACCTATAACATTAACAAAATTTTAACATAAATTTAAATATTTTACAAGTGTATATTAACTGATTGTTGCAAAAATAATAATAAAACATTTTATTTTTCTGGTGATTAAAATGGAAAGACTCGGTAGATATACGGTAAAGCTGTCGGGCAATACGGGAGTTATCGGCTCAGCAGCGGTAGGAGCAAAGGCGGAAAGCGAAGGGCCTCTTGCATCGGAATTTGATTATCTTTACCCCGATGATACCATAGAACAGGAAACCTGGGAGCAGGCAGAAAGTGCGCTTCACAAAAAAGCGGTGGAGCTTGCAATAAAAAAATCGGGCAAAACTCCCGATGACATTGATATTCTTTTTGCAGGCGACCTGTTGAATCAGTGTACAGGCTCGACTTTCGGCATAAAGGATATGAACATTCCGTTTTTAGGCGTTTACGGTGCTTGCTCAACAATGGCGCTGTCCCTTGCAACCGCATCTGTTTTTGTGGATTCGGGTGCGGCAAGAGTTGCGGCGGCGTCAACATCATCACATTTCTGCTCTGCGGAAAAACAGTTCCGCTACCCCCTCGAATACGGCGGTCAGCGCACCCCAACCGCACAGAGAACGGCAACTGCGGCAGGCTGTGCCGTTATTGAGCAGAATCAGAAATGCGGAATACTCATAGACAGCGTTCTGTTCGGCAGAGTGCAGGATTTAGGCATAACCGACGCCAACAATATGGGTGCGGCTATGGCACCTGTAGATGTTAAAATAGAACCATAAACTAAGCGAAAAGCAACACAAAATCTTACACAAATTTCGACACGAAAGGTGGTGAAAACGCCCTATTTTACTGGGGTTACGGGCATTTTAGGGTTGGCAAATTTGCCATATTTAAAATTTGCGAAAATCGCTCGTTTACAATTTGTTTACAATTAGTTTTTGACACAAAAATCAGCACTATTATTACAATAAAGAAAAATGAAAGGATGAATCAAATGAAAATTACATACCGTGAAGTAAATGGTTACCTTATACCGAATCTTAAACTGCCGCCTGAAGAAGCCAATGTCAGGCTTGGGAAATGGGGAATGATGTATAAATCTTATCTCGAAAAACATAAGTCTGCGTTTTTTAATTCGCTTCTTACGAGAGGCAAACTTTATCAACACTGTGCCGAAGTGGAAAAGCAGGCAAATGAAATGTTTGATATGATTGTGGAGCAAATGAAAGTGGAAGAGCGTGTGACAGAAGAATTGAAAGAGGAGAATCAGATGGAGTGGGTGCATAGAATGGGGAATATTGAAGCAAGGGCGAGGGAGGTTGTGTGTGAGGAGTTGATTTATGTTTAATAGATAAAACAGGTGGTTTTAAAACCACCTGTTTTATCTCAATTGAAAGTTAATATTCTTTCGATTTTGTATGAATATTTAAGCCGTTTTGGTAATAAATCCAAATAATTTTATTCGTCAATACTCTGGTTATCAGCTGCATCAGCTAATAATTTAGGATCTGCCTCCTGCAACATTAACAATAATAAATTAAGACCATATTTTTCAAACATAGCTATTGGCAACAGTATACTGTCCTCAATTATATCTTTAGATAATTCAATGTTTTCAAAAGATACAAATGTTTTGTAGCGAATTTCTCCGTCTTCATAATCTAATTCAAAGTTACCATTATTTAGACCAAAGTTTACTCTATGTAAATATTCGGATACTTGTTGTAAATACTTTTTTTCAACATGATTGTTAAGACATACTAGTACAGAATATGAGTTTTTTCGCAACAATATATAGATGTCTAAATTTCCTAAAGCATTATTCATATTAATGCCGGTTTTTATTACAGAATTTTTAGAGTTGTATGTATACTTCCAATCCAAATCGGCAAATAAATTTTCAATTAGTTCCATTGTTTTTTTCATAATAACACCTCAAATTTTAACTTTCTTTATAATTGATTCTGCAATGTTTGAGCTTGTAAGTGATAAACCTAATGAAATAATAGATAATATATCATTTCCAAGTGCTGAAGAAAAGAACCATAAATAAATAACGACGAGCAAACAAAAAGGAATATAAGAACACATATTAACCTTTGTTGTAAAATGTTTGACTTCACGATTAATTATTTTTTGGGGAACAGTAAAGTTTTTTATTTTTTTTGTTATATTTATTCTTATATGCTCTACAATTGATACGAAAATAGTTAATAGAGCAAAAATATTTATTAGAGAAACAATAACAGTTAGATTATCCGAATGTTCAGAAATAACTCTAAAAAAAATTAACAGACCAAAAACAATAGAGATAGGAATTGCACGATTTTTCATATAATACCTTCCATTAATATATTTTTTACGTCTATAATAACTTGATCGTCTTCATTTAAAAACGATCGCAGAAAAATGTATCTTTTAGTTAATAATAGAATAATATCTTCATTTTTAAAAACTTTTTCTTTTTTTAGATTACAACTAAATTCTTGTAATTTGTATTTAGATATTACCTTATTAATATTTTTCTTCGTTGAAGCTTTATTAGGAAAATAAATACTATTATTCATTAGAATCGCCCCTATTACTATATTCGTAATTAGAATTGTATAGTGCTCTTAAGGTTAAAAGATCATCAATTGAAAAATCCTCTTTGTTTTCATATTTATCTCTTAATAATTTAGATTGCTGTTGTTCTTTAGGATGCCCAAATTTTTCAGCCATATCTAATACATTATATATCATTTCTTTGCTAGTTTTTGTCATAATTTGTTTGGATAGTTTTTCCTTTTCAAGCTCAATTTCCGATATTTTTTTTGCAAGAGAATCAATTTTTTTGGTTGTCTTTTTATCAAATAATGAACTTATCACTTTACAATTCACCTACCTGTTGATTGTGGAGCTACCTAAAGTTGTCCGCTATATATATAATAGCTTGCCACAAAACTAGCATCAAGACATACAACAAAAACGCTTTGATTTTCGACAAAAACGCTTAATATTCGACTGAAAAGCGATGTTTTTAACCGACAATACTCAAATCATTCAATTTTATTTACACCTGACAATACTGTAAAATATTGACTTTTCATACTGTCGGTGCTATACTGATAAAAACTAATGAAAGGCAGGTGGACAAAATGATGAAAAGAATTTACTTAATGAAATCAGCTACCGTTTTGTCCGTTTGCAAATAATACTTCTTTTATACGGATTTATGCGTTTCTGATTTCACGGTCAGAAGCGCATTTTTATTTTATGAAAGAGGTTAAGTAATGAACGAAATAAAATTTGTAACAGTTAAAAATAATAGAAAACACCACAAACTCCTTGAAAGCATAATGCTTCCCTATTGTCATGAACTTGACAGTAATGTAGGCAGAGAAACACCGGAAGCAACTCTGAAAAAGTTTATAGCGAGTATCGCCAATATGTCTGAAGATAAAGACAGATTTGTGGAGCTTTGCTATCTTGGTGAAAATTTAATCGGCTTCGCTTACGGCAAGATTGACCGTGAAGAACACCGAGGTTATGTACGTCCCGGTTGGGGTTATGTGATGGAGTTTTATGTGAAGTCCGAATACAGACGAAATGGCTACGGCAGAGAGATATATAAACATCTCGAAAGTATTTTTAAATCAAACGGTGTCAGTAATATTTGGATGACCGCCGACCCTGTTATGGGTGAGCCTTTTTGGAGTGCGGTAGGTTTTACGAACAGTGGAGAGAAATCACCTGAGAATAATTTATACATATATGAGAAAACGATTTAAGAGGAGAAAGTTATGAGTATATTCACAAGCGCAAGCGGAAAATCAGTTTATCGTGGATACGACTATTTTCTTAAGAATAAGGTT
>JAZSLJ010000002.1:0-9435 GCA_045535305.1 Acutalibacteraceae bacterium
CATTTTGATTCCGATTACTGGCACAAGTTCACAGATGCTATACAGACAAGAACAACACAGGGTCTTGCAATCGACAACGGCAGCTGCGTGGTAATAAAAGACGGTGAATTGTACACAATTCAGGGCAACGACGGCGGCGAATCATATTTTCTTGATAATAAGGGAAATATGGAACAGATTGAAAGGAAACAATAATTTAGCGGTGCTAAATTATTTCAATTCCCAATGCGCAATGCGCAATTGTGGAAGGGCTTTGCCCTTACCCATTTATATAATGGTTCAAAAGGCGGAGCCTTTTCCTTAATTGCGAATTACGAATTACGAATTGCGAATTTTTATCGGCTTCCGCCGATAAATTATTGTTTATTTAATATTAAAAACTCAAAAATTCATAATAAAGGAAGAGATAAATATGTTATGTCAGAAATGCGGCAAAAATGAAGCTACAACACATTTTAAAAGAATCATCAACGGCGAAAAGACAGAAACTCACCTTTGCTCACAGTGTGCAGCATCAATGGGTTACGAACCGGTATTTTCGGGTTTCGGACTTAATATCGGCGACCTGTTCGGCGGTTTCTTTGGTGATATTCCCGTAAGTAAGCTGAGCAACAGAGTTATCCGCTGTGAAAAGTGCGGCTGTTCTTTTGATGACATCGCCAGAAACGGAATGGTAGGCTGTGCGGAATGTTACACCACATTCTTTGACAAGCTTCAGCCATCACTCAAAAGAATTCACGGCAACACCGTTCATCAGGGCAAATTCCCGCAAGGGGTTGGTGAAGACGTAAAAAAAGCACACAGAATTTCGGAGCTTAAAGAACAGCTTAACAGAGCCATTGACGAGCAGAATTTTGAAAAAGCCGCACAGCTCCGCGACGAAATCAGAGATCTGGAGGGTTAATATAATGAAATGGTACGAAACTAAAAGCAACAGCGATGCAATTTTAAGCACAAGAATCCGCTTTGCAAGAAATCTTGCGGATTACCCTTTCCCCTGCCGTCTTGACACTCAGGGCAAGGAACAGATATGCAAGCTTATAAAAGACTCACTTGCAGATATTTCAGGCTTACAGCTCAATTACATCGAGATGTCATCACTTACCCCGAAACAGGCAGTAGCACTTGCGGAAAGACATCTTATCAGCCCCGAATTCGCAACTCCTCAGGCAGGCAAGGCATTACTCCTTTCTCCCGATGAATCCGTAAGCATAATGCTTTGCGAAGAAGACCACATAAGAATACAGGTTATAAAAAGCGGTCTTGATTTAGACGGCGCATTCGACCTTGCAAACAAAATTGACGACTTGCTCGACTCAAAATTAAGATTCGCATTCGATGAAAGACTCGGCTACCTTACACAGTGCCCCACAAATCTCGGCACAGGCATGAGAGCATCTGTTATGATGCATCTGCCCGCACTTTCAAAATGCAATCAGATGTCAAGACTCGTTTCCACCGTATCAAAGCTCGGTCTCACAATAAGAGGCACTTACGGTGAAGGCACAAGCGCAAAGGGCGATATTTACCAGATAAGCAATCAGATATCACTCGGAATTTCCGAAGCAAACGCTCTTGACAACCTTAAAGCTATAACAATGCAGATAGCAACACAGGAAAGAACCGTCGGTGAAGAATTTGTAACAAACGTCAATGTGCTTGACAGAATTAACAGAGCTTTCGGTATTCTTTCCACCGCAAGACTTCTGAACACGGAAGAAATGCTTGAATTATTTTCATGGGTACGCCTTGGTGTGATGTATAAAATCATAGATACCGACATTACACTACTTAATGAGCTTACCGAAACAATGCAGGCGGCAACACTTGCCTGCGCAAACCGTGAAGATATGAACAGCGACGAGCGCGACGAAGCAAGAGCCAAAGCGGTAAGTGAGAAACTATTTAAACAATAATTTATCATAGGTAAATTATTGTTTGCGATATAAATCCGTAAACGGATTTGCGATATACCTGACGGTGCGATATATACATTCGTATGCGATATGTGCCTGTCGGCACGCGGATTTATATCATATCGCATTTGAGCGTTAGCGAAAATATATCGCATTTGTATAGCAAATATATCGCGTTGCGTTAGCAACATATCGCTAAATTATTGTTTATCGAAAGGATTGACAGTTAATGTATAAATTTACAGGTTTCAATGAGAAAGCAAACGCTGCACTGAACAATGCTGTCAATGCAGCAGAAGATTTAGGCCACACATATATCGGCAGTGAGCATCTGCTTCTGGGAATTCTCAAGGACACAGGCAGTGTGGCATCCGCCGTTCTGCTTTCAAGGGGTATCTCTCTGCAGAAGGTTGAGGACACGATTAAATCAGGTGTGGGCATCGGAATGCCTACAGAGCTGTCCGCAGACGATTTTACACCCAGAAGCAAAAATATTATAGAAACATCAATGCTTATTGCAAAAACAGCGGGCCTGCCTTTAGTCGGAACAGAGCATATCCTGCTTGCAATAGTGCGTGAATCGCAGAGCTACGCCGCAAAAATAATTGCAAAGTGCGGTGTATCCTCAACTGACATCATCAACGACGTCAGCAAGGCAATTTCGGGCAATATGCCAAAAGGGGCAAATTCCGCATCCTCGGGCAAACCCTATTCCGGTAAAACGGACACTCTTGACAAATACGGCAGGGATCTTACCGCCCTTGCAAAAGACGGCAAAATAGATCCTGTTATCGGCAGACAGTCCGAGATTGAAAGAGTTACGCAGATTCTTTCAAGACGCACAAAGAACAATCCTTGTCTTATCGGTGAGCCGGGTGTCGGAAAAACCGCTATTGCAGAGGGGCTTGCGCTGAAAATCGCACAGGGAGAAGTACCCGAACTGCTCAAAGACAAGCGAATCATATCCCTTGACCTTACAGGCATGGTTGCCGGCACAAAATACCGCGGAGATTTTGAAGACAGAATCAAAAGCTGTATTGAGGAGGTCAGAAATTCGGGCAACATCATACTTTTTATTGATGAAATTCACACTCTTGTGGGCGCAGGCTCGGCAGAGGGTGCAACCGATGCGGCAAACATTTTAAAGCCGTCGCTTGCAAGAGGTGAAATGCAGGTAATCGGTGCAACCACCATTGAAGAATACCGCAAAAATATTGAAAAGGATGCGGCACTCGAAAGGCGTTTTCAGCCTGTTCTTGTAGGCGAACCGACCGAAGAAGAAGCGACAGAAATCCTTAAAGGATTAAGAGATAAATACGAAGCACATCACAAAGTCAAAATCACCGACGATGCAATTCTTTCCGCGGTAAAGCTCTCTGCAAGATATATCGGCGACAGATTTTTGCCCGACAAAGCCATTGACCTTATCGACGAGGCGGCATCAAGAGTAAGACTTAAAGCATTTACTCCCCCCGATGAGATAAAAGAGCTTGAAACTGCGCTGAAAGAGCTCAGCCACGAAAAGGCATCTGCCGTAAACTCGCAGGAATTTGAAAGAGCCGCAAAGCTCCGCGACGATGAAAAAGAGCTTGCACGAAGGCTATCGGAAGCCAAGGCAAAATGGGAAGAGAAAACAAGCCATATTTCGGGAGAAGTAGGCACAAATGAAATTGCCGAAATCGTTGCAAGCTGGACGGGTATTCCCGTAAGTCAGCTCACCGTCGAAGAAAGTCAAAGGCTTTTAAAGCTTGAAACGGAGCTTCACAACAGAATCGTAGGTCAGCACGAAGCCGTCAGCGCAGTTGCAAAAGCCATTCGCCGCAGCCGTGTAGGCTTAAAAGACCCCAAACGCCCCATAGGCTCTTTCATTTTCCTGGGTCCTACGGGTGTGGGTAAAACTGAGCTTTGCAAAGCACTTGCACAGGCAATGTTCGGCGATGAAAACGCAATAATCCGCCTTGATATGTCCGAATACATGGAAAAGCACAACGTTGCAAAGCTTGTAGGCTCTCCTCCCGGATATGTGGGCTTTGAGGAAGGCGGTCAGCTTACAGAGAAGATACGCAGAAAGCCTTATTCCGTTGTACTTTTTGATGAAATTGAAAAAGCACATCCCGATGTGTTCAATATGATGCTCCAGATTCTTGACGACGGCATTCTGACCGATTCACAGGGCAGAAAGGTCAGCTTTAAAAACGCTGTAATCATTATGACATCCAACGTCGGTGCAAAGCTTATTACCGAAAAGCAGTCAACTCTGGGCTTTTCATCCGCAGGCAGTTCAATGCCCTTTGAACGCATACAGGAAGCCGTTATGGGTGAACTGAAAAACACCTTCCGCCCCGAATTTATCAACAGAATTGACGATATCATCGTATTTTCAAGGCTTACACAGGAGAATATACGTCAGATTGCGGGCAAAATGCTTGAAAGCGTAAAGCTCCGTCTTGCAGAAATGGATATTGATATAAGTTTCTCCGACGAAGCAACGGACAAAATCGCGCAGGTAGGCTTTGACGAGGTATACGGCGCAAGACCTCTGAGAAGAGCAATAAGAGCAAACATCGAAGACAGACTTTCCGAGCTTTTGCTTGAAGATAAAATCAAATCGGGCAACAAATATGTCTGCACAGTAGAAAATGATGAATTCACATTCATCCCCGCATAACAAAAAACCGTCCTGTAAAAAGGACGGTTTAATTAATGCAAGAAATAAATTATTGTAGTTAGGAGTTAGGAGTGATGAGTTAGGAGTTAAGGAAGCCGCAAAGCGGCTTGGATTTAAATGGTTTAAAAGGCGGAGCCTTTTCCACAACTCCTCACTCCTCACTTCTCACTCATCACTGATAAATTATTGTTTCTCAGCAAAATTCTCACCAAAAATACTCATAATTCCGGATTTTTCATATTCTTTGTATGAGAAGCAATTTGCGGGCAAGGGAAAAATCAGAGTGTCAATGTCAATAGTGGTGATAATATTACCGTAATAATCGGTGGTAACAACTTTTTTCAGATTATCACCGATGAAATAAAGGTTTGTAACATTCATTTCACCCTTTGCTTTGTAAACGGTATATTCAGCACCATCCTCAGTTCTTGTTTCCTTTGTTATTACAAGTGTTGAAATATCGTTAAGATTAAAGTCAAAATCAAAATCATCAACCGAGAGATTGAGCGCACCGTTTGTAAGTCCGTTAAGTACCGACAATGTGGTGTTGGAAAGCTCACAATATTTTTTTTCATCATTATTGAGAATATAAATGCTTTTTTTCTTCTTGCCCTCATCAAGCAGAAGAATAGTCATATCAACCTCATTTGCGTTATCAGCAGCTATTACCGCACTCATATTGATATTAACGGAATCGGTATACATTGAAACGGGAGTATCCTTGCCGTTGCTGAAAATTGAGCCTTTGATTCCGAACTGACCTTTAAGAAAATACTGGGCGGCTTCGGGAAGCTCGTCAACGGGGATACTGTTTACATTATCGGGATTTTCCGTATCAGATGAATCATCATTTACAAGTGATACCGCAAGGCAGAATTCAACCTTTGTAACCTTACCGCCATTAACGGCAAGTTTGATATTCAAGCCGTTTTTTGCATATATCTGCAACATATCGTTTGATGCCTTTAACGCCCACTTGTCGGCAGAGAGCTTTGCTTTTGCATCACTCTCGGACATACCTGCACCGATTCCGTTCAAAGTATAGCCGTCGCCTGTAACGGTAATTGAGCTGATTCTGTTATCACTTATCATTTCGGGGTCAGAAACAACGGTAATAAAATCGTTACGGTAAGTTTTTGTGCCGTCGGATGTGCCGACTATTTCAAACGGACCGTAATTTGTAATAAATTTTGACAATGCCATACCTACGCCGTCGCTGATTTCCTGAGTAGTACCGCCTAATGTGATTTCGGGCAGTTCGCTTTCAAGCTGGGCAGAAATTCGCAGAACTGTTCTTGCATCACCGGCAGTGATATTTCCGTCAGCATCCATATCACCGATAATCAACGCATCTTCATCACCGCTTTCAAGCTGTGCGGAAATTCTGAGAACTGTTCTTGCATCACCTGCTGTTATATTGCCGTCGCCGTCCATATCACCGGGTTTTACGGTTTTTGCAAAGCCTGTTACGCAAAATGAAAGCAACAAAGAAATTACAAGCACCGCAGATATAAATTTTTTCATCAGATCACCTTTTCATTAAATTCAAATCTAATTATAAAGCATTATATATAAGTTTTCAATATTAATTTACAAACAAAAAAAGTAAACAATAATTTAGCGGAATGCTAAATTATTGTAGTTAGGAGTTAGGAGTTAGGAGTTAGGAGTTAAGGAAGCCGCAAGCGGCTTGTTCCGCTTCGCTCTATATAATGGTTCAAAAGGCGGAGCCTTTTCATCAATTGTGCATTGTGAATTGTGAATTTTGCATTGATAAATTATTGTTTTCTTAAGCAAAAAAACAGGAGCAGACGTCAGATCTGCTCCATAATTTTTAATTATTTATCCCAATTCTGTGAAAGCTTTGCTCTTACCTGAATGGGAAGACCGAACAGGTTGATAAAGCCTGCAGAATCCTTCTGATCGTAAACATTATCCTCGTCAAATGTAGCAACCTCTTCGCTGTAAAGTGAGTAGGGTGAGGTTACCTGCGTTGATCATATTACCCTTGTAAAGCTTGAGTTTTACGTCGCCTGTAACGGTTTTCTGTGTTTCGTCAACAAAAGCTGCAAGAGCCTCACGGAGAGGAGTGAACCACTGACCGTAGTAAACCAGCTCTGCATACTTTGCAGCAACAAGCTCCTTATAGTGCTGTGTATCTCTGTCAAGACAGATTGTTTCAAGCACCTGATGTGCTCTGTAAAGGATTGTACCGCCGGGAGTTTCGTAAACACCTCTGGATTTCATACCAACAAGTCTGTTTTCAACAAGGTCAGCAAGACCGATGCCGTTTTCGCCGCCGAGCTTATTTGCTGTTTCAAGAAGCTCGATTGCGCCCATTTCCTTGCCGTCAATAGCGGTGGGAACACCCTGTTCAAAGTGAATTGTAACGTATGTAGGCTTGTCGGGAGCTGCTTCGGGAGCTACGCCCATTTCAAGGAAGCCTTCCTTAAGATACATAGGCTCATTTGCGGGATCTTCAAGGTCAAGACCTTCGTGTGAAAGATGCCAGAGATTCTTATCCTTTGAGTAATTTGTTTCTCTGTTTATCTTAAGAGGAATTTTGTGAGCCTCTGCATACTCGATTTCTTCCTCACGTGATTTGATTGACCATTCTCTCCAGGGAGCGATGATTGCAAGGTCGGGAGCAAAAGCCTTGATAGTAAGCTCAAAACGAACCTGATCGTTACCCTTACCTGTACAGCCGTGGCAGATTGCGTCTGCGCCTTCTTTTTTAGCAATTTCTACAATCTCTTTTGCAATAATAGGTCTTGCAAAAGATGTACCGAGGAGATATTCACCCTCATAAACTGCGCCAGCTTTGAGTGTGGGCCAAATATAATCTTCGATGAATGACTTTTTAAGGTCAAGAACGTAAAGCTTTGATGCGCCTGTTGCAATAGCCTTTTCCTCAAGACCGTCAAGCTCTGTACCCTGTCCTACGTCGCCGGAAACTGCGATAACCTCACAGTCGTTATAATTTTCTTTAAGCCAAGGGATGATGATTGATGTATCAAGACCGCCTGAATAAGCAAGAACAACTTTTTTAATGTTTTTCTTTTCCATTGTGATAACCTCTTTGTTTTTAATATGATAGTATTATAATACCGTATGACAAATTTTGCAATACCCAATTATATTAATATTTACAGAAAATATGCAACAAATATTGTATAAAACGGCAAATTATGCAGTATATTTGAATATTTATACAAATCAATTTACAATTTACAATGTACAATTTACAATTAATGAATAATATATAAGTCGGGTTAAAGGGCAGAGCCCTTTCCACCATTGTACATTATACATTGTACATTGTTAATTCGATTAATTATTAATTAATAGTTTAATCACCATCGTTATCCCATACAGAATCGGCTGATGAATCATATAAATAATAAGTGATAATCTTCCGATTTTAGGCAGAACGGGAATTTTAAGTGTATAAAATTTTTCGGGGAATCTGTGTTCTTTAATGTAATATCCCAGCCACGTGCCGAAAAGGAACACGAATATCCACGGAAAAAGCGGGAAATAATCGTAGCTTACAAAGCCTTTATAAGTCCAGCCTAAAATCCAGAGCTTCTTGCTTTGAATTTCAATATTATTCACGCACCAAGCAGAAACGATTATGCCGAGAACGGTAAAAACAAGCATTAGCCATCTGGGCAGCTTTTCCCACAGCTTCCCTGTTATGCCGTAAAACAGCATACAGAACGAAAGCAGCTGAAGAATGCCGAAAAGAATGGGCATATTTATAAAGTATGTTACAAGTGATATTATTGTGGCCGCCGCAAGGGTGATAAGCCCTCTTTTTATGTTGCTTCTTGAAAAGCGTGAGGACACACCGCAAAGAACAACAAAAACACCTGCAAAAACAAAATGAACATTCTCAAACAGCGGATTATAAAACACCCACTCCGGTGCATTGAGGAATTCCACCAGATCAAAACAGAAATGATGGAAAACCATAAGCACTACCGCAAGCCCTCTTAATGCATCAATGGCATCAATGCGCTTTTTTCGCTGTTTTGTTTCAGTCATTCTTTACCTCTGTAAAGTGGAGCATAAGGCTGTCGCCGTCGCACCATATTTTACCTGTGATGTTGAGACCTGCATTCATAAGCAAAGCACCTGAATAAATCTCTCCGTCAGCTTCATTCTTATAGAATTTGTTTTTATCAAGACCTCTGAGCTTAATGTACTGAACATCGCAGAACTTTTCACGCATAATCACAACAGTTACAATCGCCTCGGACTTGTCGGGTGCAACGAAGCTCCATGCAGCCTTATAAGGGTCAAAATACGGGTCAATAAGACGGTACAAATCGCCGTAATGTATAAGGTCATAATATTTGTGATAATCCTTAACCTGCTGTTTTACGATTTCTCTGTCGGATTCGCAAAGCTTTGTGGGGTCAAGCTCATAGCCGAATGTACCCCAAAGAGCCACATTACCCTTTGTTTCGTAGCCTGTTCTTGAAGATGCGGAAACGTGTGCGCCCATAGTTGATGCAGGATAGCAGAGTGATGTACCGAACTGAATGGAAAGTCTTTCAATGGGGTCTGTGTTGTCGCTTGTCCATATCTGAGGTGAATAGTAAAGCATACCGGGATCAAAGCGTCCGCCGCCGCCGGAGCAGTTTTCAATAAGCATATCGGGGAATGCCTTTGTAAGTCTGCCCATAAGGTCGTATGTGCCTAAATCGAAACGGTGGAAGAATTCCTTTGACCTCTCCGCAGGAAGAAGTGCTGAGCCTGCCTCGGAAATGTTTCGGTTGAAATCCCATTTGAGATAATCAACCTTATTCTTTGAAAGTACGGAATACATCTGATTCCATATATTAT
>JAZSLJ010000046.1:0-7369 GCA_045535305.1 Acutalibacteraceae bacterium
CTAATGTCAATACTTAATTAAAAAAAAGTCTAAAATATTTTATACAAGCATATACTTTTTTCAGAGGTGTATATGCTATGGTTAATTCAAAAAAGGAAATTGAAAAGAAAGATTGGTTTTCTGTTATTATGATTGTGCAGACTGTTGTTTGTGCTATTATTATAACATTGTTGGTTGTATCAGCGTATTCGGATGGAAAATTTGCATCCCTTATGCGTGATGAGTATACGAAACTGATGACAGGAGATATTACTGTTGACGATATAGCAGATGCTTTGAAAAATCTGAATTCTGATGATAAACCTGCAGCTTCAGCTGAAAGTCAATCCTTATCAGACGTTACATCAGACAATATTCACGATGATCCTGTTTCCGAAGTATATGATGAAATTGAATCCGAAAGTGTAATAGGCGGCGGTGAAGATTTACAGTTTACTTCACTTGATACCCTTGAAGGAATCTGTTTTGATGAATATAATGTTGATTTTTCTATGATTGTACCTTTGGATAATTACAGAGTTACTTCGAGATTCGGTTACAGAATAAGTCCTGTTTCCGATTCTGCAGGTTTGCATACAGGCATAGACCTTGCTGCCGATTACGGCACACCGATATATGCATCAGCAGACGGATATGTGCTTGATGCTATGTATGACAACAGCTACGGTAACTATGTGAAGATTCAGCATCCTGATGGGTTTGTTACTATCTATGCTCACTGTTCATTATTGAATGTAAAGAGCGGTGAAACAGTTAAACAAGGGGATGTTATAGCCAAAGTCGGCTCAACAGGTGCATCAACAGGCAATCATCTTCATTTTGAGATGCGAAAGGATAATATAAGAGTTAATCCTGAATATGTCTTAACAGATTTATGAAGATAAAAATATCTGATTTTGCTGTTAGTATAAGCTTTGCTTTTTTTGCCACTGCTGCATTATTTCTTTCAATTGGAATGGGTAATAATTATCTGTGCTGTATTATATTTTCAACATTACACGAAATCGGACATCTTATTGCTTTAAAAATGATGGACTGTAAAATAAGTGAGATTTCTTTGGGCGGAATGGGCATAAAAATAAGTACCGACAGTACAATGTTATCATATAAAAATGAATGTATTGCGGCATTGTGCGGTCCTGCTGTAAATGCAGTGTTTATATTGATTTTCTGTAATCTGAAAAAATACGGTGATTTGTTCACTCTTGCATATAATATAAATTTAGGTTTACTTATTATCAATCTTATTCCCTTAAGAATCCTTGACGGCGGAAGATTTTTAAGTAATCTTCTTTTGAATTTTTACGGTTGTGAAAAGGCGAATAAAATATCAGGTATAGTTGAGGTTGCTGTATCGTTTTTATTGATATTTATGCTTATTATTATGCTTTGTCTGGATATAGTTAATGCTTCGGTTGTGTTTTTTGTAACTTGTTTGGTTTTTGTTGTAATCTTTAACGTTTTTTCAGGAAAGCAGAATAGAGAAGTTTTGTAACAGTTATACAGTTTTTGTCATATTTAAAGTGCTGAAATAATGCGATAAATAATATTTTCCGTAATTTAAAAAAAATACTTGCAAATTTATTTTTGTTGTGCTAATATATATGAGCGTTCTTTTGCGTTTACGGCAGAAATGCACGTAAATGGCGATTAATGCACAAAGCGTACATTAAAGCGGTCGGTCCTCTGGCAGGTTGTTAAGAACGGCTGAAAATTATTAAGGAGGAAAAATCATGGACGCATTAAAACTTATTGCTCAGGACAGCATTAAAGCAGACGCACCTCAGTTCAAGGTTGGTGATACCGTTAAGGTTCACGTTAAGATTCGTGAGGGCGAAAAGGAAAGAATTCAGGTATTTGAAGGCACAGTTATTGCTCGCAAGGGTAGCGGTGTTGCAGAAACATTTACTGTAAGACGTGTTTCTTACGGTGTTGGTGTTGAAAGAGTATTCCCTGTTCATTCCCCCAATGTTGCTAAAGTTGAAGTTATCAGAAGCGGTAAAGTTCGTAGAGCTAAACTCTATTATCTTCGCGGCAGAGTTGGTAAAGCAGCTAAGGTTAAAGCACAGATCAAGTAATTGTTTAATCAATCAAAGGGGCATTTATGTCCCTTTTTTTGCATTAATAAAGTTATATTTAAATTTTATGGAAAGTCGGTGTTTTTATGAATAACAAAGCAAACGGTTATATTTATTATGATTATCATAAAAAAACCGAAAAAGAAGAGATTATAGAAACTGCGTGGAAATCATTTTTTAACTGGCTTTCGGTTATTATAGGGATTTTTGCAATACTCTTTTTTGTATGGAGCATGTTTTTCCGCGTAATGGTTGTTGACGGTAATTCAATGCTTCCTAATCTGCAGGACGGAGATAAAGTAATAGTATACACCTTTAATTATTCTCCGAAAACAGGTGATGTTATTGTCGCTGTTGACGATAACGATACTATTCTTTTAAAACGTGTTATTGCTACGGAAAATCAGACAGTAGATATTGATTATAACAATTCATCGGTTTTTGTTGATTCCGTAAAATTACAGGAATCATACATATATGAGAATAGTTTTAAACCCCATGATGATGAAATTGAATATCCGCACAAAGTATCAAAAGGATGCCTGTTTTTAATGGGTGATAACCGTAACGGCTCAAAAGACAGCAGAAGTTCGGAAATAGGTGATATTGATGCTGATTATGTGCTCGGAAAAGTTATTTTCCGTATTTCATCAGACTACAAGATTGATTAAAGGGACGAGAGGTAAATGAAAAAAATTACAAACAATTTGTTTGAATTAATGTCTGTAATTGTCAGTGCAGTTGTAGCTATTGCTGCAATATTTACATTTGGCTTCAGACTGACAACCGTAAACGGTCAATCAATGGAGCCTACGCTTCATCATTTAGACAAGCTTATTATTACTGCATATACAGATACGTATGACTATAAGGATATTGTTATTGTTGTTGAACCTAACGAAGAGTTATATGAGCCCCTTGTTAAGCGTGTAATAGCAACAGAGGGTCAATGGGTAGATATTGACTATGTTTCAGGTATAGTGTATGTGGGCAACACACCTGACACTATGGAACCTCTTGATGAAGACTATACTGCATCACTAACAAATGACAGACCTTGGTCCGATAAGAATGAGTATCCTGTTCAGGTGCCCGAAAACAGCTATTTCTGTATGGGTGATAACCGTAATCATTCAACAGACAGCCGTTCATATATGGTTGGTTTTATAGATGAATATTATATTCTCGGTAAAGTGGTGTTCGGTCTCTCTCCCTTCGGTATGATTGAATAATTATGAAAAAAATATATAATTTTTTTGTAAATACCTTATTTGAAATACTGTCATCAGCTGTTTTTACATTAATGATTGTTACATTTATTTTGCTTTTTATTTGTAACGTAGTAACAGTCAGCGGCGACTCAATGCTTCCTACAATTACTGACGGTGATAAGATAATTGTTTCTGTCGCGCAAAGTAATTATGAATATAAAGATATTGTTATAATCGCACAGCCAGGTGTCCTCAATGAACCTCTTGTAAAACGTGTAATTGCTACAGGTGGTCAATGGGTAGATGTTGATTATGACGCAGGCATTGTCTATGTGGGTAGTACAGCAGAAAATATGATTCCTCTTGAGGAAGATTATATTCTTGAGCCTGCTACAGATAAGCATTTTGATGATACAAACGAGTATCCTGTTCTTGTGCCCGAAGGAAAACTCTTTGTTTTGGGTGATAACCGCAATAATTCAACGGATAGCCGTTCATATATGGTTGGTTTTGTTGATGAAGACTATGTTCTCGGCAAAGCATTACAAGGAATATGGTCAAAAGCAAACGGATTTGAACTTAATTCTTTTAATAAATAAATATATTTTCGGGGCTATACGCCGGCTCCCCATAAGGAAGTATTTCTTTAAAATATGAACTTTTGGCACAATAATGCGTTAAAAATTCCCGATATGCGTCAGCATTATCGGAAATTTTTGCCTTTTCTTGTATCCAAAATTTATATTTTAAAGTGCTTCGCAGTTTCGTAAGAACAGAAAATTTCTTGTATTGAAGCCACAAAACGTAGCAAGGCTTGTCGCCTTGCGAGGCTTTTGGCAAAGATACAGGGAATTTTGTTCGAGAAACAAATACTGCCTTATGGGTAGTCGGCGTGTATTTCAGCCCTGATTTAGGTGATTTTTATGGCAGATACAATAAAACAGCAAGTACAATGGTTTCCCGGACATATGGCGAAAACCCGCCGTCTTATTAAAGAGCAGTTAAAACAGGTTGATGCTGTTACAATGTTGCTTGATGCAAGAATTCCCGAAAGCAGCAAAAATCCTGAAATTGATTCTCTTACCGAGGGCAAACCTAAAATTATACTTTTTAATAAGGCTGATTTGGCTGACCCCAGAGCTACCAAACAGTGGATTGAATATTACGAGCAAAAAGGTGCGGCGGCACTTGAAATAGATTGCCGAAGCGGAAAAGGTCTTAATAAATTCCGTCCTCTTGTAAGAGAAGTTCTGTCAGATGTTATCAGCCGTAACGAAGAAAAGGGAATGGCAGGTAAACCGCTGAGAATTATGGTCGTTGGTATACCTAATACTGGCAAATCATCATTTATTAATAAAATGGGCGCAGGCGGTAAAGCAAAAGTTGAGGACAGAGCCGGTGTTACAAGAAATAATCAATGGTTTGTTATCGGCGGCGGTATAGAAATGCTTGATACCCCCGGTGTGCTGTGGCCTAAGTTTGAAGACCCGGAAGTTGGCGATAAGCTTGCTTTTACAGGCGGAATTAAAGACCAGATTCTGGATATTGAAACTCTTGCTGTCCGCTTTTTGACCGTTATGCGTGATAACTATCCCGAAAAACTTACAGAACGTTATAAAATCAGTGATTTTGAAAATATGGAGCCTTACGAGATACTTGAATTGATAGGCAAAAAGCGCGGTATGATGATACGCGGCGGTGAGATTGATACAATGCGAGCATCTGTGGCTATTCTTGATGAATACAGAGGCGGTAAGCTCGGAAGACTTACTTTGGAGTGGGTAAAATGACATACGAATTTGAAAATCAGGCACATATTGACGGATATAAAATTGTCTGCGGAGTTGATGAAGCGGGCAGAGGACCTCTTGCAGGACCTGTTTATGCGGCGGCAGTTATTCTTCCCGACGGACTTGAAAATCTCGGCATAAATGATTCAAAAAAAATAAGCGAGAAAAAACGCGAACAGATTTTTGAAATAATTACTCAAAATTCAATAGCATACGGAATAGGATTTGCTACCGAAACAGAAATTGATGAAATCAATATACTTAATGCAACATTTCTTGCAATGAAAAGAGCTGTTGAAAATATGGGTATAGAGCCCGACCTTGTACTTGTTGACGGCAACCGAAAACCCGGCACGGGATTTGAAGAAATTACAATAGTTAAAGGTGATGCAAAATCAATTTCTATTGCCGCGGCTTCAATTCTTGCAAAAGTCAGCAGAGACAGATATATGCGTCAGATTGCAGAAAAATATCCCGAATATGAATTTGAAAAGCATAAAGGCTACGGAACAAAGCTTCATTATGAAAAGATTGCACAGTACGGTATATTGCCTGACCATCGTAAATCTTTTCTTAAAAAGATATTAAACCCATGATAGCAGAGCCAAGAAAAACGGGATTGCTCGGTGAAATGCGCGCCGCACAGTATCTTCGCAGAAAAGGATACAATATTATTGCCGCTAATTTTAAAACCAAAGTCGGTGAGATAGATATAATTGCAGAAAATGATGATTTTCTGTGTATTATCGAGGTCAAAACCCGTAGAAGCGGAGGTCTTTTTCCGCCGTCTGATGCTGTTGACCGCAAAAAAGAAGAAAATGTCAAATCTGCGGCTGCAGCATTTGTTTCTGCCGCAAAAATAGCAAAACCTCTGCGTTTTGATATTATTGAAATTGTATTGAGCGATGATAAGTATGCCGTGCGACATATAGAAAATGCATTTTGAGTTTTTTATATTACACCTATTTACAAATAGTGAAAGTTCTGTTATAATATAATTTAATTTGTTTATTTGATATTAATTGAAAGGTATGTATTAAAATGATTTATACATCAACACGAGACAAATCACTTAAGGTTTCTTCAGCAGAGGCTATCACAAGAGGTATTTCAGCTGAGGGAGGTCTTTTTGTACCTTGTGAAGTTCCTCAGGTTTCTCTTGATTTTATAGCTTCAATGAAGGATATGAGTTATATTGAAAGAGCAAAAAAAGTTCTTTCACTTTATCTTTCCGATTTCTCCGCGGATGAAATTTCAGCTTTTGTTGAGGGTGCTTATAAAGAAGGTAAATTCTCATCTGATGAGGTTGCTCCCGTCGTAAATCTTCACGATAACGTTAATATTCTTGAATTGTGGCACGGTCCTACATGTGCTTTCAAGGATATGGCACTTCAGTTGCTTCCGCATCTTCTTATCGGTTCATCAAAGAAGACACTTAAAGATAAGGAAATCGTTATTCTTGTTGCAACATCAGGTGATACGGGCAAAGCAGCTCTTGAAGGCTTTAAAGATGTTGATTCAACAAAGATTCTTGTATTCTATCCCGAAGACGGCGTGAGTCCTATGCAGAAGCGCCAGATGTGCACTCAGGAAGGCAATAACGTTGGTGTTTGTGCTATTTACGGCAACTTTGACGATGCACAGTCAGGTGTTAAGGCAATCTTTACTGATGATGAAATCAAAAAAGTTTTTGCTGAAAATAATCTTGTATTTTCATCTGCAAACTCAATCAACTGGGGCAGACTTGTTCCTCAGATTGTTTATTATTTCTCTGCATACTGTGATATGTTAAAGCAGGGAAAAATCAATCTCGGTGATAAGATTAATGTTGTTGTTCCCACAGGTAATTTCGGCAATATTCTTGCTGCAAATTATGCTATGAAAATGGGACTTCCTCTTGCAAAGCTCATTTGCGCATCTAATGCTAACAATGTTCTTACAGACTTTATAAAAACAGGTAAGTACGATAAGAACAGGGATTTTTATGCAACAATTTCTCCTTCGATGGATATTCTTATTTCGTCAAACCTTGAAAGACTTATGTTTATGCTTCACGGTGAAGATGACAATGCAGTAAACGCTCTTTATGATTCTCTTAAAAAGAACGGTACTTTTGAAGTGTCTGCAGATGTTCTTGCAAAAATTAATGAGATATACTCAGCAGGTTGCTGTACAGACGATGAAACCAAAAAGACAATTCACGATGTTTATGAGCAATACGGCTATCTTTGTGATACACATACAGCAGTTGCTGTCAAGGTTTGTGAGGATTACAGAAAAGAAACAGGTG
>JAZSLJ010000072.1:0-3022 GCA_045535305.1 Acutalibacteraceae bacterium
GTTAGGTAATCCGCTGACTTACGGCAACAACACCTACACCTGGTACGGCAGACGTATGGCGACTTTCAGCAACGGTACAAAATCCGCAAGCTACAAGTATGATGAAAACGGTATTCGTACAAGCAAGACTGTAAACGGAACGAAAACATCGTTCTTTGTTGACGGAACTACAATTCTTGCGCAGAAAGTAGGAAATATAACAATACCGTTTTATTACGACGGTAACGGCAAACGCATAGCTTTCAAGTACGGCGGAAGCATGTATTTCTACGTGTACAACCTGCAAGGTGATGTAACTCACATTCTTGATGCAGATTCAAACATTGTTGGTACTTACACATACGATGCTTGGGGTAAAATAACAAATCTCTCTTCCCTTACAAGTATTGCACAAACAAATCCGTTCCGCTATCGTGGTTATTACTATGATACGGAGTCAGGTCTGTACTACTTAAACAGTAGGTACTATAACCCCGAATGGGGTAGGTTTATTAGTGCAGATGATGCTTCACTTTTAGGTGCTAACGGCGATTTCTCAAGTTATAACCTTTTTGCTTATTGTGGGAATAATCCAATAATACGCCTAGACCGTGGCGGAGATGTTTGGGAAACTGTATTTGATGTAGCTTCTCTTGGTATAAGTGTTGTTGAGGTATGCATTAATCCTACAGATGTATGGGCTTGGGCAGGGCTTGTTGGTGATGCTGTGGACCTTGTTCCGTTTGTTACTGGTTTAGGCGAAGCAACAAAAGCAATAAAGGTTGCAAAAACTGCCATTGAAAACACAGATAATGTTATTGATGTTGCTAAAGCCACAAAAAAAACTGTTAGTTCTTCTGTTGGTGCGTATGAAATTACTTATAAAAGTGGAAAAACATATATTGGTAAAGGAAATTTTGACAGAGCAATCCAATCAGCCAAAAGATATGCAAATCCTCACAAATTAAATAATATGCAAGGTGATATTGTAACCTCAATACGCTGGAGAGCTTCAAAACCAGATAAATATGCTTTTATTGAAGAATATGCACTGCAAACTCAATATGGTGTTGGCCACAGTAATACATATAATAAAATATGGAGTCCTGGAAAAAAATACTATAATTCATTCAGCAGTTGGTGGTAATAATGAATACATTAAATGATATTATAGAATATATGCTCCCATATCACTGTATTTCCAGAGATGGATTTGTTTTTACATGTGTATATAAGCCATCTAATGTATATAATGGAATAGTTATCCGTAATCCGGAAAAATGTAATTGCTGGACTCCGAAAAAATGTTTTTCAGAACGATCATTAGATGAACATATAAAACTCATTAATGACTATAGACTTGAAAAGGCATTGATAATTGCTGAAGATATCAGCTTTATTACCCGTTGTCCCACACTGAAATATATTGATATTATTCCTGCAGATACAGCAACAGATAATTTTGATTATTCACCATTGTATGATATGCCGGATATCAGGTATTTAAATTGCAGAACACAGTATGGCGGGGCGGAAGAATTGCTGTCTACAACTATTGATTACAGTAAAATCAAAGGCATAACGGATTTACATGTTGCAAAAAAAGGACACATGAATTATAACAGTATTCAGACACTACAGATTGCAACGATATATGGTGATAAGAATCATAGAAATTTGAAATATTTGAGCAATTGCAAAGATTTAATGGATTTGGAATTTACTCTGTGCGGTTTAACCTCACTTGACGGAATAAATTCATTTGATAATTTGCAACAATTGGCTATATATTACGGACGGAAGTTGCAGGATATTTCCGAATTAAGTAATGTTGCAGAATCATTGAGATCTTTAACCATAGAAAACTGTCCGAAAATAAAAGATTTTTCATGTATTAATCAATTGGTTAATTTGGAACACCTGCATTTGTTCGGTCAGAACATTCTTCCCAATCTTAATTTTTTAAAGTCAATGAAAAAATTAAAAACATTTTCGTTTTCAATGTGTATTGAAGACGGAGATTTAAGCATGTGTTTGAATATTCCGTATGTGTATTCTGAAAGAAACAGAAAAGAGTATAATCTTAAAGATAAAGAGTTGCCAAAGCAGCTTCCGGCAGCACCATTTGAACTGATACGAAAATAATCATCTAAAAGATATTTTTGCATTTGACAATTGAATCAAATTTCAAGGGTAACGGTTATGCCGTTGCCCTTGGATATGAAGGTCTGCAGACCTACTACACCTACGATTTATCGGGCAGACTGATTGAAAAATCCCGCAGCGACGGTGCATACATCCGCACAGCATTCGATACAAGGAACCTTACCACAGGTATAACCTACAGCTTCGGCGGTTTGACAGAGAAAGCAACGTATTCTTATGATTTGACTAAGGACAATGCTCTTAGTGAAACAACATTTACCGATAACAGTAAATCCGGCATTGAGTACGATGCTTTAGGCAGAGTAACATCGGAAAAATCAATATCATCAGAAGGTTTTTTTGCCAATGTTGCTTTTTACACTTACACAAACAGGGCTTCAAACCCAATCTATACAAGCGGCCTTGTTTCAAGAATAAGCTACAGTCGTATCAATGATACATTATCATACACATATGATAAATTAGGTAACATAACAAGCGTAACACATGCTGACGGCACAAAAGAAACCTACACTTACGACGAGCTGAGCAGACTTGTGCGTGTGGATTCTCAGATTACGAATGAAACCGTAGTCTACACATACAACAACAGCGGTAATATACTGAATAAGAAAACTTATGCTTACACCACCGCTGCCACTCCGTCAGGTACAAGTACAACCGTAGCATACACCTACGATACTACTTGGAAAGATAAACTTGCATCATACAACGGTACTGATATAACCTATGATGCGTTAGGTAATCCGCTGACTTACGGCAACAACACCTACACCTGGTACGGCAGACGTATGGCGACTTTCAGCAACGGTACAAAATCCGCAAGCTACAAGTATGATGAAAACGGTATTCGTACAAGCAAGACTGTAAACGGAAC
>JAZSLJ010000056.1:0-24430 GCA_045535305.1 Acutalibacteraceae bacterium
ATTCATTTATTGCCTGTTATCGTAATTTTAAGATTGCTGAGTTTTCTGTTCACGACGGCAAACTTATTAACAGGCATATTTCAAGGCTTTAAATGTGTATACCATGTCCTTGCACTACTGTTTACCATGTTTTTCTTGACACAATGGCGGCCCCTACGATACACCAACAAATTACATTGTACGTTATAAATTTTGCCCAAGTATCGTAACGACACTTGGGCGATTGTTTTATTTAAGCTTTGATTCAAGAAGATTTTTAATAACGGTGGGGTCGCCTGCGCCTTTAAGCTCTTTCATACAAGCACCGAAAAGAGCCTGCAGAGCTTTTACTTTACCGTTTTTGTAATCTTCAACAGCCTGCGGATTTGCGGCGATAACGCTGTCAACAATGCCTTCAACTGCAGAAGAATCTACCTGTTTATCAAGACCGTTAGCCTTGCAGTATTCAACGGGGTCTGCTCCGTCTTCAATCATTGCAATAAGCACCTTTTTACCTGCATTACGGTTGATTTTGCCGTCTGCAACCATTTTAATGACTACTGCAAGATTTGCGGCTGTAATATCAAGTTCATTGGGAGCTTTGCCGGCTTTACGAAGAATACCCATACAGTCTGTAAGAATATATGCCGCAGTATCTTTCATATTACAACCGAGAGCAACCGTTTCATCGAGCAGAGTTGCAATTTTATGGTTTGCAATAATCATATCAATTTCCTTATCGGAAATTCCTGCGTCTCTGTACATTTCAGCTTTTTCATCAAGAGCAACAGGCTTTGCCGCTTTAATCTGCTCAAGCCATTCATCGTCAATGATAATGGGCATTAAGTTTGCATCGGGGAAATAACGGTAATCTGCCTCTGTTTCTTTATTTCTCATAGCAAAGGTCTTACCGCTGACATCATCAAAACGTCTTGTTTCCTGTACAAGCTCCTCTGTTTCGAACTCAAGAGCATCAATATGACGCTGTGATTCGTAACGGATAGCACGCTCGATTGCTTCAAATGAGCTCATATTCTTGATTTCGGTACGTACGCCGAATTCTGTACTGCCCTCGGGACGGACTGAAATGTTAACGTCGCAACGCATTGCGCCTTCTTCACATTCTGAAATACCGCCTGAACGGAACATATTTTTAAGCTTATTAAGATAAGTTACAACCTCTTCTGCACTACGGAAATCGGGCTGAGTAACAATCTCGATAAGCGGAACACTTGTACGGTTGAAATCAACAAATGATGAATTACCGCCGTGAACAAGCTTACCTGCATCCTCTTCCATATGAATCTGCTTAATGCGGATATCACGTGTGCCTGCAGACGTCTTTAATGTAACACAGCCGTTTGTACAAATAGGATGATTGAGCTGAGTAATCTGATAAGCGCAGGGCAGGTCGGGATAATAATAGTTTTTCTTATCAAATGTAGTATAACGATTAATCTCACAGTTGAGCATAAGACCTGCTGTAACAGCAAGCTCTACTACCCTTTTATTCATTACGGGGAGCATACCGGGCATACCTGAGCAAGCGGGACATACACAGTCGTTAGGCTCTTTTGCCGCTGAATGACCGCCACAGGAACAGAATATTTTTGATTCTGTACCAAGCTCTACATGAGTTTCAAGGCCGATGACGATTTCATAATTCATATTCATTCACCTTTCCTTTCAACGCTGTGTGCAAGTGAGAGAAGTGTACTTTCACCGAAATGCTTACCCATAAGCTGAACATCGCCGCTTACCAAAGCTGGAGTGCCGATAAGGTTTGCAACTGCTGTAAATACGCTTTCTTCAAATACTTTTACGAATGCATCGTCTATATCATATGATTCATATGATGTCTTTGAGCATACGGGAGTAAGAACAGCATCGTATGATTCAAAAAGCTTTGCCATACCTTCTGCAACAACACGGCGTACACGTAATGATTTATCATAGCAATCCTTATATCTGTTTTTGGACAAAACATCAGAGCCGTAAAGGATAACAGCTTTTGTAAGGAAATTAAAGCCTTCAGTTCTTGAATTTACATACAATTCATCAATATTTCTGTAAGTTGATGAACGGTGGCCGTACTTTACGCCGTCATAACGTGAAACATTGTTACAGGTTTCTGCACACATAAGAATCTGCCATGCTGTATTTGCAATTTCAAACAAATCACAGGAAATTGTATCAACAGTTACACCGTTTGCACGAAGTAAATCTGCATAAGCGTTAACTTTTACCTTTGTTGCATCGTCTGCTTTATCAAGAAGTTCTTTTACGATGCAGACTTTTTTGCCGTTTACATCGGCATCAACACAATAGTCGTAAGATTCGGTACGAAGGCTTGTGCCGTCCTTATCATCGTGGCCTGCGATAACTGACATAACATCTTTTACGCCTTCGGCATTCTTTGCATAAACGCCTACCTGTTCACCCGATGCAGCACATGAAACAACGCCGTAACGTGAAACAGTACCGTATGTGGGTTTAAGGAAATCAACACCTGAAAGTGCTGCGGCACGTCTTGTTGCGCCGTTCATATCCACACCCAAAGCGAATGCAACATCACCGTTTGCAACAAGTGATGCGGCCGAGCCTTTAAGCTGACCTTCCTGCGGTGCGTAGTAAGAAAATTCACCAACAAGATCAAGGCCGAATTCACCAACATTGGTTTTACCTGCCGCTTTAAAGCCTTTTTTTTCAAGACGGGTAACTGCTTCTGCACTGAAAAGGGGTTTGAAGCCTTCAAGAATACGTGAGCCTGCCGCTGTCTGAGCATCTTTTACAAGAATTGTATCGTCAACTGCAAAAACTCCGTTTTCACATAATTGTGTTACATAATTTTTCATTCTACACACCTCACTTTACAAGTCTGGGTACTTGCCAGCTGTCATCATTACGCTCGGGAGCGCCTTCAAGAAGACTCTCTCTTGTGAAGGGCTGACTGCGTACGTCTTCACGCAATACGTTAGTCATAGGCATAACGTGTACCATTGCTTCAACATCTTCGGTATCACAGGTTTTGAGTATCTGTTCGCTTTCGTTCATTTTTGCAAAAATAGTCTGCATAACGGATTCTTCAGATTCGGTTAAAGCAAGCTGATTGAGCTGCTGAGCATTTGAAAATGTGGAACGCTTGCCCTGTGCCTGTTTGCCCGATGATGCAGTTGCGGCTGAACGCTGTGCAAGTGCACTGCCGCTGCCGAGAAGATGAACATCCTCAAGCTGCTGATTTGTAACTTCGCTCGGAGCGCCGAGAAGAAGATCCTGTGCATTACCGTTAAGGGGGAATGCGATAACATCAAGGATTTTTTCTTCATCAGTAAGAAGCATAACCATACGGTCAATACCGGGTGCCATACCTGCGTGAGGAGGAGCGCCGTACTGGAATGCTGTATACAAAGCGTTAAAGCGTTTTTTAAGCTCTGCTTCGTCATAGCCTGCAATATCGAATGCTTTTTTCATAATATCAATATCGTGGTTACGCACAGCACCCGATGCAAGCTCAATACCGTTACAAACAAGGTCGTACTGATATGCAAGAACCTCTGTGGGATCTTTTGACATAAGAGCATCCATACCGCCCTGAGGCATTGAGAAGGGGTTATGAGTAAAGATTGTATCGCCTGTTTCCTCATCAATTTCGTACATTGGGAAATCTACTACAAAGCAGAATTCAAATGCATCGTCGCGGATAAGGTCAAGCTGTTCTTTCTTAGCAAGCCATGTACGGATAAGGCCCGCCTTCTTTTCTGTATCGTTTTTCTTATCATCACAGATGAAGAAGAGTGTTTCACCCTCTTTTACGCCTGTAAGAGCTGTGATTTCAGCTTTCTGTTCTTCACTTAAGAATTTAGCGATAGGACCTGCAAAAACACCGTCTTTAAGAGTGATGTAACCAAGACCGCCGAGACCTACCTCTGCAGATGTTGCATATTTGAGAGAATCCTCAAAGAATTTCTTTGATTTGCCCTTACAGTCTGCAACAATACCTCTTACGGGTCTGCCCTTGAATGCGGGGAAATCAACGCCTGCAAAAAATGCGGTCAGATCACAGATAATAAGCGGATTACGAAGGTCAGGCTTATCGGAGCCGTATGTCATCATAGCATCTGCATAAGTGATACGGCGGAAAGGCTTGGGAGTTACTTTTTTATCGGAGAAAGTTTTGAATGTGTCGTAAATAACGTCTTCACAGACATCAAGAACTTCTTCCTGTGTGGCAAAAGCCATTTCGAAGTCAAGCTGATAGAATTCACCGGGTGAACGGTCTGCTCTTGCATCCTCATCACGGAAACAGGGAGCTACCTGGAAGTATCTGTCGAAGCCTGAAACCATAAGCAACTGTTTGAACTGCTGAGGTGCCTGAGGCAAAGCATAGAACTTGCCCGGATGTTTACGGCTGGGAACAAGGAAATCTCGTGCGCCCTCGGGTGAAGATGCAGTAAGGATAGGTGTCTGCATATCCAAAAATCCCTTACCCTCCATCATATTTCTCAGATGACGGATGATTCTTGAACGCATAACAAGGTTGTTATGGTTTTTTGGATTACGAAGGTCAAGATAGCGGTATTTAAGACGGAGTTCATCCTTACTCTGTCTTGAGCTTCTTACCTCAAAGGGTAACATATTAAGAGATTTACCGAGCACCTGAAGACTGTCGGCAACCAACTCAACATAACCTGTATCAATTTTTGTGTTTACTGTTTCAGCATCACGCTTTTCAACAGTACCGCTTACGGAAATAACTGTTTCGCGGTTTACGTTTTTAAGCAAAGCCTCATTGTGAATAACCACCTGTGTTACACCTGTATAATCACGAAGATCAACAAATATAACGCCGCCGTGGTCGCGGACAACATCAACCCAACCTGCAAGCTGTACAGTCTGGCCGATATGTTCATCACGGATATCGTTACAATATAGGGTTCTGTACATAAAGCATACCTCCTGTTTTATACAAAAAAATAGCCCCGGGGAATATTAAAAAATATCCCCGGGACGAGCAAACATAATTACCCGCGGTGCCACCCGCATTGATGTGCAAAAGAACACATCCTCTTTTAATATTAAATTTTAGCATTAACAGAGTGTTCCCATGCTTACTACTCATCTCAAACGCGCTTTCAGTCGCCGACGCATTCTCCCTGACAGACTTTCCAAAAAAGCTGAGTCTCTGTTTATATTATAGCAAAAAAATTCAGTTTGTCAACAGATATTTTTTGGAAGAACAGCCGATTTATAAATAAATTTTTATACTTTGTGAATTTTATTTTAAATAAATAAGAATATATTTTACCCTAAAACTGTTAAATCCGTGAAACACCTGTTTTTCTTGCGGCTTCGGCAACAGCTTCGGCAACAGCTTTACCCACACGAGGGTCAAAAGCTTTGGGTATTATGTAATCGACAGACAGTTCATCATCTGCTATAAGCTCTGCAATAGCATTTGCCGCCGCCATCTTCATTTCTTCATTGATTTCACTTGCACGGACATCAAACGTACCTCTGAAAATACCCGGGAATGCAAGAACATTATTTATCTGATTGGGATAATCCGAGCGTCCCGTTGAAATAATCTTAGCTCCGCCTGCTTTTGCCTCATCAGGGAAAATCTCAGGATTGGGATTTGCACAGGCAAATATAATCGCATCGCGGTTCATTGTTTTAACCATATCCGCCGTTACAATATTCGGCGCGGAAAAGCCTAAAAATACATCTGCACCTATGAGGGCATCTTTAAGTGTACCTGTCTGCTTATTACGGTTTGTAAGCTTTGCAAGCTGTGCCATATGCTCAAAAGGAATATCGGGTGAACCTTCGCACAGAATACCGAATCTGTCGCAAAGTGTAATATTTTTAAATCCTGCCGCAAGCAAAAGACGGCAAACTGATGTACCTGCCGCACCTATACCGTTGATAACAACTTTTGCATCTGAGCGGTCTTTTTTGACTATCTTCAATGCATTTGTAAGTCCTGCAAGAACAATAACTGCCGTTCCGTGCTGATCGTCGTGAAATACGGGAATATCACATTTTTCTTTGAGTTTTTGCTCAATTTCAAAGCATCTCGGGGCTGAAATATCTTCAAGATTTATACCGCCGAAACTGCCTGAAATGTTATATACAGTCTGCACGAACTCATCCACATCTTTTGTTTTTACACACAGAGGGAATGCATCAACGCCGCCGAATGACTTAAACAGAACGCACTTACCTTCCATAACGGGCATACCTGCTTCAGGGCCGATATCACCGAGTCCGAGAACGGCACTGCCGTCTGTTATAACAGCACAAAGATTGTGTCTTCGTGTAAGTTCATAACTTTTATTTATATCCTCTTTAATAGCAAGACAGGGCTGTGCAACACCGGGTGTGTATGCAAGTGATAAATCGTCCTTTGTTTGGGTGGGTACGGTTGCAACAACCTCAATTTTACCTTTCCATTCCCCGTGAAGACGAAGCGACTCTTTTGCGTAATCCATAATTTTTCTCCTTAAACCATATTTGCAGGGTTGACTGCTTCATTGTATTCCTCTTCACTGAGCAAACCTTGTCCCACAACAGCTTCTTTTAACGTCAAGCCGTTCTTATGGGCAAATTTTGCCGCAGCAGCAGCCTTATCATAACCGATTCGGGGGGTAAGGCAAGTAACGAGCATAAGTGAACGCTCAAGATAATCCTGCATTTTTTTATCATTAACCGTAATTCCGCATACGCAGTTATCAGCAAAGGAACACATAACATCTGCAAGCAATCTTACAGACTGCAAAAAATTATATGCACATACAGGCATAAATACATTCAGCTCAAAATTGCCCTGTGATGCGGCAAATCCCACAGCCGTGTCATTACCCATAACCTGAACTGCAACCATTGTTACGGCTTCGCATTGTGTTGGGTTGACCTTGCCGGGCATAATGGAGCTTCCGGGCTCATTCTCGGGTATATTTAATTCACCCAGACCGCATCTTGGCCCTGCCGCAAGCCAACGTATGTCGTTTGCAATTTTCATAAGATTTGCGGCAAGTGCTTTTAACGCACCGTGAGCAAAAACAAAAGATTCTTTACCCGTCAATGCACGGAATTTATTTTCATCGGGCACAAATTCAGTTCCGAGCAACAAAGTCAGCTCGGCACAAACCTCTTTGTCAAATCCGTCGGGAGCATTAAGTCCTGTTCCTACCGCTGTACCTCCGATTGCAAGGGAGCGAAGCGGTTTGAGTGATGAAATTACCATTTCTCTTGCACTTTCAAGCAGTCCTCGCCAACCGCTTACCTCCTGTGAAAACTTTATAGGTGTTGCATCCTGCAAATGAGTTCTGCCTATTTTGATTACATCGGGATTTGCTTTTTCAAGTGCGAAAAATGCATTTATCAGCCTGTCAAGCGAAGGCAACAGATGCTTTTCAATTTCACATGCTGCGGCAATATTCATAGCAGAAGGAAATGTATCATTAGAGCTTTGAGATGCATTCACGTCATCATTGGGATGAAGTAATTTTTCACTTGCTATTGCATTCCCGCGTCCTGCAATAACCTCATTGACATTCATATTCGTCTGTGTGCCGCTGCCTGTCTGAAAAACAGACAAAGGAAAATTCTCATAAAGCTTACCCTCAAGAATTTCATCTGCCGCCTGTTCAATAAGTGCGGCTTTTTCAGGTGTTATTTTACCCGACCTTCCGTTTACACGGGCACAAGCCTTTTTAAGCGAAGCCAACGCTGAAATTATCTCTCTCGGCATTATTACATCGCCGATTTTAAAATTCATAAAACTGCGCTGAGTCTGTGCACCCCATAATTTATCCGCAGGCACTTTAACCTCGCCCATTGTATCTTTTTCAATTCTGAAATCCATTTTATACTCCTACATTTAATTATAACTTTACAGCGACCAGCAACTGTCTGTAAATCGTGTTGCACGATAAGGAAACGCTCTGAAGAAATCATCAGCATCGGTTCTAAGTTTAACGCCGTCTATGTAAACAGCAGTCTGTGCCGTATGTCCTTCACCTGCAAGAAGCAGTCTTGCCGCAGCAGGCGGTGTTAATGCGACATCATAATCGCCGTCGGCTCGTTGTGCAACGGTTGCTTTGCCGTTTTGATATTCAACATCGAATATACCTTTATTCTGAGGGAGTTCATCAAGGCTTAATATACTGAATCTGCCGTATTTTTCGGGATATGCATTGTTTTCGAGCAGTTTTTTAAGATTGTATATTCTTCCTGCATAGCCGCCCTGATATTCATAATTGACATCGGCTATCCTGTCGGCAAGACAGGCAAAAGGTGAACCCTGATACTGTTTTTTTACAAGCAGAGTTTTTACAATACCGTCGTAATTGCGTAAAAAGCCTATAATGCCTCTAAGAGCATCGGGAGTCAACACAAACAGTTCTTCCGCCACAAGCTCGTCGGGGCGCTTTATCCTGAAACGGACATATCCGTCTGCTTCGCCAGAAGAATTACGGTGAATGTATGTATAATCCGCATTTTCCAAAGGCTCTGAGCAGAAATGCTTTTTGTCCTCTCTGATTGTCATAAGATTTTCTTTAAAAACGCATTTATTATGCAGTTCACAAAGTTCTTCAAGCTGTTCGCCCGTATAAAGCTCAACATCGTTATTATGCGGAATGTGTGTGAGATTGCAGAAAGGTACTCTGATTGCAAAAGTGCGGTTAAGATTTGCATAGCCGAATTTTTCATAATATGATATTGAAAACGGCGCAAGGAAACCTGCAGTAATGTCATTTTCAACGGCAGTTCTGCCAACCTCATCAAAGATTGCTCTTATACTGCCCATTCCTCTGAATTCGGGTTTGCTGCACACACCGCTGAGAACAAGTGTGTTTATCAGATTACCACAGTAGTTACACTTAAAATCAAACAGCTCAACACCTGCAACAAGTCTGCCCTCATAAAAAGCACCGAGAACGGGCATTTCGACCTCTTTGTCCACGTCTTTATCGAATTTCCATATAAATGATGCGGCGGATATCTTAAGATAATCCACAGCTTCGTCAGGTTTTATCAATCTTACTTCCATAATCGGTCTCCTGTTTTTAGTATATTTCATATTCCGATAATTTCTCTGATCGATTCTGCCGTTACGTCAGTCAATGCAATATTTTTTTCTGCAGCTATTACTGCTGCCGCACCTGCGGCCTCCCCTATTCCGACACAGATAGGCATTACCCTGAAATTGGAATGTGCCATATGTGTACCCGAAATATTTCTTCCGCAAAGAAGAAGATTTTCTTTAATTTCGGGAATAAGACAACGATAAGGTATGGTGTAACCCTTAGTCTGTCCAAAATGCTTCTGCACTCCCGTTTTATCAAGTCCCGCACCTGTGATATTATGAACATCAAAATTGAAATAAGCATCTTTGACAACGTAATCATCAAATACTCTCGCTTCAAGAATATCATTTTCGGTCAAAGTATATTTACCCTTGAAATGTCTTGTTTCGCGGATGCCTATTAATGAAGCCGAACTTATAACAAAACAGTTTTCATAACCCGGTACAAATCTTCGAAGATATTTTACAATATCATCCATCTGCTTTCTGCATATGAGTGTTGCACGTGTAAGGTCATCTGCCTTTGTCCCGTCAATATCAATGGCATTTGTCATATTACAGGTAACAACACCGGGAAGCGTGGATTTATATGTAAGAATATGACCTGCCGGATAAGGAATATGCTCCTTTGCCAACGCCTGAAGCTCACCGTTCGGGGTATCGCAAGTTGATTCAAATGAGCCTAAAAATACAGCTCGTTCATAATCAACACCGCCCACTTTGAACATAATGGTTGCAGGTTGCATTCTGTTGTCATTTTCTCTGCCGAGAATATACTCAGCACCTGCTCTTGCGGCAATATCACCATCACCCGTAGCATCAACAGTTATCTTTGCATAGATATCCGTTTTTCCGGATTTATTGATAACAGTTGCACCGAGAATTTTATCCCCGTTACATATTGCATCCTCTGCAAAAGTGTAAAGCATAACGCGACATCCCACTTCACAGAGCATTTCAAGATAAAGTGTTTTCAGCTTTTCGGGGTCAATAAGATTCACAATCTTATTATTGAATTCACCCTCGTTCATTTCGGCACTTCTTTTTAATATTTCATAATAAAGGGGGCTTGTGCAACTGCCCGTCCAATGACTCATAAGTCCTGATGTTGAAATACCTCCGATATCTCCGTTTTGCTCAACAAGAATTACATCAGCACCGTTTTTTGCCGCCGTGTATGCCGCCGCAAATCCCGAAGGACCGCTTCCGAGAACAAGTACATCCGTATGCAATTCAGATTTAACCGTCATTTTTTATTCCCCCTGAAATTATCTTTTTCACAATGATTATAACACCTGTAAAGAAAAAATCAAATATAAAAACAGTAAATTTTTCAATTTAAGATTTATTTCAATGTGTATTTATGTGTTTTCATTCTTTTTATAGACATTTTTTCTTCTGTATGATAATATAAGGTGAGATACATTTCATCGGAGTATTGATATAACAGCACTACCTATTATTTACATATGTTGTTTTGGAGGTCGGAACAATGAAAAAGCGAATAGCAAAGATAATTTTACTTGTATCGGTTGTTATAATTTCGGGGATTTTAGCACTTTCAATAAGACCTGAATACAGTAAGGTTAATTTTAATCCCGCAGACAGTAAAAACAATACTGATACAACAATTAAGTTCGGCTCAGACGACAAACTAAAAATTCTGCATATTACCGATACCCATCTTAAAGATAACCATAATTTCGACCCGACACTCTGGCTTGTTGAGAGAGCCTGTGATGCAGAAAAGCCTGACATTGTTATGCTGACGGGTGATATCGTTTTAAATTACGACAATGCAGAAGAAACGAAGAAACTTATAAACGCACTGATGAATATTTTTGATTCAAGGAATATTCCCGTTGCTGTAACCTTCGGTAATCACGATTCAGAGCAAGGTGCCTTGTCCCGCGAAGATCTGATGGCATATTACAACACATTTTCCTGCTCAGTTTCCGTCGATGACGGTGATGCTCTTTCGGGGTGCGGTACATACAATATTCCCGTACTTTCATCAGACGGCAAAAAAATAAAATTCAATCTATGGGTGTTTGATTCGGGTGATTATGATGAAGAAGGCAGATACAGCTGCGTTAAACCCGACCAGATTGAATGGTATAAACAGACATCTGACAAGCTTACTGCAGAAAACGGCGGAGAAAAAGTGAATTCTCTCGTTTTTCAGCATATAATCGTTGGGGAAATCTATGATGCACTTCAAAAGTCGGATTCGTGGAAATCTTATGCATACAAGCATTTATACAACAAAGAAGAATATTATATGTTTGACCCTGACCGTGTGAATTACGGCACAATAAGAGAAACTCCTTGCCCCGGTTATAATAACTACGGTCAGTTTGAGGCTATGGTTGAGAAAGGCGATGTACTTGCAATGTTTTCGGGCCACGACCACACAAATGCCTTTGCTGTTGAGTATAAAGGAATTGATATTGTCAATTCTCTCAGCACACGTTATATAGGACTTTTTCATTCCACACAATGCGGCTACCGTGTAATTGAAATCGACGAAAATGACACCTCAACTTATGAAACACGGGTAGCACGTATATTTGATATATACGATTTTGAAACCGTAAAAGAAGAAAAACTCAACGGCGATAAATTCACATACAAAATGGCGCGTGAGTTCGCCTTCAAAAGCAAATTTCAGAAATTTGCAACTGATGTTTACGGTAAATTTATAGAAGCTGTTACCGGCAGACAGGTAACATATCCCGATTAAATCATCGCAGGAGTATTGATATGACAGCATTACTTATTGTTATTTACATAGCTTTTGTTTCGCTCGGGTTTCCCGATTCGCTTTTCGGCGTTGCGTGGCCCGTTGTACACGTTGAATTCGGCACACCGGAGAGTTTTGCATCTCTTTACAGCATAATAACGGGTATCTGCACGGGCGGTGTTGCATTTATTGCAGGACCTCTCCTCAGAAAATTCGGCACCGGTAAGGTAACATTTTTCTCAACTCTTCTTACCGCACTCGGACTTATCGGCATCAGTTTTGCACCCAACATCGTTGTTATGATGCTTTGCACTATTATTATGGGCTACGGCGCAGGTGCGATTGATACGGGTCTTAACAATTTTGTTTCACTTCATTACAAAGCAAAGCATATGAACTGGCTTCATTGTTGTTGGGGGCTTGGTGTTACGATAAGCCCGATGATAATGTCTGCATTCCTCGGCGGTGAGGGTACATGGCGTAACGGCTACCGTGTTGTTGCGATTATTCAGTTTTCGATTGCACTTATCATTCTTGCAAGCCTAAAAAAATGGAATATTCAGCCGAAAACTGCTTCCGAAACGGAAATTGAACAAAAAGAATTGCCAAAGAAAAGCCTCTTTGATTTACTGAAAATGAAAGGAATGATTACGAGCATTCTTTCGCTCGGACTTTACTGCGGCGGTGAATTTCTTATAGGCACCTGGGGTGCAACCTATGCCGTAAATGTTATTGCTGTTTCTCCCGAAGAAGCAGCAAAATGGATTTCGCTCTATTACGGCGGAATTATGGTCGGCAGAATCATTTCGGGCTTCCTGTCCGAAAAACTCTCCGATAATACGCTGATTAAAGGCGGTATGACTCTCGCCGCTGTGGGTATGATTATTCTCATTCTGCCCATCGGCAGAACTGCACTTGTGGGTCTTCTTTTAATCGGTATGGGCTACGGCCCCGTGTTCCCGAGTGTGCTTCACAGCGTACCCGCAAGATTCGGTGCTGATTATTCCGCTGACATCACGGGTTATCATATGGGCGGTGCATACGGAACTGGTTTCTTCGTTCAGCTCATATACGGCTATGTTGCATCGGCAACCACATTTGCAATAACTCCCTTTGTGCTTCTTGCTTTGGGTCTCGGAGTTATCGGCGCAACGATTGTTACATTGAAAAAACTCAAAAAATCCAATAACTAATGAATAAACATGACCTCCTTGTAATATGCAAGGGGGATTTTATTGTTTTGTAGGACATATAAATAATTCATATATTACAAAAAGTTTTATATTTTATGTTGTGATTTTCATTTCTATATGTTAAAATCAATATAAATACATTAAAATCTGAGGTAATTCTATGCAAATTGGCTTTACCACAACCACATTCAGAAATATAAGAAATATTGAAAAAATTATTGAAATTGCCATAGATGCAGGTATTGATTGCATCGAATGGGGCGGCGACATTCATGTCAAAGATGTTGAAACGGCAAAAAGGGTAAAAAAACTCTGCGACGATGCAAAAATAATTATCAGTTCATACGGAAGTTACTACCGTATCGGCAGTTGTGATAATAAAGAATGGCAGAGAATATGTGAAATTGCTTCGGCGATGGGAGCAAAATCTGTCCGTGTATGGCTCGGCAAGGCTGACAGCGAAAAAACCGATGATTCAACATACACAAAGCTTGTTGAAGATGCAAAAGCGATATGTAATGCCGCTTCGGAGTACGGTCTTACCGTATGCCCCGAATGTCATGACAACACATATAACAATAATACGGATGCATTCTTAAAAATCAAAAATGATATTGCTTGTGATAATTTCAGAACATACTTTCAGTCAAGATACAGAAAAAAGGCTTATGACCTTGACAGAATTGAACGCACGTGTCCTTATATTGAAAATGTACATATTTCTTATTCGGAGCTTACAAGAGAACAATTCCCGAAATATGACCCATCATATATGGATGCACTTCTTGACAAACTCACAGAAGTCGGTTTTGACGGAAATATACTGATTGAATATACATATATCTTCAGTTATATGGGGATTCCGTTATGCCTTAAAAACGATATAGAAAAACTTAAAAAAAAGTTAGGTAAAAACATATGAAAATTGCACTTTTTGGTACTAATCAATTACAGTTCGGCAAAGTATATACTCCCGAAGTCCTTAAAAAACTCAGCGAATACGGTCAGCTTTCCGAAAAAATAAATCAGAGCAACCTTAAAGAAAATGCTGAGTTTCTCAAAGACTGTGAATTCGCTTTCTCAACATGGGGTATGCCGAAATTCACTAAAGAAGAAATAAAAGAGTATATGCCCTCTCTCAAAGCCGTATTCTATTCTGCCGGAACGGTGCAGTATTTCGCAAAACCGTTCCTCGAACTTGGAATAAAGGTTTTCAGTGCTTTTGCGGCAAACGCTGTCCCGGTTGCAGAGTTCACATTTGCACAGATTTCCCTTGCAACAAAAGGATATTTTCAGGCGTCTAAGTATTATCGCATCTTACCTGCAAGATCACTTGCATTTGCAAATACATCACCCGGAAATTTCGGTTGCAAAGTAGGTCTTGTGGGGCTTGGTGCAATCGGCTGCATGGTTGCCGAAAGACTGAAAGCTCTCGATGTTGAGGTTTATGCTTATGATCCGTTTGTTTCTCAGAAAAAGGCCGATGAATATGGGGTAAAGCTCGTCAGTCTTGAAACAATTTTCAGTGAATGCGATGTTATCAGCAATCACCTTGCAAATAAAAAAGAACTCGAAAATGTATTCAATTATAAACTTTTCAAAAGGATGAAAAAACATTCCACATTCATCAATACGGGCAGAGGTGCTCAGGTTGCCGAATATTCCCTTGCACTCTCCCTGCTTATGCATCCATCAAGAACATTCATCGGTGATGTTCTAAAGCGTGAATTCTTCCCATACATAAATCCCCTTTTCTGGTGTCCCAATGCAATTCTCACCCCCCACATTGCGGGAAGTACGGGCAAAGAGCCTCAGAGAATGGCTTATTATATGATGGAAGAGCTTGAAAGATTTACGTCAGACGGCAAAACAAGATACGAGGTTACGCTTGAATCCCTTGAAAGGATGGCATAAAAATGAACAAACTGAAAAATTTGATAAGCACATACAGAAACGACGGCACAGACCCGAGAAAAAACGATGCATGGCGAGTGCTGCTGTTTTCGCTGAACTACGCAGGCGGTGCCGCAATCACAATAATGATGGGCAAATGGTCTTACTATACACAGAATGTACTTCAGCTCGGAATTATGTTTGCTTCAATTCATCTTCCTATCCGTATTCTTGATGCAATCACAGACCCGCTTCTTGCGAATGTCTTTGATAAATATAACAAACCCGGCAAATTCAGACTTTTTATGATTCTCGGTGCACTGCTGTCTTTTATCCCAGCAATGATTATCTTTTTTTACCCCGTCAATCCCGATATTCCGCTGATCGTTTCTTTTATACTGCTCGGACTCTGCTATGCGGTTGTAATTGTAGGTAATACAATTCTTATGACAGCCACAAGAGCAGGACAGGCTATTATTACTCAGGACCCGAAACAGAGACCTCTCTATGCTCTCGGTCAGACTGTTTCAGATGCCCTTGTATCTGCATTTGTTTCAGTTGTTGTAACAAGTAACCTTATCGGCAATATGCAGGAGCCGTTTGTATGGCGAATTTCAATAGTCGTGATGTCTGTTGTCTCAGTCCTGTTCGTTCTCGGTGCCGCAAAAGCTATCAGCAACAGAGACAACCCCACATATTACTCGATGAACAGCAAAAAAAGAGAAGAAACAAAAATAACGGAATTTTTTCACCTTATAAAACGAAGCAAGCCTCTGAGAAGCCTTCTGTGGGCAACCTGCTCAGACTCAATCGCAAAATCTGTCAGAGCAAGTCTTTCAATTTATCTCTTTGCAAACATCATCATGAACAGAGGTCTTACATCGGCTTTTGACATTCTTAACGGTGTAATCCTTGGCGCTCCCGTGCTTGTTGTCGGTATGTATTTTGCATCAAAAAAAGGTTCTGCAAAGGTTTACCATAAGGTATCATTAATTCAGACTCTTGTTGCAACAGCAGGATTCTTTGTAACACTTGTTTTACTCCCTGCAGACCCCGAATATGCATACTCCGGAATCACATTCTCGGTTATTATGGTTATTCTTGTTTTCGGTTTTTATATGAGTACACTCGGTATTTCAACAAACCTTGAAAATGCCATGGTCGGTGATCTTACGGACTATGAATACCTTCAGAGCGGAAAATTCATTCCCGGCACAATCGGTGCGGCTCTTACTTTTGTTAACAAAATCGCATCAAGCGGTGTGGGACTTATCACAATGGGAATTATGGCATTCTGCGGTTTTTCGGGAAGCGGTGCAGACGCTGTTGTGCCGGAAAATGTTTTCGTAAATTACAGATTCTATTATTGTATCCTTCTTTCGGTATTTATTTTGCCGGCACTCGGTCATTTGGTTACATATATCTCAATGAAAAAATATCCTCTTACCGATGAAGTTATGCAAGAAGTTTCAATGAAAATTGCAAAAGAGCGAGGACTTCTTGAAGACGATGACGAAGAGGTGATCTCAGAATGATTGTAATTTATATTTTAGCAGCTCTGCTCGGCCTTATTCTGCTGATTACGGTTATAGAAGCAATTTACTATATCAGCATGAAGCCGGCACAGGAATTACCCGATGACAAGGAATTTGACTATTATTCAGTAACAGTGGACGGCAAGACCTTTGAGGATGCATATCTTTTCCTGTCAGGTGATAAAAATTCACCCGAATTCACGGAAGAAGAATTATTCACAATGCTCAACAAACAGAGTGAATATATGGGCAGACGTTTTGACTGCTCCGATTTCAGGGCACAGTTACTCTTTAAAATCTACAAAGACTGTTTTAATAACCTCTCCGACAGATGCCGCGAGATTATAAAGAAAACTTTTCTTGATTTTAAATATTTTATGGACGAGCCCGGCGACGACAGCATGTGTTACTGGTCGGAAAACCATCAAATTCTCTTTGCGACAGTTGAATATCTCACAGGTCAGGAATGGCAGGAAGAAATATTCTCAAACAACGGAATGACGGGCAAAGAGCATATGAAGAAAGCTGAAAAAAGAATTGAAGCGTGGATGAGCCAACGGTTCAATTACGGTTTTTCGGAATATTTAAGCAACAACTATCTTGCAGAAGATATTTCCCCTATGGCAAACCTTATTGCCTACTGTCAGGATGAAAAAATCGTCAGACGAATGAAAATCATTATGGATATTCTTTGGCTTGATGTTGCTCTCAACAGCGTAAACAACCGTTTTGTTGCAACCAGCTCAAGAATGTACGGCAACAACAAAGCAGGTAATTACTACGGCAACAGCATCGCTGCAGCAATGAATGTTTTATGGGGAAATAAAGGTGCTGATAGAATTCTCAGCAATCCCTATCTTTCAGACAAAGAAAAAAGACAGATACAGGATACACTTGCAAAAAAACCGAATCACATAGTTATCTGTTTTACGGATGTTGTAAAAAAAGGAATATACAAACTCCCCGAAGTCATAAAAGATATTGCACTTTCTGAAGAAACCTTTGATGTAAAAATGGGTTGCGGACTCTCTCCCGTTGATATGAAAAATGAAAATCTGATCGGTCAGAACCCACATCAGATTATGGCTCAGTGGGGTGCAGAAACATTCACAAATCCCGAAGTTATAAACAATACTCTTGCATATCTTAAAAACAACAAGATGTACAAAAGCTCATTCTTGGGATATTTCAGATTCTTGAATCTTACAATTTTCAAGCCTCTTAAATGGGAGAAATTTGCTGCAAAGCACAACATTATGCCTCACGGAATTGCAACGGGCAGAGGGAATGTTTACACTTACAGAACCGCACACTACTCACTGTCAACATCAGTTGCAAAGGATGTTGATATGTGCGGTGCTCAGGACCACGAATGGACTGCAAATATAGGCGAAGCTCTTACTCTTTTCACAACCCATCCTGCAGGAAACGGTGAAGGCAGATACGGTTCATCTCCCGGCTATTGGATTGGCAACGGCAGACGCCCTATGAGCGTGCAGAACAAAAATGTAAATATCACAATCTATAAATTACCCGAAAAAAAGAGACTGGGTGAAACAAAGATTGCCGCTATGACACACGCATATATGCCCAAGTGCTTCTATGATGAATTTGAAATAAACGAAAACATTGTCTTTGCAAGGAAAAACGGTGTTTTCGTGGCTCTTATATGTAACAGTAAGCCTGAATTCAAACCCTATAATAAAGACTCTGCAAAAGGTATTTACAAAAACAGAACTCTTTCCGATGATTACATAATAAAGGGTGAATTTGACCTTTGCCTAAGAGGCGGAGAGCATCACATTTATGTAACGGAGCTTTCCGATGCAGACTGTGAAACATTCACTCAGTTCAAAGAAAGAATTAAAAATAACAAGATTGTTTTCGGCAACGGAAGTGTAACTTACAGCACACATTTCGGCGAGATTTCAGCATCTTATAACGGTCAATTCAAAATAAACGGTGAAGATGTAAATACAGAATTTGACAGATATGACTGTAAATTCTGTAAAACAACGAGAAAACCCAAAACCGTTTATGTTGACAACGGTAAACACTCACTTCTGCTTGACTTGAACAACATCATTCGAATATCAACATAAAAAAAACTATCCGAAGAAGAGAAGAATTCTTTTTCGGATAGTTAATTTTTTATTTGGATTTTAACTGTGTGATAATTATATGTCCTATTGCCTTTGCACCTTTTGTGATGTAATTGAGGAGATTTCCCGAAATGCCTGTCATAACGGGACTCTTAAGGTCTTTTTCATCAATTCCGTCTGCCATACCCTCTCTGACTGAAATATTGTCTTTAATAAAAGGTGCAACATCACTTTCTTCGGGAGAAGATATAACGGCACCGTCTGAAAAAGCACAGATTTGTATTCTTTCTTCATCCGAAAGCCCGGTTGAAGAAAGCGGATAAAGACCGAGCACGGCTGTTTCACTGCTTCCGTTATATGCAGGCGCAATACTTTTTCCCTGCGCTGCAACAAGTGTGTAAACATCAAGAATTTCATCCTTTGATCTTCCGTGATGATGCCTCTGTCTGCCGTAATAAGTGCCGAAAGGATTCATTCTGACAGTTTTATCCTTTTCAAGTCTCATGGGACAATGCGCCATGGAATTAAGCACCTGTCTTGCATTTGCAACAATCAACCCGCCCTTTTCGTCGAAAAGTCCCGTAAAACCGCCCGTAAGCTGATGATTGAATGATGCAACACTCTTATTTTTTTCATCACTTTCTGGAAAACTCTGTGTTCTGTAGGAAGAAATATCGTCCATAAAATTTCTCTTGATAACAGAAATATCACCGTCAAGTGTGGGTGTAATCTGAAAAGGAACAGCCTCGGTCCATTTCATATCGGTATATCTTCCGAGAGCTGAATTCTCGGTTGAAATTGATGTATTTTCAGCTGTATAAGGGTAATTCACTGTTGTTCTGACATAAACAGCATCGGAGAATCGCGTTTTAAAGAAATCATAAGTAAAACTGCCAGCTTTGAGTTCATTGGGCAAATGAATTTCACCCTTAATTCTGACACCTTCGCCTTCACCTGCAACAGAAAGAGGATAAACTCCCGTGTTTATGAATTCATACTTTCTGTTACCATAGGTTATAAATGACTGCAGAAAATCATCTCTGCCGATAAGCCTTCCGGCACACTGAACGAATGAGATTCTTCCGCTGTTTGAAAACATAATTGAAAGTCTGTCTGTTTCAAGAAGATTCTTAAATGTAGGTGTTTCTTTTTTACAGTCAAAACCGATTTCAAGTTCATACTTTTTAAGTTTTCGTTTAAATTTCAGCATAAGAAAAGCCGAAGAACAGTCATCAGAAGTGGCGACGGCTGTATATGTGTCAAGATATTTCGCATCAACCGTAAGACATGAAATATCTGATATATTCTTCTTTATTTCAATCTGAACACACTGAATGAGAGAATCCGTTGTATTATAAACAGTTATTTTTTTTGTACTCGGCATTGCAGAAAGCTCATTTTTTATCACTTCACTGCCAAATCCAAGAGCTGATTTCTCTCTCTGAATATTTAGTACAGGAGTTGCAAGACCGAAATGAGTTGTGGAGAGAAGCAGTACCCTTTTGCCAAATGACGGTGAAAGCGAGTCTTTTGTTGCGGTTACCTTTGCCATTGATCTTGCTCTTTCAAGCTTTGTCCAGATTTGTCTGTTGAAGGGCTTTTCTGCCCAGGATGCATAACCTGTAAAATTACCGTCTGCTGTATCGTGTGTAAAAGTGATTTCACCAACGGGTGAATGATTTTTAAGATATCCGCCGGGGGTATCGAATACAACATAAGGCAGGTCTGCAACTTCTTCAACAAGACCGTGAATACCGTCAGTATTTGCAATTTTACCCGTAAACGATTTCAGTTCGATTGTTTCCCAGAAAATCGCATCTGCATCCATATTGATAAACAGGAATAAATCATTATTGATCTCACCGCTTTCCTGCTTTTTGCGAAGATCTTTAACCCACGCACGAAGACAGCCCGCATCACAGACATCTGAATTGCTGTATGTGGGGATAACGGTCATACTTTCGCCTTTATAAGTATATGTGAGCGGATTGAACGCCTTTTCATCGTCAAGCTGAGGAATTATAGTTCTGAAAGCATCAAAGGGCACACAACTGTAATAGAGGCAAAGTGCTTTGATTCCGAGTTTATTGTAAAGGCTGACCTGCGAAGGAGTGAACATACCTTCCTGCGGACGGACAATTTTCTCACATTCACCGAAAATGTCCTGAAGTCCGCTACCCTCTTTATTTGTGATAGCAAGATTGATACTTTCACAAAATTCGTCCTCGGTCATCGCAGAAAGAGCACCGTTATTGTAGCCCATGATGATGTTTTCATCACCGTATTTTGTAACACGCTCTTTCATTTTTTCAATGATATCGGGAGCGTACTCAGGAAGAATCTTCTGCAAAGAGAAAAAGTTTTCTGTATCCCATGTACCCTTTACGGGAATACCATTTTCATTGAATTCGGTCAGCACATCAAGGATTTTTCTTATAATCCTTATATCAGAACCGAAACCGAGATTATCATTTGTATCCCCTCGGTATGAATGATAGCAATTAACATGAAAACCGTATGCAATGTGTATCTTATTGTCTTTCAATCTGCTCACTTCTTCCGATTATATTCACTGATATATTAACATTTTTATGGTTAATAATTCAAGTATAATAAATTAATAAACTGCAGACGTTTTTTAGATTCATGGGCAGAGACACACGTTGACGAGGTAAAGATTATTTTTGATACAAGACACGAAATCGGGAGTTTACGATAAAAAAAACTATCTCCGTCTCTGAAAACCTATTTACTTTTTTACCGTTCTTTTATATAATGAAGCCATAGAAAATTCGGAATAGTAAAAAATAACGATATGAGAGGATGCTGAATATGAAAATTACTTGGTACGGAACGGCGACCATCGGGATTGATGACGGAAAAACAAAGCTGCTTTTCGATCCTTTCGTGCGGATGAATAAGCACATAGAAACCACACCCGTTGAAGGCTTTGCGGGCTTTGACGCGGTTTTTGTTACGCATGGGCATTTTGATCATATATACAGCATCCCTGCACTTGCCGAAAAAGATAAAAACGTTCCGATCTACTGCACCGAAACCCCTAAGAAAACACTTATGGGAAGGGGTGTACCCGAAGAACGAATTAAAACGATCCACGCGGATGACGTGATTCAGTTCGGTGATTATACCATCCGCCCACGTCGATTCAGGCACATCGTTTTTGACCCGATCTATATTCTCACTGTCGTACCTAAATGCGTCATGATGTTGCCACGTCTGTTCTGGCAAGCATATATGAATCGTAAAATGCCGGAGGGCGGAGAAATCGTCGCCTATGAGATTGAAGCTCAGGGTAAAAAGATCTTTCTGACCGGCTCCTTCCGTGAGCATCCGGAGGAGCAGTATCCGGATGATATTGATCTTTTGGTTCTCGCTAATGGCGGAAGCATTTTCGTGCCCGAAAAAACAAAAGGCTTTATAGATCGGTACCATCCGAAAAGAATCTTTGTGGACCATTTTGACGATGCTTTCCCGCCTATTACACGGGCGGTCAGTGTCAACAGGCTGAAAAGAACGATAAAAAAGAAACATCCCGAAATTGAGTTTATCATTCCGGAAATCTGCAAGTCCATTGAATTATAACCACGAAAATAGTGATGTTTATGAAAAAAAAGTGATGCTATCCGAGAGGGTGGCATTTTTTCATTGAATATGTTATAATCAGTTTGATAAATAAGAATTTATGATCCGATTATGATAAAATAAGGGAGGTTCCTATGCAAATTTTACAGACAATTATTTCTTATCTTGTAATAGCGGCAGGTTTTATTTCTTCAATTTTTTCGTGGGGGGAAACATCAATGATACCATATACAAACAATTATAAAATTCCGGACAGCATTCCCGAATACAATGTGATTTCTACGGACGAGAAAACCGATTGGCAGGCAAAATGGATTTGGGACAAGGAAAATCTGACTGAAAAAAATGTCTGGATGTGCTTTAATAAAAGGGTCAGTCTTGAAAATAAGCCCGAAGAACTTTTTGCCCACATCTCAGCCGACTCGAAATATTGGCTTTACATAAACGGAGAAACTGTTGTTTTTGAGGGAAGCGTGAAACGAGGTCCCGATAAAAACAGCTGCTATTATGACAGTATAGATATTGCAACTTATCTCAAAGAGGGTGAAAACTCAATTTGTGCTTTGGTGTGGTTCTGGGATGATGAAACAAGCTATTCCTACAACAGCAGCGGTCAGGGCGGATTCCTTTTTGAAGCTAAAAATTCGGACATTACCATACTTTCCGACAAAAGCTGGAAGGTAAAAAGAAACGAAGCTTTCGTTGACAGTCCTCTTTATCCGCCTAATTACAGACTGCCCGAATACAGTATTTATTTCGATGCAAGGGAAGATTTGGGCGATTGGATAAATGAAGGTTATGACGTTACATCTTGGGAAAATGCAACCGAATATGCCGTCGGCGGCGAGGGTGCTTACGGCAAGCTTTATCCGAGAGGAATACCTTTTTTAAAAGATTACGGTCTTAAAGATTATGAGAATTCAAAGGATTATGAAAACTATACCGTAAAAAAGCTTTTCGGTGAAAAAATAACCGTAGATATTCCCTACAACGCACAGCTTACTCCCTATCTTAAAATCACAGCACCCGCCGGAAAAAAGATTCGCATTACAACTGAAAACACTTTAATCGGTGCTGTTTCAACTACATACATAACTAAAGAGGGCGAGCAGGAGTTTGAAGCTTCAGGCTGGTTTAACGGTGAGCATATCACTTATAAAATTCCTAAAGGCGTAACTGTTATTGCTCTTAAATACCGCGAAACGGGATATGACAGCTCATTCTGCGGTAACTTCAAGTGCGATGATGAATTCTTGAATTCTCTGTGGCAAAAATCTCTGCGTACTCTCTATGTTACTATGCGCGATAATTTTATGGATTGTCCCGACAGAGAAAGGGCTCAATGGTGGGGCGACGTTACAAGTGAAATGATTATGACAATGTACTCAATGGACAGCAATTCCTATCTGCTGTATCAAAAGGGTGTGGAAGCGATGCTTTCTCACGTTGACGACACAAAAGTGCTTCAGACTGTTGTACCTATAAGCGGTGATTATTTTGAGCTTCCCGTTCAGCAGCTTGCAGGAATCGTAGGCTTCCTCACTTACTATGAATATACCGGCGACAAGGCTTTTATCGCAAAGGTTTACGACGCATCTCTTGACTACTTAAAGCTTTGGGAAATCGGTGAAAATAATCTTGTCGTTCATCGCAGTGGTTCATGGGATTGGCCTGATTGGGGCTCAAAGGCAGATATGACAGCTATTGAAAACGCCTGGGTTTACTATGCTCTGTCAGCCACAGAGAAAATGGCGGATATTTTAGGTAAAGACGAGGATATCTCTTATATTACCGAAAGAAAAGCTGCTATCGCAAAAGGCTATAAGGCTCTTTGGACAGAAGAAGGCTTCAAAAGTGATGATGTGAAAGAGCCCGATGACAGAGCAAATGCTCTTGCAGTTCTGTCGGGTCTTGCAGTAAAAGAGCAGTATGATGCAATTACAGATGTTCTTACCAATACCAAAAATTCAAGCCCGTATATGGAATACTATGTTCTTGAAGCCCTTTGCCAGATGGGAGAACATGAAGCTGCATCAGACAGAATCAAGGACAGATATGAGGGTATGATGTGTGAGGATTACTCTACTCTCTGGGAATTCTGGGATTCCTGGCGCGGCACTATGAAGTCGGAGGCCAAGCGGTCTTAGGAAGACAAGTGTTAACTACAACTCCTTGGCTCACAGAACGACATGGCTACGATCCGACTTAGAATCAAGGAAAGATATGAGGGTATGATGTGTGAGGATTACTCTACTCTCTGGGAATTCTGGGATTCCTGGCGCGGCACTATG
>JAZSLJ010000006.1:0-128801 GCA_045535305.1 Acutalibacteraceae bacterium
GCTTCTTCTTTGTGCTGTGTTGAAACAACAATAGCTTCAATTCTTACGGGCTTGTCGTCATCATATTCAACAGTAACCTGTGTTTTTCCGTCGGGACGAAGATATTTAAGTGTTCCGTCTTTTCTTACCTTTGTAAGCTGAAGTGCAAGCTTGTGTGCAAGTGAAATGGGCAAAGGCATAAGCTCCTCGGTTTCATCACAAGCGAAGCCGAACATCATACCCTGGTCGCCAGCACCGTTGAGGTTGTACTTATCATCGTCGCCCTCTTTCATTTCAAGGGATTTGCTTACACCCATACTGATGTCGGGGGACTGCTTGTCAAGAGTAGTGAAAACTGCACAAGCGTTGCCGTCAAAACCTGCTTCGGGAGAATCAAAACCTATATCACAGATAGTTTTTCTGATAATTGCGGGGATATCAACAGTTGCAGTAGTTGTGATTTCGCCCATAACCATTGCCATACCTGTTGTACAAACTGATTCGCAAGCTACGCGGGACATAGGGTCCTGTTCAAGCATAGCATCAAGGATTGCGTCAGAAATATTGTCGCAAACCTTGTCGGGATGTCCTTCCGTAACAGATTCGGAAGTAAAAAGTCTTTTTGCCATTTTATTTTTCCTCCAATAAGATATTAAACATTAAACTTATCCTTGCGTGAAAAAACTCACAGATATAGTATCCGTGAGCTAAAACCTTATCTCTCGGTTATACCGTCGGATTTAGCACCTTGCAAATGCAGGTTGCCGGACATCACAGGGCCGTTCCCTCCGTCTCTCTTTATAAGGAATATTAAGTTTGTCATTATTCTACACCAATCGTGGCGGTTTGTCAATAGCTTTTAATGCTTTTTGAGAATGGGAGATATTCTCTTATAAATTATAAAGCAGAGAATTGCATCTATAAGACCCTTTACGATATTGAACGGCAGATTGAATATGATGAGTGCTTTCCAAAGATTGTCAGCCGCAGGAAGAATTGCGGAGTACATTGAAATAATTGCATCCATAGGCATACCCAAAACTTTTACATAAAGAGGATATACAATAAAATAATTTGTGAAAATGCTTACAACAGCCATTATTACAGATCCGATAAGACAGCTTATCAATGCACCTTTTTTTGATTTGTTTTTGCTGTATATTATACCTGCAACACCAACGAAAATTGCACCCAAAATGAAATTTGATATTTCACCTATACCCATCGTTGAACCGAAAAACAGGTGAATCAGATTTTTTATAAAGCACACGAGAATTCCGTATCCGGGGCCGTAAGCAAAGGATGCAATAAGTGCGGGAAGTTCTGAAAAATCGAGTTTGATAAATGATGGAATAATTGGGAGAGAAATTTCAAGCATCATAAGTACCGTTCCCAATGCGCCCATTACTGCTGTCAGAGCTATTGCTCTTATGTTGGTCTTTTTTGTTTTTGTCATAGTTTTGCCTGCTTTCATTAAATTTCGGGCATAAAAAATACGCTCTGAAATATCATCAGAACGCAGAAATGAAGATTTACATATATTGTATATCCTTCTTCCATCCGGACTATACCGTCGGTAGGAGAATCGCACTCCTTCGGCGCTTTACAGCGTTCGCAGACTTTACTGCCGGTGGGGAATCGCACCCCGCCCTGAAGATATTTTTTACTGTTTTATTATATACTCAAAAAAAATATATGTCAATAGCAAAATTGTGTAGACAAACTTGTGATTTTATTGTAAAATAGATTTATATGATTTAACGGAGGTTTTATTATGTCCCACATCAAAACCGTATTTTTCGATAAGGTTGACAGGGCTTGCCCTTTGAATGAATATCCCAGACCGCAGTTTCAGCGTGATTTCTGGGTAAATCTCAACGGCGAATTTGACTATGCAGTTACAGGTGATGTTGCAGAAATTCCCGAAAAATTTGACGGCAAAATCACAGTTCCTTTTGCCATTGAATCTGCCCTTTCAGGTGTTGAGAGAACATTTCTCCCCACCGAAAGACTTTGGTACAGAAAAAAGTTCACTCTCTCACAGGAGTTTGAGGGCAAGAGAGTAATTCTCAATTTTGATGCTGTTGACTGGCAGTCTGTCGTGTATATAAACGGCAAAGAGGTAGGCTCACACACAGGCGGCTATAACGCATTTTCTTTTGATATAACTGATTATATCGTTGATGGTGAAAACGAGCTTGTTGTGCGTGTTTATGACCCCACAGACGAAGGCTGGCAGCAGAGAGGTAAGCAGGCAATTAAATCACACGGTTTCTGGTACACAGGTACATCTGGTATCTGGCAGACTGTATGGCTTGAAGCTGTTGATGCATCAAGAATCGAAAAAATCAAGCTTCTTCCCGATATTGATAAGGGTATAATCAATGTTAAATCAACCGTAACTTTGGCAGAGGGGTATTCTCTTACAGCTACCGTTTTTGACGGAGATAAAGAAGTTGTAAAAAAAGAAATCGGCATTGATGCGGATATTGCAATTCCCGATTTTAAGCTCTGGAGTCCCGAAGAACCTAATCTTTATGATATAGCGCTTGAACTTTCCGTTGACGGCGAAGTAAAAGATACAGTAAAATCCTATTTCGGTATGCGTAAATTCAGCGTTGGTAAAGACAGTAACGGTCTTCCCAGACTTTGCCTTAACAACAAACCTTATTTCCATAACGGCTTGCTTGACCAGGGTTATTGGTGCGACGGCGGTCTTACACCTCCTTGCGACGAAGCCATGATTTACGACATTCAGAAAATGAAAGAGCTCGGCTTTAATATGCTTCGTAAGCACATAAAAACAGAGCCGGCAAGATGGTATTATCATTGCGACCGCCTCGGTATGCTCGTATGGCAGGATATGATAAGCGGCGGCAAAGCACTTAATCAATTTTTCGCAGGCGTTATTCCTAATATTCAAGGAGCATTTTTACCTGTTGCAACGTTTTCTATGAAGGATAACAAGTATAATGCGTTTAACCGTAATAAGCCCGAATGGAGAGAGAATTTTAAAGCTGAACTCTTTGAAATGATGGATGAGCTTTATAACTGCGTTTCAATCTGCACATGGGTACCTTTCAACGAAGGTTGGGGACAATTTGATGCGGCAGAAATCAGCAAAGCGGTAAAAGCAAAAGATCCCTCACGTTTTGTTGACGAAGCAAGCGGTTGGTATGACCAGGGCGGCGGCGATTTCAGAAGTATTCACAGATACATTGTGCCTGTCGCTATGGCGAAAAAGGAAAAGAGAGTGTTTGTATTAAGTGAATTCGGCGGATATTCTCATATAATTGATGGCCATGTCTGGAATAAACGAAAAAGCTTCGGCTATCTGATGTACACATCAAAGGAATCACTTACAAAAGCTTATAAAAATCTTTACGAAAAGCAGATTATTCCCAAAATTAAAAAGGGACTTTCTGCACTTGTGTATACACAGGTCAGCGACGTTGAGTTTGAGGTTAACGGACTTCTCACTTATGACAGAGCTATTGTTAAGGTTGATGAAGATACCGTCAAGGATATCAACAGCAGAATCAAACTTTAATTTATTTTTCCAAGTGTCCTGTTGACGGGGCACTTGGGTTGTATTGGGGTAGTTTTATGCCTGAAAAAACACAAAAAAGCCGTACCTTTGATGCAGTTATAATTGCGCTTATGGCGGCGGTAATTGCCGTCTGTTCATGGATAAGCATTCCCGTCGGGACTGTACCCGTAACGCTGCAGACCTTTGCCGTTGCAGTATGTGCATCCTTGCTCGGTATTAAAAAAGGCACTCTTGCGGTGCTTGTTTATATACTTTTAGGTGTTGTGGGTCTGCCCGTATTTTCACTTTTTACAGGCGGTGTGGGAGCAATAACAGGCGCAACAGGCGGATATATAATCGGTTTTGTTTTTCTTTCGTTGGCGGGCGGTTTCTTCTGTGATAAATTCAAAAACAGTCTGCTTTTAAATTTCATCGGTATGGTAATAGGGCTGTTGTTATGCTATACGGCAGGCACGCTGTGGTATGTTTTTGTGTATCTTCAAAACACAGGAGATATGGGCATCGGAGCTGTGTTTGCAACCTGCGTGTTGCCTTATATAATCCCCGACTTAGTAAAGACAGGTCTTGCCTGTTGGATAGCAAAAGCAGTAAAGTCAAGAATCGGAGCATTGAAATGATTGGATTTGATACATTATCTGCCGACAGCATCAGCAGATACATTACAAATGATTTTGTTCGGGTTGAATATTGCGAGTGTGTTACCTCAACCAACACTCTTTTAAAGCAAAGAGCCGAAAACGGTGAAAAAGAGGGACTGTTGCTTGTTGCAGCTGAGCAGACTGCAGGCAGAGGCAGATTGGGCAGGAGTTTTTTATCGCAGAAAGGCACGGGAATCTATTTCAGCCTGTTACTCCGTCCCGATTTAAAACCTGCTGATTCACTTCTTATAACTACATGTGCGGCAGTTGCGGTGGCCCTCGCAATCGAAGAAATTTCGGGCAAAAAAACGGCAATCAAATGGGTAAACGATATTTATATGAATGACCGCAAGGTAGCAGGAATTCTTACAGAAGCATCCTTTGATATGCAAAACGGAAAGCTTGCTTATGCGGTGCCGGGAATAGGAATCAATATGTGCTTTGATGAAATTCCCGCTGAAATAAAGGACATCGCAGGCTCGGTGTTTGATAAAACCGATATCGTACCTGATGCGGCATCAAAAATCGTTGCGCGGACAGTTGATATTTTTATGAATGAATACAAAACGCTTACCGATAAAAAGTTTTTATCTTTTTATAAAGAGCGTGATTATTTAAAAAATCAGCGCATCAGCGTAATTAAGCCTACGGGAGAGAGAGATGCTATGGCAAACGGTATTGATGATGATTTCCGTCTGTTTGTAACTTATGATAACGGTGAGCAGGAGTATTTGTCCACAGGTGAGGTATCAACCAAAAGAAAGGGAATTTAAAATGAAAAGAGTTATTTCAATAATTTTGTTAATTATTTTGATTTCGGCATTAACAGGCTGCACAGAAACAACAGATGAAAATTCTTATGAAATGATGACAGCTGAGGCAATAAACGGTAATTATTTGTCAGCATTGGAATATTATAATGACGGCGGTGCGGATGATCCGAATTCAGCAGATTGGTATTTTTATTCAGTTGCAATGAACGATTATGTTGCAAAGGGCTGTCTCGGATATTCCTATGATTTGCTTACAAAAAAGTGCAGTTCTTCTTTTACGCTTGCAAATAAAAAAGCCGCAGAAATAAAAGACATTGTAAGCGGCTTTGACGGTGCATACAAATGCGGAAGGAACTATCTTTATATTCAGAACGGCAAAATCGCGGTAAATAACGGCGCACATCTGTTGGGTAATGTTTATTGCACGGATGAAATTGCAATAAAAGACGGCACATATTATTGGTCAACACATTCTGTTGACGGAGAAGACGTGTTGCGCTATAAACTTACACTTACTGATTCGGGTGTAACGGTAACAGCAGTTGATGAAGCAAATAATATGTACGCAGGGGAATATGTAACTGATTACAGCGAGATTCCCGAGCTGACATACTAAAAAAAGGCATCCGACAGGATGCCCTTTTTTTAATAAAATGCTAAACAAGAATTTAGCCAATTAACAATGTACAATGTATAATGTACAATGAAGGAAAGGGCTTCGCCCTTTAACCCGATTTATATATTATTCAATAATTGTACATTGTAAATTGTAAATTGTACATTAAATTATTGTTTAATTCTTCTCACAGTTTCAGCCAAAGGAAGTCCCACAACATTGAAATAATCGCCGCGTATTCCTTTTACAAGCAGTGAGCCTTTGCCCTGGATTCCGTATGCACCTGCTTTATCACAGGGTTCTTTTGTTGCAATATAATCACGGATTTCCTTTTCGGTCAGCTTATAAAATTCCACGTCTGTTGCAACGCTGAATATTTCTTCTCTCTCGGCAGTTTTTATGCAAACACCTGTATAAACTGTGTGGATTTTACCCGAAAGGGAAGACAGCATATCAAACGCATCATTATCGTTTTTCGGTTTGCCTAAAATGGTGTTTCCCAATGCAACAACGGTATCTGCGGCAATAATCATACTGTCGGTGTGTCTTCTGAATACATCTTCAGCTTTCTGCCTTGCAAGCTCCTCAACGGCATTTGCGGGAGTAATGTTATCGGGCAAGATTTCTTCACATTCAGAGGGAATAACAGTATATTCAATCCCTGCAAGAGTGAGTAATTCTCTTCTTCTGGGTGATGCTGATGCGAGTATAATATTCATCACAAATTCTCCCTTTCAAAAATTTCCGTTGACCTGTTGCTGTCATTTTTTATTTGCTCAGTAAGCATTTCAAGGCTTTCAAATTTTATTTCTTCTCTTAAATATTCAATCAACGCCACCTGAGTGTTTGTGCCGTAAAGATTGCCCGAAAAGCCTAAAATGCTCGTTTCGCTTCGGGGAGCACTGTTGCCGATTGTCGGTCTTATGCCGATATTTGTAACGGCAGGATACCATTTGTTTTCAATAAAAGCCGCTGATGCATAAACTCCGAATTTCGGAACGGTAAAATCATTCGGAAAAAACTGATTTATGGTAGGGAAGCCTAACTTTCTGCCTCTGTGATCACCGTTTACAACCTCAAAATCAAAGGAAAAATACCTGCCGAGCATGGCGTTTGCTTTGCGGATTTCACCGTTTTCTATTGCTTTGCGGATTCTCGTAGAGCTGATACATTCGCCCTCAAAATCCACCTCGTCGGCAACGGTAACGGTAATACCGTATTTTTCGCAAAGATTTTTAAGAGTATTGATGTCGCCGCTTGAATTTTTTGCAAATCTGTAATTAAAACCGCAGCAAACAGCTTTTGCATTAAGTTCTGTTACGAGAACATTTTTTATAAATGTCTCTGCGGACATATTTTTGATTCTGTTAAAATCAATGGTGTAGGGTATACAACCTGTATTCTCAATGATTTGGTCTTTGATTGCACCGCAGAACAGAGATTTTTGTGTTTTACCTGTAATTGACGTTACGGGATGCTCCGAAAAAAGCAGAATAACAGGTAAAAGACCGTTATCTTTTTGGATAACAGCCTTGTTGATTACGGACATATGTCCTTTATGCAAGCCGTCGAATGTGCCAAGTGCAACGACGGTATTTTTATTTTGTAAATCAATCATCAATATAAACCCTCTTGACTTTTAAAGATGGTTCATCTTTTCTGTATTCGCCCAGGCCTAAAAATTTACCGTCGGGTGAATATACTCTGTAAAAACCTTCCGTGAGCTTTCTTTTCAGCCTTTCGGCATCAAGCTCACCGCCGTTTTTAAATCGTTTTGCCTGGGCATCCGTAACAGATAACGCAGGATATGCCGCCAAAGCTTTATCAACGGGGATTACAAAAGCCGACACATCTGCGGCACTTTTAAGTTCTTCTTCTGTGTGAGCATCCTCAATGGAAAAACCGTTTGACAGCGTTCTTCGAAGTGCTGTCATAACAGCTCCGCAACCGAGCATTTCGCCTATATCCGCAATAAGTGAACGGATGTAAGTGCCTTTTGAGCATTTTACATCAATGGTGTATTCATCACCGATATGGGAAACGAATTCAAGACTGTAAATTGTAATTCTGCGTTTTTCTCTTTCAACTTCAATGCCTTGTCTTGCAAGGTCATAAAGCCTTTTGCCGTCAACCTGTATAGCGGAATACATTGGCGGTAATTGCTCAATTTCACCTTTGAAATGCTCAAATGCTGCAAGTACGGTTGCTTCCTCGGGGATATTCTCGCTCGTCGTAAGCGTTTTTCCCGTTATATCGAGAGTGTCTGTTGTTTCACCTAAACGAAAAGACGCCCTGTAAGCCTTGTCGTGGCAGGGGAGAAGCTCTATAAATCTTGTTGCGTTACCCAATGCAACGGGAAGAACACCTGTCGCCATAGGGTCCAGAGTGCCTGTATGGCCTGTTTTCTTTTCGTTTGTAACTCTGCGTACAATTCTTGCGCCCACAAAAGATGTAATACCCTCAGGTTTGTCAAAAATAATAAAACCTGTCATATCAATCCCGATTCTTTCAGTTCTTTTTCGGTGTAAGCGAGAATCGTTTTGGTTGCATCTTCCACACTGCCTTCAAATGAACAGCCTGCCGCCATTGAATGACCGCCGCCGCCCAAATATGACGCAATTTTTGATGCGTTGACAGGAGCGTTTGTCCTTACGGAGATTCTGCACATACCTTTTTTCTTTTCTTTTATGGTTATACCGGCATAAACACCCTCAATCTGTCTGGGGAGAGATGCAAGAGGCTGAGTTTCGCTGTCGGATACATTACTTTCTGTATACATCTCGTTTGTGATTGCAAGCACGGCGCATTTGCCGCCAAAATGAGTTTGCATGGAAGATATAGCCATTTTTTCAATAGCCGCATATTCTTTGGATTTTGTTTCAAACTGAATCTTGTTTATACGGGCAACATCTGCACCTGCATCTGCCATATCAGCGGCAGTTCTGAAGGTTTTTGCCGTAGTGTTTGAATAACGGAAACAGCCTGTATCCGTTGCAACTGCAAGGTATATACATTCTGCAATATCCTTTGTGATTTCAATATTCATTTCTCTGAGAATATCATAAATCACTTCACCTGCTGCGGCGGCAGATTCATCAAGACAGGTGCTGTTCGCATAAAAAATGTTAGATATATGGTGATCTATGCAAAGCTCAACCTCACAGTCCTTTTTAAGTGAGGTTTTTGCAACACCTAAAATTCTGTTGTCTGCAGTATCAACAGCAACGATATGATCGTATGTGAAATCCTCTGATGCAAGCAGACCGTCAGTTAAATATTCATCATTTTTTGAGAAACTTTCAAGACTTACTGCCGCATTTTTGCCGATGCTTCTCAATGCCTTGCATAATGCACAGGCACTGCCCACTGCATCACCGTCGGGATTTTCGTGGGCAATAATGAGAATGTTGTTCATCGAAAGCAGAATTTCAGCCGCCTGAGTTTTAGTTATTCTCATCGTTTTTGTCCTTTCGGAGCTTTTGTTCATAATCAGCCCAAAGCTCAATGCCTTTTTTAACCGAGTCATCAGCAACAAACTTGAGTTCGGGTGCTTTTCTGAGTTTAAGTCTGTGGCATACCTCTCTGCGGATAAGTCCGTTAGCTCTTTCAAGGCCCTGAACAGCGGATTTAGCAGTTTCTATACCTTCAAGAGCGCTTACATAAACTTTGCCGAACGATAAATCAGAAGCTAATTCAATTCTTACAACGGTAAGGAGTTTACCCTGAATTCTGGGGTCTTTAAGCTCGCGGATAACAGCGGTTATCTCTCTTTTGATATCTTCTGCCATTCGGTCATTTCTGTACATTGACAAGATAGTTCACCCTTTCATAATGTACATTGATTCATAATGCATAACATAGTGTTACACATTATGAATCATTAATTAATTATTGATCTCTGTATTCTTCGGTTATATATGCTTCAAAGATGTCTCCGTCTTTGATGTCGTTGAACTTTTTAAGTCCTACGCCGCATTCGTAACCTGTAGCAACTTCCTTAACATCGTCCTTGAAACGGCGGAGTGAATCAATTTCATCCTCTGCGATAACGATACCGTCGCGGACAACACGGATTTTTGCATTTCTCTGGATTTTGCCGGAGAGAACATAACAACCTGCGATAGTGCCGACACTTGAAATCTTGAATGTGCTTCTGACTTCAAGACGACCAAGGTCAACGTCTCTGATTTTGGGAGCAAGCATACCTTTTATAGCAGCTTCAACGTCCTCAATACAGTCGTAAATAACCATATACATACGCATTTCAACGTGATCTCTCTCAGCATTGGCTGCAGCAACGGGGTCGGGTCTTACGTGGAAACCGATAATAATAGCGTTTGATGCGTGAGCAAGCATAACGTCGGATTCGTTGACAGCACCTACACCGCCGTGAATAACCTTAACTCTTACCTCGTTGTTGGAGAGCTTTTCAAGGCTCTGCTTAACAGCTTCAACCGAGCCCTGTACGTCAGCCTTGACAATGATGTTGAGCTCTTTCATTTCACCTGCTTCGATTGTAGAGAACAGGTTGTCAAGAGTAACCTTCTGAACTGAGCTGAACTGAGCTTCTTTTTCTTTCTGTTTACGCTGTTCAACAAGCTCTCTTGCAAGTCTTTCGTCGGAAACAGCGTCAAAAGCATCACCAGCGTTGGGAGCTTCTGTAAGACCTGCAATTTCAACGGGAACTGAAGGGCCTGCTTCGGCTACTTTCTGACCCTTGTAGTCAGTCATAACTCTTACACGGCCAACTGCTGTACCTGCAACGATTGTATCACCGTTTCTGAGTGTACCGTTCTGTACAAGAAGAGTAGCAATAGGACCTCTGCCCTTGTCGAGTCTTGCTTCAATAACGATACCCTTTGCAGATCTGTTGGGATTAGCTTTAAGCTCCTTCATTTCAGCTACAAGAAGTATTGACTCAAGGAGCTTGTCGATATTCATATGTGTTTTTGCAGAAACGGGAACGCAGATAGTGTCGCCGCCCCATTCTTCGGGAACGATCTCATGCTCTGTCAACTGCTGAAGAACACGGTCGGGATTTACATCGGGTTTATCCATTTTGTTGATAGCAACAATTACGGAAATACCTGCTGCTTTTGCGTGGTTGATAGCTTCAATAGTCTGAGGCATAATACCGTCGTCTGCCGCAACAACAAGAACTGCAATATCTGTTGCCATTGCACCTCTTGCACGCATTGATGTAAACGCTGCGTGGCCGGGGGTATCAAGGAATGTTATATCATTTCCGTCAACATTTACTCTGTAAGCACCGATATGCTGTGTGATACCGCCGGATTCGGTTGTTGTAACTGATGTGTTACGGATAGCGTCAAGAAGAGATGTCTTACCGTGGTCAACATGACCCATAACGCATACAACGGGACTTCTGGGGAGAAGAGCTGCTTCATCGTCTTCGGAGTCATCAATGATTTTATCTTCGATTGTAACAACAACCTCTTTTTCAACCTTTGCACCAAGCTCTGTTGCAACGATTTCTGCTGTGTCGAAATCGATAGTTTCGTTAATAGATGCCATAATGCCGTACATAAACAGCTTTTTGATAACCTCGGAAGCTGTGAGCTTAAGTCTTGATGCAAGTTCACCTACTGTGATTTCGTCGCCGACCTTGATAACGATCTGCTTCTTTGCTCTTTCGGCGGCGATACGTGCAAGTCTTTCCTGCTCAGTTTCCTTTTTACCTGAATGTGTGCCCTGCTTGCGGTACTGCTTTGATTTCTGATTAATCTTCTGCTTCTTTGCAGTATCTCTGTCCTTCATACGGGATTTTTCGGGAGCGATATCCTCGTATTTTTCGTTATATTTATCAAGGTCAACATTTGTGCTTCTTGTGTCAATGGTACGCTTGTCGCCTTTTGTTCTTGCCTGCATGGGGCCGTCATTTTTCTTGTGTGCTCTCTTTTCAAAGGGCTTTGATGCAGGAGCTTTTGTTTCTGCATCGGGTTTGCTCTGTGCATCAGTTTTCTGAGCAGCAGGCTTTTGTTCACCGCGTTTTTTGTCGGCAGGTGCGGCTTTTTTCTGACCTTCGGGGCTTGCCTTTGCAGCATCTTTTGCAGGTGCTTTTTCTGCCTTTTTCGGTTTCTCTGCTTTATCCTTAGCTGTTTTCTCAGGCTCTGCAGGAGCTTCGGGTTCGGGCTTCTTTACAGAAGAAACATTTTTTGTAAGAGCAATATATTCATCAAAGCTTGCTGCCATATTGCTTTGGGTGAGTGCTTCAAAAACAATATCAAGTTCATCGGGAGTAAGAGTTGTCTGTGATTTCTTTTCTCCTTCAGAATAATTGCTGAGTAATGATATAATATCGTTACTGCTTTTATTTAAATCCTTAGCAAGGTCGTGGATTTTATAGCCGCCTGTTTTATTCTTTTGTGCCATGTGTTAATCCTCCTTAATCGTTGATAATACGAGATCTTTCAGCCCGCTGTCGGTTATAGCGTAAACAGCAGAGCGTTTGCCTATGTGTTGTTGCATATCATTCATAGTGGCATCTGTTCTGATGATTTGTAATTCAGATGTAAGATTATGCATTTCGCTTTCGAGCCGTTGAGAAGCATCACTTGTTAAAATAACAACCTTAGCACTGCCGTTTTTTACGGAGTTTTTAACTTCATCGTGGCCTATAGTAAGTTTTTTTGCGCGTCTGCATATACCTAATGAATTAAAAAATCTGTCTGTCAATCTGAGTTCAGCAACCTTTCTGTTTCATCATATACCGCATCAGATACGGAACATTCAAAGATTTTTTCCAGTCTTTTTGCCTTTTTAGCTTTTTTCAAGCATTCTGCGCTGTTGCAGATATATGCACCTCTGCCGTTTTTTTTGCCGGTGAGGTCAAGACTTATTTCTCCGTCGGGAGCTTTTACAATTCTTACAAGCTCTCTTTTAGGTTTTGATTCATTACATCCGATGCATTTTCTCATCGGTATTTTTTTTTGCTGCATCGAAAGACCTCCGTTAAGATTTTCAGTTTTATTAAAAAGAATCAAAGCTTATAAACAAATTCGCTTTCAGGCTTAATATCGATTTTCCAACCTGTGAGTTTAGCTGCAAGCTTTGCGTTGATACCCTTGTTGCCGATAGCCAGAGAAAGCTGAGTATCGGGAACGCATACCTCACATACCTTCGGAACTTTAACATGTTCTTCGCCGAACAGTATTTTTGCCATATCGTCTGCGGATTCGGGATTTTCATTAATGCCGCCACTTAAAATCTGAACGTGTTTGATTTCTGCGGGAGCGAGAGCAGCGCTGATGTATTCTACGGGATCATCACTGTATTTGATGATGTCGATTTTTTCACCGCTGAGCTGTCTGATTATTGCGTTTACACGAGCGCCTTTGGGACCGATACAAGCACCTACGGGGTCAATATCGGGGTCTTTGCTGTAAACTGCAATTTTTGTTCTGACGCCTGCTTCGCGGGCAATATTCTTGATTTCAACAATACCTTCGCTGATTTCAGTAACTTCGTTTTCAAACAGTCTTTTTACAAAACCGTGATGTGTTCTTGAAATTTTAACTCTTGCGGTTTTTTCTGAACTTGCAGCAACCTCAACAAGATATGCCTGCACCATCTGATCGGGAACAAACTTTTCGCCGGGAATCTGTTCACTTGCGGGAAGATAAACATCAAGATTACCGATTCTGAGAGTTGCAGCACCGCTGTCTTTATAGTAAGAAACAAATTTTGCAGAAATAATTTCCTTTTCTTTAGCCTGCAGTTCTTTAAATACCATTTCTTTTGTAAGTTCGCCGATGCCCTGACGGAAAACGTGTTTAACAGTCTGAGCAACAACTCTGCCGAAATCTGTGATGTCAAGATCACATTCAACAGTTTCGCCTATAAGAGCACCGTTTCTGTAAGACTGTGCATCTTCAACCCAGATTTCAATAGCGGGATCGTAAACGTCGTCGGGAAGCTCAACAACTGTTTTTCTTACGTATAAACGAATTGTTTTTTCATCTGCGTTGATATCGCAACGAACTAACTCCTTATTTTCTTTATCCTTGGGAGCAATATCGTTTGCAACTGCGGTTGCGATAGCTGTTTCAAACTTTTTGCAGATATCACTTAATGTGAAGCGGGATTCTTTTTTGAATCCTTTTGTAGTTTCTGCGTGGAAAGCTTCAATAATGGGGAAAAATTCATCTTCATATACAAGTTTTCTGAATACTCGCATTATTATGCTTTCGGGAGAAAGGTTTGTATAATCTGTAATGTTGATTTCTTCGCCGTCTGCTTTGTAGAATAATATAGTTTGTCTTTTTGAGGTATAATTTATTTTGCAGACAACGGGTTCATTTGTGTTCATAACTTTCTGTATGAAAGCGGCAAGTTCTTTTTCCATTTTGCCGTAAAGCTCGTCTGCAAGAATAGCAGTCATCTGAACGGTGTCAGTTCCGAGCCTCTTTTTTGTTTCGGGGTCATTAAGTTTAACAATTCTGTCTACTTTTTCTTTAAGATGTCTGTTTGCCTCATCAAAGAAAATCTTATACATTTTTTCTGGTCAATCCTTTCCGGTTGGTATTGTTTATTGTTTAGTTGAAACCGGGGAAATCGTCAAGACGAATCCACGAGGTTTCTTTTTTGTTTACGGTAAGTGTTTTGTCTGCTGCATAAAGTACAGTCAGCTCGCCGTTTTCGTATTTTTCAAGAGTTCCGTGAAATTCTTTTTGTCCGTCAACGGCTCTGGGGAGCTTTAACATTATTTTTGCACCGAGAAATCTTGTAAAATGCTCATCTCTTACAAGGTCTCTTTCAATTCCGGGTGATGATACCTGAAGATTGTAGCTTTGCTCTATAGGGTCAAGCCTGTCAAGGGGTTCTTCGATTGCGTGGCTCATATTTACGCAGTCCTCAATATCGATTCCGCCTTCCTTGTCAATGAAAATTCGCAGATACCAGTTCGTGCCTTCTTTCTGGAAACGGACATCCCATAAGATAAGTCCCAATTCATCGGCAATAGGCTTTGCAATGTCCCATACGAGCGAAACAGTGTTTTTCTTTTCTGCCAAAATAAAACCTCCATTTTTTCATAAGAAAAGAGCGAGTGGGGTACTCGCTCTGGTTGAAATATTCAATTACCGTATAAAAGTATAGCACCTTTCATTATAAATTGCAATAGTTTTTAATAAATTTTTTTTATACAAGATTATATAAAAGACTTGTAATGATTGTAGATAAAATGTATAATAAAGTGATTGATTATGATCTGTAACATACAGTTTGATTCTGTCGTTATAAATATCTGATTTCAATTTATGATTAATTCCGGAAGGTGTAAGAAATGCTTTTTTCACAGGATATAGGTATAGATTTAGGAACATCAAACACTTTGGTGTATGCAAAAGGCAAGGGGATTATTATAAGAGAGCCGTCTGTTGTTGCTCTTGACGTAAGGGAAACTCCCTCAAAGCTCGTTGCTGTAGGTACAGAGGCAAAAACGATGATCGGCAGAACACCGGGGTCAATAACTGCTCAGCGCCCTATTAAAAACGGCGTTATTTCGGACTATGAAATGACAGCGGATATGCTGCGTGAGCTTATCAAAAAGGCTCAGAGTAATTCAATTTTTAACAGAGCAAGAGTTCTGCTTTGTATTCCTTCAGGTGTTACGGAGGTTGAACGTAAGGCTGTTCATGACGCGGCAAGAAATGCAGGTGCAAGATATGTAAGCCTTATTGAAGTACCCATGGCTGCTGCTATCGGTGCGGGACTTCCCGTGGGTGAACCCGTAGGCAGTATGATTGCAGACCTCGGTGCAGGTACATCAGAGGTTGCCGTTGTTTCTTTGGGCGATATCGTTTCTTCAAATTCCGTACGTGTTGGCGGTGATGATATGGATGACGCCATTATTGCTTATATAAGAAGAAAACATAATATTCTCATCGGTGAAAGAACCGCAGAGGATATCAAAATCAAAATCGGCTCTGCTTATCCTTATGACGGTGAAGCCGCAATCAATATCAAGGGCAGAAACCTTGTTGACGGCTTGCCTAAAAATGTTGAGGTTACATCTGCTGAAATAAGAGAAGCTATTTCCGACTGTGTAAACCAGATTGTAGATATGATTTGCGATACTCTTGACAAAACTCCGCCCGAGCTCGCTTCCGATATTCTTGACAGAGGTATTACTCTGTCGGGAGGAACGGCTATGCTCCGCGGACTTGATAAGCTTATTTCTCAGGTAACAAAAATGCCTGTAAAGGTTTGTGCAAATCCTCTTGACTGCGTTGCGGCAGGCACAGGTAAGTGCCTTGAAAAGAATATTGCGGGAATTTAAGTTGTTAAGGTAAAATAAAATGAAAAACTTTTTTAAAAGCACAAAATTCAAGGTTTTAATATGTGTGTTGGCGGCATTGTTCTGCGGTATGTTGCTTGCGGCATTCACAAGCAACTCCGTTTCTCCCGTTACAAGCGTTGCGGGTGTGATTTATAAGCCGTTTCAGCAGGCGGCATCGTATGTAGCCGAAAAAACACAGGATTGGAAAGGCTCTTTTGTATCATCTTCGGAATATAAGGAACAGGTGCAGGAGCTTGAATCCGAAATACTTGAATATAATGAAAAACTCGTTGATTATGAAAGAACAAAACAAAAGCTTGAATCATACGAGGCAGTTCTCGGCGTAAAAAATGAAAATCCCGATTATAAACTTGTTGCAGCATCTGTTATATCAAAAAATACCGCAGATGCTTATGATTCAATAACTATCGATAAGGGGACAACATCGGGTGTTAAGGTCAACGCCCCTGTTATATACGGCGAAAATGTAATCGGTATCGTAAAAGAAGCAGGTCTGACTACAAGTGTTGTAAAGACTATTCTTGACCCGTCTGTGAATATAAGTGTGTATGAAATAAAGTCAAGAGAAAGCGGCTATTCAAACACAACGGCATCACTTTCTTATGAGGGCTTTTGTAAAATGTCAGGTCTTACACAGGAAACAGCAGTATCAGCAGGCGGTATTGTATGTACATCGGGTCTTGGCGGAATTTTCCCCCGCGACCTTGTAATCGGTACGATAACCGTTATGAAAAACGAAGAAACCGATGTGTCTGTGTACGGTATTATTGAACCTGCGGTGGATGTAAGAGCCGTGAATGATGTTTTTGTTATTACTGATTTTATTAGTGATACGGAGTAATTTATGTTCAGATTTGAGGGCTTGCCCGTATTAATAAAAAGAATATTGCTTTTTGCATTGGTTATTTTAACGGCAATGCTGCAGAATACGGATGGTTTACTGCCCGTATTTTTCGGTGCGCGTCTTTTTCTTCTGATTCCGTTGGTTGTTTGCATCGGAATGTGCGAAGGTGAGGTTGCAGGCCTTGTTTACGGTCTTATCGGCGGCGCATTCTGGGATGTATGCGCGGCGGGATTGGACGGAATCCACGCCTTTTATCTTGCATTTATAGGCTGTCTGTCGGGTATTCTTGTGCATTTCTTGATGCGCAACAGATTACTTACAGAGTATTGTATATGCGGTGTATCCTGCATTGTGTACAGCGTTTTTTATTGGTTTGTAACCGTATATTCGCAGATCGGTGATGCCAATTATAACAAGCTGTTAAAATTCTATCTGCCTTGCGCAATCGTTACAACCGTATTTTCATTTGCAGTTTATTATACAATCAGATTTATTTCAAATTCTTTAAAAGAGAAAGAGCCCGAAATCAACAGCGTGAGGTGAGGATGTTTGAATAAACAAAAAAAAGACATAAGAACCGGCGTGATGTCCTCATTTTTCGTGCTGATTCTTCTGGTTTACAGTATAGTTCTGGTAAAGACCGTTGTTATAGATGACAGCGGTAATAATTCCGTGTCTAAATATGAGGTTGTTATGGATGGTGCAAGAGGAGAAATTCTTGACCGTAACGGCGTAACTCTTGTTTCCAACAGACAGGGTAACAGTATAAAATTCAATGCTGCACTTTTTCCGTCGCAGTCAAAAAATGCAGAAAGAAATGAGATAATTTATACTCTTATTGAACTTTGTGAAGCAAAAAATGAAGAATGGACAGATAATCTGCCAATAATATATAATGAATCGGGCGAGTTGGTTTTTGAAGAGGACAGAGAAACCGATATCAAAGGCCTTAAATCTGCAAATATGCTCAATCTCAATTCTTATGCAACTGCACAGAATTGCCTTGACGCTCTTATAGATATGTATGCGCTCGAAGACTATACTCAGACTGATGCAAGAAAAATTGCATCGGTAAGATATGAAATGTGGCGTACTGGCTATTCAATTACAAATCCCTACACCTTTGCAGAGGATATTTCCAGCGAAACCGTGTCAATAATTAAAGAAAAAAATGAATTTTTCAAGGGCGTGGAAATTGAAATTGAAGCATACCGTGAGTACGGGGACAGCTCATTAGCTCCTCACATTGTGGGCGTTATCGGTGCAATAAACAGCGATGAATACGCAAAACATAATGAAACTCTTAATAAAATGCTTGACAGTTCCGATTATACCGATGCTGAAAAAATTGCACTCAAACGCAACGGTTATGCAGTAACAGATTATATCGGTAAATTCGGTATTGAGTCTGCGATGGAAACTTATCTGCGAGGCTCAAAAGGTGTAAAAACCATTTCAATTGACAGTGAAGGTGCTGTTAAAAGTGAATATTCTGTAAATCCGGAACAGGGAAATACCGTTGTTTTGACCCTTGAATCAGGCTTACAGAAGGTTGCGCAGGATTCCCTTGCAAAAAGAATACAGGAGCTTTGGGCTACGTCTACATCAGGGCTTGATGCCGCAGGTGCGGTTGTGGTTATTGATGTTGATACAGGCGAAATACTTGCAAGTGCATCCTATCCCACTTACGACCTTTCATCATACTTTGAAAAATATGACGAATTGCTTGAAACCGACGGTAATCCGCTTGTTAACAGAGCTTTGCAGAGTACTTATGAGCCGGGTTCTACAATGAAACTGTCAACTGCATTGGCAGGTCTTGAAGAAAGTGCAATCAATAACGAAACCACTTATTACTGCAACAGTATTTTTGAATATTTTGATGTTACTTTCGGCTGTCTTCACTCGCACGGTTATCTTGACGTAAAAAATGCACTTGAGGAATCCTGTAATATATTCTTTTATAACGTAAGTGAAAAACTCGGCATCGACGTTATGAATAATTACAGCTCAAAGCTCGGATTGGGTCAGAAAACTGGTGTTGAAATTTCAGAATCTTCAGGTATTCTTGCGGGCCGTTCCTACAGGGAATCAATAGGCTCTACCTGGCAGATGGGTGATACTATTCAGGCAGGTATCGGTCAGTCCGATAACCTTTTTACAATAATTCAGCTTGCAAATTACTGTGCTACCATTGCAAATAACGGTACAAGATATAAATGTCATTATGTCAAGTATATTATGTCTGATGACCACAGCGAAATCGTTTATGAAGCAGAACCCGAAATTGTAGAAAATACGGGCATTTCACAGCAGTCTATTGACATTGTAAAGCAGGGAATGCTTGCCGTTACAACAACAGGCTCGTGTACATCTGCCTTTGCGAAAATACCCGAAAAGGTCGGTGCAAAAACAGGTACAACTCAGGTTAAACGAATTATTGACGGTGAGGAAGTAAAGGGTAATAACGGTCTTAATGTTTCCTTTGCTCCCTTTGATAAGCCCGAAATTGCCGTAGCCGTAATTATTGAAAACGTGGACAGCGGTACTGCAACAGCAACCGTTGCGGCGGATATTTACGAATATTATTTTTCAACAAAAAATCAGGTTTCATCATCACAGTCAACCAATCAACTGTTACGATAACGGAGGTAATAAAAATGGCAGAAAAGATTTTAATAGCTTCCGGAAAAGGCGGCGTCGGTAAATCAACCGTAAGTGCAATTCTTGCAAAAAGCTTTGCACAAAGAGGCGAAAAGGTGTTGGTTATTGACTCGGATACAGGTCTTGGCGCACTGGATATACTTTTCTGTGTTTCCGAGCAGGTTGTAAATTCATGGGCGGATATTATAGGTAATGATTGTGATATAAGCAACGCAACGCTTAAAATCAGCGAAAATCTTTTTCTTATACCTTCTCCCAGATTTTTTGACGGTGATATTCCCGATGATATTTTTAAAAATATAGTTCAGCAGATTGAGAGTGAATACGACATTATAATTATTGATGCTTCTGCGGGAATAGACGATAATTTAAAACGCTGTTCTTATGCCTGCGACAGAGCAATTTTTGTTGCAACAGCAGATGAAATATCTGTCAGATGTGCATATTCTGCGGCGATTGAAGCTCAGAAATACGGCATATCATCCGATGATATAAGGCTTGTAATTAACAGGTATGTCAAAAAAGCCGCATTAAAAAGTAAGTTGCTTAATATTGACGGCGTTATCGATAAAACGGGAATTTGTCTGTTGGGTATCTTGCCGGAAGATAAAAATGTACCGTTTATGTCGGTTACAAATGTACCGCCCTCATCAAAAAGCGTGTTCGTTGCGGCAATAAACAGAATAGCAGACCGTATTCAGGGTAAAAATGTGCCTCTTAGTTTAAAAAAATTCAAATAAAACTTAATAAATAATATATAAAATAATAAAAATAGATGTTGAAAAATACATAAAATTATGATATTATATAAAACGCAGAGGTAAAAAATGCAGAAAATTTATGGAAAGACGGTGCAAATATGAATATAGCATTAATCGCACATGACTCAAAAAAAGAGCTTATGACCCAGTTTTGTATAGCCTATTGCGGCATTTTGAGCCACCACAACTTATGTGCAACAGGCACCACAGGCAGACTTGTTTCCGAAGCAACCGGTCTTGAAATAACACGCTTTATGGGCGGTTCTCAGGGCGGCGTTCAGCAGATCGCATCAAGGATTCAATGTAACGAAATTGACCTTCTTCTTTTCTTCCGCGACCCCTTAACTGCAAAACCTCACGAACCTAACGAAACATCAATTTTAAGACTTTGCGACGTTCATAACATTCCCGTAGCAACCAATATTGCAACGGCGGAATGTCTTATTATGGGCTTGCAGAGAGGCGACCTTGATTGGCGTGATATTGTAAATCCCAAAAATAAATAAAAACTATTCAAAGGCGGCGCAAGTCGTCTTTGTTTGAATAATAGAGGGCACCTCTGAAAACTCAATGTATAAAATCTTGTGTGCCCTTTTTTCGTCATATAGCCCAAAAATACTCGTTAATACACAAAGTATTGCCTGCGTTTTTTTGAACTATCTGACACAAAAATTTCTACACAATATTTGCACCTTTAATTTTCAGAGGTGCCCGAGAGGTAAATTATGGCATTATTGACTAAAGCTGTAAGGGGTACAGGCGATGTGCTTCCCGCAGACAGCTACAAGAACAGATTTATTGAATCAACCATGCTTGAAATTGCAGGTAATTTCGGTTTTAAGGAAATCAGAACACCTGTTTTTGAGCATACAGAATTGTTTAACCGTTCAGTTGGTGAAACCACCGACGTTGTACAAAAAGAGATGTATACATTTGATGACAACGGCGGCAGAAGCATTACACTTAAACCCGAAGGTACGGCAGGTGCGGTAAGAGCGTTTCTTGAACACGGGCTTTACAACGAGCCTATGCCTCAGAAATATGCTTACGTAACACCATGTTACCGTTATGAAAAACCGCAGGCAGGCAGACTTCGTGAATTCCACCAGTTCGGCATTGAGTGCTTCGGTGCAGATGCTCCATCGGCAGACGCAGAGGTTATTGCAACGGCAAAAAATATTTTTGATTTCTTCGGTATTGATGATTTGCATCTTGAAATCAATTCAATCGGTTGTCCCACTTGCAGAAAGAATTATCAGAATGCATTAAAGGCATATTTCAATGAGAAGAAAGGTGAGCTTTGCGAAACCTGTAACGGCAGACTTGAACGCAATCCCATGCGTATTCTTGACTGTAAAAGTCCCGTTTGTTCCGCTATCGCGGCAGATGCCCCCAAAATTCTTGACTTTATATGTGATGAATGTGAAGCACACTTTGAAAAGGTGCAGAAATATCTTGATGCCATGGGCATTGAGTATACAATAAATCCGTCAATCGTAAGAGGACTTGATTATTATACAAGAACTGTGTTTGAGTTTATTTCAGGTTCAATCGGCGCACAGAGTACGGTTTGCGGCGGCGGCAGATATGACGGCCTTGTTGAAGAATTGGGCGGTCCCAAAACGGCGGCTTGCGGTTTCGGCTTAGGTCTTGAACGTTTTATGATGCTTCTTGAAGCAAGAAATATTGAGCTTCCCGCAGAAAATCCCGTTGACCTTTATATTGCATCAATGAGTGAGGATGCAAACCTTGTTGCCGCATCATTGGCATCAGAGGTAAGGGATGCAGGTGTTGCTTGTCTTTTCGATACGGTGGGTAGGTCATTGAAGGCTCAGATGAAATATGCAAACAAAACAGGCGCACTTTTTACCGTAGTTCTCGGCTCTGATGAGATTGAGAACGGAAAAGCCAAAGTAAAATGTATGGCAGACGGCACGGAAACAGATATTGAACTTGACGACTTTGCAAATAATTTTATCAAAATCTCAATCAACAAGGCTATGGAAAGCCTTGCTCCGGACGATAACTTAGGAGGACTTAACTAATGGAATTTATGACAGGTCTTAAAAGAACAGACTATTGCGGTGATTTAAGAATTGCCGATGTGGGCAAAAAGGTAACTCTTTGCGGCTGGGTACAGCGTCAGAGAGACCTTGGTTCACTTATATTCATCGACCTTCGCGACAGAACAGGTATAATTCAGCTTGCATTTGACGAAAATACCGATAAAGCGGTGTTTGAAAAGGCTTTCGGAGCAAGAAGTGAGTATGTTCTTGCCGCTGTAGGTACTGTAAGGGAGCGTTCTGCAAAAAATACAGACATTCCCACAGGTGAAATTGAAATTCAGGTTGAGGAATTAAGAGTTCTTGCAAAGAGCGAGACTCCACCCTTTGAAATTGTTGAAAACTGCCCCACAGCAGAAACAACAAGGCTTAAATACAGATATCTTGATTTAAGAAGACCCGATTTGCAGAAGAATATCCTTCTTCGTAATAAGGTTATGAAGATTACAAGAGATTATTTCTATGAGAACGGCTTTATTGAAATTGAAACTCCCATGCTTATGAAGTCCACACCCGAAGGCGCAAGAGATTTCCTTGTTCCCTCGAGACTTCATAACGGCAGTTTCTATGCTCTTCCTCAGTCCCCTCAGCTTTATAAGCAGATTTCAATGGTTGCAGGCTTTGACAGATACATTCAGCTTGCCCGTTGCTTCCGCGATGAGGATTTAAGAGCGGACAGACAGCCCGAATTCACACAGATTGACCTTGAAATGTCCTTTGTTGATGTTGAAGACGTGCTTGATATGATTGAGAAGTACATTCACAGAGTTTTCAAAGAGGCTATAGATGTTGACGTTCCCGAAAAGCTTCCCAGACTTACATATACAGAGGCTATGGAACGCTACGGTTCAGACAAACCCGATACACGCTTTGATATGGAGCTTTATGATCTTTCCGATGAGGTTAAGAACAGCGAGTTTGTTGTGTTTAAATCTGCTCTTGAAGCAGGCGGCACCGTAAGAGGTATCACCGCAAAGAACGCAGTTAAAACTCTTTCAAGAAAAGAGATTGATAAGCTTACCGAAACAGCAAAAGGCTTCGGAGCAAAGGGTCTTGCATGGATAAGAATGACCGATGACGGTATTGCTTCGTCATTTGCAAAGTTTATGACAGAGGATGAAATGGCAGCAATCCTCAAAAAAGCAGGCGCAGAAAAGGGCGACGTTGTGCTTATCGTTGCAGACAGAAAGAAATCACTTGTTCTCTCTGTTCTCGGTGCACTCCGTTGCGAGGTTGCAAAGAAGCTTGATATTATCAAGCCCGGCTATAATTTCCTCTGGATTACCGAGTTCCCGTTCTTCGATTGGGATGAAGATGCACAGCAGTTTGTTGCAATGCATCATCCTTTCACATCACCTCTTGATGAATGTCTGCCTTATCTTGAAACAGACAAGGCATCTGTAAGAGCAAAGGCATACGACCTTGTTCTTAACGGTATTGAGCTTTCCTCCGGTTCTATCAGAATCACAAATTCCGAGCTGCAGGACAGAATTTTTGCTCTTCTCGGTCTTACAAAGGAAGAAGCAAACGAAAAATTCGGTTTCCTTCTTGGTGCATTCAAGTACGGTGCTCCTCCTCACGGCGGTATGGGTATCGGTCTTGACAGACTTGTTATGCAGATGGTCGGCGCAGAAAGCCTTCGTGATGTTATAGCATATCCCAAGCTTAAAGATGCAACAGAGCCTATGACTGATTGTCCTTCTCCCGTTGATAAGGAACAGCTTGATGTTCTCGGCATTGAAATTAAACAGCAGTAATATACTATTATATATAAAGGACTGAGTTTTATGAAAACAACATCAAAAAAAATTTTTGCGGTACTTTTATCATTAGTAATGCTCTTTTCAATAACATCCGTTGCAGTTTTTGCAGAAGATGAAATATCAACCGATTGTTATTATGAACAGGGCGAGTATTCAATTCACTACACGGTTGTACCTGCCGAGGGTGAATATCAGGGAAGAATTCTCTTTATTCACGGTTTCCTCTATTCAGGTACAACATGGAACGGTGTTGCAGAGATTATGAGTGCAGAGGGTTACGATTGTTACCTTGTTGACCTTCCCAATTACGGTTACAGCACAAGAGAGAATAAGAACACTCAGCTTATTGACCGTGAGGAGCTTATGGTTGGCCTTATGGAAACAGTTGCACCTCTTGATGAGTGGATTGTTGCAGGTCATTCAATGGGCGGCGGTGTTGCTCTTAATATCGCTTGCGATCATCCCGAGCTTCAGGCTCTTATGCTCTATTGCCCCAGCGAAACCTATATGAACGGCAATTCAATGATGACAGGTATTGCTACATCGGATTTTATGGGCAAGATTATGGATTGCATTTTTAAAGCAATTCTCAGCAGTGATTTTATTGTTAAAATGGCTGTTTACATGACAACGGGCGATTGGGACTACGCAAAGAATTATGATGCAAGATTGCTTGCAGACCCTCTTATGGTTGAGGGTACAGGCACAGGAATGCTCTATTCAAGCGTTAATGCAAGAAATACTGACCTTGATGCAATCAGCAAGATAGAAATTCCCACACTCCTTGTATGGGCAGATAACGATACCGTTATTTACGACAGCATCAAATCAAACCTCAGCGGCGCACTTGCCGATGCCGAAACAGTAACCGTAGAGGGCAGTCATATTGTAATTGAAACTCATCCCGAAGAGATTTCTGCCGTTACACTTAATTTTCTTGAAAAATAATAAGTGAGAAAACAACTTAAAAAACAGAGAAAAACGGAGAAAAACGGAGCATTTGAAATCTCCTTTAAAAAATTGCGAAAAAAGTGTTGACAATAAAAAACACTTGTGATATTATAATCAAGCGCACTGTGAATGGTGTGCTTGATTTTTGTTTATAATTTTTAGAATAATATTTCGGAGGTAAAAATTATGTCAACTTATATGCCCAAAGTCGCAGATATCAAGCGTGACTGGTATGTTCTTGACGCAGCAGGCAAAACTCTCGGCGCAGTTGCTGCAGAGGCTGCTGTTCTTCTCAGAGGTAAGCATAAGCCCACTTTTGCATACCATGAGGATTGCGGTGATTTCGTTATCGTTATCAATGCAGAAAAACTCGTTCTCACAGGCAAAAAGCTCGATCAGAAGATGTATTATCATCACACAGGCTACATCGGCAACATGAAAGAGGTTAAGTACTCCACACTTATGAAGGAAAAGCCCTGCTTTGTTGTTGAAAAGGCTGTTAAAGGTATGCTTCCCGCTAACACACTTGGCAGAAAAGCATTTACAAGACTTCACGTTTACGCAGGTGCAGAGCACAAACATCAGGCTCAGCAGCCCGTAGCAAGAGAATTTTAATAGGGAGGCAGTTTAAATGTACGAAAGCAGTTATTACTACGGCACAGGTAGAAGAAAAAGCTCAGTAGCTCGTGTTCGCGTATATCCCGGCACAGGCAAAATCACAATTAACGACAGAGATATCGACGATTATTTCGGTCTTGAAACACTTAAGCTCATCGTTCGTCAGCCTCTTAACCTTACAGGCACAGAAGAAAAGTTTGACATCGTTTGCAGAGTATCAGGCGGCGGTGTAACAGGTCAGGCAGGCGCAATCCGTCATGGTCTTTCCAGAGCTCTTCTTCAGTTCAATGAGGAACTTCGTCCCGCACTTAAGAAGGCAGGCTTCCTCACAAGAGACCCCAGAATGAAGGAAAGAAAGAAATACGGTCTCAAGGGTGCTCGTCGTGCTCCCCAGTTCTCAAAGAGATAATCAACCGTTATTTCTCACGAATTCAATACAAATTTTCCCCGAAGACTTATGTTTTCGGGGTTTTTTATATTGTTTGTCGAAATTTATAAAATTAGTTTAATAACTTTTGTGAAAAGTATTTACAAAATTAAAAATATAATGTAAAATATATGTGTAGTAAAAATCATTTATTAAGAACGGAGGTAGATTCCAATGCACAGCGACAGTGATTTTCAACAGCAGTACGCACAGTATAAAAAAGAGATAAAGTCAAAAATTGTTTATGAAAAAAGCGATTTGGCAAAAGCTTTTTTCAAAAATTTGCAGTTAGGCTTTGACGAATATCTTGCCGATAACGACGGTGTAACTATTGATGAAATATATGAGCATTTCGGTACACCGGAAGAAATAGCGGCGGAATTTCTTAATAATACGGATGCGAAAGCTGTTAAAAAGAAAATCAGAATTAAAAAGATTATAATTGCAGTAGCTGTTATTATAATTTTAATCATCGGCATCGGTGTGGCAAAAATTGCCCATGATGCAAATGAAGATAATGCAACATACGGTGATTATACTCCTTTAAATAGTGAAAATGAGTCAAGCGATGTAACATCGGAGGATTTTGTATGAAAAAGTTAATCTCATTTTGTCTTGCGTTTATTATGATGTTTTCTGTCCTTGCAATTTCAATTTATGCAGAAGATGATGCAGCAGTAATTTTTGAGAACATCGAATATCTTGATAATGGCTATTATGTTGTTGACACATTAACGGAAGAAGATGTAAATATTTCAGCAAGAGCAACTTCCACAAAAACAGGTTCAAGAAGTTTTATAATTTATAATGAAGATGATGAAGCTCTTGTTACTTTGACTCTTAGAGCAACATTTAGTTATAATGGTTCATCTGCTACTTGTACATCTGCAACAGCTTCATATACAATACATAATGATGCATGGAAAGTTCCTACTGCAACAGCATCAAGAAGCGGAAATGTGGCAACTGGTACTTTTACGGCAAAGCACTATGTTTTATTTATAGCAACACAGACAATAAATGAAACTATAACTATTACTTGCAGTAAAACAGGCGTATTGTCATAATATCTGATTATTAATTGGTAAATTAAGCAAAACATTAAGGACGTCCATACGGGCGTCCTATTTTCATGTTCCGTGTTCACTTGCATTTTAATAAAAAATAGCACCCGTATGTGGTGCTTGACAATATAAAACCCATATGCTATAATAAAGCCAAGAGGTAACCGTTTAAAGCGGTTAGCTTCAGTTTTTGGAAAATTAATTAACAAACAACCGTCACTTTGCCGAGTGGCGGTTGTTGCGTGTTATCCTTATAGTTACAGTATACTTGAATATATGTAATGTAATGATAATCGGCACACACGACACCTCCTTTCGGAGAATGTCTAACCGCCTTATTCTCGATAAACCTCTTGACCGACAATATTATACAAAATCAAAGATTATTTGTCAATTAATAAGTAAACTTTCCGTTTTAAGTTTTCGATTTTAACAAAAAAACGCTCCCGAATCAAGGTCTGACCTGTTTCGGGAGTTTTGTTTTATACATCAGTTATCGTCTGAGGTATGTCTTACAAGCACTTCGTTCTCTCTGAATAAGAGGGAAATGCACCAGATACCTGCAAGTGCAATTAAGGTGTATATAATTCTGCTGATTATTGCATCCTGTCCGCCAAAAATCCAGGATACGATGTCAAATTGAAAAAGACCGATTGCACCCCAGTTTGCGGCACCTATTATAACAAGAATCAACGCCAATCTGTCAAGCATTGTTTTTCAACTCCTTATTAAAGTTTTGTTAATAGTATTTGCTCCGTGTGTGTATTTATTCTTAGTGCGAAAAGAGCAAAATTTTCAAAAAATTTGCAGGCAGTTCTTATTCTTCAGTCTGCTTGCCTAAAAATGACGCCGCAACCTGAGCAAGCTTGATTTCAGCTTGTGTGGGCGCCGCACTGTTTTCACCGAAAAGAAGAACGACGCAGCCCGAAACATCACCGCTGCCTATAATGGGGTAGGCAATAGCAGCATTTCTGTCAAGACCTTCAACAGGGAAAAGCTCACTGTGCTCAGAGCCTGCTACAAAGCTTGAACGGTTTTCCATCATTGTTTCAAGTTCTTTTGTGATGTGGCGGTCAATGGTATCTTTTTTTGAAAGACCCATACATGAGATAACGTGGTCTCGGTCAGTGATGATAACAGGCATATTTGTTGCCCTGTAAAGAACTTCCGCATACTGCGATGTGAATTCCGAAATTTCACCCATAGGTGAGTATTTTTTAAATATAACCTCTCCGTCAGCATCTGTATATATTTCCAAAGGGTCGCCTTCGCGGATACGCATTGTTCTGCGGATTTCTTTGGGAATAACAACTCTGCCGAGGTCGTCAATTCTTCTGACTATTCCTGTGGCTTTCATAACTTTCACTCCAAAAAAATATCATAATTTTCGTTTGCAAGGGTATTGTTTGCAATTACGGACATATTATGCAACTGTTTACAAACGGAAAAATTTGAAAACAAAAAAATTGAAATGTTGTTTTATTTATGTGTAGAATTGTCTGAAAAATCCGCTGCTCTCAAAAACAGAGAACAGCGGATATATTTTAATATTTTTATCAGAATACAAACATGAATCTTCCGCCGGGGGCAACATCACCGCTTTGGTAAAAGTCCAGAATATCACCGTCGGATTGCATATTGTCTGATAATTTGAAATTAAAATGAATTTCCTCATTTTTATCAAGACCGAGTGCATTTCGGGGTATTTGTAAATACATTATGTTTTTATTTATATTATATTTACCATTGCCTGTTTTTTCAAATTTCCAACCGCCTGTGGATTTTTCTATAATAATCTCACTTTCGGTGGCGTTTTCTCTGTTGATAACATACTCAAAACCTTCCCAGTTTTCACTTTTACCCGTCGAATCGGTATCAATAAACAACCGCATCCATGCGTGATCGGTGTAAGGTGTGATGTTATCAACAGTTTCAATGCGGAAATATACATTTTCCTTATCATATGTAACCTTTACATTTTTAAAGTCATTACGCATTGTATCGCTTTCGTAATGAACATCCTGCCAGCTGTCTGCATTCCTTGCTCTGGTGCTGTTTGTGTAATGGTTGTATTCATTCGCAATATTATCCCATTGAGTGTCTTTGCCGTAAATATCAATCGTTGTGCCGCCGGTTGTGGTCTGAGCTTTGTCCATACCTTTGAATCTTCTTATATTGGCAACAAGCTGATAATAATAGTGGTCTTTAAGAATTCCCTTTGCAGGCTCAATATCACGGCTGTATTCATCGCTGAATTGGTCCGGGAATGCATTTTCCGTACCCATCCATTCGCTCCATCTTCCTGCCAACCATTCGTTCCAGCCTGTAACAAATATAAATTCAGGGTCGCTTTCAATGGCGTAATCCCATTGTTGCTGGAAATTAAGGCCGTAAAGAAGTGAGTTTTCAATTGAAGAATCAACTGTTACAATTTCATTTCCTTTTTTATAGTTATATGAATAGTCGCCATGTGTAAAGCTTCTGCCCTGAACATTTCCGCCGGAATTCATTGCAACCAACTGACCGTCTGCCGCATTCTGTGCAACGGAAACACACATCTGCTCAATACCGTCAAAAAGTGTTTTCCCGAATTTGGTTTGGGGATTATCACTGCACCAACCCCATGCTTCCTCGCTGATATATGAATCAGAAGCAAAATATGTAGGCTCATTTCTGCGGAAGGTGAAAAAATCAAGAATTTCTTTTTCGTCTGTTTTTTCCTCGTCAAGAGCATCATAATGTGCCATGATAAGGGGCTTGCCGTCCCATATGAACCACAAATCCTCATATCTGCCCTTTGAATAAATGTTGTTATAAAGATTGTGAAGAGATGTGTTTGCATCTTCGCTGCTTGAGAAAGGCAACATAAAAGCAACTTGGGGAACATTTACACCTTCATCTCTTGCATCTTCAAAGACTTTGAAAAGGGTTTCGTAGGCTTCATCCCATGTCTGAGTGCCGTTTGTGCAGTCAAAAATTATAACATCAACACCCGCATCGGCAATCATTTCTGCGTGCTTTCTCACAACATATTCGTCAAGGTTTGTGTAATAACCGAAAAGCGGCTCATTCCAATAATGAGGGCAACCGTCCTCGTTATCAGTCCAGACTGGATTGTCAAAATCTCTCACAGCATCAGGATTCTGCATAAGCATCTGTGTAACATTTCTTGCAGGGCGGTTTTGGGAATGATGATAGTGCCATGTCCAGTAAAACAAGCCTACAAATTTATCTTGTTTCTTTGCACCTGTTTCTTCGTATGTGGGTAAAGTTCTGCCCAGACCGTCAACTGCTGTCCAGGTATCGGGATTTACATCACCGTAAGTATTTTTATTAACGTTGTCAATACCGTTGCCGAAAATATCCTTATAATACACTGTAATAAGAGTTATTGCCGTAATTACAACCGCTGCACATACGACAGGAATGATTATTTTTAATGCTTTTTTCATAACAGCACCTCTTTCCAATTCAAAGTATAAAATAAATAACAGGAAAAATCAATGAATATTTTTTATGACATGTATAAGTTGTAATTGTTTAAAAATTAGATATTTTCTATAAAATGATTGTTTTTGTGAAAATAAATTTTGTTAATATGCTCATAACTGTTGAAATTCTGTTCTGTTTCAATTATAATATATACATAAAAATATGCAAAAATTTACGGAGGTTACTATGAGAAATATTAAAGTTATCAACGCAGGCTGGCTTTTTTCTAAAGATGCAAAGGCTGCACCGTCTGCCATTCCCGCAGATTGGACTGCTCTTGATTTGCCCTATACATGGAACGGTAAAGACGGTCAGGACGGCGGAAACGACTATTACAGAGGCACTTGCTGGTTTGTAAAATCTATTAAAGCTGACGAACTTCCCGAGGGAGAGGTAAAATACCTTCAGTTTGACGGTGTAAACTCATCCTGTGAGGTTTTCTGGAACGGAAAAAGCATCGCAAAGCATGACGGCGGTTATTCCACTTTCAGAGCAAAAATCGGTGAGGTTAAGGATGAAAATATCCTTGCAGTTGCTGTTGATAATTCACCCAACGACAGAGTATATCCCCAGAATGCAGACTTTACCTTCTACGGCGGTATTTACCGTGATGTAAGCGTTATCGGCGTGCCTGAAAATCATTTTGACCTTGATTATTACGGTTCACCCTCTATTATGGTTACTCCTAAAATCAACGGCGCTGATGCAGATGTTGAAATCAAAACCTTTATCAAAGACGATGACAACTGCACAGTAAAATATGAGATTATTGCAGACGGTGAGGTTATTGCTGTACAGGAAAAAGAGGGCGATGACGAAGCTGTTATTAAAATTGAAAACGTACATCTCTGGAACGGCAGAAAAGACCCCTATCTTTACACAGCAAAGGCAACTCTTATTGCAGGCGGTGAAGAGATTGACTCAATTTCAACACGTTTTGGTTGCCGTACATTTGAAATTGACCCCGAAAAGGGCTTTATCCTTAACGGTGAGCCTTATCCTTTAAGAGGTGTTTCACGTCATCAGGACAGACCCGATGTGGGTAACGCTCTTCTTCCCGAGCATCATAAGGAAGACCTTGACCTTATTCTTGAGGTTGGTGCAACTACAATCCGTCTTGCACATTATCAGCATTCACAGGTATTTTATGACCTTTGTGATGAAGCAGGTCTTGTTCTCTGGGCAGAAATTCCCTACATTTCAAGACATATGCCAAACGGTTACGACAACACCGTTTCACAGATGAAGGAGCTTATCGTTCAGAATTATAACCATCCTTCAATCGTTGTATGGGGACTTTCAAATGAAATCACTATTGCAGGTGCGGCTGATCCCGACCTTGTAAGAAACCACAAGAAGCTCAATGACCTTTGCCATAAGATGGATAAAACCCGTCTTACAACTATTGCATCCGTTACAATGTGTCCCATTGATGCAGAGTATGTGCATATCAGCGACATTCTTTCTTACAACCACTATTTCGGCTGGTACGGCGGTACAACCGATATGAACGGCCCCTGGTTTGATGATTTCCATAAGAAATATCCAAACAAGCCTATCGGTATCAGCGAATACGGTTGCGAAGCTCTTGACTGGCATACATCAAATCCCACTCAGGGCGACTATACAGAGGAATATCAGGCATATTATCACGAAGAGCTTATCAAACAGATTGCAGAAAGACCTTATCTCTGGGCAACTCATGTTTGGAATATGTTTGACTTTGCTGCTGATGCACGTGCAGAGGGCGGCGAAAACGGAATGAATCATAAAGGCCTTGTTACATTCGACAGAAAGTACAAAAAGGATTCATTCTATGCATACAAAGCATGGCTCAATCCAGAACCCATGGTTCACCTTTGTGCAAAGCGTTATATCGACAGAGTTGAAGATGTAACAAAGGTTACCGTTTACTCAAACTGCGATGAAGTTGAGCTTTTTGCAAACGGCGTGAGTGTTGGTAAGCAGACAAAGGGCAAATATCCTTTCTTCTATTTTGATGTTAAGAATGAGGGCGAAACAACTCTTGTTGCAAAAGCAGGGGAGCTTGAGGATACATCAATAATCCGCAAGGTTGATACTCCCAACGAAGCATATATTATGAAAGAAGAGGGCGAAGTAATCAACTGGTTTGATATCACCATGCCCGACGGATATTTCTCAATCAACGATACAATCGGTGAGATTTTGTCCACTTTCGGCGGTAAGATTGCATTTGTAAAAATTATTTTCAAGATTAAGAGTGCATTCTCCGGCGGCGGTGATAAAAAATCAGGCGGCGCAGGATTTGATGTTGCAGGCTTTAAAGTAAGCCCTGCTATGTTGAAGAATGTTTACGGCCTTGCATCAGGCTTTACGGTAAGACGTGTGTTCTCAATGCTTGGCGGAAAGTTTACAAAAGAGCAGATTCTTGGCGTAAATACAATACTCAATAAGGTTAAAAAGCCTAAAAAATAAAAAAATGGAGCTGTAAAAAACTTTCGTTTTTTACAGCTCCTGCTCTTTTTTTAGGGGATAGTAAAAAATGCGCAGAATGAACAAACTGAGCCAAAATAAAGCTCTTAGCTTTATTTTGGGTTACCCGAAGGCGTACAAAGGTACGTCGAGCGGCGAAGTTTGTTTATTGCATAAAACAAGAAAAACTTTTATATTACTTGTTTTATGCGGTCTGCACTTTTTTAACAGCCCCCTTTTTAGTTGTCCATAAAATCTTTGAGTTTCTTGCTTCTGCCGGGGTGGCGGAGCTTTCTGAGAGCTTTTGCTTCAATCTGTCTGATTCTTTCTCTTGTAACGTTGAACTCTGCGCCTACCTCCTCAAGGGTCTTGGGATGACCGTCATCAAGACCGAAACGGAGAGTAAGTACCTTTGCTTCTCTGGGAGTAAGTGTTTTAAGTACTTCGGTAAGAGTTTCTTTAAGAAGTGATTGAGATGCGGCATCTGCAGGAGCAAGAGCATCTTCATCGGGAATGAAATCGCCAAGATGGCTGTCTTCTTCTTCACCGATAGGAGTTTCAAGTGAAACAGGCTCCTGTGCAACTCTTAATATTTCACGTACCTTATCAACAGGTAAACCAAGTTCTGCTGCAATTTCTTCGGGAGTAGGTTCTCTGCCGTTTTTGTGAAGCAGCATGGTGTTTGTCTTTTTTACCTTGTTGATGGTTTCAACCATGTGTACGGGAATACGGATAGTTCTTGCCTGATCTGCAATCGCTCTTGTGATAGCCTGTCTGACCCACCATGTTGCGTATGTTGAGAATTTGTAGCCTTTTGTGTAGTCAAACTTTTCAACCGCTTTGATAAGACCGAGGTTGCCTTCCTGAATAAGATCGAGGAACTGTAAACCTCTGCCGCCGTAACGCTTTGCTATGCTTACAACAAGACGAAGGTTAGCTTCTTCAAGACTTTTCTTTGCTTCTGTGTCATTATTTGCTATACGCATTGCAAGTTCAATTTCTTCTTCGGGGGACAGAAGCGGAACTTTGCCGATTTCTTTAAGATAAATTTTAACAGGGTCATCCATCTGAGAACCCTTTGCATCCATTGAATCCTCAGTTTCAATGTCAACATCTTTACCGATACCGCTGTCAAAATCCAATCCGTCTGAAACAACATCGCCAAGGTCATCAACAATTTCGATGTTATTTAATTCGATTGCTTCGTAAAGTTTTTCGAGTTCATCAAGATCTTTGTCATCAAATTCAATAGTCAGTGCATCAATTTCCTGAGACAGGAGTCTGCCCTGAATCTTTCCTTTTTCAATGAGTCTTGCGACTGCATTACGTTTTTCTGCTGAATCCATATTTTTATCCTCTCCTATAAAATATTTTACATCTTAATTAACGTCAGCTTGTGGGCTTAAACAGAGCAGCCCACTCAGCATCCGTCATGTTTGCGGGATTGCCTTGGTCGCGTAAAGCTTTTTCTTCTTTCATTCGTTTAATACAGTCAAGACATTCTCCCACCGTATTACCAAGATTTTCTCGCATAGATTCAAGCCTCACCAGATAACCCATTTCGTCGTCGGTCAGATCCTGTGAAAAATATGTAATATCAACAGCTCTGCCGTCTTCGAGCTTTGAGGCTATTAGTTTGTATATTCTCAGATTAAGCTTTGTTGCAAAATCATCATCTGACAGCTTGTCCTTGATTTTAAAATAAAAATCGGGATTTTTCAAAAGGGAAGATATTAAAAATTCTTCACAACGTGCCGCTGAAAGATTGCTTTGCCTTTCAGGATTAACCTTTTTAAGAGCCGCATCATCAAATGTTGCCGCACCTGAAAACCGTTCCTTTGTTTCTCTTCTTGCAAGCTGACTTGCTTTTTTTTGTATTTGTATAACTATTGCATCCTTTGAAACGCCAAGCTCGGCAGAAAGTTTTGATGCATATACGTCCCAGTGGATGGGATTTTTTATTTTTGCAAGCTCTTCAACTGCTGAATTGAGGTATGCAATTTTGTCGTCGGCGTTTTCAAGGTTAAAGCCTTTTTTTGCTTTCATAAGGCTGTATTCAACATCACTTACTGCACTGTCGAGTATTTGCCTCATTTTTTCTTTGCCGTGTTTTTTAATGATTTCATCCGAATCCTTACCGCCGCTCAGAAGTGCAACACGGATACGCACAGGTGTTTTTGAAAGAATACCCATTGTTCTTGATGCCGCTTTCTGACCAGCTTCGTCATTATCGTAAGAAAGGATTACTTCATCTGCATATTTTGCAATCAGCTTTGCCATTTCGGGTGTAAACGCTGTACCCAGACCTGCTATTGCATTTGTAAAACCTGCCTGATGATATGCAATAACATCCATATATCCTTCGCAGAGGATAAGTGTCTTTGATGTGCCGTTCTTGGCAAGATTTAAGCCGAAAACACCGTTACCTTTTTTAAACACCAACGTATCCCTTGTGTTAAGATATTTAGGTACGGAATCGTCCAATACTCTGCCGCCGAAAGCAATAACACTGCCTTTTACATCTATGATGGGAAACATAACCCTGTTTCTGTAAGTGTCAACTGTGTTTTTGCTTTTTGTTTCTCTTATAAGGTCAGCCGCAAGAATTTCACTTTCCGAAAAACCTTTGGCTTTAAGGTGCTGTTTTAATGCATCCCATTTGTCAGGTGCAAAACCCAATCCGAAACGGCGTATGGTTTCTATTGAGAGTTTTCTTTTTTGAAAATAATCAAGACCTGCTTGTCCGTCAGGAGTAAAAAGACAACTGTGAAAGAATCTTGCGGCTTCACGGTTTGCTTCAAGCATTCTTCTTCGCATTTTTGCCATTGTGTCATCATATCCGTCGATAGGTAAGGGGACTCCGGACTTGTCCGCAAGAAGCTTTACGGCTTCAGCATAGTCTATATTTTCAATATTTTTTATAAATGTAAATACATCTCCGCCTGAACTGCATCCGAAACAGTAGTATGACTGTGTGTCCGCAAATACTGTGAATGACGGTGTTTTTTCATTGTGAAATGGGCATAAGCCTACGGAACGAGGTCCTCTTGTACGCAAATCGACATAAGAAGATATTACATCTGTAATATCGTTTCTGTTTTTGATTTCTGCAAGAAATTCGTCACTGAATCGCATAAAAAAACCTCCTTCATATAGTATATACTTTTTTAGTTCAAAAACTCCTTTAATTTTTTTTTAACTTTTTTTGTTTTTTCGATGCAATTTATAAAGTTATTTGATTTCTGCGTATTTTTCGCCCGATTTAACACTTGAATATTTGCCGAATCCCGAATCTGTAAGTGCGGCATTGAAGGAATTTTCGTTTACTGCAGGAAGATAAAATATTACGGTAACGTTTTCCCCGAACTGAGCATCTTCTACAATTCCGCCGTGTTCGGGAATAAGTGAAGAAAGCTTGCCGTAAAAGTTGTAATCGCAGGTAACGGAAAGTACGGAACAAACCGACATCTTAACTATACCTGCTGCATCCACCGCAATTTTTGATGTGTGGGAATAAGCTCTTACAAGTCCGCCTGCGCCCAGCATTATTCCTCCGAAATATCTTGTGGCAACAACAACGCAGTCTGTGAGATTTTCTTTTAATAACACATCCAATACGGGTACACCGGCAGTACCGGAAGGCTCACCGTCATCGCTGTAACGTCTTGTTTGCCCTTCACGAAGTATGTATGCATAAACATTATGTGTAGCATCCCAATGCTTTGAACGGATGGAATTGATAAAATCCATAGCTTCTTCCTGAGTTTTTACAGGTTTTGCATATCCGATAAAACGGGAACGCTTTTCAATAAATTCATCATTTGCTTCATTTCTTAATGTAAGATAGTCTGCCATACTTCACCTTCTTTTATATTTTTCAGAAAACAAAAAAACGGCACTCTGATAGTACCGTCCTTTTAGATTTTAGTTTTTACTCATATTGAGACGCTTGTAGAACTTATCAGCACGTCCGCCTGTATCAACAAGCTTCTGTTTACCTGTGAAGAACGGATGGCATTTTGAGCATATATCAACATGAAGATCTTCTTTTGTTGAACCTGTTTCATAAACAGCGCCGCAAGCACACTTTACTGTGGTCTGCTTGTAATCGGGATGAAGTCCTTCTTTCATAACTGTTCACCTCTTTCAATCGTTTACATAACGGAACGATTATAACACAACTTATTGCGAATTGCAACACAATTTTATCAATTTTTTCAACTTTTTCTAAGGTCAATATGAATGAACTGAAATATTTTTACCTTTTAACAAATTATTGATGTAAATGTTGAAAAAATTGTTGACAAAGCACAAAAGTGAGTGTATAATAATATTTAATTATAATGTATATTTAGAGGTAATGTATGGCAGATGCACCTGAAAGCGGTATATATTCCGATTTATCTGACGATGAACTTGTATTACTTATCCGCACAGGTAACAGTGATGCTGCAAATACACTTTTGTTAAGATACAGCGGCAGAGTGGCTTATATGGCAAACAGTTATTTTTTTGATTCGCTTACTTATGACGATTGGTATCAGGAAGGTATGATAGGTTTGCTTCACGCTGTTCGCACTTATAATACTGACGATGGTGTATCTTTTGGTACTTATGCTTCTGTATGTATAAAAAACAGGCTTATAGCTTGTCTTAAAAAATTAACAAGTTCAAAAAATTTACCGTTGAATTCTGCAGTTTCGCTTGAAGCAGTTCCTGATATTACTGTCCGTTCTTCCGAAGATGCTTATATATCAAACGAAGATTACCGCAATTTTGAGCAGATTCTTATTAAACACCTGTCAGCTAAAGAGCAAAAAGTGATGATACTGTATCTTGCAGGCTATTCTTATGCGGAAATCGCAACCGAACTTAACAGCACAGTAAAAGCTGTTGACAATGCAGTTTGTCGTGCAAAAAACAAACTGAAAAAAATTATGAACATATCCTCTTGATAAGAGGTGTGCATATATGCCTTGACTCAAAAAAGAGCGTTATAATTATACGGACGGTGTAAATCCGTCGGTAAGGCAACAAAAAAATATCAAGCGAGGTACTTATTATGTACGAAGACAAGACCATCATCTGCAAGGAATGCGGAAAAGAATTTATTTTCTCAGCAGGCGAGCAGGAATTCTATGCTGAAAAGGGTCTCGAAAACGAACCCCAGCGTTGTAAGGAATGCCGTGTTGCTATGAAACAGCGCAAGCGTCCCGCCCGTCAGTATTTTACAACTGTATGTAAAGAATGCGGCGGAGAGGCAACAGTTCCCTTCGTTCCCAAGAGCGATAGCGGAGTTCTTTGCAGTGCATGTTTTGAAAAGAAAAAGGCTGCAGAAGCTGAAGCAGCAGAATAAGCATACATAACTATTAAAAAGCCGGAGTTGCGTTGTTAAGTCAGCGTTACTCCGTTTTTTCTTTTAATTTACACTTGTAAAAGAATACAGTATTATGGTATAGTATAAAAGAAAAATTATTAATGGACGTGAATAATCTTGACAGGGTTAAAAAATGCAAAACGTATCGTTTTTAAAGTAGGTACGTCTACTCTTACATATTCCACAGGTAAAACAAACATCCGCCGTATGGCAAAGCTTGTTTCCGTGTTGTCGGATTTATTGAATCAAGGCAAAGAAATCGTTTTGGTTACATCGGGAGCAATCGGTGTGGGCGTGGGTAAATTGGGGCTTAAAGAGCGTCCCAAGGACACTCCCGGCAGACAGGCAGCAGCTTGTATCGGTCAGTGCGAGCTTATGTTTATGTATGATAAATTCTTTTCAGAGTATTCTCATACCATAGGTCAGCTTCTTATAACAAAGAGCGACGTGGAGAATGATGAACGCAGAAATAACCTTATAAATGCATTCAATACTATGCTTGAGTACGGTGCTATTCCCATTGTGAACGAGAATGACTCGGTTGCCGTTGAAGAAATCGTTTACGGCGATAACGACAGTCTTTCTGCTATTGTTGCAAAGCTTATCGGTGCAGATGCACTTGTAATTCTTACCGATATTGACGGACTGTTTGACGGAAACCCCCAGACAGATTTAGATGCCCGTCTTATTCCCGTAGTTGATGAAATCACTCCCGAGATAAAAGCTCTTGCAGGTGATGCAGGCTCAAACAGAGGAACGGGCGGTATGATTACAAAACTGAATGCCGCAGAAATTTCCACATCCTCGGGCATTGATACAGTTATTATGTGCGGAAGCGACCCGACAGACATTTATAAACTTTTTGACGGACATCAGATAGGTACATTTTTTTTGGGAAAGGAAAAGAATAATGGATAATTCATATCTTATCAATATTGGCACAAAAGCAAAAAATGCAGAAAAAGTGCTTTCCGTAGCATCATCGGACGTGAAAAATAATGCACTTAAAAAGATTGCGGATGCACTTATTGAATCATGTGATGTCATAGTTGAGGCAAATGATATTGATATTGTAAACGGCAGAGAAAACGGACTTTCCGAGGCACTTCTTGACAGATTAAAGCTTGACAGAGCGAGAATAGAAAAAATCGCTTCTGCTGTTTGTGAGATTATTGCCCTTGATGACCCCGTAGGCAAAACATTGTCAGGCACAACAAGACCAAACGGACTGAAAATAACAAAGGTCAGCGTACCTTTGGGTGTTATTGCCGTTATTTATGAGGCAAGACCCAATGTTACCGCAGATGCTGCTGCTCTTTGCCTTAAATCGGGTAATGCGGTTATTTTAAAAGGCGGTAAAGAGGCTATCAATTCAAACAAAGCGATAGCACAGGTAATGAGAGATGCTCTTGCACAGGCAGGCTTGCCCGAAGATTGTATTCAGCTTGTTGAAAGAACAGACCGTGAAACAGCAGGCGAGCTTATGCGCCTTAATGAGTATGTAGATGTTCTTATTCCCAGAGGCGGCGCAGGACTTATTAATGCTGTTGTAAAAAATTCCACCGTTCCCGTTATCAGAACAGGGGAGGGCAACTGCCATATTTATATTGATAAAGATGCCGATATTGATATGGCGGCAAAAATCGTATTTAATGCAAAAACCTCAAGGGTTTCTGTTTGTAACGCTTGCGAAAGTTTGCTTATTCATAAGGATATTGCGGAATTTGCTCTTATTGCAATCAAAGAACAGCTTGACAGAAAAAATGTTGTAATTATCGGTGATGAGGCTGTTCAGAGCATTATACCGGAGGTCGTTCCCGCAACAGACGAGGATTGGGCAACGGAATATCTTGATTATAAAATTTCGGTAAAGATTGTTAATGATATTGACGAAGCAACAGCTCATATTGCAAAGTACAGTACAGACCATAGTGAAAGCATTATAACAAATAATTACGAAACTGCCGAAAAATTTGTTGCAGAGGTTAATTCTTCCGCAGTATATGTAAATGCAAGTACAAGATTTACCGACGGCGGTGAATTCGGTTTCGGTGCAGAAATCGGTATTTCAAACCAGAAGCTTCATGTAAGAGGCCCTGTCGGTCTGCCTGAGCTTACTTCTTATAAATATGTTATCAGAGGTAACGGTCAGATTCGCTGAATATTTTTCGGAGGTATTTTATTTTGAATACAGAAAAAAGCAAAAAATCCGGTAAGCTTTCGCTTATGCTCGGCGCAGTTATTCTGATTTTTGCAATATTGGGCGTTGTGCTTGTTTTTTATAACAGTATATCCTATATAGTAAAAACAGTTGATTCGGGCAGCGAAAATGCTGTGTATAACGAATATCTTACACCTGTTGCCGCAGTAGATATTGACCCCTTTGACGATATTACGGCGGCAGATATGGAACAGCTTCTCAATGCATCAATATGGCTGATTCTCAGCGAAGAATCAACGCCCGATACCTATGACTATTCCGGCGGTTATATGCTTATTCCTTCTGCAGATGTTGAAAGTGCATATATGTCCCTTTTCGGGCCGGAAACAGCAGGTAATATCAAGCATAAATCTGTGCAGGGCTATAACTGTACTTTTGAGTATGACAGCACAGCGGCAGTATATAAGATTCCCGTTACGGCAATCAGTCCCGTTTATACACCTGCAGTAACAGATGTAAAGGAATCGGGAGCATCCCTGATTCTTACCGTTAATTATCTTGCATCAGAAAGCTGGGATAAGGATGATGAGGGTAATTTTGTAGCTCCGGAACCGGATAAGGTTATGAGAATAACGTTAAAGGAGCTTCAGGGGTATTATTATATTAATTCCGTTCAGATTGTATCAAATACAGTGCCGGAAACTGTTGTTGTGGAGCAGTCAACATCTTCTAATGCGGAAATCAACACGGACGTTGAGCTTACCACATCATCATCTGCAGAGAAAACTACTTTGGGCGGTAAAGTACCCTGATTGGTAAAAATAGCTGATTAATGCAATTTGTAATTAAAATTTGTCAATATTTTGCATTTTTCGGCAATTGTTTACAATATGTTAATAAAGATGTATAGAAAACGCAAAAAATGTAATCTATAATACAGCACATAGCAAGTGTTATAAAATTCCTTTTCATTTTATTTTCTCTTCCCCGAAAAAGTCACGGAGTTATCCGTGGCTTTTTCACTTTGTAGGGGGAAATAATTTAGCGAATTAACAATTTACAATGTATAATGTACAATGAAGGAAAGGGCTTCGCCCTTTAACCCGATTTTTATGATTCAATAATTGTACATTGTACATTGTAAATTGTACATTAAATTATTGTATTTTTGTTAATCAAAATTTCTATTAAGAATAAAAAATAACTTGTTTTAGACGAATCCGTATGGTAAAATTAAATAAAATGTGTTGATTTGTAAGGGGAATTTTATGAATATCATAATTGATACCAATAAAATATATTCTGTTTTTGAAGGTTTTGGTGCAAGCGGTGCATGGTGGGCACAGGAGGTTGGCGGTTGGACTCATACCGACCCAAAAAGCGGTATTGCTGTACGTGATGAAATATCGCGTCTTCTTTACGATAAGAATTACGGTATAGGTCTTCGCACTTACCGCTACAATATCGGTGCAGGCTCTGCTCATTCGGGTAACGGAGATATTTCCAATCGTATGAGGCGTACCGAAAGCTTTGATGCAGGCGAGGGGAAATACGATTTCAGCCGTGATGCAAACGCTGTGTATATGATGAAACAGGCAGCAAAAGACGGCGCAGATGAAATTATATTTTTTGTCAATTCACCTATCGAAAGACTTACGAAAAACGGCTGGTCGCATCTTAAAAAAACACAGATAATGCGCGATAATCTCGCAAGGAAGAATTATAAGGCTTTTGCTGATTATTGCCTTGATGTAACGGAGCATTTTGTGGGCGAAGGCTTGCCCGTAAAATATCTTTCCCCCATAAATGAACCTATATGGATATGGACAGGCGGACAGGAAGGCTGTCATTACAGCCCTTGGAGTGCCGGCAGGGTCATGAAATGCTTTGCCGATGAAATGAAAAACAGACCTTTGCTTAAGGATGTAAAATTATCAGGCGTTGAATCAGGTGATATCCGTTGGTTTAACAAGAGCTATACAAGAGCCTTGATGAAATATGAAAGTGTCCGCGAAAAAACAGATTCGGTTGATGTTCATTCATATTTTTTAAGAGGTGCAGAGAAAGGTTTTTTATCAAGACCCGCTTTTTTGGAAAGATACAGAAAATGGCTTGATAAGCATTATCCCGATTTGTCCGTTAAAATGAGTGAATGGTGTCATATGCAGGGCGGCAGGGATAAAACTATGGCTTCAGCTTTGGTTATGGCTGATGTTATGTATAAAGATATTTCTATCCTCAATGTAACATCGTGGCAGCATTGGATTGCCGTTTCCGAGGTTGATTACTGCGACGGCTTGATATACATAAATCTCCTTGATAAAACTTATGAAATGACTAAGCGTTACTACGCAACAGGTAATTTTTCAAAATATATTCCTTTCGGCTCAAAGCGTATTGATATTTCTTCCGATGACACCGAAATCAAGCTTCTCGCTTTTGACAGCGGTGAAAATATTATTGTTATAGTAATCAACGATACGGATAAAGAGAAGAATATATCAATTCCCGACTGTGAAAATGCAAAAATCATTGTTACAGATAAAGATAATGACCTTGTTGAATTTGATTTTGAATCGGGCAAAACAGTCATTACACCCAAGTCTGTTAATACAATAATAATTAAAAAGGAGTAATTGCATGAATATTAAAAGTAAGGCAACAGACCTTTTTTTAACAGTTAAAAGAAATTGGAAAACTCCTGCCGAAGGCAGATATATGAGCATAAAAGAGATTGCTTCTCTTTCGGGTGGCGGCATAGGTGTCCGTCTTGTATCCCATTGTATATCTCAGATGATAATTGCAACGGGTAACACTCTGTTAGGTAATACTATCGGTATTTCTCCCAACGCATTGTATATTATTTATATTATAAGCCTTATTACAAGTATCCCTCTTACTGCGTTAAGGGCAAATATTATAGATAACACCCGCAGTATGAAAGGTAAATACCGTCCGTATATTATAACTATGGGTATTCCGAGTGTTATATTGGGTGTCGGATTTATTCTGATGCCTTATGACACTATGTCATTGTTTGAAAAATGCCTGACAGTATTGCTGTTTAATATGGGATTTCAGTTTTTCTTCAATTTTTATCTTGATTCATACGAAAGTCTTATTAACGTGCTTTCACCCAACAGTATCGAGCGTTCAGACGTGCTTTCGGTAAGATGTATTGTTGAAAATCTTTCCCCCTCAATAGCAAACATATTTTTCCCCATTATCGCAAAGTGGATAACAGGTGAAGAAACATTATACGACATACGTGTGTATCAGGTGGTTTTTCCCTTGATGATGCTTGCAGGTTTTCTTATATCAATAGTTGTATATGTTAATACCGAGGAACGAATTGTTCAGGCGAAAACTCATGTTATCAATATTAAATTCTCCGATGCATTAAGAGCCGTAGCAAGGAATAAATATTTCTGGGTTATTTCTCTTGCAGGATGGCTTGGCTTTCTTGAGGGTGCTTTCGGCAGTATTATGGGCTGGATGTACAATTATCAGAAGCCATGTTCTGCCACACAGTATGCAATAATAACCGCTATTGCAGGTAATGCCTCATTCTGGCCTAATATCGTAGCACCTTTTGCAATAAGAAAATACGGTAAAAAGAAAATTCTCATTTTTACAAATCTTCTTAATATCGGACTTATTGCATTTATGTTTCCCGTTGTGCGTATGACAGGCTCTGCTTATATAATATGGATATTGCTTGTTTGTACGTTTATAAATCAGTTTATTTCATCACTGGGACATTTTCTTACTCCTTGTGTTAATGCGGATATAAGAGATTATCAGCAGTATGTTTCAGGTGAACGAATAGACGGTATGTTTGCGGCTGTCGGACTTATCGGCAATATTATTTCTGTTGCAACAGGCTCGGTTCTTCCTATGATTTATTCAAAAGCAGGTCTTAACGAGGCAACTGCAATATCTCTCGGCTACGACGGCACAAACGTTTACGATGTTCTTTATAATCACGACTATTTTGTAAGCATAAGTTCCGTTTTGGTTATTGCTTCGGTTATAGGTGCCGTGCTTAACGTAATCCCTTATTTCTTCTATAATTTTACCGAAACCAATCAAAAAAGCGTTGTAAGTGTTCTTAAAATAAGAGCGTTGTTTGAGGATATGGGTAACGGTAATGTCAATAAAGATAAACTTGCAGAAGCAATGGAAATTATCCGCGAAGCAAGACTTTATGCAGAAAAAGAGAAGAAAACACCCGACAGAAATGCAATAAGGCTTGCGAAAAAGAGCAAGGATAAAGAATCAGTCCGTCAGTCAAAAGCCGCATATAGCGCACAGCGTGAAGAAAACGAAAAAATCGAAATTGCCGCATTTGTTATGGCGGAGCTTAACAGATACGGAACCGAATATGGCAGACTCGAAATTGATACTGCAAGAAAAATTGTTTCAGCAGGAATGGACGGCTATTCGCAGATTGATATTTTTACAAAAGCAGATGTAAGAAAAATGCCCAAAACAACCTCGGCCGAAAAGCAGGCAAGAAGTGATTGCTTTGCTCTTTTAAGAGATATTAAAACTGCAACCAAAACAAAGGCAAAATATTTCCGCGACGGCATAGTTGCGTTTGATATTGCGGTGTTTGACAAGCTTTTTAAACAGGAGGACGAAATCGAACAGGCAATTCACGATGCATTAAAAGCCAAAAAAACCGCTGTGGAGCGAAATGAGGATGTTTCCGTTCTGAATCAGAGCCTTAAAAATCTCCGCAGACGTAAAAAGGATGTTCAGGCTCAGATTAAAAAGGCAACGGATGAAAACTCACGCTATTACAGAGCCGCAAAGCCTTATCTTGATGCAAAACGCACCCTTGAAAGAATGAAGAATTATTCAGAGATTGACAGGCTTGAAGAAATGGTTAAACAATAGTTTAACAAATTAACAATGTACAATGTATAATGTACAATGAAGGAAAGGGCTTTGCCCTTTAACCCGATTTATATATTATTCAATAATTGTACATTGTAAATTGTACATTGTACATTGTACATTAAATTATTGTTTATCATTGACTTATGTAAAATTATGTTATATAATCAAATATATACCATTCAGGAGGTAAAACTAATGAAAAAGAGTTACAAAAGAATAGTTGCAATCGTTCTTAGTGTTATGATGATGTTTTCTTGCATTTCCGTTGCATCTTTTGCGGCAGAAACAACAGAAATTTCATTTTCATCTATCGGCGATTCAATTGCAAAAGGTTTTTACAACGCACTCAACAATGTTGTTGAAACTCTTGTTAGTGCAATTTGCAAAATTTATCCCAATCCCCCCGGCTGGATGAGTCTTGACGATTACAGCAGTGAAGAAATCGGCTTTCTTCCCGGCCGTGATACATATCAGACCGAAGCAGGTGCAAACAATTATTGGTCATTGGGTTATGCAAGCTTAAGCATCGTTCCCGAAGATATTGATGAAGGTATCTACAATCTCGGACGCGACCTTAACAACAAAATTGCTCAGGGCGTTTATGACGACCAGAGAATCCGTGTTGTTGCTGTTGATGATAACAGCGGTGAAGGTTTAGTTGTTATCGGTTCTATTGACGCTTTGGGCGTAACATCAACAGATGCTCGTGCAATCCGTACAGCAGTTGTTGCATATTGCGAAGAAAACGGAATTGATGTTGCAAGTGTAAACATCTGTGCAACACATTCACATTCAGCACTTGATACACAGGGTGTAAGCACAGGCTTCTTCAATAAGCTCGTTGGTAATTTCCTTTACAACACTATGGGCAATGAAGCATCTCTTCCCGGTGCTGAAGCAGCAGATTATTTCAAATCATATTTCATTTCTCAGTCTGTTGAAGCTGTAAAGGCTGCTATTGCTGATATGGAAACAGGTACACTTTCTTTTGCATCAATCGACTGCTCAGAAATTATCCACGATAAGAGAGATCTTATCGCAAAAGAGGATATTCCCGAAACAGCTTGCTTCAAGTTCGTTTCAGATGCAGGCGAAGAGACATATATTGCAGATATTTCCTGTCATCCCACATCATTCAGCGCAAGCAACGGTCTTGTAAGCTCAGACTATATCTATACTCTTGATAACTATATCAAAGCAACAGCAAACGGCAATTTCGTAATGGTTGCAGGTGCTCTCGGTCAGCTTTCAAGAGATATCGAGGTTGACACAACAGGTATGACTGAATGGGAAGATATGGGTGCTTCAGCAAAGGTTCTCGGCGAAGCTTTCGGTGCACTTATTCTTGCAGGCGATTATGAAGAGCTCGCTCCCGTACTTAATGTTACACACAGAGAGTTGTTCGTATATCCCGAAAACAGCATCCTTACACTTGCTTGTGAAATCCGTCTTGTTAATAACAGATGCTTCGTTGATGCAAACGGCGACGTATGTATGGCAACAGAAATGGGTTATGTTGAATTCGGCAACAAGGTTGGTCTTGCAATGTTCCCCGCAGAGTTCTATCCCGAAACATTCTGGGGTAACGATATCACAGGTAATGTAACATGGGACGGTACTGAATGGCAGTATGACAGCCTTCACGATTCCGTTGACGGTGTAAAGGTTTACTGCGTAAGCCTTGCAAACGATGAAATCGGTTATGTTCTTACAGATAACAATTTCGCATTTATGGGACACATCATCGGCGAAGAAATCGCTGACGAGGTTCTTTCGGTAGGTAAGCACACAGGTTCATTCCTTGTAGGCGAATACTACGAAATGCTTGAGAATTATGTAAAGTAAAATAAATGAGTCGGGCAGAAATGTCCGACTTTACTTTTGTATTATAATATTGTATAATCATTAAAAAATATAAGTTGGAGAAAATTATGGCTTCGCAAATTCCTAATTACAAAAGAACAAAATATGCCTGTTATTATTCATATCTTTCAATGTCTTCGGTGTTTTGTCTGCCGCCGCTTTTGTTTATGACCTTTCAGGATATGTACGGCATTTCATATACCTTGCTTGGTACCTTGGTGCTTGTCAATTTCTGTACACAGCTTACGGTTGATTTGATATTCAGCTTTTTCACAAAGTATTTCAATATTGCCAAAACTGTAAAAATTATGCCCTTGCTCACGTCTGCAGGCTTGTTTATTTATTCATTGATTCCAACATTTTTCCCTGAGTATGCTTATGCGGGACTTGTAGTTGGTACGGTTGTGTTTTCTGTTGCGGCAGGCTTGTGTGAGGTGTTGCTCAGCCCTGTTATAGCGGCAATCCCCTCGGAGCATCCCGATAAGGATATGAGTCTGCTCCATTCTCTTTATGCCTGGGGCGTAGTCGGAACAGTTCTTTTGAGTACGGTATTTTTAAATATACTCAAAACGGAAAACTGGATGTATCTTACTATGTTTTTTGCTGTTCTTCCGCTTGTTGCATCATACCTTTTTGCAACATCTCCGATTCCGCCCATGAATGTATCTCACAGCGCCGTAACAAAAGGGGATAAGAGCAAAAATAAAACTCTTTTGCTTTGTGTATTGTGCATTTTCCTCGGTAGTGCGGCTGAAAACACAATGTCCAACTGGGTGTCGAGCTATATGGAAAACGCATTACAGATACCCAAATCAATAGGTGATGTTTTCGGTGTGGCTCTGTTTGCGGTTTTCCTCGGTCTGGGAAGGTCTTTTTATGCAAAATACGGTAAGAATATCACAAATGCATTGATTATAGGAATGGTTGGCTCTGTTGTTTGCTATTTGACTGCGGGATTGTCGGGTAATGTGATTTTCTCGTTTATTGCCTGTGTGCTTACAGGTTGCTGTACATCAATGCTCTGGCCCGGTACATTGATTCTTATGGAAGAAAAAATCCCCAATGCCGGTGTTGTTGCATATGCGTTAATGGCGGCAGGCGGTGATTTCGGCGCATCTGTCGCACCGCAGCTTATGGGAATTATTGTTGATGCTGTATCGGCAAACAGTAATGCAATACAATTTGCAGAAACATTGTCATTGGCACCTGAACAGCTGGGAATGAAAACAGGTATGCTTGTTGCATCGGTATTCCCGTTGCTCGGCGTAGCGTTGCTTTTGTATATTAAAAAATACACAAAAACCAAAGATTCAGCAGTGAATTAATTTGATATGGTAGGGGCCGCCATTGGCGGTCCGTTTTTGAATTTTGCTAAATCTGACATTGACAGGGAATGCCCAATGGGCATTCCCTACGGTGTGTCATCAACATTGTGCAGAATTTCTATTCATTTATAAAAACAATAATATATAAGCCCGTATAGACTGCGGAGCCGAAGCCGTAAACGATAATCGGACCTGCAATCGTAAACATCCTTGCGCCCACGCCGAGGATAAATCCTTCTGCTGCTGTCAATTTTTACATAAATATTTACATTAAATTTGTCCTGTGGTATACTAAAATAAAATGAGGTGGGATATATGAAAACGAAAGCCTTTCTTTCCGCGTTTATGGGTTTCTTATTTGGCTTAATTGGTTATTTTGTTTTGCTTCTATTAGGCATTGATCAGCCTTTTCAACTTGCCGTTTTAAGTGGTCTACTCTTTGCTCTTCTTCTGTTTCCTGTTTTGGTTGTTTACGGACAAATTATAGATAAACGATACGCAAAGTTTGAAAAAGAAATTACCTCTCCGATTTTCTATAAGACCAACGGAAACTTCAATTTAGGTACCGGCAAAGTCAAAAACGGAAATATCTATTTCTGCGAAGCAGGAATAGTCTGTGTCAGCTTGGAAGAAAAACCATATACATTGGACGAAATACTATTACAGGATATTGAACGGTATCAATTTGACAACATCCACCTCAATATCTTTGCAAAAGATGGAAGAATCTTTGTGATCACTCTGCCTGATGCCCAAAAGATCATTGAGGTTCTGCGAGAAAAAGACTGGATATAACACATTTATACGAAAAATGAGCAGCCATATTCGGCTGCTCATTTTAGCATTTGGCAAATCCAATAAATAACCCCATACACCACACTTGCTGTTGTGCCGTATACTATTACTGGGCCTGCGATTGTAAACATCTTCGCGCCCACGCCGAGGATAAAGCCCTCTGTTGTGTATTCAAGGGCAGAAGAAACCACCGCATTTGCAAAGCCGGTAATCGGTACAAGAGTACCTGCACCTGCGTGTTTTGCAATTTTGTCAAACACGCCGATGCCCGTAAGAATTGCGGCAATAACAATCAGCGTAACGGGTACAAGTGCGGCAACGGTTTCGGTATTAAGTCCCAGATATTTGTAAAGGCTGTTAAAACATTCACCTAAAGTGCAAATCGTACCGCCGAAAAGAAATGCAAATGTCATATTTTTTAATTTAGGCGAGGGCGGTGAAGCCTTTTTTGTCATTATTTCATATTCTTTATCGCGTGATGCCAAAATTATCACTCCTCATTGAGTATTTTGTGCCTTTAAAGTTAAAATATACACATTTTTATTGTTGTTTATATACAATAAATAATAACCAGTCTTTAAATCTTTGTTCTTATTGCCGAAAATGGAAAAATATATAAAAAAACACTTTACAACTTTAGTTTGATAAAGTATAATGAATTGCGTTGACAGTGCAAAAAGCACTTTCGAAAGGAGAAAAACATCATGAAAAAATTTATCGCATTACTTATGGCAGCTCTGCTTATGTTTACTTTTGCAGGCTGTACAGACACAAAGGTTGACGAAGAATCATCAACAAACGAAGCACTTGAAGATGTATCCGAAGCATCAGACCTTGAATACGTAAAGAACAAGGGTACTCTTGTTGTTGGTATCACAGACTTTGCTCCCATGGATTATGAAGATGAAAACGGTAACTGGGTCGGCTTTGACGCTGATATGGCTGCTGCTTTTGCAAAATCTCTCGGTGTTGATGTTCAGTTTGTAGAAATCAACTGGAAGAACAAGGTTATGGAGCTTAACGGCAAAAACATTGACGTTGTTTGGAACGGTATGACACTTACTGATGAAGTTAAGTCAGCAATGACTTGCTCAAACGCTTATTGCAACAATGCACAGGTTGTTATCGTTAAGGCAGAGGATGCTGCTAAGTATGTTACTGCTGACGATTGCAAAGAACTTAATTTTGCAGTAGAAACAGGTTCTGCAGGTAAAGAAATGGCAGCTGCAAACGGCTTCAAGTTTACAGAGGTTAAGGACCAGGCAACTGCTCTTTCAGAGGTAAAGGCAGGCACAAGTGATGCTGCTATTATCGACTCTCTTATGGCAGCAGCTATGGTTGGCGAAGGCACAGGCTTTGCAGAGCTTACATATACAGTTAAACTCAACAGCGAAGAATACGGCGTTGGCTTCAGAAAGGGTTCAGACCTTGTTGTTAAACTCAACCAGTTCTTCAAGGATTCTTATGCTGACGGTTCAATGCAGAAGATTGCTGAAACATACGGTGTTCAGGCTGCTCTTATTGCACAGTAATTTAATAAATAATATTTTACCGGAACAGAGAGTGCCGTAGATGGCACCCTCTGTTTTCAGTGTGATATATCACATTGATAAATTAATCAAAAGGATTTTGCTATGATAATGAGTGATTTTTTAGAACAGCTACCTATAGTTTTTGATGCCTTGAATGAAGGCTTTTTACAGACATTGAAACTGTTTGTAATAACACTTTTGGGTGCATTACCGCTTGGTCTTATACTGTCATTTGGTTCAATGTCTAAATTTAAGCCTTTAAGCGGATTGATTAAGACTATTGTATGGATTGTCAGAGGTTCGCCTTTGATGATACAGCTTTTAATAATTTATTATTTCCCCGGAATCGTTTTTAATAATAATATCTGGGGCAGTGGTACAGACGGCAGATTTATAGCTTCTGCAGTAGCGTTTATTATAAACTACGCTTGCTATTTTTCCGAAATATACCGAGGCGGAATACAGGGTGTTCCTATCGGTCAGCAAGAGGCGGGCAAGGTATTGGGTCTTTCAAAAACTCAGATATTTTTCAAGATTACACTTTTGCAAATGGTAAAACGTATTGTACCGCCTATGTCCAACGAAATAATTACTTTGGTTAAGGATACATCTCTTGCACGTATTATTGCAATGCAGGAGCTTATCTGGGCAGGTGAAGCATTCCTTACAGGTTCACGCGGTATTTCAGGTCAGATATGGCCGTTGTTCTTCACTGCAATTTATTACCTTGTGTTCAACGGTGTGCTTACAATTCTTTTCGCTAAAATCGAAAAGAAACTCAGCTATTTTAAAGTTTAGGAGGGTGTTTTATGTCTTTACTTGAAGTTCGTAATATATCCAAAAGCTTTGGAAATGTTGAAGTATTAAAAGATGTAAGCTTTTCACTTGAAAAAGGCGAGGTTCTTTCAATTCTCGGCTCATCAGGAGGCGGAAAAACAACATTACTCCGTTGCCTTAATTTTCTTGAGTTTGCAGAAAAAGGTCAGATTATCGTTAACGGTGAGGTCTTGTATGACGGTGTAGCGGTAAACGATAAACAACTCAGAGAAAACAGACTCCATTTCGGACTTGTTTTTCAGAATTTCAATCTTTTCCCTCAGTACAACGTTTTGCAGAATATAACATTAGCACCAAAACTTTTGAAAAAGGGTACTGATGCGGAAATTGAAGCTGATGCAAGAAGGCTTATTGAAAGAGTAGGGCTTTCCGATAAAATCGAAAACTATCCCTGCGAGCTTTCGGGCGGTCAGCAACAGCGAGTTGCTATTGCAAGAGCATTGGCGTTGAATCCCGATATCCTTTGCTTTGATGAACCCACATCGGCTCTTGACCCCGAGTTGACGGGTGAGGTGCTTAAGGTTATAAAAGGCCTTAAAAACGGCGACAGCACAATGATTGTTGTTACCCACGAAATGGGCTTTGCAAGAGAAGTGTCCGACAGAATTATTTTTATGGCTGACGGCGTGATTGAAGAAATGGGTACTCCCGATGAGATTTTCAATCATCCCAAATCTGAAAAAACAAAGGCATTTTTCAGCAAATCTCTGGAGAATCTTTAATATGTGTAACAAAAATAACGAACAGATGATAAATGAGCTGTATGAGCTTATCGCATCAATGCAGACATCCGATGATTGCCGTGATTTGTTTGCAGATTTGTGCACAATCAAAGAGTTGGAACAGATGGCACAGCGCGTCAAGGCTGCAAAACTGCTTATAGAGGGTAAAACCTATAATCAGGTTATTGAAGAAACGGATATTTCTTCGGCAACCTTAAGCCGTGTTTCAAGATGCGTTCAGTACGGCTCGGGATACAGCAAATTTTTAAAATAATTGCATAATTATTAAAAATGACAAGTATATATACATAAAATCACCTTATTTATATGCAAAAATTCAGTTGAATTCGGTATTATTATGTGCTATACTTTGTGAGTAAAATTTTTATAAAGGAGATAATCCAAAATGAAAAAAGTAATTTCTGTTTTAATGGCAGTTGCAATGCTCTTTACAGTATGTATGCTTGCAGGCTGCACAGACAACAAAGCAAACAACAATGAAGAAACATCAACAGATGAAGATGTAAGCCTTCAGTTCACAAGCATGACTGCAACAGAAGGTGTGCTTGTTATGGCTACAAACGCAGCATTCCCTCCCTATGAGTTTGTTGAGGGCGGCGCTTTTGCAGGTATCGACGTTGAAATCGCAGGCAAAATTGCCGAAAAGCTTGGTATGACACTTGAAATCAAAGACGTTGAATTCGGTTCAATCATCGGCGGTGTTCAGACAGGCAAGTTCGACATGGGTATGGCTGGTATGACTGTTACAGATGAAAGACTTGAAAGTGTTAACTTCTCAACTACATACGCAACAGGTATTCAGGTTGTTATCGTTGCTGAAGATTCAGCTATCAAATCACTTGATGACCTCAAGGGCGACGGTTCAATGAAGTTCGGCGTTCAGCAGGATACAACAGGTGATATCTATGCATCAGATACAGCAGAAAACGGCGGCTACGGTGCAGACAACGTTATCCGTTACAAGACAGGTGCTGACGCTGTTCAGGCTCTTAAATCAGGCAAGGTTGATGCTGTTATCATTGATAACGAGCCCGCAAAGTCTTTTGTTGCTGCAAACGACGGTCTTAAGATTCTTGATGCAGAATGGGCAGTTGAAGATTACGCTATCTGTATTGCAAAGGAAAATACAAAGCTTCTTAATGCTGTTAACAAGGCTCTTGCAGAGCTTAAGGCAGACGGCACAATCGATGCTATCGTTGCAAAGTACATTCCCGCAGAATAATATTTTGTTCATTTCCGGGGACGGGAGCAATTCCGTCCCTTTAATTTTTTTAGCAGAGGAGCATTAAAATTGATTTTAGAATGGCTCAATGATTTAAAAGATACTTTTATAAGATGCTTTATTGAGGATAACAGATGGGAATGGCTTGCTGAAGGTTTCGGCAAATCATTACTTATTACTTTTCTTTCAATATTTTTAGGTCTTGCTTTCGGTATTCTCCTTGCCGCAATTCGTTCCTCATATGATAAAAATGAGGAATCACTTAAACTCAGAGGCGGTATCGGCTATGGATTGCTCAGATTCTTTAACGGATTGAGTAAAATATACATAACGGTTATCCGTGGCGTTCCCGTTGTTGTTCAGCTTATGCTGTGGTATTTTGTGTTCCTTAAAACACAATCCAACGATGTCCTTATTGCCGTTGTTGCTTTCGGTGTTAACTCATCTGCTTACGTTGCAGAAATCTTCCGCGGCGGTATAATGAGTATTGATAACGGTCAGTTTGAAGCAGGTCGTTCTCTGGGATTTAACTATGTGCAGACAATGATTCATATTGTTATTCCGCAGGCAGTAAAGGCTTCACTTCCCACGCTTCTTAATGAGGTTATTGCCCTTCTTAAAGAAACATCAGTTGCAGGTTACGTAGGCATTATGGACCTTACAAAAGCAGGCGACCGCATCAGAGGTATCACATTCGAGGCATTTATGCCCCTTCTTGCTGTTGCGGCAATTTACCTTATAACGGTTATTGTGCTTACAAAGATATTTACATCTATCGAAAGGAGGCTTCGCCGCAGTGAACGATAATATTATTGAGGTCAGAGGGCTTAAAAAGCACTATAACGGCGGTGATGTAAAAGCTCTTGACGGTATTGATGCTAACATAAAAAGGGGCGAGGTTGTTGTTGTAATCGGCCCGTCCGGCAGCGGTAAATCAACATTTCTTCGTTCATTGAATCTGCTTGAGCTTCCTACTGAAGGTTCAATTATGTTCAACGGAACGGATATTACCGACAAAAAGGTTAATATCAATTTGCACCGTCAGAAAATGGGCATGGTGTTCCAGCATTTTAACCTTTTTGCAAATATGAATATTCTCAAGAATATGACAAGTGCCCCCACACAGCTTCTTAAAAAGAGCAAGGCGGAGGCAGAGGAAAAAGCAAGAGGTCTTTTAAAAAGAGTAGGTCTTGAGGATAGGGCAGACGCATATCCCTCACAGCTTTCAGGCGGTCAGAAACAGCGTGTTGCAATAGTCCGTGCATTGTGTATGGAGCCCGAGGTGATGCTCTTTGACGAGCCAACCTCAGCTCTTGACCCGGAAATGGTAGGCGAGGTTCTTGATGTTATGAAAAACCTTGCAGCAGAGGGTATGACGATGGTTGTTGTTACTCACGAAATGGGCTTTGCCCGTGAGGTTGCAGACAGAGTAATTTTCATGGACAGCGGTGTTATCATTGAGGAAGGCACTCCCGATGAAATCTTTGATGCGCCCAAGAGCGACAGACTTAAAAGCTTCTTAGCAAAAGTGCTTTAATTTGCCAACGGCAAATTAAATGAATAATCAGCAATTAGTAATGAGTAATGATGGAAAGGGCGTTGCCCTTTGACCCATTTAAATCAAGCCGCTTTGCGGCTTCCTCAATTGCTCATTTCTCACTGCTCATTGCTCATTGATACAATAAATCCCCCTCAACCGAGGGGGAATATTTTTTATTTAATTGTGCTGAATGTATTGCTTATTTCATTTACATCACCTGTAGTGATATAAAAGTCATATTCAATCGGTGTATAGCTTTTGAACAGCATATCTTTTACAACTGCAATATATGATGTGGGGCCGTCATCTGCAGGGGAGTGGTTTGTTGTTTCTCCTCTTGCAAAAACACCTGTAAGAAAGCTTGTTGCACCCTCATCGGGTACATAAAGACCGATTCCGAAGCTGTCATCAAATTCACCTGTGAATGCTGCCCAATTTTCAGTTGATGCATAATTGGGATAACCTGCATCGGGCCAGAAAATAAGGTCTTTTACATATTTTAATTCACCGTTGTCGCAGTAAACAAAGTTGTTAAGCGGTTCAACGCAGTAAAATGCAGGCAATTCCTGTGTTCTGGGAGTTTCTTTATAACCCGAGAAATCCACGAATCTGCACGAAACATCAACAATTTTGCCGTCAAGAGTGTAATATGCTTCCATATAAGACGGTGTGATATGCTCTTTTTCTTTTGCCCAGTCAAGTGGCTGACATTTTATGTATATTAAATTATCATCAATTTTCAAATCAACGATTTTGCTGTTTTCGTTGTACTGATTACCGCCTTGTACGGGGTTATAATGCCATTTGTTATCCATATATACTGCAGGTTCATAGTTTTTATCATCAATCGTACCGTAGTAGGACTGCTGAACAAGTCTGCCCGTATCGTTTTTATTTATAAGATTAACATTATCGTTGACAGATTTTGCGTTGTATCTCTTTGCCGCATCTGAATCAACATGAATCTTTCCGTCAACATCAACAACCTGTACATTTGAGTCAAGGTCTTCAAGATAGCTCAAAGCACCGCCCCAAAGCAAATCTACACCGATTTTAACGCTGTTGTTCTGAATATAAATCTGTTTATCGGGTATTTCTCTGTTGAATGCATTGATGCCGTGAATGTAGATTGTGGCTTTATCTTTATCAAGCGGAGTGAATGATATACTGTTGATAAAATTCGCTTTTGTTCCTTTTAAACAGTTGTTGATAAAGGAGTAAAAATATGTAACATCTTCACTCGGCTCAAGGAAAAATTCTTCCGTTACCGTTTTAACGCCGGCGTTATAACATATTTCACCCTTGATATGTGCATCAGTTGTATAAGCAATACCGTAATAATTAAACCATTTGAAATAATTCTTATTGATTTCAATGGTTACGGTATCTGTTAAAACAATGCCACCGCTAACGTCTGTTTTTGCATCAACGGCAATATATTCACCTTCCACATAAATGCCTTCGGCTGTCGGTGCGCTGCAATCAATGCCGAAATCAGTGCTGTTTAAAAAAGGTAAAAAACTTACAGGATAGGTAAAAAAGCCAAAAATAAAAGCTAAAATTAAACTGATTGTTTTCATTTTTTCATCACCGATATCAGTATATCAAATGAAAAAAATAATGTCAACTTTATATATTCCAAAATTAGGAGTATTCAGTTTTTCGGTATGATGTGGTAGAATAACCATATACGAGGAGAGATGTAAATGATAGGAAAAGATGTGGAATTGATTGAATATTCCGAAAAGGTTGATTTCTGGAATTGTCTGACACATATTGTCGGTGCAGTATTCGGTGTTTTTGCCCTTGTAATGCTTGTTATCAAGGCTGACGGTTCAAGATATATGCTGTCGGCTGTTGTTTACGGCATTTCGATGATAGCGGTTTATACAATGTCATCTGTTTATCACGGACTGCCAAGGGGTGAAGCAAAACGGAAAGCAAGGCTTGTTGACCATTGTACCGTACCCGTGCTTATTGCAGGAACGGCTACACCCTGCGCTTTGATTACGCTTTATGAAATTAACAGTGTTATAGGCGTTGCCGTTCTTGTGTTTGCGTGGCTGTGTGCTTTTTTTGGTATTTTTTCAAAGTTGTTCTTTTTTGAAAGGTTGAAAACAGTTACGATAACTGTGTACATAGTTGCAGGTATTATTATGCTTATGAGTGTTATACCTGTATTTAACAATATAAATAAAGTTGCATTCGGTGAAATTATTGCAGGCTGTATATGTTATCTTTTAGGTGCGGTATTCTGCGGATTGGGCAGAAAAACACATTGTCTGCACGCAGTATTCCATATTTTTGTGCTTCTGGGCAGTGCATTTCATTTTTATTCAATCTATGTGTATTCATTTTAATTAAATTTGTTGTATTTTAAGCCTTTTATAACCTGAAAACAGCTTAATTGTACCGCGCAACAAATTGTTGCTGTGTTATTTTTAATAAATGCGTGGACTTTTTATTGCAAATGTGATTATATATAAGCAGGAGGTGCTGCTTATGACCAAAGTTTCAAAAAACCTTAAAAAAATCCGAACATCTAAAAAGCTGACACAGGATGCTCTTGCAGAAAAGCTGTTTGTAACCAGACAAACAGTTTCCGGTTGGGAAAACGACAGAACACAGCCTGATATTGAAATGCTTATTAAGATTTCCGAAGTGCTTGAGGTTGATGTTGAGGAGCTTATATACGGCGAAAAAAGATATAAGAGCGAAGATGCTAAAAAACAAAACACAAAACGTATACTTACGGTTATATTTTCAATAATTGCATCTGTGCTAATCGGAGCTGGTCTTATACTCATTTTTGTAACAGGCTGGGAAAAGATGCCCGATATATTCAAGTCCGTTTTTGCATTTGTTCCCATTCTTGCAGGTCAGACTGCGGCAGTTTATACATATATAAAGCACAGGGACAGCATAGCATGGCGTGAGGGAGCATCTGTTTTGTGGTGTGCAGGTATTGCGGCAACTGTTGCCCTTGTCAACAGCGTGTTTAATATTGACGGCGGTTTTGCAAACTGCTTGCTGATTGATGCATTGATGTTTCTGCCCGTAATTTATGTGCTTGATGCAGTAACACCCCTTGCGGTATATTACGCATCAACAATAGGTTATTGCATATATCTGTACGAAAACACAAATAACTCGTTTGTCCCGCTGTTAATGATTCTGCTCTTTGTTATCGGTTTGATTTATGTAATTATCAATCGTAAAAAAACAGATGATGTGCGGCATATTTACACTTTGTGGATTTCCGTAATTGCTGCAAATGCCATTGTGATTATAAACGGACTTTTCTTCGCACTCAACGTACCTGTTATATTGTTTACAACTGTTGCATTTTACCTTTCTCTTTATCTTTTTGATAAACAGGATGCATGGCATTTGCCCTTTAAAACTCTGGGACTTACAGGTTGTACGGTAACATCGGTTGTATCGGTAATATTGTTTAATCCCGAAATCGGTTCTTATGGTATAGATGATTTTGAAATAAATACGTTCATTTTTGCTGTTTGCAGCATTGTATGCGTTGTTTCTGCATTGATTTTAGGTGTAAACTCATTAAAAAAGAATGTTACAAAAATAATCTATTGTGCATTTGCGGCTGTGTGTCTGCTTACGGAAATAGTATTTGTGCTTTTCGACCTGGAAGGCAGTATACTTGTTTATATTGTAATTATGATTTGTTCTTTCGGTATGTCGGTAAGCCTTATTGCACACGGTGCGCTGGCAGGTAAATTTGCGCCGCTTAATTTAGGTCTTGTTTCAACCGCTGTGCTTATTGCATATATGATAGCAAGTCTTATTGAAATCGGTATGCTTACTGCGGGAATTCTTCTTCTGATATTCGGTATTGTACTGTTTGCGGTGAATTTTCTTCTTGCAAAAAAAATGAAAATTGCAAAAAAGGAGGAAATGTAAAATGCGTAAAAAATCAGGATTTATAATGCTCATAATAATTATTGTTCTTCAGCTGTGTGTACCTGTTGGTATGATAGTTTATAAAACAGCCGAAACGAATGCAATAACAGAAAACGGTGAGTTGGTAAAATTTAAAATAAGCAGTATGACTTACTCCAAAGGGGCAGTCGAAATCGATATCATCACTTATAACGACTGGGGAAATTATTATGCTGAAATTGAAAAAACTGATACCGGCTATGCTGATCTTGTGCTGACTGATGTTAAACCCGAGGGTGATATCTACGTAAAAAGCAACGATAAATATGAATTTGATTTTCCTGTGCATCAGATAAAAACTGAAAATTTCAGTAAGCTTGAATATGTTTATCTTATTCAAAAAACAGGAAATGAAGATTGGTGGGATAAAATTATTGCAAATCATGAGCTTTACAGCAGTGCATATCTTGAAGCGTATGTGTATAAGGGCAAGGTTGTTCCCGTTGGAGTTTATATCAACGGCATAGATATAAACATATACCTTTCACGGTTGAATGAAGAGAAAAAGTAATAAAAAACGGACTGCTTGTGCAGTCCGTTAATTTAATTTGCTAAGCATATTTTCAATACCTGTAAAATGAATCGGTGTTATACTGATTTCGGGAAGGTGTTCAAGATTTTTTATGTTGTCATCAATCATATAAATTTTATCGTAATCTTTGCCGAATTGATTTACGCAATATTTGTAAATTTCAATATCGGGCTTTGCCATTCCCAGATTACAGGATATAAAAATCTTATCAAACAGGGGAGCGAGGGAGTGTTCTTCAAAAATTCTTTCCACAAATCCCAACGGAGCGTTTGAAAGCAGAGCAATATCCGCATTTTCGCTTAAACTCTTTATTACGGGAATCATATCCTCATTAAGACGGATAAGTTCTTCCCATTCCTCAATTACAGCTTCTTTCGGCATATTCAGTTCTTTTGAAATTTCTTCAAAAATCTGCTCATAGGGAATCAGTCCCAAATCTGCAGGTACAAAGATTTTTTCCTTTATTTCTGCCGCCTTTTCTTCGGGCAGGTATCTGTTGAAAAATACAGGTGCAATTTCATCGAATATAACGCCGAAACAGTCAAAAATTATCAGCTTATTTTTCATAACATACACCCTTTTGACGAAGCATTTTTATAGGTTCACTTCTGTCAGCTGCTTTGAATACATAACTGCCTGCTACAAGCACATCTGCACCGCTTTTTGTTGCAGTTTCAACTGTTTTGTCGTCAATTCCGCCGTCAACCTGAATGTGGGTATCAAGACCTCTTTTTATGATTTCTTCTCTTATGGCTTTTACTTTAGGCATCATATCTGCCATAAATGACTGACCGCCGAAGCCCGGCTCAACCGTCATAACAAGCACCATGTACAGTTTTTCAAGATAGGGAAAAACATCTTGAGCAGGAGTGGCGGGTTTTAATGAAATCGCAGGTTTACAGCCAAAGCTTATAATTTCGTTGATTGTTGCATCAATATCTCTTGCCGCCTCAATATGGAATGTGATTATATCTGCTCCCGCAGATGCAAAATCTGCAATATACCGTATGGGTTCTTCAATCATAAGATGAACGTCAAACGGCAAATTTGTTTTGCCCTTTAAGCATTTTATAACAGGCGCGCCCAAAGTGATATTCGGCACAAATATACCGTCCATAACATCTATATGCACAAGGTCTGCACCAGCATTTTCTATTGATTTTACTTCATCTGCAAGGCGTGAAAAATCACTTGCAAGAATAGACGGAGAAATCAGCATATCAAAAACCCTTTCTGTAATAAAATGTACAATTATATTAACATAAATTGAGTTTCAGGTCAAATTATTTTTATTAAAAATGATTAGGCTTTGAATATTGACAACAAGGTCAAAAAAGGGTATTATTAATATGTATGTTTATAACTAAAAATAAACTATTAGGGAAGAGAAACAGAAGGGAATAAAAAGATGAAAATTAAAAAATTGCTTGCAGTATTGCTGACGGCTGTTATGTTGATGGGAACGCTGTCAATGGGATTATGCTCATATGCGATACTTATGGTTGAAACCCAGTTTACATACGATGAGGTAAATCTGTCCTGGCTTAAAGACCTGATTATAAAAGAGGATATGTCATCCATAGAATCGTTGGCAAACCAGCAGGTAGAATTGGAGCCTGTGTCAAAATATCCTTACGGTCATACAGCCGCATCATTCAAGGAAGAGATTACATATTACCAGATGCTTTATACACTCGATGAAGATATGGCTGATGTTATATATCTGTATGTTTTACAGCTTGTGGAATCCTTGGCATCATCTACTGCCGCATCCGCATATTCTGATGAATATATCCGTTCATATCTTGAAAGTCTGGGTGTAGTTTATCCTACGGGCGATGCAGAAAACAGCAGCGAAACCTTGATTGTTGCAAGAGCATTGTTCTCAATACTTGCAAAAGATGAGGATTACACCATAAAGAGAGGTACCGGCCTTTATGAGGCATTTACTTCTTACATTTCGGTAATTATAGGCGTTGATACAAATTACATACTTAAATTTGATGAAGACGGCACACTTACGGGGCTTGAAGAGTATGTTCTTGCCGCTTGCCGATATATGCTTCATAATATGGGATATGATGTCGGCAGTAACACATCGGATGAGGAAATTTACCGTCTTATTGCTATAATGACAATAAAGAAGCAGGGCATTTCTATCGACAGCAGTACAGCAACTCTTGAAGAGATTAAGGTTAAGTATCTGTGTGCTATGATGTGCCGTATTTACGATGTTTCAATAAATGTGGCTGATTTTGAGACTGCATTAAATGCAGATAATCTGCCGTTTTATATGCTCAAACTTATAGGTAAGCAAAACGGTGTTGCCGTAAAAGATACGGTAAGCTATGAAGAAGCTTTTGATATTGTAAGCAAAAATACTCATTATTTCGATCTTGAAGCAGGCGAGTTTTATGCTGATATTTTTGAGTATAATGTTCATCTGAAATATATAAGAGATAAAATCTGGTTTTATCCGCAGACATTAGGCACAACAAGCGAATCTGAGGGTACAAAGGCAGATATTAAAATCAACGGCAAAGATGTGCAGGAAAATTATTATGTTGACGTTGCCCTTGATACCGAATCAAAAAAGGAAACCGTAACAATAACTGTTGAATATACAGACAAAAGCGGTACAATATCCTCAACTTATGTTGTCAATGTGTATCAGGGAACGGAAACTTATGTTCCGCAAGGTACTACTATTTCGGGGGCACTTTCAGGAGTTTCGGATGTTGTTTCTCAGTTGCTTTCTGAGGTTGGGCTTGATTCATCTATTGCAAATCTTATAAAAAATGTTCCCTTTGAACTGCCCGAGCGTATATTCAGTATATCATCTCTACTGTTGCCGAGTTTTGATGTGAATACTTTGGGTTCATCATTTTTGAACGCCCTGTTCGGTTATTCAACCGATGATGATTCAAATGTTGAAACAGACCAATTAGGCGGTGTTGCAGGTCTTGATTCATTCAATTCTTCGCAGAATTCAACACAGAGTATGGACTTTACAGGTAATTTTGGCAACATTTCAAATATTCAGTTAAATAAGCCTTCTGTTGATAACGTGATTAATGATGCAAATCAGGTAATTATTGATAATAATCTGCAGATGAACGACAATAATCTGCAGGTTGACAATGACGGTAATTGGTTTGCTGAATTTATAAGTGATGCACCCACCGTTATAATTATTGTGGTTTTGCTTGTGCTTATTTTTGCAGTCTGTCTTATTTTGTTCCTTAATATATTAAAAGGCAGGGACGCAAAAAAAGGTAAAAACACACGATTTGATTGATAAAAATATCAGGAAAAGCGGATTTCAATTTAATTTCAATAGTTGAGTATTAAATTATTATGTACAGTACGCTGTTGAGATTGTTTTCCCCTTATCCTTGTTAGGAGAAGATGAAAATGGCAAATGAAAAAATTATGATAGTTGACGATGATGTTAATATCTGTGAACTTATAAGGCTTTACCTTGAAAAGGAAAGCTATTCCACCATTATCGTGAATGACGGTCTTGAAGCAGTCAATACATTTGAAGAATACAAACCGGATTTGATTGTGCTTGACATTATGTTGCCTGGTCTTGATGGTTGGCAGGTATGCAGAAAAATCCGCAGCGTATCAAATGTGCCTATAATTATGCTTTCTGCCAAGGAAGAAGCATTTGATAAGGTTCTTGGACTGGAGCTCGGTGCAGACGATTATGTTGTTAAGCCCTTTGACCTTAAAGAATTACTTGCAAGAATAAAAGCAGTTCTTCGCAGAACAGGTACATATACAACAGAGAATACAAGAGAAGTCCGTTACCACAATCTTGTTATAAACCTTTCAAATTATGAGCTTAAGGTAAAAGGTGTGCCTGTTGATACACCTCCCAAAGAGCTTGAGTTGCTGTTCCATCTCGCAAGCAATCCCAACAGGGTTTTTTCAAGAGATCAGCTTCTTGATGAGGTATGGGGCTTTGAAAACTATGTTGACTCAAGAACTGTTGACGTGCATATTAAAAGACTTCGTGAAAAAATCGAAGGTGCATCAGATAAATGGGAGCTTAGAACTGTTTGGAGCGTAGGCTATAAATTTGCCATTTTAGACGGTGTGTAAATGTCAAAATTCGGATTTGTAAAAAAAAGCAGAAGCCTGTTTTTTAATTATATGGCTCTGTTTTTATCTGTTGAAATAATCAGTTTGTTGGCATTTGGAGGAATTCTTACATATTATGTTTATGAATCGCAGAAGGATGCTCAAAAAACAGCTCTTTTTGAATATACGGAACGAATTACTGAAGCGTATGTAAACGCTGATGTAACAGATGCTGCTGTATATGACAGTTTATGTTTTTCATTACTTAATCTCTCAGAAACATCAGATGCTGATATATTTATAGTTAATTCTGACGGTAAAGTTATCTGCTGTCAGCATATGATTGAACAGGACGGAAGTATAAACACTCTGCCTGTTTGTCTGCATTCTGTAATGAGAATTCCCCGTGAAATATGTATAGGTATTGCAGCAGACGGAATAATGGCTACAGAGGGCAGTCTTAACGGACTGTATGATGAAAGAACATTTATTGCGGCAAGCTCTTTGGAAATTGACGACGATTATATAATAGTCTTGGCGGTACAGCCCTATAAAGCAGGTCTGATGTCTGCCATAGTCATGTTTTTGCAGATTTATGTGCTTGCGGCTCTTGTGCTTCTTTTTGTAACAGGTCTTATTATTTATATTATCACATATAATATTACCCGACCTCTCCGTGATATGTCAGAAGCTACAAAGCTTTATGCAAAAGGTGATTTTTCATACAGAATAAAGCAATATGATGTAAATATTGTCAAAGAGTTTCAGGAGCTTTCAACTGCGATGAATCTTATGGCTGAAAGTCTTGAAAGTCTTGAAAATTCAAGAAGTAATTTTGTTGCCAATGTTTCGCATGAGTTAAAAACGCCAATGACAACAATAGGCGGTTTTATAGACGGAATCCTTGACGGTACAATCAGTCAGGCAAATCAGAAGCATTATCTTAATATTGTTTCAGATGAAATCAAACGTTTATCCCGTCTTGTCGTTTCAATGCTTAATATGAGTAAAATGGAAGCAGGCGAGTTAAAAATAGAGCTTGCTAAAATTAATATAAAAGAACAGATTACAGGAATTTTTATTTCTTTTGAGCAAAAAATAGAAGCAAAGAAAATAGATATAATCGGTCTTGATAAGTTGCATAATATTGTAATTGAAGCAGACCAGAATATGCTCAATCAGGTTTTTTACAATCTTATTGATAATGCTGTAAAGTTTACAAATCACGGCGGCGAAATTATCGTTTCAACGGAAAACGATGATGACGAGGTAATTGTAAAAATAAAAAACAGAGGCGAGTGTATTTCTGAAGAAGACATCGGGCATATTTTTGAACGATTCTATAAAGTTGATAAATCCAGAAGTATGGATGCAAAAAGTGCAGGTCTCGGTTTATTCATTGTTAAGAATATAATAAATCTGCATAACGGTGATATAAGTGTCTGTACAGTTGACGGTAAGTACACTCAGTTTACAGTAAAATTAAAACATAAATTAATTGATGTTTAATATATAAATCCTGCAGGAGGATATAATTATGGATAATGATTTTTTTACAAACGGTAACGGTACGGCAGAAAACAACGAACCCACCCCTGTTGAAAACGAACAGCCGGTGAATGAACCTGCTCCCGTTGAATCGGAACAGCCTGCAGGTGAATCTGTTCCTGCTGAAAATGAGAATCCCCGTAGTAATTCTTATCAGCCAAACAACAACGGCAATCCTTACGGCTATTACAACGGTTATAATAACAATTATTCAAACAATCAGAATAATCCTTACGGTCAGTACGGTAACAGTTTTTCACAGGGTCAGCCTTATCAGTACTCCGCTCCCTATAATAGCGGAGGAAAGCCGCCCAAGAAAAAAAATAAAGGAATAAAGGTCTTTATCGGTATTGTTTCGGCAATAGTAATTTTTTGTATAATAGGCATTGTTTCTCTTTTTACAGGTTCATCGGATACCGGTAATATCGGCGGAAATACAGATATAGAGAATCAGCAGAATGCCGGTAATAAGATTGACAGTTCAGATGTTGGCGACCTTGTTATCAGCGACAGTGCACTTGAAGCAGGCGAAGCAGCCGTTGTGGCAGAGATTGCACAGCGTTATAACGTAGGTATTCTTGTGTATAAGGATAACTCTCTTTATACCGAAGGCTCAGGTGCAATAGTTCTTGAAGATGAAAAGGGTAAGTACACTTATGTTGTTACCTGTGCACACGTTGTAAATTACAGTAAAGTTGCTCTTTCTGTACTTATGACAGACGGAACTGAATATCCTGCAGAACTTGTAGGCTTTGATACGAGAACAGATATTGCAGTTGTTCGTATTGAAGCGTCAGGCTTGCCTAAGGCAGAATTTGCAGATGCGGAAAAGCTTGTTGTCGGTCAGACGGTGTATGCAGTGGGTAATCCGGGCGGCTCTGAATTTTTCGGTTCAATTTCAAACGGTATTATCTCAGCTATTGACAGACCTATCAGCTCTTCAACAGGTTATGAAATGGAATGTATTCAGCATACGGCTGCAATCAACCCCGGTAACTCAGGCGGTGCTCTTGTCAATGGCGAGGGTAAGATAATCGGTATAAACTCAATGAAAATTGCTTCAACCGAATATGAAGGTATGGGCTTTGCAGTTCCTTCAAATGTTGTTATTGAAGTATTTAATTCTATTATTGAAAACGGTTACGTTGCGGGCAGAGCAAAGCTTGGTATTTCTTATACAACACCTTCGGGATACAGCCAGACATACGCTATGTATGTACAGGTTAAGGGGCTTCCTTCAGGTACTATCGTTATTGCAGATATCGCAGAAGACAGCGACCTTGCAAATAAGGATGTTCAGGTTGGCGATATGATTACCAAGGTTAACGGTAAAGATATGAAAGACAGCGGTATGCTGTCCGATATGATTGAGGATATGTCCGTAGGTGATAAACTTACACTCACAATAGTAAGGGTTAATACAAGAGATTGGACTCAGACAGAACGTAATGTAACCGTTACACTTGTTGAGGACAGAGGAAATACCGTAGTTCAGCCCGATGATACAAACGATAATCAGGGGCAGGGCAGCTCTGATTATGATGATTTGTACGAATATTTTAAAGAGTATTTTGGCAATAACGGCGGTTTCGGATACGGCTATTAATAAAAATAAATTCCCAAAACCCTACACAGGCTTTTGGTAATTTTTTATATAATTAATTTAATCCTGAATATTCAGATATTGTGTATAACACCAACCGTATTGACCGTTGTAATCTACATATGCCCAATCACCGCTGATTTCTTTTACAATAACCTCAGCATTGTTTTCCATTAATGTTATTACATTGGAGTTTGTGGATGCAGCATCGCGCAGATTCAGACCTGATGTGGCTGAAACATATGCAACGGTTTTTTGTTCTGTTTCATTGTCAATACCATCAGAAACTCCAAAATCTAATATGTTTAAAACGGCGGGGAGATAATTTATAAGAATCATTCCTCCGACTATCAGTATGACGATAAAAATAATAAGTTTTTTGAATACTCCGGAGCCGGATGAACTGCTTGACGAACCGCTTGACGAGCTGCCTGAATATGAGGATGATTTTTTTGTTTCACCCATATTGCAGGTAGAATAACGTTCACGGTATGAATTGTGATCTTTTTTGCAATAACCGTTATCGTTTTCATCAACGCCATAATAGGGGCAACTGCTTGAACAAGTCCTCGGTTCGCTTTTTTGACTTGAGTATGAAGTTGATGATGAAGTCGATGATGAAGTGCTTTTTTCAAACTTGCAATCTGAAAATCTTTCGCGATATGAATTGTGATCTTTTTTGCAGTAGCCGTTATAATTCTCGTCTACACCATAATAAGGGCAACTGCTGGTACATTTCTTTCCCATAATATATCCGTTTTTCCTTTCTTTTTTACATATATTTTATAATGTTTTTGAGAAAAAGTCAATAATATACAAAATGTTTAAGATTGTCTTGTAAAAATGCTATTTACATTTTTGCTTCAATTATATATAATAGATATAACAAGAATTTTGGGGGAAATGAAAATGGATTTAAAGAAATTGGTTAATACAGCTCTTTGCAGGCCGGAAAAAGGCGATAAAATTGAGTATTTTAATATGAAAGGCAGAGTTTCTGCGAATGTGCTTGTTACATCACAGCAGAATATGCCCACCTGTTCTTATACATATGAGGCAGATGTTACTCAATTTCTGGAGGAAATGAAAAAATTAAAAAGCAGCTGCGGTTATAAGCTGTCATTCAATACGCTTATGATGCGTGTGCTTGTTGAGGGTTTGAAGGTTGCTCCACGACTTAATTCACACATTACATACAACCATTTTACAGCTTGCGGCAAGCTTGTTGTTAAAGAGCATATAAACGTTGCTATGCCCGTTGTAATGGACAGCGGTGAAACCTTTACCGTAAATGTTACTCAAATTGAAAATAAGAGCCTTAAAGAGATTTCGGAGCAAATTGCACTGCTCCTTGATAAGGTGCAGAATTCTGATATAGACCGTTCTCTGTTTGATTTGCTTACATTACGAATGTTCGGCAGAATCTTTATGGGTAAGGTTGCATCTACAATATCACAGATTGTAACCGCTTATGCAGGTAAATACAAGGTGGTTGCCCTTAATACCGCATTTAAGCCTCACAAAGAAAATGACCTTACTATTGACGAACTGAATGAGGGTACTGTATGCCTTACAAACTGGGGCTCACTTGCAAAGGGTGAATGCTTCAACGGACACGTTCCGTATTCTCCGCTTTTGCATCCTCAGGTGTTCCTTATGTCTTTGGGTAATGTTCAGGAGCAGAATTATGTTTTCAGAAATGAAAAAGGTGAAATTGATATGGGCACAAAAAAAGTGCTTCCCATTACATTATTGTTTGACCACAGAATAGGCGGATTTGCCGATATCGCACCGTTTGTTTTAAAACTTGACGAGATTTTTTCAAATCCCGAAATAATCAAAGAATGGTAAAATAAGTGTTGTATTTGCAAAAAATTTGTGCTAAAATAACAACTGTAAACTAAATCCGTACAGGATTTTTGGAGGTATTCATATGGCAGATAACATTCTTGATCGTTTTAAATCAAACACTGAAGAGCAGACGGTTGACGCTTCTAAAAAAGTCAAAGTCGGCATCATCGGTACAGGCTGGATAGCAGAGGCTCACGTAGCCAGCTACAAAAGATGTCCTGATGTAGAAATTGTTGCTCTTGCAGATATCGTCCCCGGCAAAGCTGCAAAGTTTGCCGAGGATAACGGTATTGAAGGCGCACGCATTTATAATAGCGACCGTGAGCTTATAGATAATGAGCCCGATATCGACGCAGTAAGTGTTTGTACATATAACAGACAGCACGCTCCCTGTACAGTTTATGCTCTTGAGCATGGCGTAAATGTTCTTCTCGAAAAGCCTATGTGCGTTACAACAGAAGAAGCTGTAGAAATCTGCAGAGCAGAAAAGAAGAGCGGCAAGCTTCTCTCAATCGGCTTCCAGCCCAGATTTGACGAGAATATGAAGATGGTTAAAAAGATTGTTGAATCAGGCGAGCTTGGTCAGATTTATTACATCCAGACAGGCGGCGGCAGAAGAAAGGGTATCCCCACACCGTACGGCACATCATTTATTGAGGACGAAACAGCAGGTATCGGCGCACTTGCAGACATCGGTTGCTATTCACTTGATATGGTGCTTAATGCAATCGGCTATCCCAAGCCCCTTACAGTTTCAGGTTATATGTCCGTTTTCTTCGGCAAAGACCCTGCTACATATCCTGCACATCCCGAATATGCAGAGAAGTTCAGCGTTGATGATTTCGGCGCAGGCTTTATCCGTCTTGAGGGCGGCATAATCCTCGATTTCAGAATTGCTTGGGATATGCATCTTGACACTCCCGGCGATACAATCATTATGGGTACAAAGGGCAGCCTTCGTATTCCTTCAACAGAATGCTGGAACGGCTCAATCGGCGGACCTCTTAAGATTTATCACAACGTTGCCGGTATGAGCGTTGAAACAGAAATTCCCGAAAAGGATAACAACGGCGATAATTTCGATAAGAAAATCCGTTCATTTATTGACGCTGTTAAGTACGGCGGTGAATCACCCGTACCTTCAAGCCAGATTATCTACAATCAGGCTATTATTGACGGTATTGTTCGCTCTGCAAGAGAGGGTAAAGAGGTTACAATCGACATTCCCGAAATCTAATCTTTGGACTGTCTCACTAAGCGAAGACCAAAAGAAACAAATTCTGTATAAATTCAATGACTTGCATAGAGAAATAATCTATGCAAGTTATTTGTTTAGAATTTGTGAACTGTTTTTTAATAAATACTTGTAAATTGTCTTTGCAAGGTGTATAATATGTTCATATTTAAAGATAGGGAGAAACTCTAATGAAACATTATTCATCAATTATAATCGGTCATATTACAATGGACAGAAATGTTGACCACTTAGGCAACGAAATGCGTCTTGCAGGCGGTGCAGTTATTTATTCTTCTGCATCTGCATATGCACTGGGTCATAACGTACTTGCTCTTACAAAGGTTGCAAAAAAGGATCAGGAGCGTCTTTCTGCATTTACAGTCCCCGAAGAAAATCTTATTTGCATTGACTGCGAAAGCTCAAGTGATATGTATAATCAGTATTTTACAGCTGATAAGGAAAGAAGAAAGTGTGTTTGCCTTAGCGTTGGCACACCTTTTGAGGCAGAGGATATTCCCGATGATGTTACAGCTGATATTTTCCACTTTGCAGGTCTTGTTTACGGTGATTTCAGTAATGATCTTATTAAAGCCGCATCAAAAAGAGGTAAGGTTGCAGTTGACGTACAGACTTGTCTTCGCCACGTTGATGTAGAAAACGGCGGATCAATGTATTTTGAGGATTGGAAGGATAAAAAAGAAATGATACCCTATATCCATTTCCTTAAAACAGACGCCGCAGAGGCAGAAATTCTTACAGGTCTTACCGACAGATACGAAGCCGCAAAGGTGCTTCATTCATGGGGTGCAAAAGAGGTTGTAATCACTCACAACACAGAGGTTATTGCATACGACGGTAAGGAATTCTGTTCCTGCCCCATTAAATCAAGAAATTTAAGCGGCAGAACAGGCAGGGGAGATACAACCTTTGCCGCATATATAAACGAAAGACTTACACATTCAATGGCAGATGCCCTTCTTTATGCAACTGCTACTGTTTCCCTCAAAATGGAGACTCCCGGCCCCTTTAAAGGCACAAGAAAAGATGTTGAAGCATATATTGAAGAATTCTATAAAGACTAACAAAAAACGGACTATTGTTTATCAATAGTCCATCTTTTTTTATCTTACAAAATTTCCGTTACTGAAATTATATCCTACCGCGTCTACAACCGATTGCGTAAATGTATCAAAAACAAGTATATTTATACCCTGTGTTACCTTTGTCTTGTTTGACTTGTTTACATATACGTTCTTTCTGTACATTGTTGTTTCTTCGTCCAACTGAACCGCTGTGGTGTTGACGTGTGCGGTATCAGATTTGCTCAATCTTACGGATTTTGAAAAATCATTATTGCGGAAATTGTTGTAATATGTGATTTCACCGTTTTCATAAACCCACATACCGCCGTCAATATAATCGGATTTTGGGGTATTCAAACGGTCAAATAATATTTTTGCGTTGTTTTTTGTTTGTTCTGAAAGACTGTTAAAATCACTACAAGCCATAGTAATTATAACAGAATATCTATTATTATCAAATATTTGTAAATAGTTTTCAAGGGAACTCAGTGATGTAATATCGAGATTCTCAAGCTGATTGTTGTATGCTTCGTAATCAGCATCCCAAGAAGCATATTTTTCGTTACCGCGATTATCAGAGAGGTGATACTCAATCTTAAGAATTTCCCCGAAAAACCGTGTAAGTTTTGTGTTCCCCAGATGATTAAGGTGTTGATTATCTGCAAAATCGGTATCATAATCAAGCGCTAACGCATCTTTGTATTCTCTGAGGAAATTATAAAACGGTACGCCATATTCCTTTGCAATTCTTGCAGCTTCGTTAATGTATTTTATATTAAATGTGTCTGCATTAAAGGGGATTGCAGTAATGAGGATAGGGATATTTTTGCTTTGAGCAAGCTCAATTATCATTCTGTAATAGTGTTCGCCTTTTTCGGGTAATGAACTGCATTCTTCCAACGCGGTGTAATCTTTATTGGTTACTTTTTCAGTTTTAAAATAGCAGTAAAAGCCTTTGTGGTGTTTGTACATGGCCTCATTTCCCAAATACGGATAAAAGTCATTTTGATTTAAATCCGAGTAGCGGGAATGGTACTGTAACCAACTGAAGAAATATTGATTACCCGATTTTTCCATGTCAAAGCTTGTTTTTATGGCATCAATCTTTGTCTGCGACCATTTTAAACCGTAGGTGTTTTTAAGTGCGTTTTCCGGTTTGTCATATTCTTCTGAAACATACAGCATATATGTGTCAAGAATTATTGCTTTTGGTGTCTGTGTTTTTAATGCTTCTTCAAGGTAGTAATATGTGTTCCATATAGGCTGAGCAGGGCCGCAAAGGTCAAATGCCGAATAGCCGTATTCATCCCATAATACAGCCGTATTAAAGCCTTGATAGGCATGGCTTGAACCCAGAACAAGAACATCTACCGTGTTGTCTTCAAGCTCATAAAAACAGTCTAATTTGTATGTGCTGTCGAGATATTTAAAGCTTAATGCATAGTTTGAAACACCAAATACAAGCAGGACGGCAAGCAAAAAAGATGTAACTTTTAAAAATTTTTTCAGCATATTATTCTCCGGCAATTAAAATTGAAAATATATAAATTCCTGTGCGTCAAAGTGTTCACCGTATGCGCCGAATATTACAACGGCTATGATAAGTAACAGTATAATAAATCCGCGCACCCAGAAATTCTGATTATCCGCAATGTTTTCTATGCGGATATTTTTTTTGTATTTTAACATATCCACAATAAGCATAATAACGATGGATATTATAAGAATATTCATTTCCTGCGTTGAAAGTCCGAGTGAATAAATAACAGATGTTGTTAATGCCCATGGGTTGAACTGAGTGAAAATTCTCAAAATATAATCAAGTGCAATATAAACGGTATCGGCTCTGAAAAATACCCATGCAAAACAGGTGAGTGAAAATGTAATTATGACTTTTATTATTTTGTATGAAAGGGCATCTGTTTTAACATTAAATTTCTTTTCAAGTTGCCTTTTTGGGGTTTTTGTTATATCACCGATAATCTGATAAATGCCGTGTAATGCACCCCAGATAATAAATGTCCAGTTTGCACCGTGCCAAAGGCCGCTTACAAGGAAAACAATCATTGTGTTAATGTATTTTCTTTTTTCACCTTTTCTGTTTCCGCCAAGAGGAATGTAAAGATAATCTCTGAACCACGTTGACAGTGAAATGTGCCATCTTCGCCAGAATTCCTTGATTGACATAGCAAAATAAGGTGTATCAAAGTTATCCATTAATTCAAAGCCCATTATCTGTGCCGCACCCACTGCGATTGTTGAATAGCTTGCAAAATCGCAATAAATCTGAACTGCAAATAAAACCACACCGATGATGAGTTCAAATGAATTGTATCCGTAATATTGATTAAATACCGTATTTGCAACCGTTGCGGCTCTGTCTGCAATAACAACTTTGAGGAAAAATCCCCACATCATTACAAAAAAACCTTTAACTATTCTTTCATAGTTCCATAATTTTATTTTATCGGTATTTTTTATCTGGCTGAGCAATTTGCCGGAACGCTCAATGGGGCCTGCAACGAGCTGAGGAAAGAATGATACGAACAATGCGTATTTGAACAGATTGTATTCGGCTTTCACATCGCCTCGGTATACGTCAATAACATAGCCGAGTGCCTGAAATGTATAAAATGAAATTCCCACAGGCAACAGGAAATTAAACCTGTTTTCTATGACTGATATGCCGAATGCATCAAGAATTGCATTTAAATTATCAACGGCAAAATCAAGATATTTAAACATGAACAGTATAGCAAGATTTACTGTTAAACCGATGCAAAGTGTGGCTTTTTTTATAATCTGCCATAGCTTATCGTTTTCTTGCGATGCCTGTTCTATTATTATTGAGCACAGGTACGTAACCACGGTTGAAAATGCAATAAGGATTGCATAAGTTGGGTTCCAGCTCATATAGAAATAATAGCTTGCAATAAGAAGCCATATATAACGCAGTTTTTTCGGTATTATGAAATATACTAAAAGTACAACCGGAAAAAACACAAGAAAATGTATAGAATTAAATTGCATAACAGCATTCCTTTTATAAGAATTAATATACTAATTATATTATATAAAAAAGGAAAAATCAACAGAAAAAAGGAAACGGTACATTTTTTTGTACCGTTTCCCTGAGTTTTATAATTCTTTATTATTTTACTGAATCATAAAGATTGTAGATAGCACCGTAAATATCAGATGCTGCATTTGCACCGATAGATGTAAGACCCCAGCTGTCAGCGAATTCGAAATCAGCCTTCAATCTGAAGAATACAAAATCGTTGTCAGGCATAATGTAACCGAGAGCATCGTTTACAAGGTCGAATACAAGGATGTCTTCGCCTTCCTCAGCCATTACATCGTATGCGCAGTCAAGTTCGAAATCAGCCATATTTTCGCCGCCGATGATAAGCTCTGCGTATGTTTCACCGGGACAAAGGATAACCTTGAGGTTTTCGCCAAGCTCCATGTAACCGATTTCTGTAGCAGCTGTAACATTGTGCTTGTCATCTTCATACATTACGTTGTTAGCAAGTGAAAGCTTACCGAATGCTTTGTAAACACCGTTTGTAACGTCAACAGCCATAGCCTTAAGCTTGATGTTAAGGATGGGTGCAACTTCTTCAGCTACAACAGCGTTCCAGCCTTCATACCATACTGTGCAGTTTTCGTTTGCAAGGATTTCATCTGTGTAATCGTTTGTGTAAAGTTCGCCGTTTGCGTATGCATCAGCGATTTCAGCTTCTGTCATACCTGTTGCAACAGCAATAAGGATGTTACCGATTTCATGACCGTAACGGATTGTAACTTCAACTCTGTCAAGGTCAAGGCCGTCGGCTGCTTTGCCGTTTTCTTCTGTGTAAGTACCAACAGCGCCTTCAATGAACATGTAGTTGTAACCTGCTTTATTGAGAGCTTCTTCTGTATAGTAAACAAAGTCAGATGTGATAAGCTGTGTGCCGTAACCGATACATTCGGGATGTACGCCGAAGTTTGAAATAACTGTGCTTGCATCGTTGTTGTCGGGATTGAAGATAAGACAATACATATCTTCGAGCATGATTTCGGGATCTGTACGGTCGCGAACATAATCAAGAATAGATGTCTTTGCATATTCAAGAGTACCTGTTGTCATTGTTTCAACAGCTTCTTTTACGCAAGCAGCAGTCTGTGCCTGGATTGTTGCAAGAAGGTCTGTGTCAACAGGATCGCAAAGATTGTCGCTGCCTGTGATAGCTGCAATAAGGTTTTTGATAACATGACCGAAAGTATCTGTGTAGATACCCTGAGTGTCGATACCGCTGTGAACGTGAGTAGCAGCAACGTTGATGCTTGTGAACTTAACATCGGGAAGAGCTTTAGCAACAGCTGCTCTGATGTTTCTTACATCGTCGTTAGCAAGACCGAGACAGTCAACTACTGCGAAAACAGTAATGCCTCTGCCACTGCCGTCGTCAAGAGCGATAACTCTTACTTTAAGGTCGTCGATGCATTCTGAAAGCTGAAGGTTGATGTCGTAGCCGCCTTTGTAGTACTTGCCTGTGCTGAAATCAGCAGGAAGAATTGAAGCGTCTGCATAACCGAGACTCCACTGAGCGTTGTCAGCAGGTGCGTCGAGGAATTCTTCTGTACCTGCATAGAAATTGTCATCAGCGTAATCAGCGTAAGCGGAAGGATCTTCTACCTTAACTGTTGCGGGAAGGAAGTTTGAAATGAGAGTAAGAAGTGCATCAGCGGCTTTGTTGAGGCCTGTTGTGATTACCTGAGCAACGGTAGCAGTAAGAGCACTTTCTTCGGTTGCTGTTGTTGAAGCTGCGGATGCGCCTACTACTGTTGAGAACAGCATTGTTGCACACATAGCAACTGCAACGATAGCTTTGAATGTTTTTTTCATAAATTATCACTGCCTTTTGAGTAATTTTTTATACAGGCAAATTATAACATTGTTTCTACAAAATTGCAATAGTAATTTAATATATTTTAATAAAAAAGCTCCCCGATTGAGGGAGCCTTGAATTATACCATAAGTTCGCTGATAAGATTGCTGAATTCTGCGGGATCTTCTATTGAAAGTCCGCCGATAAGTCTTGCCTGCATATAGAGCAGTTTTGCATATTTTACAAGCGTTTCATCATCGAGTTTTCTGAGCTTTTCGGCGATGGGATGGTTTGCGTTTATTTCAAGCACGGTTTCAGCCTTTATGCCGTCTGTGTTGGGCATAGCATTAAGTACCTTTTCCATCTCCGTTGAAAGCATACCTTCACTTGTAAGACAGGCAGGGTGATTCTTGAGTGATGATGTGAAACGTACACCCGTTACACTTTCGCCCAGAGCTTCGCTCATTTTTTCGAGCATATCCTTTGCTTCTGCATTTGCGGCTTTAACGGCTTCTTTTTCTTCATCTGTGCCAAGGTCAAGCTTGTCAGCACAAACGTTGACAAAAGATTTTTCTTCGTAGCTCATAAGCATCTGGATTGCAAATTCGTCAACAGTATCTGTAAAGTAAAGAATCTCGTACCCCTTTGCTTTAACAGCTTCAACCTGTGGGAGCATATCAATCTTAGCCTTTGTTTCGCCGCAAGCGTAGTAGATTGCTTCCTGACCGTCCTTCATTCTGTCAACATATTCGTTGAGAGTTGCAAACTTGTCCTCATGTGAAGAAATGAACATAATAAGATCCTGTAAAGTTTCCTTGTGTGCGCCGTATCCCTCGTAAAGACCGTATTTGAGCTGTACACCGAATGCTTTATAAAATTCTTCATACACAGCTCTGTCTTTTCTGAGCATTGTTAAAAGCTCTGATTTGATTTTCTTTTCAATGGTTTTTGCTATGAGTTTAAGCTGATAATCCTGCTGTAAAACCTCGCGGGAGATGTTGAGTGAAAAATCTGCACTGTCAACAAGACCTTTTACGAAGCTGAAATAATCGGGGAGAAGGTCTGCACATTTGTCCATAATAAGAACGCCGTTTGAATATAGCTGAAGACCTTTTTCAAAGCTCTTTGAATAATAATCGTAAGGAGCTTTTTTGGGAATAAAAAGTAAGGAATCGTATGTTGCCTGACCTTCAACTTTGGAGTGAATAATCTTTGCAGGAGCTTCAAAATCGTAGAATTTATCTTTGTAAAAAGCTTCGTACTCATCCTGCCCGATTTCACTCTTGTTTTTTCTCCAGATGGGAATCATACTGTTAAGAGTTTTGATTTCAGAGTATGTTTCAAACTCATTTTCACTACCCTCAACGGGTCTTGTGAGCTGAACCTCCATTGTTATGGGATAACGGATATAATCCGAATATTTTTTAACGATTGATGAGATGCGGTATGTTTCAAGATATTCGGAATATTTGCATTCTTCGGTATCTTCTTTGATGTACATGGTGATAATTGTGCCTGCTTCGGCTTTTTCGGCTTTTTCGATTGTGTAGCCCTCTGCACCCTCACTTGTCCAGAGATTAGCTTCTTCGCTGCCGAATGCACGGCTGAGAACTGTTACTTTGTCGCTTACCATAAAAGCAGAGTAGAAGCCAACACCGAACTGACCTATTATTTCAACATCGCTTTTTTCTTCCATGTTCTTTTTAAAATCAAGAGAGCCGCTTCGTGCGATAGTGCCGAGGTTTGTTTCAAGCTCCTCTGCCGACATACCGCAGCCGTTGTCGGAAACTGTTATTGTTCTGTTTTCTTTGTCAACGGCAATAGTGATTTTAAAATCACCTTTTGCAATACCTACGGAATTGTCGGTAAGTGAACGGAAATAGAGCTTGTCTATTGCATCGCTTGCGTTTGAAATGATTTCACGCAGAAAAATCTCTTTGTGTGTATAAATGGAGTTGATCATCATATCGAGCAATTTTTTTGATTCAGCTTTGAATTGCTTTTTTTTCATAATTTTCACCTTGCAAAATAATATTAGCACTCGCAACACGAGAGTGCTAATACATAGTATACTCCGATTTTTTTGTTTGTCAACACTTTTTAGGAAAATTTTTCCCGTTTCATTTTAAATGCAAAAATGTTTATTTAGATTTTGGTTTTGCTATAAGAGCCACTATAAGTCCCGACAGTAATGCCGCCATCACACCTGCGGAGCAGGCTGTAAGAGGGCCTGTCAATGCACCTAAAAGCCCCTGTTCTTCAATAGCTTTTTTTGTGCCTTCAACAAGAGTATGACCGAAGCCTGTAAGGGGAACGGTAGCTCCCGCACCTGCAAATTCTTTAAGCGGAGCATAAAGTCCTGCCGCTGAAAGAATGACACCTGCCACAACAAAGCCTACAAGTATTCTGCCGGGAGTGAGTTTTGTGTTATCGATAAGTACCTGACCGACAACGCATATAAGTCCGCCTATGATAAATGCCTTTAAAAATATCATAAATATACACCTCTGTAATAATTTTGCACAGCAATATGCTTAATTATACAAAAAATTCAGCGTTGACATCTGTATAATTTGTTGATATAATTGGTTTGTGATTTTACTATGAAAAAATTTATTGCTATTTTTTTAATATTAATATGTGTATTCAGTCTGTCCTCTTGCTCGGCGGGCAGTAAAAGTGTGCTTACCGTTAATGAAATAACCGATGTTGATGCTGAGATTTTTACATATTTTCTCAACGATGCATATTATTCCGAAAACGGCTATACAGAGGATGAATGTATTAATATTGCAACCTCGGAAAGCCTTAAATATATTGCCGTGAACACAAGATTTGCACAGACATCGGGAAATCTTACTCTTGATGAAAAAGCTGATTTGTCGCAAGAGGTCAACGCACTCTGGCGTATTTACGGTGATTATCTTACAGAAATCGGCGTCAGCAAAAATGCGTTTTTCAAAATCAAACAGTATGAATACTGCAAAGAGAATCTGCGTTTTGCGCTTTACGATAAAAACGGCACTCAGCCTATAAACGAAGCGTATATTCAGCAGTATTTTGCCGCTAATTACGTCGGAATAAAATATTTTTATCAGGACCTTTATTCCGTAAAAAACGAAAGTGAAATAAATGCTTTATCCGCTTATGACAGGCAGGTTTATGATGCGGCAAAGCAGTCTGCACTGCAAAGATATGAATATATAAGCAATCTTGCAAACTATGTAAACAGCTCTGTTTACACAATGAATGAAGCGTTTATGGCGGCAACGGGCGAAATATATGCCGATGTAAGTGTTTCCGCATCGGTTATAAATAAGCAGAGTTCTTCATTTTCAGCCGAATTTATTGATGCAGTTGCAAAACAGTCGGTGGGCAGCGCATTTATTATAACCAATTCCGAAAAAAGCTATATATATCTTATAGAAAGAATCGATTTGCTCGATACAAAGTACGATTTTTATGAGCAGTACCGTGATGAATGTCTGAGGGCTGTATCGGAAGGCTATTTCAATAACGAAATTAATTCATGGGTTCAGTCATATAAGGCAGTCCGTCATCTGTCGGTTGCGAAAAAATGCCTGTCAAACATAAAAAATGTTGACAGAAGCAAATATGTGGGTACAGACGGTTATGTATTCAACAGTTTTCAGAAATAAAAGTAAGGTGATATATTTTGAAAAAACAAGTTCTTGCATTTGATTTCGGTGCATCAAGCGGAAGAGCAATTTTAGGTGTTTTTGACGGTGATAAAATCACACTTGAGGAAATTCACCGTTTCAGTAATGACCCTGTAAAGGTAGGTAATACCTTTTATTGGGACGTTTTAAGGCTTTTCTTTGAAATCAAACAGGGTATACTCAAAGCAAAGCAAAAAGGCGGCTTTGACAGTATCGGTATCGACACATGGGGTGTTGATTTCGGTCTTATTGACGAAAAAGGCTATCTTCTTGAAAATCCTGTGCATTACCGCGACGAAAGAAACGTCGGAATGATTGAAGAATCAGAAAAATATATGTCCAAAGGCGAAATGTATGACCGTACAGGTATTCAGTTTATGGATTTTAATACGGTTTTCCAGCTTCTTTCATTAAGAAAGAACAGACCCGAGCTTTTGGAAAGAGCAGATAAGCTTTTGTTTATGCCTGACCTGCTTGCATATATGCTTACAGGTGAAAAGGTTTCCGAATATTCAATAGCAACCACATCACAAATGGTAAATATCAAAACGCAGACATGGGACAAGGATATTCTGAAAGTTCTTGATATTCCCGAAAAAATCCTTTGTGATATTGTTCCCGCAGGTTCGGTATTAGGTAATCTTCGCCCCGAACTGTGTGAAGAATTAGGCGTTGAAAGTGTACCTGTTATTTCTGTTTGCGGACACGATACACAGAGCGCAATAACGGCAATTCCCAGTAAAAATAAGGATTTTGCATTCATCAGCAGCGGTACATGGAGTCTTTTCGGCACAGAGCTTGATGCTCCCGTTGTAAATGAAAAGGCAAAGAAGCTCAACGTTACAAACGAAGGCGGCTATGGCTATACCACAGCATTCCTTAAAAATATCTGCGGTCTCTGGCTCATTCAGGAGAGCAGAAGACAATGGATAAGAGAGGGAAATGAGTATTCCTATGCCGAGCTTGAAAAGGAAGCCCTTGCGGCAGAGCCTTTTAAGTGCTTTATTGACCCCGATGCTCCCGATTTTGTGGCTATGGGTGATATGCCATCACGAGTTCGTGAGTTCTGTAAAAAAACAGGGCAGTATGTTCCCGAAACAGTAGGCGAGGTAATGAGATGTATCTATGAAAGCCTTGCTATGAAATACAAATATGTTCTTGCAGGCATTGAAGATTGTACGGACAAAAATTTTGGTGTTATCCACGTTGCAGGCGGCGGTACAAAGGATACATTCCTTTGCTCAATGACTGCATCATCCTGTAACAGAACTGTATATGCAGGGCCTATCGAGGCAACGGTGCTTGGTAATATAGCAGTTCAGTTTATGTCTGACGGCACAATCAAAGATATTGCCGAAGCAAGAAGCATCATCGCAAACGGCGAAAATCTCAAGGTTTACGAACCCGTCGATGCGGATAAATGGGAAAACGCATATGCGGAGTTTGTAAAAATCGTGAAGTGAGTTTAAAAATGAGTAATGAGCAAGTAGCAATGAACAATTGTTGAAAGGGCTCTGCCCTTTAACCCGATTATATGATTTGCAGACAAATCTTGCTCTTTAATCAAGGTGCAAAAATATGGCTGAAAATATTGTTCAGTATAAAAGCAAAAAATTTGCAGTTCGTATTGTAAAACTATATCAATTTTAAAAAAAAGATAAAAGAGAGTTTACAATGTCGCAGCAACTCTTGCGTTGCGGTACAAGTATCGGTGCGAATATAGCAGAATCGGAATTTGCTATAAGTAAAAAAGATTTTCATTCTAAAATGCACATTGCTTTAAAAGAGTGTGCTGAAACAAAATATTGGCTCGAAATTTTATTTGAAACAGAATACTTGACAGAACGGCAATGTAAATCATTAATGAACGATTGTAATGAATTGTTGCGTTTGTTGATTGCAATAACCAAAAACACAAAAATAAGCGATGAATAATAGAAGGGCAATATATAAACGGGTCAAAGGGCGAAGCCCTTTCCACCATTGCTCACTACTCATTGCTCATTGCTAATTATTTTTCGTTTTTGATTAAATAATAAACAATTATGCATTATGCATTGTGCATTGTGCATTTAAGAAAGGTTGATTCAAATGGCAGAAAAAAGATTTGCAGGCGAATATCCCGTAATCGGTATCCGTCCTGTTATCGACGCAAGAAAAGGACCTCTTGATGTAAGAGGCTCTCTTGAAGAGCAGACAATGGGAATGGCTAAGGCAGCAGCAGAGCTTTTCAGAAATAATCTGAAATACTCAAACGGCGAGCCTGTTAAGGTTGTTATTTCCGATTGTACAATCGGCAGAGCAGGTGAAACTGCAAAATGTGCTGCTCAGTTCAAGAAAGAGGGCGTAGACATTACTCTTTCAGTTACTCCCTGCTGGTGCTACGGCAGTGAAACAATGGATATGGATCCCAATACAATCAAGGGTGTATGGGGCTTCAACGGTACAGAACGTCCCGGTGCTGTTTACCTTGCAGCAGTTCTTGCTTCTCACGCACAGAAGGGACTTCCCGCATTCGGTATCTACGGCCACGAGGTTCAGAATATGGACGAATCCGCACAGATTCCCGATGACGTTAAAGAAAAGCTTCTTCGCTTCGGCAGAGCAGCAGTTGCAGTTGCTACAATGAGAGGTAAGTCATATCTTCAGATCGGTTCTGTTTGTATGGGTATCGGAGGTTCTATCATCGATCCTTCATTCATCGAGAGCTATCTCGGTATGAGAGTTGAGTCTGTTGACGAGGTTGAAGTTATCAGACGAATGACAGAAGGCATCTATGACGAGGAAGAATATCAGAAGGCTCTTGCTTGGACAAAGGCTAACTGCAAGGAAGGCTGGGATAAGAATCCCGATTTCGTAAAGAAATCAGACGAAGAAAAAGCAGAGTCATGGGAATTTGTTGTTAAGATGATGTGTATCATCAAAGACCTTATGAGCGGTAACAAAAAGCTTGAAGAAAAATTCTCTGAGGAGCAGATCGGTCATAACGCAATCGCAGCAGGCTTCCAGGGTCAGCGTCAGTGGACAGACTTCTATCCTAACTGTGATTTCCCCGAGGCTATGCTTAATACATCCTTTGACTGGAACGGCGCAAGAGAACCTTATATTCTCGCAACAGAAAACGACGTTCTCAACGGTCTTGGTATGCTTTTCTTAAAGCTCCTTACAAACAGAGCACAGATTTTTGCTGACGTTCGTACATATTGGTCAGGTTCAGCTGTTAAGAGAGCAACAGGTTACGATATCGAAGGCAAAGCAAAGGATTGCGACGGCTTTATTCACCTTATCAACTCCGGTGCGGCTTGTCTTGATGCTTGCGGCGAAGCAAAGGATGAAAACGGCAACGCTGTTATGAAAGAATGGTGGGATGTTACAGAGGCAGACCAGAAAGCTATTCTTGAAGCAACAGATTGGTGTGCAGCAGATAACGGCTACTTCAGAGGCGGCGGATTCTCCTCACACTTTGTAACAAAGGCTGAAATGCCCGTTACAATGATCCGTCTTAACCTTGTTAAGGGTCTTGGCCCTGTTCTTCAGATTGCAGAAGGCTGGACAGTAGCTCTTCCCGATGACGTTACAAAGACTCTCTGGGACAGAACTGACCCCACATGGCCCTGCACATGGTTCGCTCCCAGATGCGACGGCAAGGAAGGCAGTCCCTTCAAGACAGCTTATGATGTAATGAATAACTGGGGTGCTAACCACGGCGCTATTTCCTACGGCCACGTAGGTGCAGACCTTATCACAATGTGTTCAATGCTTCGTATTCCTGTATGTATGCATAACGTTCCTGAAGAAAAGATCTTCCGTCCCGCATCATGGAATGCATTTGGTATGGATAAAGAAGGACAGGATTACAGAGCTTGTCAGGCTTACGGCCCTCTTTACAATAAATATTGATAAGAAATATTAATAAATCTTTTAACCGTTGGGGAGAAATCTCCGACGGTTTATTTTTTTCGTTTTTTGTTGACATATTTTTCTTCTTGTCGTATAATGTCGTGGTTGATTTTTTGAAAGAGGAAAATATGATGGTGAAAACAGAAAAACTTTTTGCTTTTGTCAAAAAAAATGCAGTTGTAATCATAGCCTTTATTGCGGCTGTTATCACAAGCATAATTGTACCTGTGGATGCCGAGTATCTCGGGTATTTTGATTATAAAACGCTCACTTGTCTGTTTTGTGTGCTTGCGGTTGTCTGTGCGCTGAAAAATATAAATTTCTTTTACATATTGGCAAGAAAGATTGTTCAGCTTTTCAAAAATGCACGAATGAGCGTGCTTGCTCTTGTGTACATAACATTTATAGGCTCAATGCTTATCGCAAACGATATGGCGTTGCTGACATTCCTTCCGCTTGGTTATTTTGTCCTTTCCGTAACGGGTAAAGAGAAATATATGGCGTTCTGCTTTATAATGCAGAATATTGCCGCAAATTTAGGCGGTATGCTCACACCTTTCGGCAATCCTCAGAATCTTTATCTGTATACAAAATATGAAATCCCCACTTTTGAATTTGTTTCAATAATGATTGTGCCTTTTGCTGTGGCGGTTGCATTGATTACACTCTGCTGTATTATTTTTGTAAAGCCCGAGCCGTTGAGCCTTTCGGATGAAAAAATACACCTTTCACCAAAGAGAACGCTTCTTTATGTAGTTCTTTTTGCTTTATCTATAATTATCGTATTCAGAGGTATTCCTTATTGGATAGGACTTATTGTTATTCCTGCTGTGTTTCTTATTGTTGACAGAAAAGCACTTAAAAACGTTGATTACGGACTGCTTCTTACATTTGTATTCTTCTTCATTTTTGCAGGCAATATGGCAAGAATTGAAACTGTAAGAGAATTTTTCTCTATGCTGCTTGAAAAGAATACACTTCTTGTCAGCATTTTATCCTGTCAATGCATAAGTAATGTGCCTTCTGCAATTCTTCTTTCGCAGTTTACCGATAACTATGCTGATTTGCTTGTAGGTGTAAATATAGGCGGTGTGGGTACGTTGATTTCTTCCCTTGCAAGCCTTATTACATTCCGTGAATATGTAAAGCACAATCCAAAGAAAACCTGGTATTATATAGGTATGTTTTCGCTGTTTAATTTTGGTTTCCTTATAATTCTTACTGCGGTAATGCTGATTGTTTAATATTTTTATTGACAATATATACTGTAATATTCTATAATATAATTACACGAAATATAAGGAGGATATAGTGATATGATTTGCAGAAATTGCGGAACAGAATGTCAGGATAATGTAGCTTATTGTACAAACTGCGGTGCTTATATACAGCAGGAGGCACAGTATAATCAGACAGAGCCTTTTACAATGCCTGACTACGGCAATTACAACGGAAATAATAATTACAATAATATGTATAATAACCCGATTCAGGAGAATAAGCCCGTATCTATGGGTACATATTTGGGTTGGATGCTTTTAGGAACGGTTCTCGGACCTATCAGTGTTGTGATTACAATCGTTTTTGCCTGTATGTCAGAGAATAAAAACCGTGCAAACTTTTTCAGAGCAATGCTTGTAATATGGGCAATAACCATTGTGATATCCATTATAGCTTTTGCTGTGCTTGCCGTTTTCGGATTCTCAATGCTTGCTTCGGCAGATCCGGGTACGTTTGATTATTATTACTATGATGAATTCTTAAAAATTGCATCACTTATCAGATTTTAAAACTGAACAAAAAATTTCGGACAGAGCTGAATTTAAGCTCTGTCCGAAATTTTTTGTTATTTGTAGTAAGCCATTTTGTAAAAATACGGGTATTTTTCAAAAACACTTGCAAGTGTTGTTCTGGATGATGAACCGGGGTCGTTTACATAATAAGTATTGCCCGAATAGCCTGTAACAACAACCCAATGGGTGCCGTAAGATGCTGTTCTGAGTCCCAGAATAACAGGTTTACCCTGATTAAGTATATTCTTTATTGCACTGTAGCTTACTGCTGTTGTTGTAGTATAATTCGACGGCCAGTACAGTGAACCCGATGATGAATAGGTGAGTGAACGTGCCATTGTGTCGGGTCTGATTGTTGTACCTCTGCGGTAGCTTTCGGTCATGGCAAGACAGGTTGTGGTGCAGCCTATCTGACCTAATGTTTTACCGGATGAGCCGAGTGTTACATTTCTCCAGCGGGAATCCGTCTGTGAAAAATAGGGTACACTCATTTTTGAGTTTGATACACTCTCATTTTTCGGATTGGTTGTAATATAACTTTTGCTTACATAGCCGATTTCGTTACCGTCAAACAGAATTTTGTACCAATCTCCCGAACTTGTGAGAATGTATACCGTTTCGCCGTTGTAAAGCCTGTCTTTTGCGGAATATGATGTTCCCGCGCCGCTTCTTACATTGAGATAGCCGGATGAAATCTTTACATATCCCGTTGTTGAGTTGACCTGTGTAATGTAGTTGCCGTGGCAATATCCTTTTTTGCCGTCTGCATACTCAACGTACCACCAATCACCGGATTTGCTGATAATTGTCAGATATGAATTCTTTTTTGCAGAGCTTACAACAGTTGCATTTGCAGACGGTGAACTTCTGACGTTCAAACCTGTACTGGTTGTTGAAACTATACCTGCTTTGCCTGAACCGGACGATGCCATAGCGGTAATGCCGTAAGAATTTACAAATAAAACTGACAAACACAATAATGCCGCAAATATTTTTTTCAAATTTACACCTCCTTTCGGAAGACGGGAAAAGTGAATTCTCCCTGTATCTTCCGGCGAAAACACTATATCATGTGTTTCGGGCCTCTGACAATACTCCAAATTGTGGGTGAGGGTAAATGTGGAAAAATCGACATTTTTAAGCCCATAAATTGGCATTAAAAATATATGATTTTTCGTAGATAATTTGAATAAAACTATTGACTTTTGGTGTGAAAAACTATTATAATATGGTCAAAGGTGAAAAAATGCACAATTTGGTGCAAAAATGTGAGTTTTGGTGAAAGGAGATGGGGTAATGTTCACAGGTGCTTTTCCGTATACAATTACAGACAGTAATGATAGCGCTGTTGGGTCAAGACGAATAGTTATGATTCCCCGTTTCCGTGCAGAGCTTGGTTCAGAGTTTCAGATTTCCCTTCGTGATGAAGGTTGTTTGAGACTTTATACAAATGACCGTTGGGATATTTATGCTGAAAATATGAGCAATCGTCTTGAAGCCGCAGAAATGGGGTTGCCCGGTGCAGAGGATGCTGATGATATGCTTGCAGAAGCATATAGCTTTTTCGGTAATGTATACGAAGGCAAAATGGACAAGCAAGGCAGAATCACACTTACTTCGCAGATGCTACAGCATGCTAATATACAGGATGAAATTGTTATTGTAGGTATGAACAGATTTATCGAAATCTGGAATCCGGAAGATTGGGAAAAAGCAAAGACAAAGAAAAAAGAAAAAAAGAATCATATGAATTAAACACAATAAGGCGGTGCATTAATGGAATTTTCACATAAAAGTGTATTGCTTGAAGAAACTGTAAATGCACTGGCAGTTAAACCCGACGGAATATATATGGATGCAACAGCCGGCGGCGGCGGACATTCTGCAAAAATATTAAGCAATCTGAATGAAGACGGATTGCTTATTGCTGTTGACCGCGACCCTGATGCTATTGAAGTGCTTAAAGCACGCTTTGAATCACATTCAAACGTTAAAATAGTCAACGATGTTTTTGATAATGTCAAGTTGATTTTACAAAACAACAACATATCCGGTGTTGACGGCATTATGGCTGACCTTGGGGTCAGTTCTTATCAGCTTGATAACGGTGAAAGAGGCTTTTCTTATCATCAGGATGCACCGTTGGATATGCGAATGAGTAAATCCGGTTATTCAGCCTGTGATGCGGTTAACAATCTTTCCGTTCAGGAGCTTTGTGATATTATCCGCTCATACGGTGAAGAAAAATATGCTTACAGTATTGCAAAAAATATAGTAAAAGCAAGAGAAAATAAGAGAATTGAAACAACATTTGAGTTGTGCGACATAATATCGGCATCAATGCCGGCAAAAGCAAAACGCGACGGACACCCTGCCAGAAGAACTTTTCAGGCGTTGCGTATATATGTAAACAGAGAGCTTACAATGCTTCCGGGGGCTTTAAAAGATATGTTTGAATGTCTTAATCCCGGCGGCGTGCTTGCAATAATTACATTCCACTCGTTAGAAGACAGAATTGTTAAAAATACTTTTAATGAGTTCTGCAAAGGATGTACTTGTCCGCCCGAATTTCCTGTATGTGTATGCGGAAATAAACCTAAAGGCGAGCTGTTGTTTAAATCCGTTGCTCCGTCTGAGAAAGAAGTTCAGGAAAATTTAAGAAGCCGCAGTGCAAGGCTTCGCGCAATAAGAAAATTATAAAATCTATGAATGTATAAATAAATCAAGGAGATGTTTGAAATGGCACAGGCTGCATACGATTTTTCATTGTTTGAAAAATATGGCTACGGTACTGCGGCTCCCGAGCTTGTTCCGGAATACCGTCCGGAAAAACCTATAGAATTTCCGACTGAAAAGAAAAATCCTTCAGTTGAAACAAAAAAGAATGCATTTATCAATGTAAAAAGTTCAACAAAAGCATCTCTTCTGCGGTCATTGGCAATAGTTGCTGTTGCTGCTGTTATTTTTGGTTTTATGTTTGGTGTAATGAGTCTTAATGCTTCTCTTGATAAAACAGCAAAAGATATTGTTGTTGTTGAGAACGAAATCGAAATTGCAAAAAATGAGCAGGTAAAGCTTAATTCTCAGCTTAATAATATGGTATCATTCAATAATATTAAAAATTATGCAGAAAATACACTTGGTATGATTCATATTGAGTCATCTAAAATTACATATATTGAAACGGAAACAGAAAACTATGTAGCGCTTTCCGGTGGTAAATCCTATAATTCCGCTACTACAAATTAAATTATCTGCATCTAAGTTAAGGAATATATTATAATTTTTTATAATAAATATATTCAGGGATTGTTATTTTATAAATGCGGCAGGCGGGCCTGCTGCAAGCTAAACCACATGAAAGGGCGACTCGGTATCGCCCTTTTTGTGGCATAGCGTATAAATTGTGCAACTCCGTGAGTAAATTTATTAATATTGTTAAAATGGAAGGAGAGTATCAGCATTATGAAAAATAAGACATCAGAGAAGAAGAGTAACATGTCAAAAAGAGGTCTTGGTGTATTGATTGCAGTTGCGTTTGTAGGCGTTGCACTGATTGGTCGTCTTGCGTATTTGCAGCTTGTAAAGGGTGAATATTATTCTGCAATAGTAGAAAATCAGCAGTATTCAGACACAGAGATCAAAGCCGAAAGAGGCAAAATCTACGATTCTAATATGAACATTCTTGCACAGAGCGCATCTGTGTGGAAAGTATATCTTAACCCTTCAAGAATCAATAATATTGATGAATCATACAGAGATGAAATAAGAGTTGCTATTGCAAACGAGCTTGCCGCAATTCTTGATATGGATGCGGAAAAACTGCTTGAATATACAAAGTCAAATTACGCATATCAGAAAGTTAAAAACGGTATTGAGAAAGAAGAAAGAGATAAGATTATTGCTATGATTGAAAAATATCAGAAGCGAGATGAAAATCCTGTTTATCTCGGCAATATCATTTGTATTGACCCCGATGTAAAAAGATATTATACATATGATTCACTTGCATCAACAGTAATCGGATTTACAGGTGATGACGGTGTGGGTCTTTACGGTATTGAGCTTTTTTACAATGATGAGCTTAAAGGTGTTTCAGGTAAAACCATAACTGCTTATGACGGTAAGGGTAACGAAATGCCCAATCAGTATGAAACAGTTTATGAAGCACAGGAAGGAAAGGGCGTTGTGCTTACGGTAGATATGTATATTCAGAATATACTTGAAACCGTCCTTTCCGATGCTTATAAGGATACAGGTGCCGAAAATGTTTACGGTATCGTAATGGATGTTAAAACAGGTGCAATTCTCGGAATGGCATCATTACCTGATTATAATCCCAATGATCCGAATACAATAAAGAGTGAAGCTCTTTACAATGAATATCTTGAAGCATCAACACAGGAAGTTGATGAAGAAAACGACACTGAAAATGATAAATATATGAGAAGTATTCAGTATTTCCGTGATATTCAGTGGGGAAACAGAGCAATATCAAGCACATATGAATTAGGTTCGGTTATGAAGGTTGTTACCGGTGCGGCCTCATATGAAGAAGGATTAGCTACTCTCGACAGACCGTTTTTCTGCAGCGGTGTAATAAATTTTGCATCCAGACATATTAACTGCTGGAAAGCAGGCGGACACGGCAGCGAAACGTTTGAGGATCTTCTTAAAAACTCCTGCAATCCTTTTGCAGTTACTCTTGCAAGTGAATTGGGACAGGACAGATTCTACGATTATTTTGAAGCTTTCGGTTTTGCCGAAAAAACAGGTATTAACACAACAGGTGATTTTGCACCTAAAGCAGGCGTGCTTTTCAAGGCAAGAGAAAACTTTACAAAGTCAGACCTTGCATCGTATTCATTCGGTCAGACGTTCCAGGTTTCACCCCTGCAGGTTATAACTGCAATTTCTGCTGTTGCAAACGGCGGTAAGCTTATGACTCCTTACATTGTAGGCAAGTTAGTTGATGCTGATCAGAATGTTATCAGCGAAACAAAGCCCACGGTAAGAAGACAGGTTATATCCGAAGCTACTGCAGATGTTATCTGTGAAATTATGCAGGAGGTTGTAGCTACAGGTACAGGTAAAAACGCATATGTAGAGGGTTACAGAGTAGCAGGAAAAACAGGTACATCTGAAAAGCTTACAAATAAGGAAGAAGAGGTGTATATCGCATCATTCTGCGGCTTTGCACCTGCTGATGATCCTGAAATTTCCGTTATTATAATTGTTGACGAGCCCGAAGGCGAACACGGCGGCGGTGCTGTTGCAGCTCCCTTGGCACGTGAGGTTTTTGAACAGGTGCTTCCTTATCTCGGCGTTGAAAAATCATACACAGATGAAGAAGCCGCAAAGCTTGTTGAAAAAGCTCCTAACCTTACAGGTATGAGCGTAGCTTCTGCAAAGTCGACAGTTGCAAATACTTCACTTTCCGTAAAAATTGTAGGCGACGGTGATTCCGTTGTTGCACAGTATCCCGATGCAGGCAGAGAAATACCTTACAACGGTATGATTGTTCTGTATACAGATGATGTCAATGCATCATCAACTGTTACAGTTCCCGATTTTTCAAAATGTACGGTAAGTCAGGCAAACAGACTTGCAATCAATAACGGTCTTAATATTAAAATAAGCGGCAGTTCGTTAGGTACTGACTCGGTTTATGCATATAAACAGAGTATACAGGCGGGTGCTACCGTTAAAATGGGCGAAATTATCACAGTTTCGTTCAAAACAAATGTCAACGTAGGCGACTGATATTCAATTAATTCAAGGAGGCAACTCGGTATGAAGGCATACGAAATTATGAATTCCATAAAAACATACGATGTGTTTGAAAATTGTGAGATTTCATATATTACTGCTGATTCAAGAAAGGTTAAAGAAGGCTGTATTTTTGTCTGCATCAAAGGCAATACCTTTGACGGGCATGATGCGGCTGAACAGGCTCTTGCAAACGGTGCGGTATTTGTTGTATGTCAGCGAGATCTCGGACTTAAAAAACAGGTTATTGTTGAAAATACAAGAGTTGCATTTTCTGTAATGTGTTCAAATTTTTTCGGAAATCCTGCAAGTAAACTTAAAATTATCGGTATTACAGGCACAAACGGAAAAACCACAACCGCTTTTCTTATGAAAAATATGCTTGAAAAGCTGGGACACAAAACAGGTCTTATAGGTACTGTTAAAAATATGGTAGGCGACAAGGAATATCCCGCGTCGCTTACCACTCCCGAAAGCTTTGAACTTCATTCACTTTATGCAGAAATGGTTGAAGCCGGCTGTGAATACTGCGTTATGGAGGTTTCCTCACAGGCTCTTGCACAGGAGCGTGTTGCAGGCGTTAATTTCATCGCAGGTGTTTTTACAAATCTTACACAGGATCACCTTGATTATCACGGCACCTTTGAAAACTATGCTCAGTCAAAAGCAAAACTCTTTGAGCAAAGTGAATTGTGCGTTCTCAATCTTGACGATGAATATGCGATGTCAATGCTCCGCAATTCGGGCGGCAGAATGATAACATATTCTGTGAATGAAAATGAATCGGACTATATTGCCTCATATATAAGATACAAAAATGACGGTATCGAGTATGAACTTGTTACCACCGGCTATATTGAACGTGTTAAAGTCAATATCCCCGGTGAATTTACTGTGTATAACACAATGGCGGCGGCAGTTACTCTTATTGAACTCGGCTTTGATTTCAGCCGTGTTGTATATGCACTTTCACTCAGTGAAGGCGTTAAGGGCAGAATTGAGGTTGTTCCTACCGATACACCTTATACTGTTATCATTGACTATGCACATTCTCCCGACGGACTTGATAATATAATTTCGTCCCTTCGTAAAATTGCAAAGAACAGAATTATTACCGTGTTTGGTTGCGGCGGCGACAGAGATAAAACAAAGCGTCCCATAATGGGTGCTATTGCGGCAAAGCTGTCCGATGTTATTGTTGTTACGTCCGATAACCCCAGAAGTGAAGATCCCGATGCTATTATTGCAGACATTCTGGAAGGCGTAAAAGGTCAGAAGGTTAAAAAGATAGTTGAACCCGACAGAACAAAGGCTATCAATGCCGCGCTTAAAGAAGCAGCACCCGATGATATTGTTCTTCTTGCTGGTAAGGGCCACGAAACGTATCAGATTCTTAATTCCGGTAAAATTCATTATGACGAAAGAGAAATTGTAAAAGGACTTCTCGACGGTACAATAGAGGGATGATTTTGGTTTGAAAACACTTTGTTTATCTGAAATAGCGGCGGCGGTAAACGGAACATTTACCGCTGATTGCAGTTTTAAAAATATATATACCGATTCAAGAAAACCCATAAAGGGCGGACTGTTTGTGGCTCTTGAGGGGGATAGGTTTGACGGACACGATTTTATTAAGAATGCCGAAAATGACGGTGCGGCGGCTGTTCTGTGCAGAAAAAAGGTTGAAACAACGCTCCCTGTCATTTATGTAAGCGATACAAAAAAGGCACTTCTTGATATTGCGTCATATTACAGAGGCTTGTTTGACCTTAAAGTTGTAGGTCTTACGGGCAGTGTGGGTAAAACCACAACAAAAGAGATGACAGCTCTTGTAATGGCATCTGAATACAACACTATAAAAACTCAGGGCAACCTTAATAACGATATAGGAATGCCTCTTACAATATTTACCATTGAGGAAGATACACAGGCGGCTGTTATCGAAATGGGAATGAATCATACGGGTGAAATTTCCGCTTTGACTGCAGTGTCAAGACCCGATGTGGGTATTATTACAAATGTTGGTGTTTCGCATATCGAAAATCTCGGTTCAAGAGAGAATATACTCAAGGCAAAACTTGAAATTCTTGAAGGTATGCAAAAAAATTCACCGCTTGTTGTAAACGGTGATAACGATTTGCTTTCGCAGATTGAATATGATGACTACAATGTTATATTTTTCGGTATAGAAAACGAAAAATGTGCTGTAAGAGCTGTTGATATTGAGCAGACGGCAGAGGGAACACATTGTGAATTCTTATATAATAATGAAAAGTACAGCGTTTATGTTCCCATAGCAGGTGTACATAATGTGTATAATGCTCTTGCGGCGTTTACAGCAGGTGTTTGTCTTGGAATTTCACCTTGTAAGGCTGTAAATGCAATAAAAGATTATGTTCCTGCCGGAATGAGACAGAAAACTGTTAAGAATTTCGGTATGACATTTATTGAGGATTGCTATAATGCAAGTCCCGATTCTGTTAAGGCAGGTATAAATACTCTTGTATCAATGGGAGCTGAGCGGACTGTTGCAGTTTTAGGTGATATGCTTGAGCTTGGTGATTATTCACGTACAGCACATTCGGAATGCGGAAAATATGCAGGCGAAAAGAGTGTGGACATTGTTTTTGCCTACGGTAAAGAGGCTGAATATATTGCTTCTGCCGCAGTTGAAGCAGGTGTAAAAAAAGTATACCGTTTTTCTGATGAAAATGCTCTTGCGGATGCAATTACAAAAGAGCTTTGCACAGGTGATGCCGTTTTGTTCAAAGCAAGCCGCGGTATGAAGCTTGAAAATGTTATAAAACTCGTATATGAAAAACTTGATAATAAATAACTGAAAGAAAAGGAGATTTTATTATGAATACTTGGTTAGCTCTTTCAATCGCAGCGGTTGCGGCATTTCTTGTTGCATTTTTGCTCGGATATGTTGTTATTCCCTGGCTTCATAAGCTTAAATTCGGCCAGACAATACTTGATATAGGCCCTGCATGGCACAAAAAGAAAGAGGGTACTCCCACAATGGGCGGCGTTCTCTTTATGGCAGGTTTCCTTGTATCCATGATTGTAGTTCTTGTGTCAGATAAGCTTATGGGCGGCGATATAGTTGCAGGCGACAGTCTTGTTCCCGGAACTGTAAAAACAAAGCTTTACAGCGGTATCATAATGGCATTTGCCTTCGCTCTTATCGGTTTTGTAGACGATTACATCAAGGTTGTAAAGAAAAGAAATCTCGGTCTTACAATAATTCAGAAAACAGTTGCTCAGCTTGTTGTAATGGGCGGTTATCTTGCATCTCTTTATACTGTTGGTGCAACATATATTTACATTCCTTTCTACGGTAATCTTGATATCGGCTGGTTTTTCTGGATTCTCGGTGCGGTTGTACTTTACTGTACGGTAAACGCAGTTAATTTTACAGACGGTATCGACGGACTTTGTGCTTCCGTTACAGCTACATTTGCAGTTGCGGCACTTGTTATTTCAATTCTCAGAGGCGTGTTTGGCGTAAGTCTGTTAAGTGCGGCTCTTTTCGGTGCTCTTGCAGGTTATCTTATCTGGAACTGGCATCCCGCAAAGGTTATGATGGGTGATATAGGTTCTATGTTCCTGGGCGGACTTGTAGTTGCAGTATCTTACTGCCTCGATATGCCTTGGCTTATTCTTCTTATCGGTTTTGTTTATGTTATGGAGTTTGCTTCCGATATTATACAGATCGGTTATTTTAAACTCACACACGGTAAACGCATATTCAAAATGGCACCTATTCATCATCATTTTGAAAAATGCGGTTGGAAAGAAAAAAAGATTGTATATGTATTTTCATTAATTAATATTATCGGTTCAGTTATTGCAATTCTTCTTGTTTACTTCGGTCAGCCGGTATAAGGTTTGAATCAAAGGAGTAGTTATTATGAGTAAAGTTGAAAAAGCGAAAGGCAAAATCAGATTGTTAGCCAATCAATATTTCAATAACGGCAATATTGATATTGTGTTTTTTATTACAGTTATTGCATTGGTTACAATAGGCCTTTTTATGATGTATTCCGCAAGCTATCCTTATGCTTTGGCTGAAGGTAATGAAGCAACGGAATACATCAAAGACCAGGTGTTCTTTGCCTGTTTCGGTATAGTTGTAATGTTTGCATTTTCTCACATCAAAGTTGAATTCTGGAAAAAAATGATGTGGCTTGTACAAGGCATAACTCTTGCACTTTTGCTTGTGGTTTTTGTTCTTCCGCAGCCTAAAGCAGGCTTTTACAGATGGATTGATTTGAAGATATTTTCTTTTCAGCCGTCAGAAATAGCAAAATTTGCCGTTGTTCTTGCAGGTGCATATCTTTACAGCAAGTACGCAACAAGAATGAGCAGTAAAAAGCCTTCAAATGCCTATATTCCTTCAAAGATAAACGGCGTATGGAGCGATAAGCTCGGCAAGGGCAAATTGTGTCCTAAAAATTGGCGTAACGGACTTGTTAAAGAATCTTGGATACCCACTTGGATATATGTAATTATATTCTGCCTGTTCGGTATTCTTATATACTTTGAAAATCATCTTTCATGTTTTATTCTTATATGCTGTCTCGGCGTTATTATGATGTTCCTCGGCGGTGTGCGTAAGGGCTGGTTTATTGCAGGTGTTGCGGCAGTTACAGCTGTTGTTCTTATGGTTTGTGTGCCGATTTATCAGGATATTAAAGCTGAAGATAAGGCTATTGCAGATGCAGAAGCCGCAGGTGTTGAATATGTCGCTCCCGAAGAAGATGAGGAAGAGGGAGGTTTTATCACAAAACTTCTTAAAGGCTATATGGAAGAGCGAATCGTAGCCTGGCTCGATAAGGATTTTGAACCTCAGGGTGCACGTTGGCAGACAAATCAGGGTATATATGCAATCGGTTCAGGTGGTCTTTTCGGTAAAGGTATAGGCAATTCCACACAGAAATATATGTATGTTTCCGAACCTCAGAACGATATGATTTTTGCCATTGTTTGCGAGGAATTAGGCTTTATCCGTGCCGCAGGTATAATATTGCTTTATATTATCCTCGTTTACAGAGGCGTGGCAATAGGTCTTAAAGCAAAAACACGTTTCGGCGCAATGCTTGCAATGGGACTCGTGTTCCAGATAGGCTTGCAGGTAGTCCTTAATATTGCCGTTGCAACGGATTCAATTCCCAATACAGGTATCAGCTTGCCGTTTTTCAGTTACGGCGGCACATCCATGGTTGTTCTTCTCGGTGAAATGGGTATTGTAATGGCAGTATCCAGAGAAAGCAGAATTAAGAAAAAGTAGGTTATATTATGAAAGTTATTTTTGCAACAGGCGGCACAGGCGGACATATCAATCCCGCCCTTGCTGCAGCAGGCGAGTTAAGAGAAAGATATCCCGATGCCCAGATTCTGTTTATCGGCACTAAGGATAAAATTGAATCACAGCTTGTACCGAAAGCAGGATTTGATTTCAAAGCTATTTCAATAAGCGGCTTTCAGCGTAAAATATCAATTAAAAATATTTTCAGAAATCTTGCAACTCTTTGGCGTCTTGCAAATTGCGGCAGGGTAGTAAGAAAAATCCTTAAAGGATTCAATCCCGATGTTGTTGTTGGCTTCGGCGGATATGTCAGCGGACCTGTTGTAAGAGCTGCTGCAAAAATGGGTATAAAAACAGCTATCCATGAGCAGAATGCATTTCCGGGTATGACAAACAAAATGCTTGCAAAACAGGTAGATGCAGTAATGCTCACGGTTTCTAAAGCACAGGAATATCTTGAATGTAAAAATCCTCCCGTAGTAACAGGACTGCCCGTAAGAAATGAGATTCTTCGTGCAGACAGAGATTTTGCAAGAGCAGAATTGGGAATCGACGAAAAACCTCTGATACTTTCTTTCGGCGGCAGTCTTGGTGCAAAGACAATAAATGAAGCTATGTCCCGTGTAATACCCGCAATCAATAATGAGTATAAGTGTAATTTTATCCACGCTTACGGTCAGTACGGCAAATGGTTCCCCGAAAGAATTCGTGAAAACGGCGTAGACCTTGACAATGCCAAAAATGTAAACGTGAATGAGTATATTCATAATATGGATAAATGTCTTGCGGCGGCAGATATCGTAATTTGCCGTTCAGGTGCAAGCACTCTTGCAGAATTACAGGCAAGCGGCAAGGCAAGCATACTTATTCCTTCTCCCAATGTTTCGGAGAATCATCAGTATCACAATGCAATGACACTTGTTAACGCTAACGCGGCAAGAGTTATTGAAGAAAAAGACCTTACGGATAAAAAACTCACAGATATTATAAAAGAACTGCTTGATAACGAGATTCTGCGCGAAGAAATGGGCAGAAATGCAAAAAATCTTTGCGTTGCGGATGCTCAGAAGCAGATTTGTGATGTTATTTTATCCCTTGTAAACGGCTGATTTTCTGCTTTATTCTGTTTGTGAACACGGACATATCTCACCGCATAATATGCATTGAAAGGTGGGAAATTATGTGAGCAGATTTATAATAAACGGCAGAAACAGGCTGTTTGGCACAGCAAAAATACAAGGCTCAAAGAACAGTGTTTTACCTATTCTTGCGGCAACGATTCTTACAAAAGGCGAGTCGGTAATAACGAACTGCCCTGATATATCAGATGTTGATGCAACGGTAAAAATTCTTCGGCATCTCGGATGTAAGGTAACAAGAGAATCTCATACTGTTACGGTTGACAGTACAAACGTTGATAAATACGATATTCCCGACGAATTGATGCGTGAAATGCGCTCATCGGTGGTATTTCTTGGCGCAATTATAGGTCGTATGGGTAAAGCCAGCCTTTCAACTCCGGGCGGCTGTGAAATAGGACTCAGACCAATAGATTTACATCTTGATGCAATTCAGCGTTTCGGTGTAAATATCAATGAGGAGTTTGCAAAAATTGAATTTGAAACTGTAAAACAGCTTGAAGGTACAAATATCACCCTTTCATTCCCAAGCGTAGGTGCAACTGAAAACGTTATTCTTACTGCTTGTATGGCAAAAGGAACAACCGTTATTTCAAACGCCGCAAGAGAACCCGAAATCAGCGACCTTGCCGATTTTCTTAACAGCTGCGGCGCAAGAATATCCGGCACGGGTGAAGGTACCATAGTTATTGAGGGTGTTGAAAAACTGCATCCCGTACAGTACAGGGTTATCCCTGACAGAATAGTTGCCGCAACATATATGTCTGCAGCGGCGATGACTCACGGTAAAATTAAGCTTACAAACATAATTCCGGCTCATATTGCACCCGTTATTCCTATTTTTGAAGAAGCAGGGTGTGATATTTCCGTTACGGCAAGTACACTTACTCTTACAGCTCCGCCCAGACTGTCGGGCATAAAAACAGTAAGAACAATGCCTTATCCCGGATTTCCTACGGATATGCAAGCACCTATGATGGCTATGACTACCGTATGTGCAGGCACAAGCGTGATTATTGAAACAATTTTTGAAAGCAGATATAAGCACGTTAGTGAATTAGTGCGTTTCGGTGCAAAAATCCGCGTTGACGGCAGAATGGCAGTAATAGAGGGCGTTGAGAATCTTACGGGGGCTAAGGTAATAGCTTCTGATTTAAGAGGCGGTGCGGCACTTGTGCTTGCAGGTCTTGCGGCACACGGAACAACGGTTGTTGAGGATGTAAAATTTATTGAGAGAGGTTATGAAGATATGTGTGCTGTTTTAAGCTCTCTCGGATGCGATATGAAAAAAGAAAGGACATTACAGGATGACACGGAAATCAACTGACAGCGGAGTTGCTGAAAGAAAAAAATTAAACAGAACAGCAATAAAAAACAGGATAATTATAACAACATCTGCTTGTGTCTTACTCGGCGTTGTTTTGTATGTTCTTATTACATTTGTATTTTTTAAAACAGAGAAAATCAATGTGGTTTCTGCCGTAGGGAATTCTGAGGCAAGCAATTATTATACCGATGCTGAAATTATAAATGCATCGGATGTCGATATCGGAACGGGACTTTTTCAGCTTTCTCCCAATAAGATTGCTGAAAAAATTACAACCAAATTGCCATATATCGGCAAAGTGGTAATAAAAAGAAAATTATTGTCCACACTTGAAATCAGGGTGGAGGATACCTCAGCCGCATACGGTATAGAATCAAACGGCAAATTTATTGTGCTTGATGAATATTTTAAGGTTCTCGGTGTGGAGAAATTTCTTCCCAGAGGTGCGGCAAGGCTGACAGGTGTTGAATTCAAAACACTTGAAAACGGAAAAATAGCTGAATTTGCTGATGCTTCCGATGAAACAAGACTTACCACGCTTATTGATGAATGTAATAACGGCGGAATTAAAAATATTACTAAATATGATATTGAAAATGTAGCAAGTGTAAAAATTATTGTAAATTCAAGAATTACGGTTTCTTTCGGTACATTAACCGATATTTCCGAAAAAGTATATCTTGCGGCTGCAACGATGGAGCGAGAGATTAGTAACAATCCCAACGCACATATTATCATAGACGTAACATCAACCGACAGATCTTATGTCCGTAACGATACAGCAGAAATAGAAGAAGATACTATTGATTATGAAGAATATTCCATACAGCAGGAGTTGCTTGAAAATCAAGATTCTCTTGTATCGGTAGGTTAAATTGTACCAAGTTGGTAAAAATATAATGAAAAAATGAGTAATATTTTATACTTTGGATATTGAAATTTTTAGTGTTACATGGTATGATATATAAGTATTCTTGTAGATATATCCAAAATCGTTAATATATGGAGGAAGAAAAAATGGCTTTTGAAATCGCAAATGAAATCGAAGCAGTAACAAAAATAAAGGTTATCGGCGTCGGTGGCGGCGGCGGAAACGCAATCAACAGAATGGTAGACGCCGGTGTTCAGGGTGTTGAGTTCGTTGCTATTAATACAGATAAGCAGGTTCTTATGTATTCCAAGGCAACAAACAAAATCCAGATAGGCGAAAAAGTAACCGACGGTAAGGGCGCAGGCGCAAAGCCCGAAGTGGGTAAAAAGGCCGCAGAAGAGAGTATGGATGTTATCAATGACGCTCTCAGCGGTGCAGATATGATATTTATCACTGCAGGTATGGGCGGCGGCACAGGTACAGGCGCAGCTCCCGTAATTGCACAGATGGCTAAGGATAAGGGTATTCTTACTATCGGTATTGTTACAAAGCCCTTCAATTTTGAGGGCAGACGCCGTATGTTACAGGCTGAAGCAGGTATTGCAGAGCTTTCACAGCACGTAGACAGCCTTATCATCATTCCTAATGAAAGACTTAAATTCATTTCAGACGAAAAAATAACATTCTCAAACGCATTTATTGCTGCTGATGATGTTCTTCGTCAGGGTGTACGCAGTATTGCTGAACTTATCACAGTTCCCGGTCTTATCAACCTTGACTTTGCAGACGTTACATCAGTAATGAAGGATGCAGGCTATGCTCATATGGGTGTTGGCCGTGCAAAGGGTAAGGATAAGGCAGAGGAAGCAGCAAGAATGGCTATTACAAGTCCCTTGCTCGAAACATCAATCAAGGGGTCAAAGGGTATTATTATCAATATCTGTGCTTCACCCGACATTACTCTTGATGCTGTTGATATTGCATCTGCAACCGTAGCAGAAACTGCAGATCCCGATGCAAACATCATCTTCGGTGTTTCACTTGATTCTTCACTTGATGATGAGATGATTCTTACCGTTGTTGCAACCGGATTCGGTGAAAAAGCAGAGGTTGAAGAACCTGTTGTTGAAGAAAAGACAGAAGAAACTCCTGTTGCTGAACCTGTTGAAGAGCCCAAAAAGCCTGTTGAACAGTTTGGCACAAGTGATGATGATCTTAGTGACATCTTTGATATGTTTAAAAACAGAAAGTAATTATTTCTGAACAGAGCGATGTCTTTATTTGGGGCATCGCTCTTGATTTTAGTTGCAAAAGTTTAATAAAACTATTGACAATTTCGTTTGAAATCAATAATATCTTAATATAAATGTATTTATCGGGAGATTATTGTATGATTTTTGAAAAAGTACGTATTATCGTTGCAGATTTGTTTGACGTTGAAAAAAGTGAAATCACACCGGAAACATCTTTTTATGAGCTGGGTGCTGATGAACTTGATATGGTTGACATCGCAATGAGCCTTGAAGATGATTTTTCTGTTGAGATTCCCGAAGATGTACTTGACGGCTTTGAAACTGTAGGCGATATTGTAAAATATCTTGAGGAAGTTTTATAATGATTAAAAATATTGTTTTTGATATGGGAAATGTGCTTGTTCTCTTTTATCCCGAAAAGACCTTTTCAAAGTATCTGCCCGATAAAAAAGATGTGGATATAATACTCGATGTGTTTTATAGAAGCGGAATTTTCAGAGATTGCGACAGAGGTATAAGGACTTATGCCGAGGTCATTGATGAGGTTAGTGATAAATTACCGCCTCATGCCCTTGCTGTGCTTAAGGAAATTTATCTTGAAAAGGGTTACGGTCTTACAGAGATGCCGCCATTTCCCGAGATGTATGACCTTATAACAGAGCTTAAAACGAACGGTTATAAGACATATCTTTTAAGTAATGCCGGATATGATTTTTATGAATATTCTCCACATAAACCAGCAATTTCGCTTATGGACGGCAAAATTATTTCATGTGAACATAAGGTTTTGAAACCTGAGAAAGAGATTTATGAAATTCTTTTCAATACATTTTCACTTGACCCTGCTGAATGTATTTTTATTGATGATGTTGAAGAGAATATACAGGGCAGTATTAACTGCGGAATGGACGGAATAGTGTTTTCTCCGTCATTTGAAGATGTAAGTGTACTTAAAGATAAATTAAGACAAAAAGGTGTAAAAATTTAAATTAATATAGAGGTTTAATTATGAAACTTGAAAAATTAGTTGGCGAAAGATTTAAAGAAAAACCCTCCGATTGCGTTGTTGACAGCCACGCATTGATGGTCAGAGGCGGATATATGAAATTCGTTTCAAACGGTATCTATTCATCATATATGCCCCTTCGCCGTATTACAAAGAAAATTGAAAATATCATCCGCGAAGAAATGGATAAGATTGACGGTCAGGAGGTTCAGTTCCCTGTTGTAATGCCCGCTTCTCTTTGGGAAGAATCCGGCAGATATTCTTCTATCGACAATTCTCTTTGCAGATTTAAAGACAGAAACGGTTCTCCCATGGTTCTCGGTATGACACATGAGGAAGCTGCAGTTCAGCTTGTACGTGAATATGGTAATACATACACCCGTTATCCTTTTATGATTTATCAGATTCAGACTAAATTCCGTGATGAAGCAAGACCCAGAGCAGGTCTTATCCGTGTGCGTGAATTTACAATGAAGGACGCTTATTCATTCCATACATCACAGGAAGATCTTGAGCAGTATTATGACAGATGCTATAAAGCATATCAGAAGATTTTTGCACGTGCAGGTATTCCCGAAACTATCGTTGTTCAGTCCGACTCAGGTATGATGGGCGGTAATATCTCACACGAATATATGCTTCTTACTGCTATCGGTGAGGATTCAATCGCTATCTGTTCCGATTGCGGTTACAGCGCAAATATGGAAGCTGCAGAGAGCATTATTGAGAATACGAGAGATGAGGTATCAGCATCTCTTACAAAGGTTGCAACTCCCGAAATGCATACTATTGAGCAGGTTTGTGAGTTCCTTAACGCTCCCGCAGAAAAGAGCCTTAAAGCTGTTGTTTATCAGAAGAATATGGATGATTCTTATGTTATCGTGTTCATCAGAGGCGACCTTGACGTAAACGAAACAAAGCTTACAAATTTCCTTGGTGAAAATATCCATCCCGCAGTTATCACAGATGAAAGCGGTATTAAAGCAGGCTTTATCGGTCCTGTTGATATGAACGCAGAGTGCAAACCTCTTATTCTTTTTGATAAATCCGTTGAAAACACAAACAATATGGTTTGCGGCGCAAACGAAACAGATTATCACTTTACAGGTCTTGATATGGCAAGAGAATTCCCTGATGCAGAATATCACGATTTTGCAAAAATCATCACAGGCGGTATCTGCCCCAAGTGCGGCAAACACTCAATCACTGTTTCAAGAGGTATCGAGGTTGGTAATATATTCCAGCTCGGCACAAAGTACACCAAGTCAATGGGTATGACATATCTTGATGAAAAGGGCGAAACCTGTACACCCATTATGGGTTGCTACGGTATCGGTGTTGGCAGACTTGCCGCATCCGTATGTGAAGCTCATCACGATGAATACGGCCCCATATGGCCCATGTCTATTGCTCCCTGGCAGGTTCACCTTTGCTGTATGAAATCATCAGATGAAGAAACACACGCTGCAGCAAACAAAATGTACGAGCAGTTACAGGATGCCGGTCTTGAGGTAATTTATGATGACCGTAAGGTAAGCGCAGGCTTTATGTTCTCCGATGCTGACCTTTTAGGTGTACCTGTAAGAGTAATCGTAAGCCCTCGTAACCTTAAAGAGAATGTATGTGAGGTTATAACAAGAGATAAGACTTACAGCGCAAAAGTACCTGTTGAAGAAACAGTTGCAACAGTAAAGAATCTTGTTGCAGAGCTTATGAGCAAGTGTAACGCATAATAATAAATGAACAAACCCGACAGATAACTGTCGGGTTTTACTGTGTTTATAATATTTCAAAATGCTTGCGGTTGCTTTTTATAACACCCTCATTACACAGTTTGCCTATTTCGGTAGACAGTCCGCTTCTGTCAACCTCAAGATAATCGGCAAGCTCCTGTCTGTTAAAAGATATGTCAAAGCTGTTGCTTTTTGCTTTTTTTGATTCTGTTATAAGGTATGCCATCAGTTTATCCCTTGTGGTGCGTTTTGATGTTATTTCTATTTTCTGATGCATCATAATTGTTTTTTCTGCAAGATTTTTCATCATATTAAAAATCAGTTTCTGGTGAAAGTCGCAATTATTATTACAGGTGTGCAGGATATGCTGTTTGTCAATCAGCATAACCTCACAGGGTTCATTTGCAGTTACGGAAACAGGCATTGACTCGATATCCGCACAGGCAAAAGCCTCCCCAAATACCTGCGAAGCTCCGACAGTGTTAAGAATAGTTCTGTTACCGTAGAAATCACTTTGCTCAATATGCGCCGAGCCTGACAGCATAATTCCTATGTGCCGTGCTGTGTTGCCTTCTGCAATAATAGTGTATTTTTTATCAAAAAATTCAACCTTTGCACCAAGACAATTGAGCATCGTCATCATATTTTCGTCTGAGATTCCGTTGAAAAGGGGACATCTGCGTAAAATTTCTGAATAATTTTTCATAGTTTATCTGCCTTTGTTGAAATTTCAACATACTTTTTGTTTTTATTATATTATAATAGCAAAAGAAAAGCAAGGAGGTAACATATGAAAATTGCTTTTTTTGATGCAAAACCTTATGATAACCCGTCATTTGATAAATACGGCAAAGAAAAAGGTGTTGTTTTTAAATATTTTGAAACTAAACTGAATGAAGATACGGTAGAATTGGCACACGGCTACGACGGCGTCTGTGTTTTTGTTAACGATACTGTAAACAGTACGGTTATTGACCGCTTATGCGAAATGGGTGTAAATATGATAGCTCTTCGTTGTGCCGGATTTAATAATGTTGATATGAAATACGCATTCGGAAGAATACATGTTTTTCGTGTGCCTGCCTATTCGCCTTATGCGGTTGCCGAGCATACAATGGCTTTATTGTTAACTTCAATACGCCGGATTCACAAAGCGTATATACGATCAAGAGATTTCAATTTCAGCCTTTCCGGTATGACAGGCTTTGATTTACACGGTAAAACTGTTGGAGTTGTCGGAACGGGACGAATAGGTCAGGTTTTTATAAATATCTGCCGTGGGTTCGGAATGAAAGTGCTTGCATACGATAAGTTTCCTGTATCTGACCTTGATAACGGTGATACTGTGAGATATGTATCGTTGGATGAGCTGTTTGCTGCAAGTGATATTATATCACTTCATTGTCCTCTTACAGATGAAACACACCACATAATAGATACACTTGCTCTTGAAAAATGTAAACGAGGAGTTGTTATCCTCAATACATCAAGAGGTGCGCTTGTTGATGCTGAGGCACTTCTTGCAGGCATAAAATCACGTAAAGTGGGCGCCGCTTGTCTTGATGTTTATGAGGAAGAATCCGATTTGTTCTTTGAGGATAATTCAGGTCATATTCTTGAGGACGATATTCTTGCCCGTCTTATCTCAATGCCGAATGTAATAGTTACTTCGCATCAGGCATTTCTTACGGAAGAAGCGTTGGAGAATATTGCTGAAACAACGGTCAACAATCTTGTTTCTTTTTCTGAAACAAATCAATGCCCCAATGAACTTTGTTATCGTTGCACAGGTGCAGAAGATTGCAAAACAGGAAAATGTTTTTAAATTTAATAACGGCAGGATGGTATTATGATTAGAAAAATTATAAAAATAGATAAAGAAAAGTGTGACGGCTGCGGTGCTTGTGCCGCCGCCTGCCACGAGGGTGCGATAGAAATGATTGACGGCAAGGCAAAGCTCACCCGTGAAGATTATTGCGACGGTCTTGGTGATTGTCTGCCTGCTTGCCCCACAGATGCAATTACTTTTGAGGAGCGTGAAGCACCGGCATACGATGAGGATGCTGTTCGTAAGGCTAAAATGAAAAATTCCGGAGCTAAACTGCCTTGCGGCTGTCCCGGAACGCAGTCCAAAACAATTAAGCGTGAAGCATCAGCACAGGTTGTAAAGACTGCTGCGGTAAGTCAGCTTTCACAATGGCCTTGCCAGATAAAGCTTGTGCCTGTGAATGCTCCCTATTTTGAAAACGCAAATCTGCTTGTAGCCGCAGATTGTACAGCTTATGCATACGGAAACTTCCATAACGAATTTATCCGCAACCATATAACGCTTATCGGCTGTCCTAAACTTGACGAGGGCGATTATTCCGAAAAGCTTACACAGATAATTGCTAATAATAACATAAAAAGTGTCAAAATTGTGCGTATGGAAGTTCCTTGCTGTGCAGGTATTGAAAACGCTGTAAAAAGAGCGTTGCAGACAAGCGGAAAATTTATTCCTTGGCAGGTTGTAACAATATCAACAGACGGAAAAATTCTTGAACAGTAATTTGGAGGATTAAATAATGTTTATTACAGAGGATGTAAAGTATATCGGTGTTAACGACAGAGAAATAGATTTATTTGAAGGACAGTATATTGTACCCAATGGAATGTCATATAATTCATATGCAATAATTGATGACAAGATTGCAATTATTGATACAGTTGATGCGGCTTTCGGGGATGAGTGGCTTGATAATATAAAAAATGTAACAGTCAACAGACAGCCCGATTATCTTATAATTCATCATATGGAGCCTGACCATTCCGCAAATATTGCAAACTTTGTAAATATATATCCGCAGGCAAAAATAGTTGCATCTGCAAAGGCTTTTGTAATGATGAAAAACTTTTTCGGCACAGATTTTGCAGATAAGCAGATTATTGTAGGCGAGGGTGATACACTTTCTCTCGGCAAACATAATCTTACCTTTATTACAGCACCTATGGTGCATTGGCCTGAGGTTATAGTATCATATGACAGTACGGATAAAATATTGTTTTCGGCTGACGGCTTCGGTAAATTCGGCGCACTTGATGCAGATGAAGAATGGGCGTGTGAAGCAAGAAGATATTATATAGGTATCGTAGGTAAGTACGGTGGACAGGTTCAGAAGCTTCTTGAAAAGGCGGCAAAGCTCGATATTCAGATTATTTGTCCTCTTCACGGCCCTGTGCTTAAAGAAAATCTCGATTATTACATTAACCTTTACAATATTTGGTCAAGCTATCAGCCGGAGGAAAACGGCGTAGTTATTGCATATACGTCAATTTACGGCAATACTAAAAAAGCAGTTATGCTTCTTGCTGAAAAATTAAAACAGAAAGGCTGTCCTAAAGTTGTTGTAAATGACCTTGCACGTTGTGATATTGCAGAAGCTGTTGAGGATGCATTCAGATACAGCAAACTTGTTCTTGCAACCACAACCTATAACGGTGATATTTTCCCCTTTATGCGTGAGTTTATCAATCATCTTACCGAGCGCAATTACAGTAACCGTAAGGTGGGGCTTGTTGAAAACGGAAGTTGGACACCTCTTGCGGCAAAGGTTATGAGAGGAATGCTTGAAAAAAGCAAAAATATTACTTTGACTGACACTACTGTTAAAATTCTTTCAGCATTGAATGAAGAAAGCAAAAATCAGCTTGACGCTCTTGCTGATGAGCTTTTGTAAAATATTGTAAGGAGATATTTTGAACAGTATGAAATATGTATGTGATGTGTGCGGCTGGATTTATGATGAAGATGAAGGCGCACCCGATATGGGTATTGCACCAGGAACAAAATTTGATGATTTGCCCGAAGATTTTGAATGTCCGCTTTGTTTTGTCGGCAAAGACAGCTTCAGTGAAGAATAACAAAAAAGGTTCCGAAAGGAACCTTTTTTCTTTAGCAACCGCTTATAATTTCTTCTACATATCTTACCGCTTCCATAGCATCCTTGCAGTATTTGTCTGCACCTATTTTTTTGGCGTATTCTTTATTGAGCACAGCTCCGCCTACAACGGTTTTGCACCAAGGTGCTTTTTCTTTCAGTATTCTTATTGTTTCTTCCATAGCGGGTACGGTGGTTGTCATAAGAGCGCTCAATCCTACAAGGGGAGCGTGCTGTTTTATTGCCTCATCAACAATCACTTCAGGTGGTACATCTTTGCCTAAATCTGTTACATCAAAGCCGTAATTCTCCAAAAGTAGCTTGACTATGTTTTTGCCAATGTCGTGAATATCACCGTGAACGGTTGCTATTATAAATTTACCTTTGTTTGCGGATTTTGAGCTTGTTGAGAGCTGAGCTTTTATTATTTCAAAAGCACTTTTTGCCGCCTCTGCACTCATAAGAAGCTGTGGCAGATAAACGGTTTTGTTTTCAAATCCTTTGCCAACAATGTCAAGAGCAGGTATAATCTCGTTCTGTACAATATCAAGGGGTTGTGTTGAGCAGAGTAAATCTTTTGTGATTTCGCCCGCCTGTTCTTTAAGACATTTTACAATCGCATTCTGTAATGCGGATTTCATGTCGGTTGATGATGCGGGTTTTGAGCTTTGTGTCGGAGTGTTTGTAATAAAACTGTCAGCGCAATTGATATAGTCTGTGCAGTTTTCGTCAAATCCTCTCAATGCTCTGTATGTGTAATATGTTTTCATCATATCGGCAGAGTAGGGGTTCATAATTGCCGCAGATAAGCCGTTTTCAAGAGCCAATGCAAAGAATGTACCGTTTATTGCATCTCTGTTAGGCAGACCGAATGAAATATTTGATACGCCTAACGATGTATGGCATCCCAAATCATTTTTAATTGATTTCATAGCATCAAGTGTAACACTTGCCGCATTGTTGTCTGCACTTATTGTCATAGCAAGAGTGTCAAAAACAATGTCTTTTTTACTTATGCCGTATTCATCGGCTGTTTTTATAATCTTTTTTGCAATAGCAACTCTTTCCTCGGCAGTTGATGGAATGCCGTTTTCGTCGAGTGTGAGAGCAACCACAACACCGCCGTATTTTTTTACAAGCGGGAATATGGCTTTCATGCTTTCCTCTTTACCGTTGACGGAATTTATCATAGCTTTACCGTTGTAACGGCGCAAAGCCGCTTCCATAGCCAAAAAATCTGCAGTATCAATCTGTAACGGCAGGTTAATGATTGCCTGTAATTCGCAAACACAGTCAACAAGCATCTTTTTTTCGTCAATATCGGGAAGTCCCACATTTACATCAAGAATGTGAACACCTTTTTCCTGTTGTGCAAGACCTTCGTTGAGAATGTAGTCAATATCGTTTTCAATAAGAGCCTGTTTGAATCGTTTTTTGCCTGTGGGATTAATCCTCTCACCGATAAGAATGGGAGAACTGTCGAATTTTACGGTGTGAATGTATGATGATACAACAGTATCGTTTTTGTATGTGATTGCTACAGGTTTGATATTTTTAATTTTTTCTGTAAGATTTATAATGTGTTCGGGCGTAGTACCGCAGCAACCGCCTGCAAGACGCACTCCTTTTTTTACAAGCGATGCAATTTCTTCGGCAAATTCTGCGGGAGTAACATCAAAAACAGTTTCTCCGTTAATTGTTTTCGGCAATCCCGCATTTGGTTTTAATATAACGGGAACAGATGCACATTCAAGCAGACGCTCAACAACGGGAATAAGCTGTTTCGGGCCTAATGAACAGTTTGCACCTATTGCATCAGCACCCATTCCCTCAAGCATGGCAACCATAGCTTCGGGTGATGCCCCTGTCATAAGCTTGCCGTCTTCACCGTAAGCATTTGATACGATTACGGGCAGATTGCTGTTTTCCTTTGCCGCAAGAAGAGCCGCTTTTGTTTCGTAGCTGTCGTTCATGGTTTCAATCATGATAAGGTCAACGCCGTATTTTACGCCTAATTTTACCGTTTCGGCAAAAAGTGCAACAGCATCTTCAAAATCAAAATCGCCGTAGGGTTTAAGGAGCTTTCCCGACGGGCCTATATCAAGAGCTATAAATTTTTCGCCGTCGTTGATGCTTTCGTTACGCGCATTTTTTGCATTATTTACTGCATGGCAAATAATATCATCCAGCTGTGAATGTGAAAAATTAAGAATATTTGCACCGAAAGTATTTGTGTTTACAACATTACTGCCCGCATCAAAATATGCTTTGTGAATATCCTTTATAATATCCGGATGTGATATGTTCCATGTTTCGGGTTTTTCACCGGGTTTAAGCCCCATTGATTGGAGAATTGTGCCCATACCGCCGTCAAGGCAAACTATGTTGTTTTTTAAATATTCTTTAAAATTCATGTGTTCGCTCCTGTTTTTTTATTCCTATAATTGCCGTAACCGATTTTGTAGGGGACATAACCATACTGTCATTAAGAGTAAGACCTATCTGACGTGGGCAATCCAAAACTGCAAATATTTCCTTTTGCAATTCAATGGGCAAATCCCCGTATCCGGGGCTGAATCTCGGCTTTAAACTGAATTTTTCCGAAATCTCTTTGCAGAAAATGTCGCAAAGAGCTTCAATTCTTTCTGCACCGATTGCTTGCATAATTACAGCTTTTGAGGGGGATATTCTTGAGTATTTTTGTATAAGCCTGTCGATTTCTATGCCTATGGTTGCGGCAAAAAGAATTATTCTGTCGCAATCTGCAAGGTTTTTTGCAAGGGATGTTGATTTAACATTTGCAAATCCTAAATTTATGTATTCATTTTCTGCCTGAATATCAAATATTCTGTAACAAACTTTGCAGGATATGCCTTTTGAGGCTTGATGTGTTAATTCGTTGACAATGGCAATAAATTCGGAATCTGCATCTTTACAGCCGCAGTAACGCAGAATTTCATTTGTGTCAACAGGCGGCTGTTCATATATTTTTTTATAAATAATATTTGTCATTTTCCTAAGATGTCAGATAAATTTGACTGTATCGTGCGTGCAACGTGAGGTTTGTTCATTGAGTAAATGTGAACGTTTGTGATTCCGTTGGCATAAAGGTCAATTATTTGATCTGTTGCGTATGCAATACCTGCCTGCATCATGGCTTCGGGGTCAGAACCAAATTTATCCACAAGACTTTTGAATCTTTGCGGCATAAACGAGCCTGAAAGATTTATTGCTCTTGCAACCTGATTTGCATTTGTAATAGGCATAACACCGGGAATGACAGGTACGGTTATGCCTGCCTCACGGATTTTGTAAAGAAAATTATAAAAAAGATTGTTGTCAAAAAACATCTGCGTCGTTAAGAAATCGCATCCTGCGTCAACCTTTTCTTTAAGTCTTTTTATATCATCTTTCTGATTTGCACTTTCGGGGTGAATTTCAGGATAACAGGCACCGCCGATGCAAAAATCATAACCGCTGTTTTTTATATCTTCAATGAGCTCAACAGCATATTTGTAATCCCAATGTGAACGGTCAGCATCCTCAAGACCTTTGGGAATATCACCGCGCAGAGCCATAATATTTGAAACTCCTGCAGAATGTATTGCTTCAATCCGTTCTTTAACGGTTTCCTTGCTTGATGAAACACAGGTAAGATGTGCAAGTGTAGGAACGCCGTACTGCTCGTTGATATTTTTTGCAATATCAAGGGTGTATTTGCTTGTGCCACCGCCTGCACCGTATGTAACACTCATAAAAAGAGGAGTAAGCTTTGCAATTTCCTGAGTTGCGTTTTTCACACTTTCAAAGTTTGTTTCCGTTTTGGGCGGAAATACCTCGAAAGATACGGACAATTTTTCATTTTTTATTAATTCTGAAATTTTCATTTTTTTCAAGACCTTTTCATAAATAAAAAATATATCAACGGGTAAATTTTTCACTTTGATTTATAACGGCAATAATCGGGCATATAAGCACACCGCAACAGAAATTACTCACCCCATGGATTAAATCGTAGGGCAGACCTGAAACAATCCAGGTAATTGTTGCATCAAAATTCAATCCGTATATCAAAGCCTGTGCGGGGGCATAGAGTATGCCGTACAGCAAACCGTGCAGACCGCATACTGTCATATATACAAACGGACGTATTTTCTTTGGCATATTCCGAGGTAACAGCATAACTGCTGCCCAGAGAATTGTCCATATGTATAAATAGGGAATCCACCATGTTGCAAAGCCTGCAAACAGACCGTTGAGCAATACATATATATAAATGGGATAGAGAGCCTTTTTTCGGTATACAACGGTTGTCGCAATAATAAATACGCCTAAAAGATGTATATTCGGTAACAGCTCCATTACAATTTTTGAAGCAAACATCAATGCTCCGAGCATACCGAAAACAGCTATTTCTTTAATTTTTGTTTTCAATGTTATTCAGCCTTAAAGGAGTATTTTGCACCGTCTGTTATTTCTGTTTTATCTACGCCTGAGGATGCATATTCTCCGTTTACATAAAACGCCCAATATTTGCCGTCTTTATCGTAATTGACGGTAACACCGTTTACTGTTTTTACATACAAGCCGTAGGCACCCTCAACACCGGCAATAAGTTTAAGCTCAATAAGTGCATCACCGACTGTTGTTTTGTCAGTGTGAATTTCAAATACTGATTCAACACCTTCAACATCAGTTACGGTAAAAGTGAATGACGTTTTTCCTTCACCGAGAACAGTTACCGTGGAATCTGCTGTTGATGTTTCGGTGTCGGGTTTGTTTGTGTCCTGACAACCTGTTGTAAAAAGTGCCATAGCCGCAATAAGCACGATACAAAGGATGACGGACAGAATTTTTTTTAAATCTGTCTTTTTTTGCATAGTATGCAATCTCCTTTAAAAATATATTTCCTCATAAACCGGCACTCGCAGTTGTATGTTTGAGGTTTTTTACTACAGAAAATATTTCGACTTGATGCATCATTTTTCACCTTCTCGGTTTTATCCAATGGCTTGTCCCCGATTTGCGGCATCGGGCAGAAAAATGATATTAACGCATCTTACGGCGACGGGCTCGTACAGGATTTGCACCTGTTTCCTTTCTGTAATAAACTATATTTTATCATAATATGCTTAAATTTTCAAGATATTTAACAACGCCGTTATCTGTATTTGAGGCAATAACGCCGTCAGCTTTAGCCTTTACCTCATCTTTTGCGTTCATTACGGCATAGGCTTCATCGCTTGCTTCAAACATGGGTAAATCATTAAGATTATCGCCAAAACAAACAACTTTCTCAAATCCGAACATATTTTTAAGTGTTATAACAGCATTTTTTTTGGATGCATCGCTTCTGCAGACCTCCAAATACCAATGGTCTGTATTATAAATGTCCCTGTAAAACTCCACCCTTAAAGCTGTGCATTGTTTAAGCTTTTCGTAAGCAGGGATAAGCTTTTCGGCTGTGTCATCTATGGAGTAATAAACAATGTTTTTATTAATGCAGGTTTCAAAAGATTCAACACGGATAAATTTTTTATTGTATTTTTTCTGACGTTCTTCAATAAATGCCAATGCGTTAGGTGAATCGGTATTTTCGTAATAAGTGCTGAGTGTGTCGTCGTCGATACTGTAAATAAACCCTGTTTTGATATGATTTTTGATTACATCAAAAAGAAAATTCTTACCTGATATTGAAATAGGACACACATTTACATAGTGATTGCTTTTTAAGTCATAGACAGCAACGCCATTCATAAGAACAACGGGTATGTTTATATTTATGTTTTTAAGCATTTGCACAACGGTTGCATTTGTTCTTGCCGTTGCAACGGAAAAATTCAGTCCTTGACCGATAAGAACATTCAGTTTTTCGGCGGTATAATCAGAAATTTCCGCATTTTTATTTAAAAGAGTACCGTCAAGGTCGGATATATAAAGAGTTTTCATAAAAGCTCACCTTGTTAAAAGTAGAAATACACGGCCAAAAGACCGTGTACCTGTGTTAACTTTATTTAATTTGTTCAAGTGCATCGTTTCCGCTGGTGCCGGAGAACAGGTTTGAAAGGAATTCGAAAATGGTGTTTAACAACTCGCCGAGTTTGATGAAGAAACCGCCGAAAAGGTCGCCTGCTGTCATATCTGTATCCTCCTTTGTATATTAATAATTAATTTAATTATATACCATTATATTTGATTTGTAAATAAGCTAAATGTAATTTTTGTAAAAAATATTATGTTTTTTATTATTTCTTGACAAAGGGAGTGCATAAATGTTAATCTAAATTAACAGGAGAGATGATAATGGTTGAAAAAGCAGTTGCCAAAAACACAAAAATTACGGTTCAAAAAGTTTTTGTGCTTAAAAAGAGTGTTATTGCATGTATCGTTGCCTTTTTTGCCGTATTAATATTGATAGTGTTCGGAGCTTACGCTCTTTCTCATGACAGTGAAGAAAAAGAAATTAATGTATTTTATTCCTCATTGATAAACGGAGCTATAGCAGTAACCGATATTAATAAACCCACTTGTATTATTGACGGTAAAGGTGTTGCAGGTATAAAATATTCCCTTAAAAAAGAATTTGCCGCAGTTGTTATGTCTGACGGCGCTACATATTCTTTGTACTATACAGACGGCAAAACGGCAAAGCATCTTACAGCTTCGGCGTCAAACAATTATGTGATTGCTGCAGACGGAACGGCTGTTGTGTACAGCGATTCCGCATCGGAACTGTATTTTTATGATGCACTTACAGATAATTCCATATACATAGACGGCTCAGTTATGAGCTTTTCTGTGTCCCCGTCGGGAGATGCCGTGGTTTATGTGAAAACTGAAGAAAGCGAAAACGCACTGTATCTTTATGCTGACGGAAAAACATCCCGCATAGGTGAAAATTATGTTCCTTTGGGTGTGTCGGATGATTTGCAGATGATATATGTGCTGAGTAACGACAACTCCCTTTATATGCTTGATGAAAACGGTGAAATGACAGCAAAAATCTGTTCAGAGGTTAAAGCGGATATGTTTTTTCTGTCAGCAGATATGAGCAGTATCGTATTCAGCGACGGAACGTATACATATATTTCAACAGAGGGAAAAAGCCGTAACAGACTCGTTGAAGCGATTGCAATGCCTGCAAACGGTAAAGCGCTTTACTCGGATTCACAAGGTAAAACTACTGTAAGTTATAATCTTTTTGATACTTTTTATTATTCGGCAGAAGGTGAAAACGTCGGCTCACTTTATTATATAGATAAAAATTTTGCAAGAACAGATGTTGCGCGTAATGTTTTAACATATATTATTACAGAGGAAAACAGCGTAGTTTATCTCACCTCCGATTATGAAATTTTTAAATATGATTCAGGTAAAACAACACTTTTACATTCTGATGCATATCATATGATGGCTACTTCTGACGGAAAATATGTGTATTTTATAAATTCTGCATCAGAGTTGTTCTGTATTAAAAACCGCAAAATCACACTTGTTGCGCAGAATGTAAGAAAAATTTATATGACAAAGAGTGATAAACTGCTTTTTATAAACAGAGATGAAGAGCTGTTTAGTGTAACAGGTAGAAAAGCAGGGGATAAGATTGATGATAATGTATACGCTTGCGTATGCAGCGGTTCATCAGTTTTTTATATGAAGAATTATTCTTCGCAGTCAGGTGTATTTGAATTGTACGGCTCTGACGGCTCATTAAAATTTAAGCTGATTGACCAAAATATATCAGCAGTCATTTGAATATATATTTGAGTTAATGGTAAGTTAATAAAACAATAGTAGAATAGAATTATGAGGTGATATTATGTCAATTAAAAAAATTCTTTGTTTGCTTTTATCGGTGTTAATGGTGTTTTTATTGGCAGGCTGTACAAAAACCGATAATAATGATAATACCGATAATACCGATAATGATAATGTTTTTGCCGATGAAATACAAAGTACAACTGAGGCAGAAACTACAACCGAGGCTGAAACCACAACTGAAGCTGAAACCACAACCGAAGCAGAGACCACAACAAAAGCTCCCGACGGTGAAGCTATTAAGGATATTGTTAAGACCCTTGAATCAGGCGTGTTCTATCTTGCAGGCAAAATGAATCTTACAAGCGGCGAGTCAATGGATGCAAAAATTACATCTGACGGCAAAAATATGCGTACTGAAATCGTATCAAGCCGAATGAAAATGACAACGATTTATCTTGATGAGGTAGCATACCTTGTTAATAATTCAACAAATTATTACGCAGTGCTTGATGAAACAGCATTTGACAGCTTTGAGCAGATTTTTTCACAGATGTCAATGTACGGAGTGTCCTTCTCAAATCAGGATATAGCCGAGCTTAAAAACATGATGCAGAATTTTGATAAGAACTTTGATTATTCTCAATATATCGAGGGCGGAACTTATGATGAATTTACTGCAAAAGTTGACGGTGTAGAGTATCTTTGTTCAAGATATGTTACCGATTACGGCAAAATCTATCTTTATACTCAGGACGGAAATCTTAAAATAATGGACGTTTATGATACCGACGGATTAAGACAGATGAACTTTGTAATTTCAGCATTTATTCCTCAGGTGCTTACACCTATCTCTCTTACAGGCTATACAAAAGCCGCATCAGTCCTTGACCTTTTTACAGGCTCAATGTATTAATCTAAAAAACGGACACCAACGGTGTCCGTTTTTTACAATAATTTAGCCAATTAACAATGTATAATGTATAATGTACAATGAAGGAAAGGGCTTCGCCCTTTAACCCAATTTTTATGATTCAATAATTGTACATTGTAAATTGTAAATTGTAAATTGTACATTGTACATTAAATTATTGTTTACAGTATCACAGTAAAGCTTATCCACTTGTTTTCTTCGCCTTTAACGGATATATTTCCGTTGTGTGCATCCACAATGGATTTTGCAATAGCAAGTCCCAGACCGTAGCCGCCTGTCGCTCGGTTTCTTGATTTATCACTGCGGTAAAATCTGTTGAATATTTTATCCATTTCGTTATTCTTGATTGAGTTGCCCGTGTTGTAAACCTGTAATATTTTTTTGTTACCTTCGGATGCAAGCGTAACTCTTATCAATCCGTTTTCGTTTGAGTGCTTTATTGCATTATCTATAAGGATTGTAACAAGATGTATTATTGAATCCTCGTTGCCCGAACACATTACATCAGGCTGAATATCCTGTTCAAATATTTTGCCTGCTTCAAATGCGGTACATTCAAATTCAAGAGCCTTGTTAAGCACAAGATTACTTAAATTGAATTCGGTTATTACCATATCGTCTGCAGTTTCTTCGAATTTTGCAAGGTCAAGCAGGTCGTGTACAAGCCCGTTCATGACCGTTGATTGCGATTTTATATTATTCAGCCATTTGTTTGAGCCTATTTCAGATTCAAGCACATCTGCGTTTGCCGAAATTACCGTAAGAGGAGTTTTTAATTCGTGGCTTGCATCGGAAATGAATCGCTGTTGATTTTCAAAGGCATTACGTACAGGTTTTATTGCCCATTTTGAAAAATAAAAAGTGAATATAAAAACAAAAATAAGGCTGAAAATGATTATAATAACCGATATTGTGAACAGATTTCTTATTAAGCTCATATCATTTGAAATGTCGATTATAACAATAACCGTGCTTAATTCATCTTTTGTTACCTCAAACATCAGGTTGTTATACATACCGCCTGTTTCGCCGCTTTCGATAATTCTTTTTGCAATACTTGTTATAGTGTCTGCTGAATAAGTGTTGTTCATGTTTGTGGAAATAAACGGAGTATCAGCATTACGGTGCATTTTGATATAGATAAAGTTAACCGATGCATGAGCATTCATAATATCCGAAAAAGGACCTCTGTCGTCAGCAAAAAAATCTCCGTTTGATTCATCAGAGAACACAAAACCTCTGCGGTCGCGTATGCTTTGTATGTTTTCTTTGCCCTGAATATAGATTCCGCCGTAAACACAAATGTTAAGCAGGCCCAATATGAATATAAGTACAAGAGAAATTGCGGCAAGTGTTATTGCCATAAATTTGCGTCTTGTTTTTTCAATCATTTTCATGCTTTGTTATCCTCAAGGTAATATCCGACACCGCGGGATGCTTTTATCTGGATTCGGGATTTTATTGCACCGAGCTTTTTTCTTAAAAATGAAATATATACTTCAATACTGTTGTATTCAGCTTCGCTGTCGTATCCCCATATTTTTTCAATGAATTCATCCTTGGATATGATGTTTTTGGGGGAATACATAAGCATCTGCATAATTTTGAACTCTTTTGCTCCCAGCTTTACAGATTGCCCGCCGCAGCTTAATTCGTATGTGCTTTGATTAAGAATAATATCGCCGAATGTCAATTCGTTTGAAGGTATATCACCTTTTCGTCTTGTAAGTGCGCGTATTCTTGCAAGAAGTTCTCCTTTGTTGAACGGTTTTGTAAGATAATCGTCTGCACCGCAGTCAAGTCCTCTTATTTTATCGTTTATTTCTGTTCTTGCTGTAAGAAGCATAACGGGGGTTGATATTCCTTGTTCGCGCAATGCTTTTAATACATCAAGTCCGTTCATTTTCGGCAGCATAATGTCAAGCAGTACAAGGTCGTAAATGCCGCTGACGGCATAATCATAACCGTCTTTTCCGTCATAAACAGCGTCAACGAAATAATGCTCTTTTTTCAGTATTTCTGTCAGAGCATCTGCAAGGGAAACCTCATCTTCAACTATAAGTATTCGCATAAGATAACCTCCTTTTATACAATTATATTATAATCGGACGATTGAATCAATATTGAAAATTATAGCTCAATTTCGCAGTATACAATGTTTTTGCGGTCGTATGTGTATGTGATGTGTAATTTGTTTTCGCTTGTGATTATTGCAGGGTAGGAGAATTCTCCGCCTTGTCTTTCTTCCAGTACGGAAATAATATCAAAGCTTTTTCCGTTATCGGTTGATTTCATAAGCACAAGAGGAGAACGTTCACCCCAATTTTCTTCAACGGGATTGCACACAAGATAAATGTTGCCGTCTGCCGCTTTTACACAGTCAATACCGCTGTTATTGTTAGGAATTTCGGTTTTTTCAGCCTTTGACCATTTTCTGCCGCCGTCTGTTGATTGGGAATGGTAAACATAGCCTTTGTTTGTTCTCATAAGAGCGTGAATTACACCGTTTTCATCTTCCCATAATGTGGGCTGAATCATACTTACAAGTCCTGTGGGGAGCTTTTTAGGTCTTACTATGTAATTCTGCTTGCTCCATGTATCACCGTCATCTTCGGAAATATCTATAAAGCATCGCCAGAGCTGTTTTGTTTGTTCTGTTGATGCAGGCGCAAGAAGCAGGCCTTTTGATGTTCTGATACATTTATTTTTTACAGGACCTCTGCCTCCTGAACAGTCGTCCTTTACAAGAACTTCGGCGGCAGTCCAGCTTTCACTGCCGTCAGAAGAATCACAGTATTCCGTTACCCAATGGGATATTTTTTTACCCGTTTTGAAAAACAGCCTGATTTTGCCGTCGTTTCTTAAAAGTAAAACGGGATTCCAATGGGGTAAATCTTTGCCTGTTTCAAGGAGCTTAGGCTCGTTCCATTTACCGCCAATTTTTTTGCTGTAAAAGATTCGAACATCATCTTTTCCTTCTTTTGTGCCTGCAAACCAAGCCGCAAGAATACTGCCGTCATTAAGCTTTAAAAGAGTTGATGCATGGCATTCGTTGAAATGCTTATCTGTTTCAAAGATAAATTCTTTTGTAATATTCATATATAACCTCTCTTTTTATCAAAAAACACTTGCTTTCGCAAGTGTTTTTTATGTTTAGTTTTCGTTTTCTCTTATCCATGCAACCATATCTTTGAGCGACTGCTCAACACTCATGGGGTTGTATCCAAGCTCTTTTTTAGCCTTTTCAATGGAGAAATTGCAGTTTGAAATGAGCTTTCTTACGGAATATCTTGTAAGCAGGGGAGTAGTCTTTGTTGCTTTGTAATAAACCTCCATAAGAGGTGCGGCAAGTTTTACAATGCCGTAACCCATCTGTAACTTAGGCTCTTTTTTGCCGCAAACACGGCAAAGGGTGCATATGAAATCGTTAACAGAAATCTGCTCACCGCAAAGGATGTAACCTTCACCGCTTCTGCCTTTTTCAGCGGCTGCAATCATACCGTCTGCAACGTCGCGTATATCAACAAAGTTGTAAGCACCGAAACCGATTGAAACGGGGTAACCGTTTTTAGCAACAGTTCTTACCATTTCACCAACATTTGATACTTTAAAATCGTAAGGACCGATACAAGCGCCGGGATATACAACAACAGCATCAATAAGTCCGTTGCGCTGATTTTCAAAAACATAGTTTGTAGCACTTGCTTTTGTTTTTGCGTATGTACCGTCAAGCTCGTCAACATTGAAGCTGTCTTTTTCAACCATAAGCTGATTGTTGGGGAGAGGATAGTATGCGTCAACGGAAGAAGCGTAAACAAGGCGTCTTACACCGCACTTTTTGCAGGCTTCAACCACATTTTTTGTTCCTTCAAAGTTTACCTTCCAAACCATATCATCCTGACCTACATTAATATCGATAAGACCGGCAAGGTGGTAAACAACATCTGCGCCTTCAAATGCTTTTTCAAGGGATTCAATATCTGTAACATCACCGTAAACCTTTTCGCATTCGATACCGTCAAAGATTTTAGTGTCTTTTCTGATAAGGATTCTTACATTTGCGCCGTTATCGGCAAGTTTTTTCAGCAGAGCATAACCGATATGACCGGTTGCGCCTGTAACTACATATAATGGATTACTCATTTTTTCTCACCTTTCTTATATATAGCATTATTATATCATTGTTTGTTATTTTTGCAATAGTTTGTACAGGTTTTTTCTGCAAAATTTTATATTTTTTGTCTATCTCGCAGAAAACATTGAAAAATGTTTGAATGATTTTTGAATAATGTTTGAATTATGTTTAAATATTATTTAAATTTTGTTGAAAACATGTTAGACATATGTTAAAATTATAACAAATTTTATTAGAGGGTGTGTTACTATGTCTAAGAAAACTGTAGCTCTTACAGGTTCTTCGGGAACAATGGGTTTCCAGGGCTTTTTAGAGCTGTACAAGAAAAAAGATCAGTATAATATCGTTCTTCTTAACCGCGACAGCGAAAAAAACCGTAAAAAGTTTGAGCCGTATATGAACGATCCGTCAGTCAGATTTGTTTGGGGCGACCTTACAAATTATGAGGACGTTCTCAATATGGTAAACGGTGCAGACTATGTTCTGCATGTAGGCGGTATGGTATCTCCCGCAGCGGACTATTATCCTGTTAAAACACAGAAGACAAATGTTGCTGCAGCAAAGAATATTGTTAAGGCTGTAAAGGCTCAGCCCGATCCTGATGCAGTTAAGGTAGTTTACATAGGTACTGTTGCAGAAACAGGCGACAGAAATGCACCTGTACATTGGGCAAGAACAGGCGACCCCATTAAAATCAGTGTGTATGACCACTATGCTATCAGTAAAGTTAAGGCAGAAGCTGTTTTTGCAGAATCAGGTCTTAAACATTGGGTTTCTCTTCGTCAGTCAGGTATTCTTTATCCTGCAATCCTTAAAAATCTTGAGCCTATTATGTATCATGTTCCCATTAACGGCGTTCTTGAATGGGCAACTGTTGAAGATTCCGGCAGACTTCTTGCTAATGTCTGCGGTGATGATATTCCCGAGGAATTCTGGAGAAGATTCTATAATATCGGTTCAGGTGAAGAATACAGAATCACAAACTATGAGTTTGAAGAGCTTCTTCTCGGTACTCTTGGTCTCGGTTCACCCAAAAAGCTGTTTGATCCTAATTGGTTTACAATACGTAATTTCCACGGTCAGTGGTATTATGACGGTGATGAGCTTGAAAAGTACTGTCATTTCCGTGCTAATGTGCCCATCAAGCAGTATTTCAAGAATATGATGAACAATGTTGAATTCTTCTATAAATTAGCTTTCCTTGCAAAACCCTTTGCTCCTTTTGTTAAAATGTGGATGAAGAGTATTGCTAAGACTCCCGAATACGGTACAATCTGGTGGGTTGAAAATAAGGTTGACGTAAGAATCAAGGCTTATTACGGCAGTATGGAAGAATATGAAAGCATCCCCAAGACATGGGATAAGTTTGACGTTATTATTCCTTCAAAAAAGACAACTGCAAGTGATGTTCTTGTTCTTGACCACGGTTACGATGAGTCAAAACCCTTTGATTCTCTCACACTTGAAGATTTACAGAAAGCTGCGGAATTCAGAGGCGGTAAGTGCCTTGCAACAGAAATTGTTGATATGTACACTCCCGTTAAGTGGGTAAGTGCAAGAGGCAACGAATTTGAAATGAGTCCCAACCTTGTGCTTCGCGGCGGTCATTGGTGCCCCGAAGAATTGCCCTGGCCCTGGGATTATGATACTGAAGCAAGAATCAATCCTTTCTTTGCTCAGGTTTGGGATCGCAAAGGCGAAAATAATGTTTACGGTCCTGAAATTTTTGATAACTTTAAGGAGAAGGTTACAGAATAATGAAAGTATTTATGATTGGCGGCACAGGTCTTTTGGGCAGTGAAGCCGCAAGAATATTTATTGAAAGAGGTCATGATGTTAAGAGCGTAGCTCTGCCTCCTCTTCCCGAAGGCGCTCCCATTCCCGAAAAAATGGAGCTTGAATTCTGCAATATTTATGAAAAGTCCGACGATGAAATCAAAGAAATGCTCACAGGCTACGACTGCTTTGTTTTTGCCGCAGGTATTGATGAAAGAGTAGAATTCCCCGCACCTGTTTACGATGCATATTATAAGTATAATATTGCTCCTCTCAAGAGAATTCTTCCCTTGTGTAAGGAAGTAGGTATGAAAAATGCAGTTATTCTCGGTTCATACTTCTCATATCTTGCAAAGAATTATCCCGAGCTTAAAGCAACAGAAAAGCATCCTTACATCAGAAGCCGTATCGATCAGGAGGAGGTTGCATTCTCCTTTGCAGACGATAATTTTGATGTATCTGTTCTTGAGCTTCCTTATATCTTCGGCACACAGCCCGGCAGAAAGCCCGTATGGGTTATCCTTATCGAACAGATAAAGATGATGGATAAGCTTCCTTTCACAATGTATCCCGGCGGCGGCACAGCAATGCTTACTGTACGTCAGGTTGGTGAGGTTATTGTTGGCGCAGCCGAAAAGTCAAAGGGTGCAAAGGCATGGCCTATCAGTATGTATAATATGACATGGAAGGAATTCCTTAAGATAGTTTACGCAGCAAGAGGAATGGGCGAAAACAGAAAAGTTATCAGCGTTGCTCCCTGGATGATGCGTATGGGACTTGGTAAAGTCAAGAAAGAATATGCCGAAAAGGGTATTGAAAGCGGTATTGATGTTGACGGACTTGCAGATATCATGGCTATTGATCTCTTTATGGATACAAAGTACAGCCGTGAATTAGGCGCAACAGATGACGATATCAGAGCTGCAATTTTCGATTCTATCAAAGTCAGCCAGGCTGTTTATGACGGCAAGGTTAAGCTTCTTGGTATGAAAGGCGAATAAATAAATCAGCTTGCATGGGACTTGTCCTGTGCAAGTTTTTTGATTTTTATAAACAATAATTTAATGTACAATTTACAATTATTGAATATACAAATCGGGTTAAAGGGCAAAGCCCTTTCCACCATTGTACATTATACATTGTACATTGTTAATTAGATAAATTATTGTTTATCGTGCAACTTGTTAATATATTTTTTATCAGAAAAATTCAAGCCCGTACCAATATCGGTACGGGCTTACGGATACATACAACGCAAACGCTATTTTAAAATGTCTGCATCCGTCATTTGTAGTATTGTCTGTAACGGATACATTATTATTGGTAATTATTGTTAAAATGACATCTGTTCTCCGGAATCCTCTGCCGAAAGAATTGCACCTGCCGAGGGGAGTGTTTTTGTTTTGTAACGCTGAGGCTTTGTGAACATTCCGTCCTTATAGTAAACAACCTCTGCAACTCTGTGGCCTTTTTTAAGGTTCATTACTGCAACACCCTGTGTGTTTTTGGTTGTTTTTGATGAAATTGAACCGGAATTGAATATGAGCAATCTGCCGGATGTTGATTTTATTACAAAATCTGTATCGTCAGTAATCAGATATGCCGCAACAAGGGGAGATTTGTCCGAATAAGCGTTGATAAGCTTTTTTCGGTTTGTTTTGGTTTCGTATGCGGACATATCTACCTTTGCAACCTTACCGTTTTCAAAGAAGAACAGCATATATCCTTTGTAATTGGATGTTACAGCCATATAAACCGATGATTCACCGCTGTCAAACTCCAGCTTTGTGGGAATATAATCACCTAAAACGCTTGTCTTGGAATCCTCAAAATCACAGGCTCTTGATTTGTATGTCTGACATTTGTCTGAGAAGAAAAGCAGATGCACAGCGTTTGATGAATCTGTTTCCTGTGTAATAAAGTCATTGTCCTTGAGCTTGTGCACACCGTTGCTCATACGAAGCGAAAGGGGAGTTATCTTTTTGAAATAACCGTCGTGAGTATAGAAAAGTCTTACGGGGTAATCTTCCACCTGTTCCTGAGCGTCTTCCGATTCGGTGGTGTAATCATAAAGAATTTCGGTCTTTCTTTCCTGACCGTATTTCTTCATAACATCTTTAAGCTCGGATATGATAATATTTTTGATTCTTGATTTTGTAGCAAGAATATCTTCCATATCGCTGATTGTATTTTTAAGCTCTTCAATGTCTTCAAGACGCTTGAGAATGTACTCTTTATTAAGATGACGGAGCTTGATTTCAGCAACATATTCAGCCTGAATTTCATCAATGCCGAAGCCGATCATAAGGTTGGGAACAACGTCAGATTCTTCTTCCGTTTCTCTTACAATTTTAATTGCTTTGTCTATATCAAGCAGAATTTTCTGAAGACCTAAAAGAAGATGCAGCTTGTCCTTTGCCTTGCCGAGGTTGTATGCAGTTCTTCTTTTGATACATTCAGTTCTGAAGCCGAGCCATTCATCAAGAATTTCACCAACGCCCATAACTTTTGGAACACCGCCCACAAGAATGTTGAAATTACAGCTTGTAGGGTCTTCAAGAGGAGTTTTCTGGAAAAGCTTAGCCATTAACTTGTCAACGTCAACACCGCGTTTGAGGTCTATTGTGATTTTAAGACCGGATTTATCTGTTTCATCGCGGATATCGCTTATTTCTTTGAGCTTGCCTGCTTTCGCAAGCTCTATTATTTTGTCAATAACAGCTTCAACTGTGGTTGACGGGGGAATCTGTGTAATATCAATACAGTTGTTTGATTTGTCGTAACTGTATTTTGCACGTACTCTTATTGAGCCTCTGCCCGTTCTGTATATTTCTTCAAGCTTAGCTCTGTCATAAAGAAGTATGCCGCCTGCGCTGAAATCGGGTGCGATAAGTGTTTCTGCAATATCGTGGTCGGGATTTTTAATAAGAGCTATTGTTGTTTCGCAAATCTCATTAAGATTGAACGAGCATATATTGCTTGCCATACCTACGGCAATACCTGTGTTGTTGTTTACGAGAACTGTGGGGAACGTAACAGGGAACAGCTTGGGTTCCATCATTGAGTTGTCGTAGTTCGGTACAAAATCAACGGTATCCTTGTCTATATCTCGGAAAAGCTCTGTGCATATTTTGTCAAGCTTTGCCTCTGTGTATCGGGATGCAGCATAAGCCATATTTTTGGAATATGCTTTACCGAAGTTACCCTTTGAATCAACAAAAGGATGCAGCAAAGCTTCATTACCTCTTGTAAGACGAACCATTGTTTCATAAATCGCCGCATCACCGTGAGGGTTCAGCTGCATAGTACGTCCTACGATATTTGCGGATTTAACCTTTGCACCGTTAATAAGTCCCATAAGATACATTGTGTAAAGGAGCTTACGGTGTGAGGGCTTAAAGCCGTCAATTTCGGGTATAGCTCTTGAAAGAATAACGCTCATTGCATAGGGCATATAGTTCGTTTCAAGAGTATCAGTAATAGTCTGAGGCATAACTTCACCCGCGCCTAAAATGTGTGCGTTAGGGTTAAGTGTCTCTTGTTTTATTTCACTTTCGTTTTTCTTTTTTCTTGCCATTATATTTTCTCCTGTCAGCTTATGTCTGCAAGGTCAATGTATGAACTGCCGTATTCTGCAATAAAATCTTTTCTTCCCTGCAGATTGTCGCCTAAAAGTAGGTCAAACATTTCAGCAGTTGCCTGTGCATCGGTAGGTTCGATTTTAACAAGACGTCTTGTCTGCGGATTCATTGTTGTCATCCACATCATATCAGGCTCGTTTTCACCAAGACCTTTTGAACGCTGAATAGTATATTTTTTATCACCGATTTCTTTAAGAGCATCTGTCTTTTCCTGCTCGTTATATGCAAACCAGGTCTGATTGCCGGATGTTATTTCATAAAGCGGTGATTCGGCAATAAACACTTTGCCGGCTTCTATAAGAGTGGGCATAAGTGAATAAATCATAGTAAGGATAAGGGTTCGTATCTGGAAGCCGTCAACGTCAGCGTCGGTACAGATTATAACTTTGCTCCATCTTAAATTGTCAAGATTGAAATTGGACATATTCTTGTTGCTTTTTGTGCTTACCTCAACACCGCAACCGAGAACTTTTATAAGGTCTGTGATGATTTCACTTTTGAATACCTTGCTGTAATCCGCTTTAAGACAGTTAAGAATTTTACCTCTTACGGGCATAATTGCCTGGAATGCGGAATCTCTTGCCTGTTTACAAGCACCCAATGCAGAGTCGCCCTCTACTATGAATATTTCTCTTTCTGCAACATCCTTGCTTCTGCAGTCAACAAATTTTTCAACTCTGTCAGCCATACCTGTTGACGTTGCAAGAGTTTTCTGAAGATTCAGTCTTGTTGCTTCAGCTTTTACACGGCTTCTCAGGTTGATAAGCACCTGATCTGCGATTCTGTCAGCCTCAAGCTTGTTTTCAATAAAGTAAATTTCAAGCTGATGACGTAAAAATTCTGTCATTGCCTGCTGAATGAACTTGTTTGTGATTGCCTTCTTCGTCTGATTTTCGTATGATGTCTGAGTTGAGAATGACGATATGATAATTACAAGACAGTCCTCAATATCCTGGAAGGTTATTTTTCCGTCGGACTTGGTATATTTGCCTGTCTGTTTGAGATAAGAGTCAATCTGTGCTACAAATGCACTTTTTACAGCTTTGTCGGGTGCTCCGCCGTGTTCAAGCCAGCTTGAGTTGTGGTAAAAGTCCTTAAGCTGTTTTTTCTTTGAAAATGCAAGCGCAACATTGATTTTAACTTTGTATTCGGGTTTATCTTCACGGTCGCGTCCTTTTCTGTCCGTACTCCAGAACTGAACGGAAGAAAAAGCATCTTCTCCGCAGTATTCTTCAACAAAATCCTTAATACCGTTTTCATAGAAGAATTCTTTGGTTTCAAATTTTGTTTCGGTAAGCTGATTTTTGAAGATAAATTTGATTCCGTTGTTTACAATAGCCTGTCTTGAAAGCATTTCGATAAAATAATCTGCAGAGATATTAATATCAGTAAATACTTCAAGGTCGGGACGCCATTTGATGCGAGTACCTGTATCTCGCTTTGCATAAGGTTCTTCGTGCATATCGCCTACAATATAACCTTTTTCAAAGTGGAGAGTATAGCATTTGCCGTCGCGGTGAATTTCCGCATCCATGTATTCGGATGAAAACTGTGTTGCGCAAAGACCAAGACCGTTAAGACCCAATGAATATTCATACTGACCGTCATTGTTTGTGTCGTATTTGCCGCCTGCGTACATTTCACAGAAAAGCAGTTCCCAGTTAAAACGTTCCTCGTTGGGGTTCCAGCCTACGGGCATACCGCGGCCGAAGTCCTGTACCTCTATAGAGTTATCAAGATATTTTGTTATAACGATTTTTGAGCCGTAACCCTCTCTTGCTTCGTCTATTGAGTTTGAGATGATTTCAAAAACCGAGTGCTGACAGCCGTCAATACCGTCAGAGCCGAAAATAACAGCAGGTCTGAGCCTTACCTTGTCGGCACCTTTGAGCAGTTTTATGTCCTCGTTACCGTAATCTTTTCTTTTAGCCATTTTAGCCTCCGTATATAATAACAAACTTGATTTTGTATATATCCATAGTATATTATACATTATATTGGGTTTTCGTCAAGAGATAAATTTTTAAAAATTTTTCTATTTGAATAAAATCCGTCAATATTTTTGCCTGTTTTGGGTAAAAATTATAAAAAGTGAAAAATATTAAAAAAAACACTTGATTTTTGTTTTGTTATATGATAATATACTTAGGCAAAGGCGCTTACAAGTGTTTGCACAACACTTTTTTATATGAAAGGAAGTTGCACAATGTCAGTTTGGGAATATGTTCTCGCTATTGCATTGAGTGTTATATCTGTATTCTTAATAATCGTTGTTCTTTTACAGCAGAGCAAGCAGCAGGGTCTTTCAGGCGCTATTGCAGGCGGTTCTGATACTTTCTTCGGTAAGAACAAAGGCAGAACAAACGAAGCAAAGCTTGAAAAAATCACAAAAGTTCTTGCAGCAGTATTTGTTGTTTTAACTCTTGCAACAACTCTTCTTCTCGGTTTCTTGGCTTAATTGCCTTGTAAATATAACCGTGATTCAGTAGCTCAGTCGGCAGAGCACCTGCCTTTTAAGCAGGGTGTCCGGGGTTCGAATCCCCGCTGGGTCACCAGCATAATAAAGCATTCGCAAGCAGACGGTACCCTATTGGGTACCGTTTTTATTTTCAGAACGCCGGACACCATGTCATCCCCGAGCGGCTGCCGCTTTGCCGGCGAGCGAGTGGGGACATAAATTGACAGTTGTGCAGCAACTTCACGCGGTTCGAATCCCCGCTGTCTTCACCAGCATAATAAAGCATTCACAAGCACAAACAAGTCGGATCGTAGCCATGTCGTTCTGTGAGCCAAGG
>JAZSLJ010000071.1:0-6196 GCA_045535305.1 Acutalibacteraceae bacterium
TGTGCTGATTGAAGAAGATAAACAATAATTTAATGTACAATGTACAATTTACAATGTACAATTATTGAATAATATATAAATCGGGTTAAAGGGCGAAGCCCTTTCCTTCATTGTACATTATACATTGTAAATTGTTAATTCGCTAAATTATTGTTTATGCTAACAGCATCTGTTTTAATATCGCTGCCCGTATTCTGCCTCTTAATTCGGGTGGCACGGTTTTATAGCAGTTTTCGTTAATTGCTGCAAGCATAATTTTTGCTTTTTCAGCTTCAAGCATTTCCCTATGATTAAGGTTTATAATAATAGCTTTTGCAGATTGCTCGCTTATTGAATCACCTATAGAGTTAATTATATGCATAAGAATCTGCTGCTTAGTATTATAATTTATACGGGTGATTTTGATGTATCCGCCGCCGCCCCGCTGACTTTCAACTGTGTAACCCCGTTCGGGTGTGAACCTTGATGATATAACGTAATTTATCTGACTCGGTACACAGCCTAACTGCTGAGCAAATTCGTTGCGTTTTATTTCCGCTCTGCCTGTTTCTTCAAGCATTTCGGTAAGTATTTTTGCTATTTCGTTGCTGAGATTCATTTTTATTCATCTCCTTATTTGACTTTGACTATCTTTGACCTTGTGATTAATATTATAGTGAATTTTCTGTAAAAGTCAAAGGTCAAAAATGGTCAAAAATAAGGTTTGATTTTCATTTAGCTCCTGTTTTCTTTGATTTTCTTTGATTTTTAATAAAATATCTTGATTTTTCTCAATTTTGGCTATTGCGTGATTGACATTTTTTTAATTATGATTATACTATTATATAGAAATTATTAACAGAACGGAGATATTTATGCTCAGTAAACTTGTAACCGTTGAAAAAAGATTTGAAGAGGTCAACGCTTTGCTTTGCAGCAGTGATGTTGCATCCGATATGGAAAAGTATACGGCTCTTATGAAAGAGCTTAAACATTTAACTCCCATTGTTGAAAAATTCCGCGAGTACAAGGCGGCAGAAAGCACTCATGCAGAAGCGGAAGAAATGCTCTCATCGGGCGGACTTGACAAGGATTTTAAAGAAATGGTGCAGGAGGAATTTGAGCAGTCAAAGGCAGATATGGCTGTGTTTTATGAGGAGCTTAAAATTCTGCTTCTGCCCAGAGACCCCAATGACGACAAAAACGTTATCGTTGAAATCCGTGGCGGTGCAGGCGGTGAGGAAAGTGCATTGTTTGCATACGACCTTTACAGAATGTACTCAATGTATGCCGAAACAAAGGGCTTTAAGATAGAGGTGCTGAACCTTAACGAAACAGAGCTTGGCGGTATTAAGGAAATCAGCTTTATGATAAACGGCGAGGGCGCATATTCACGCTTTAAGTTTGAAAGCGGTGTTCACCGTGTTCAGCGTGTGCCCGAAACAGAGTCGGGCGGCAGAATTCATACCTCAACCGTAACAGTTGCGGTTCTTCCCGAGGCTCAGGCGGTTGAGTTCGAGCTTAACGAGGCTGACCTTGTGTTTGAAGCATTCCGTGCAAGCGGTGCGGGCGGTCAGAAGGTTAACAAAACATCTTCTGCTGTACGAGTTATCCATATTCCCACCGGTACGGTTGTTGAATGTCAGGTTGAACGTAGCCAGTATCAGAATAAGGACAGAGCCGTTGAGCTTCTTCGTGCAAGGCTTTATGATGAAGAATGCTGCAAACAGCAGGCGGCTATTGACGGCGAAAGACGTTCACAGGTAGGTACGGGCGACAGAAGTGAAAGAATCCGCACTTATAACTATCCTCAGGGCAGAGTTACCGACCACAGAATAGGACTTACACTCTATAAGCTTGATGCCATTCTTAACGGCGACCTTGACGAGGTTATTGATTCACTTATTACGGCAGATACGGCGGAGAAACTGAAAAATAATTCATAACAGAGTTAGGAGTTAGGAGTGATGAGTTAGGAGTTAAAAAACTCCGTTCGCTCTACTTCTATAACAGGTGATAAATATGTCAAAAAGTATAACCTATGAAAAAAGTAAAGCTTTTTCAGTTCGGATTGTACGATTATGTGATTATCTTAAACATACAAAAAAAGAATATATTATGTCGATGCAGTTGTTGCGATGCGGAACAAGCATTGGTGCAAATATAGCTGAAGCCGAGTGTGCCATAAGTAAAAAAGATTTTGTAGCCAAGATGTATATTGCTTTCAAAGAATGCAATGAAACAAAATATTGGCTTGATATTCTTTATGAAACTAATTATTTAAGTGATAAGCAATTCAAGTCAATCAACAAGGATTGTGTTGAATTATATAAACTTTTGGCATCAATTACAAAGAGTGTGCAAATTGATTAAAAAGGGTTAAAGGGTGAAACCCTTTCCTTAACTCCTCACTCCTCACTTCTCATTCCTCACTAAAATGGTGATAATTTTGAAAAACACATTAAAACTAAAAACTTATGATATAAATAACGACCTGGCGGACATACAGACTGCGGCGGATATTTTAAAAAACGGCGGAGTGGTTGCAATTCCTACGGAAACGGTTTACGGTCTTGCGGCAGATGCTTTTAATGAAGATGCAGTAAGATATGTATACAAGGCAAAGGGCAGACCGAGTAACAATCCGTTCATTGTGCATATTTCGTCTTTTGAACAGATTTATTCACTTGCAAAGGTTGTACCCGATAGTGCAAAAAAGCTTGCTGAAAAGTTCTGGCCGGGCCCTCTTACAATAATCCTTCCCAAAAGGGATGAAGTCCCCTCTGTTACAAGCGGCGGTCTTGATACTATCGCAATAAGATTCCCCTCACATCCCGTTGCAAACAAAATTATTGAATTGTCCTGTCCTCTTGCGGCTCCGTCAGCTAATATTTCGGGATTTCCCAGTCCTACCGCTTTTGAGCACGTGGAAGCGGATATGATGGGCAGAGCTGACGCTATATGCGACGGCGGTGAATGTAACGTGGGTGTTGAATCTACCGTTATTTCACTCGCAACAGATGTTCCTTTGCTTTGCAGACCCGGCGGAGTAACACTTGACCAGCTTCGTGAGGTGCTGGGCGAGGTACAGCTTGCAGAGAGTATTCTTAAACCTATGAAAGAGGGCGAAGCTGCACCCTCACCGGGTATGATGTATAAGCACTATTCACCAAAAGCCGAGCTTACGGTGGTAAGAGGTAATTTTGAAGAATTTAAAGTCTATGCTCAATCTTCGGATTTTGATTCCGTAATGTGCTTTGAGGGTGAAGACGAATATTTTAAAGATAAAATTACCGTTACATTCGGTACGGAAAATGACCCGCTTTCACAGGCACAAAGGCTGTTTTTTGCTTTGCGCGAGCTTGATGAAAAGGGTGCAGACAAGGTGCTTGTGAGAAGTCCGAAAAAAGACGGTGTAGGTCTTGCGGTGTGCAACAGGCTCTACCGCGCGGCGGCATTCAGATTCATAAATGCTTTCAGCCGCCCCATTATAGGTCTTACAGGTCCGACAGGTGCAGGTAAAGGGTATGTTGCCGATTATCTTACAAAAATCGGTTGTTATGTGGTTGATACCGACCTTGTTGCAAGAGAAATTACAATGAAAGGCTCGCCGCATCTTAAAGTGCTTGCAGAGCATTTCGGTGAGGATATTATAAATCCCGAGGGTGAGCTTGACAGAAAGCTCCTTGCATCAAGAGCTTTTAAAGATAAAGAAAGTCAAGAACTTCTCAATTCGATTACACATCCCCAAATTATAAGAATTTCAATGGAAAGATGCATTGATGCACTTGAAAACGGCGCTGTTGCGGCGGTGATTGATGCACCGTTGCTGTTTGAATGTGAAGCGGATAAGCTATGTAATACCGTAATTGCCGTTACAGCTCCCGAAGATATCCGTCTTGAAAGAATAATGCAAAGGGATTCAATCAGCCGTGAGCAGGCGCTTTCACGTATGTCCGTACAGCATAATGATGAGTTTTATACTGAAAAATCGGAATTTGTTGTGCGTTCGTATGCTCCTTTTGATGTTGCGGCGGAGCTTAATTCTTTCGTGCATAAATATCTGAAAGTACAGGTGAAATGATTGGCGAAAAAACAAAAAAGAATATTTATTTCTTTGTTTAAATTTGTTATAATAGTTGTAGTTATTGTACTTTGTGTGAATATCGGCTATGAAAAAATTTCAGAATATCTGTATCCCAAAAAATATTCTGAATATGTTGAAAAATATGCCGCAGAATATGAAATAAGTGAAAATCTGCTTTACGCTGTAATACGTACGGAGAGCAGTTTTGACCCCGAGGCGGTTTCTTCGGTTGGTGCAAGAGGTCTTACCCAGATAACGGAAGATACTTTTGACTGGCTGCTTACAAAAACAGATGAAAGCTATGATTTTGATGATTTGTTCACGCCCGAAATTTCAATAAAATACGGTGCGCTGTTCCTTTCAATTTTACAGGAAGAATATGCAATAACCGAAACGGTGGTTGCGGCGTATCACGCAGGTATGGGTAATGTTTCAGGCTGGCTTAACGATTCAAGGTATTCCGATGACGGTCAGCATTTAAAAACCACTCCTATTTCCGACACAAATCACTATGTTGACAAAGTCATGTCGGCAATAGATAAATATTATGAGATTTATAATTCTTAGGAGGAAAAATATATGGATAAAACTCAGATTGATGAACTTAAAGAAAAGCTTTTTTACAATCCCAAGCACGCATCAGCAGTTATGAGCGAAAACGAGGTTGAAACAGCAGACGGCTTTTGTGAGGGATACAAAGATTTCCTTGACAAATCCAAAACAGAGAGAGAAGCTGTTGATACAATTATTTCTCTTGCAAAGGCAAACGGCTTTGTGGAATTTATCCCCGGCGAAAAATATATTGCAGGCGAAAAAGTGTATTACAACAACAGAGGCAAGTCTGTAATTCTTTGCGTAATAGGTAAAAGAAGCATTATTGACGGCGTTAAAATTGCGGCGGCTCATATTGATTCACCCCGTCTTGACCTTAAACCCAATCCCCTTTACGAGGACTGCTCAATGGCGCTTCTCAAGACTCATTATTACGGCGGTATCAAAAAGTATCAGTGGCCCACAATCCCCCTTGCACTCCACGGTACTGTTGTTCTTAAAGACGGTACAGCCATAAACGTATGCATCGGTGAAGATGATGAAGATCCCAAACTTGTTATCACCGACCTTCTTCCTCATCTGGGCGCACAGCAGAGCAAAAGAACTCTGGGCGAAGGCATCAAAGGCGAAGAGCTTAATATTCTTGTAGGCAGCAGACCTCTCGGCGGTGATGACAGCTCCGACGCTGTAAAGCTCAACATTCTTAATATTCTTTATGAAAAGTACGGCTTTGTTGAGGAGGATTTCCTCAGTGCAGAGCTTGAGGCTGTACCTGCATTCAAGGCTTGCGACATCGGTCTTGACAGAAGTATGATAGGCTCTTACGGCCACGATGACAGAGTTTGCGCTTATCCCGCAGTTATGGCGGCTCTTGATGCTGTTGACCCCGATTACACAATTCTGTCCGTTCTTACAGATAAAGAGGAAACGGGCAGCGACGGCAATACAGGTCTTAACTCTGCATATATGCAGTATTTCATTAATTATCTTGCGGCTATGGAAGGCTATGACGGCTATGAGGTAATAAGAAAGTCCGAGTGCCTTTCAGCAGACGTTACCTGTGCTTTTGACCCCACATTCCCCGAGGTGCTTGACAGACGAAATTCCGCATTCATCAACAAGGGTGTTGCGGTTATGAAATATACAGGTTCAAGAGGTAAGGCAGGCACATCAGACGCATCAGCCGAATTTATGGCTAAGGTAAGAGGTATGCTTGATAATGCAAATATACTTTGGCAGACAGGTGAGCTTGGCAAGGTTGACGAAGGCGGCGGCGGAACAGTTGCAAAGTACGTTGCAAAGCTTGATATTGATGTTATTGATATCGGTGTTCCCGTACTTTCAATGCACGCACCCTTTGAGGTTGTTTCAAAGCTTGATGTCTATATGGCATACAGAGCATTTTATGAATTTTTTGTTCAATAAAAAAGTAAAGAAAGGGGCTGTAAAAAAACGAAAGTTTTTTTACAGCTCATTTTAAGGGGATAGGGAAAAAAGATGAAGAACGGACAAAACGAGCAAAATCAATGCTTTTGCATTGATTTTGTATACCCGAAGGCGTACAAAGGTACGTCGAGT
>JAZSLJ010000088.1:0-17833 GCA_045535305.1 Acutalibacteraceae bacterium
TACTCCTTCTTTAGAAAAATTTAAGTTCATATTAAATATATCTCTATAAGAAGAATAAAAACAATATAGTTTTCAATAACGCTTTATTTTTCGACAAAAATGTACATTTTTCGACTTACAGAATTAGTTTTTAGTTATATAAAAATTTAGTAGAGAACAATACAAACTCAAAAATATTGACTTTCTCATAACATAAGAGTATAATTATGGAAGATTAATGAAAGGTAGGTGGACGAAATGACAATGAATACTATGTTACGAAACAGAGATGCCATTTTGTCCATTTGCGATTGATGTAATATATCTTTCTGTAAGTGCAAGGCATCTCCGTATTTTCGGGGATGCTTATTTTTTTGAGGAGTTGGTTATATGAGCAATCAGAACATCTATGATAACGATACATTTTTTGAGGGTTACAAAGCCCTGCGTGCAGGCGAAACTAATTATAATGACTTACTTGAACAACCTGCTATGGCAAAAATGCTGCCTGATTTAACTGAAAAGACAGTTCTTGACTTAGGTTGCGGATACGGACATAACTGCATTGATTTTGTTCATCGTGGAGCAAAAAGTGTTATCGGTGTTGATATTTCCGAAAAGATGCTTGAGGTAGCAAAAAGCGAATCAGCCGATGAAAAAATTGAATATGTAAATATGAGTATGACTGATATTTCAAGGCTTGATAAAAAGTTTGATTTTATTTACAGTTCACTTGCCTTTCATTATGTCAGAGATTTTGATGCATTTGCAAAAGAAATGTATTCTGTACTTAATATTGGTGGTCAGTTGCTCTTTTCACAGGAACATCCCATTATAACTGCTACTGTTGACGGCAACGGTCATTTTAATAAGAATATAAAAGGTAAAAGAGTTTCTTATACATTCTCGAATTACAATGAGCCCGGTGAAAGAAAAGTCCATTGGTATGTTGACGGTGTTATAAAGTATCACAGAACATTCAGTAATGTTATAAATGCACTTGCAAAAGCAGGATTTGTGATTGAAGAAGTCTGTGAGCCAACACCGGAAGAATGGGCGATTGAAAAACTTCCTACAATTGTAAAAGAATACATAAAACCTAACTTTTTAATTGTAAAAGCAAGAAAGGTATAATATGAAAAAAGGTAAAATTATTATTCTTAACGGAGTTTCGAGTTCAGGAAAAACAACATTAGCTAAAACAATTCAAGACCGTTCTCCGATTCCGTTATATAGATTGGATATAGATGATTTTATTTTAATGTCTCCGGATAAATTTAATGATTACGAAAACGGTGATTTTTCGGTTCAATATAAATTTGCATCAAAATTCTTTTATGTAGTAAAGTTATATTCAGATTTGGGATTTGATTTAATTGTTCCGTATATGTTCTTCAAAAACAGTGAGCCCTTACAAGATTTTAAAGTATTATTGAAAGATTATCCCGTTTTTGTTGCAAATATATCCTGCCCTGTTGAAGAATTGGAAAAACGGGAAATCAAAAGAGGGAACAGAAAAATCGGTAGTGCAGAAGAACAGTTAAATTTGTTGGAAACTGATTTTGAAAACAGTGCAACAGTTAATAATTTCATAAATTCAAACGAAACTTGTGCGGATAAAATTATTGACTTATTTTGGAAGGTGAAATGAAGATGATATTTGAAGCAAAGAAAATTACATTAAAAGACGGGACAACAGCCATTCTGAAAACTCCCGAAGCAGAAGATGCCGAAATGTTACTTAACAGTATTAAAACTTCCAGTGGTGAAACAGAGTTTCTTTCTCGTTCGATTGAAGACTGGGAAAAAGTTACCGTGGAAAATGAAGAAAAATTTATTCTCAATGTTCGTGAAAGTCGGAACACTTTGTTTATCGCTTGTTATATAGACGGTATAATTGCCGGTAATTGCGATATCACTTTTAAGACCGGCAGTAAGACTTCTCACAGAGCAACGGTAGGTATAGCTCTTCAGAAAAAGTATTGGAATATCGGTATCGGTTCAGCAATGTTTAATGAACTGATAAAAGCGGCAGAAGAACACGATGGCACAGAAATTGTTGACCTCGAATTTATTGAAGGAAACAACCGTGCCAAAGCACTTTACGAGAAATTTGATTTTAAAATTATATCGGTAGAACCGAAAATCTTTAAACTCAAAGACGGTACATATCAGAACTTGGTTTATATGCAGAAATATTTATAATACCGGAGATGAAAAATTATGAACAAGGAATTAAAGCCGATATCTTTCAGAAAAATGAATACTGAAGAATTTTTTATTTATGCAAAGTGGTCTGTAAAGAATTATGCAGAAAATCTGATAAAAGCCGGTGATGAAAAATTCAGATTCAAAGCCCGAAAAGCTGCGAAAAGTGAGTTCAATGATGTTTTTCCCGAGGGTGCAGATTCTTCCGACAACTATCTTTATATTGTTGTAAATGATGAAGGTGAAAAAATCGGTGTTATCGGTTATCAGAAAAGCCCCTTTGAAGAAAATGCCGCATTTGTTACGGAGAATATTATCAAAAAAGAATATCGTGGCAAAGGCTACGGCAAAAGTGCCTTTATAAAGCTTCAGGAGGATGCAAAAGAAAAGGGATTTGCAAAAATGGTACTGAATTGTTTCAAGTACACACCGATATCATATTCGATGTACAAAAAAAACGGTTTCAAAGTAATTGAAGATTACGGCGGAAGTGTAATAATGGAAAAGGTGTTTTAACAATGAAAATCATAAATACCTGTGATAATATCAAATCTGTTTTCACAAACGGATTTGATATTTCCGTATGGCGAAAGTATGCGGAAGAAATATCAAAAGAACTGCCCTCAAAATGTGAAAATGATGCAAAAAGCTATGATTTTAACAACGATGTTCTTCCTGTTCTTGAAGCTGCATTGAATGCTGATAAGCTTGATTTTGTCAGTAAGAGTTTTCAGATAGTTGTTGATACTCTAAACGCAAATCTTTCAAAGCTATTTGACACAGAACCTGATATTAACATAATTCTCTATCTCGGACTTTGTAACGGTGCCGGTTGGGCAACTACGCTTGACGGTAAAAATACAGTTTTGTTAGGTGTTGAAAAAATCATCGAGCTTAACTGGGGCGACGAAACAAATATGCGTGCCCTGATACTGCACGAAATCGGTCATTTATGGCATAAGCTCAACGGAAATCTGAATATCCCCGAATACACAAAACGCAGAAAAGCTATTGCACAGCTTTACTGCGAAGGTGTTGCTATGGTTTGTGAGCATATTCTGTGCGGTGATGATGAATTTTATCATCAAAATAAAGACGGTTGGCTCAGTTGGTGCTATGAAAACGAAAATGATATAAAAAGAGATTATCTCCGCCGACTTGATGAAAAAGAAAGTGTTCAGGGCTTTTTCGGCGATTGGTGTTCTTACAACGGACATTCAGATGTAGGTTATTTCCTTGGCTGTCGGTTTGTCGAGCATCTTATTAAAACACATTCGTTGAAAGATATTGCAAATATGAAATATGGGGCTTTGAACAAAGCATTTACAGAGTTTGCAAATACTGTTATAGAACCTCTCAATCTTGAAGACTACCACAAGTGTTCAAACATCTGGAATATGAAGACACAACCCCTTGCTGAAAAATGGCGGGAGGAAATTGCAACGGGAAACAGACTTGTTTTCATTTATAAAATCAATGGTGAGTTCATAGGTGAAGGTGCTTTGGTTTTAAGTACCGCTGACCCTGATTACACCATACCCGAAAAGAGAGTTTATGTATCAAGAATGATTGTCAAAAAAACATACCGAAACCGTGGTATAGGAAGTGAAATTCTTGAATTTCTTATAAGAAAAGCTAAAAATATGGGCTTTTCTGAAATGACAATCGGTGTTGATAAAGATAATATCAATGCTTTGCATCTGTACAGAAAATATGGCTTTACTGAGGTGCTGTTTGACGGTACAGATAAAGACGGTGAATATTTCAAACTGATGAAAAGGATATAAAAAAAATGACTTCGTTTAATATAAATTTTGAATATCTGAAAAAGGCTGATTTCCCGACTGTATCATCTGTAATTTTCAACATTCTTGCTGATAATATGGAGCTTATCGCACCAACCGGCAACTCGAGAGAAGAGGACTATAAGTGCTGGTATGAAGGTGTAATTGGCGGATTAAAACGGAATGAACGGCAGATTGTACTAATTAAAGATGCTGACTGTATTATCGGTTTCTTTCAGTATTACACAAATGACGACACATTTATGATGGAAGAAATTCAGTTTAAACCCGAATATCAGGGTAAAAACATTTTCAGAAATCTTTATGGTTTTTTGCTTCCGAACATAAGTGATAAAATAAAATTTGTTGAAGCTTATGCCAATATTACAAATTACAAATCAATAGGAATTCTCGAAAAATTAGGTCTGTCCAGAATCGGAATGAACAAAAACGGACACAGTTTTCATTTCAGAGGTAATTACAGCGATTTGACAAAATGGTATAAATCAGAATAACTTTTCAGAGGTGATGAAGAAATGAAAATTGCAATTTTAGGTTATGCAGGAAGCGGTAAGACATATCTGTCTGATTACCTGTCTGAAAAGAAAAATATTCCCGTTCTGCATCTTGATGAGGTAAAGTGGGATAAGGATTGGAAGCCCGTTGACGATTCTGTTGTACTGCCGAAAGTTGCAGAGTTTATGAAAAAAGATAATTGGATAATTGACGGCTATTATACATATCTGATGATTGATAAACGACTTGAAGATGCAGATTTGATTGTTTTATTGCAGCTACCGCGACTGACTTGTTTTTATCGTGTAGTCAAAAGAACTTTATCCCGCAGAAAAGACGGCTATAAAAATGACCTGAATTGGTGGTTTGTGAAATTTACATTGTTCGGCTGCAGGAATAAGGAAAGACGGCAATATTATGCTGAAACAGCAGAAAAGTATAAAAATAAAACCGTTGTTCTTAAAACAAAACAACAGGTTGACGAGTTTATGAAATTGTACAATGGTTAAAATAAAAAATCACGGCATAGACCGTGATTTTTTTGTTTATGTAATCGGTTCGAGAGTTATCATTATTTCTGCGTTTCTGACATTTTCGAGCTTTACTGTAAGCTTTTGTATATCGTCATACTTTTCGTCATACTCATAAGCACCTTTAAGAGCTTGAGCTTTCATTACGGAAAATGCTCCATCCTTATGTGAAACAGCTTTCAATTGCTTATCTCCGATTGTAAGAACTGCAGTTTTGCCGTCTTCGGAAATTTTAATATCAGCCTTTGTGTGCATAAACCAATAAATATCGCTTTTTACAAGACATCTGACATTGTCCGTAATTTCAAGTGAAGAACGGTTATTATAAAGCTCAAATTCTCTTTCAGCCTTTACAATGCCGTTCATTCGGTATGCATCGGTCATATCAAGAACGCATCTTCCGCCGTCTGAACTGTTTGTAAACACAGTGAATTCACTTTCCGCAAGTACATACTGGTCTTCGAGTGTCATGTGAGGATTTATAACAAGTGTGTTCTGTCCTTCGGCTCGTTTTGAGTAAACTTTCCATCTTCCGCCTGCAGGAGTATTAAGGAAATAGCCGGGGGCATCGTAAGGTCCGGGTCCTAACTCCTCTGCCCATCTTACACCCATTGAATCAAACACAAACGTACCTATATCAAGGTCCCCATGGTTAATAAAGTTATAACCGCCCTTTATACCCGCAAAGGTTGCATTTTCATCAAGATACGCACTTCTCATAAGCACCATATCCTGACCTGCATCGGATTTAAGGTAAAGCTCTGTATCTTCATTTGAAAAATCTGCACTTTCGACAGTATATTCTCTGTTATACCAGAGCAGAGAAAGAGCATCATCCTTACCTCTGCCGTTTCGTTCCGTATTATCGGATGTATCTGCTGTAAATTCATCGGGCATATCCCACATCTGATAGCAGGACAATAGATGTGAATTATATTCATCGGCATACCAATGAAGCGACGGTAAAAAGCACATTCTCGCCTTATTATCGCCGAAATTGAACACACCCGTAGGCGTTGTGATATAAACGGGGAATTTGCCCAGCTCCTTAAAGCCGTCAATTTCGCCCATACCGTAATCAGTACCAAAGAAATTCTTTGATGTTGCAACAAAATTAACTATCGAGTTCATTCCCGACTGACTGTAACCGGGGCCTTCTGCATAAACACCGTCGGGAGTAAAATTCGCAAAAGCTATGGGCATATTTTTATAGCACATAGAGAGGAATTTAGCAGCACGTTCCCTGTCATAATCCGAAAAGGTCATACAGGCAACGCCTATACCGCTGTAGCAGATACTGTTCCAGTTATTCTTTGACCAGGTGAACCAGTGATTATCATCAAGTGCCGAATTAATAGCATAGCTCCATGTTTTTTCGGCAAGAAGCTTTTTAAAGTCTTCCGTAAGATAGTCAAAAAACCAGTCATAGCCTATGGAAACCGCAAATGCCATTTCAGCCGTTGCAAGAAAATGGGATGTGCACCAATCGTCATAACTGCAAACCTTTTCAAGCTCTTTTTCAGCTCTTTCGGCATATTTTGTATCACCCGTTATCTGCCACGCATAACCCAAAATGATCATTCTGTTAATAACCTCACGGGATATGGGCAGAATACTGTCCTCTTCGTCAAGTACATAATCCATTGGCGGATAAACACTCAAATCAAGGAGAGCATCTGCATTTGAAAGAACATAATTTGTCAGTTTTTCGGTATAATCCGAAAACTGTTTTGTATTATATTCTTCCCTTGCCTTTTCAAAATCCGCATTATCTGCAAGGATAAAGGGATGCTTTGCAGATTCTTCTGCCTTAACAAGTGCTTCGGCAAGCTCTTTTTTATCAGGATAATCGGGATTTCTGTCAAGACTGATATAATCAATACCCACCTTAACCATATCCGGTATAACGGCGAAATAAGGCACTATATTCGTTATACCAAGCACAATTACAAGTGCAACGGAAATAAAAATCCCCCATACCGTTTTTTTACCTTTTGATAGATTAGAAAAAGCCATAATATATCACTCTTTAATTTATGATGAAATTTCAGTTTTGAATATCGCCTTGTTTTTGGAAACAGAAAGCTTGCCGAAAAGCAGACTGCTGAAATTTTTAACAGTTATTTCCTGCGGAGGAACAACGGGATATTCTGCATCGTATGAATCGGAATTATGCTTTGAATTAACCTTTGTAAAAAGATAATTATTTCCGACTCTGTTAACGTGTAAGCCGTCAATTTCTATTTTTTCGGGCAGATAGCAGATATAACCGAAATCGTGATCCTCGGAATTTTCTGCCTTGATAATATGGCTTGCTACAGTTGTGGGATAGAACTTACAGTTGCGGATAATAAGATTGCCGTTCCAGGTTGAGCCGTAATCTGAACGAAGGTCAACAAAATCTTCGGCTAAAACGGTTGTATTTTCAATCAGAGCAGTTCCGCTTCCGATAAGTTTTATTCCGTGATGACCGAGAACGGAGTTTACAACCGTTGCGTTAAGAACACCCTGATGTGCATCGAATCGCGAAAATGCACAGCCGTCATACACAAGATTTTTGCAATAGTTTGTACCTGCGATTCCCCAGTAATCGATGTCGGTTATATCGTTAGTCTGTTTACAGTTAATAAACTTTGCATTAACCGATGTTGCTGCACCTATATCGTAAGTACCCATTGTTACAGATGTTCCTGCAGAGCCAATTGTTACATACTTTTTATGACCTGTAAATGTGCTGTTTTTCACCGTTACATCAGCACAGGTTGAAAGGCTGACAAAAGCCGAATAGGGTGAGCCTGTTTTGCCCTCATTTTTAATATCGTGATACAATCCGTCTATAACGGTATTTGAACGTTTTACAAGAATGCCTCTTGCATAATAGTTATATTCGGATGCGGCGTTGTTTGCAAGAGTTGTGAACTTACCGCCTTTTACAGTTAATATTTCGGTATCGACGGGGTAAGCCGTAGCAGAGGTAATTGCATCAAAATCCCAGATAAGCGGAGTTTCCGCTGCAATATTTCCGTTTTCATCAACAAGTATAACATCTGACTGATTACTGCCGGAATTCTGATTTGCCCCCTTGCGGATATATCGTTTAACATTGGAATCAGTAAGCACAACAAGACTTTTACCCTCAAGAGCTGTGCCGATATTTTTCGCATCGGATTTAACAGGAGCAACCTTATCGGTTATATCTATGCCAGCCTGTGAAGGAGCAATATTAAATACCCATGCGCTTCTGTTTTCCACCTCGGCATCATCAATTATAAAGCGGGCGGTTGACCAATCGGTATCGGTCATAATGCAAGCTGTTTTTTCTGCACCGCCGATATAATATGTTGCGGTTTCTTTTGCAAAAACACTTAAACCGTTTGTGTTTGCATATTCATGGGTTTTTACAATGGCATCAAAGTCATCTGCTTTGCCGTCGCCCACAGCACCGAAATCCTCATATGTAACATAATCAGAGAAAGTTTTATTAAACTCATAACCGTCTTTAAAGTCATAACTGCCTTTTGTGCCATGCAAAACTTCATCTGCAAAAGCGGTTATTCCTCTTGAGATTCCGACTTTCGAACTGCCTGTGATATAAACATTACCGTTTTCTACCTTAAGGCTGAAGCTGTCCGTATCGTTCAGAGCTTCGTTGATTATAAAGGCTTTTGATGCAGTTTTTTCGGCTGTTTCAATCTTTGTACCGCATGCCTTATAAAACTCATCACAAAGGGTCAGAGCGGCATTGAAATATATATCACCATCAGGAGTTACAACAGAGTATTCGTCAACAGACACACCGTTTACGGTTATCTCGTCAAGCGGTCTTACTATATACGGGCTTTCATAGTTACCTTGTGCAAGCTCATTTTTAAGCTTTAATTCAGGATAATACAGCGCAACAACCAGAGCTGCAGAAACCAACACAACGCACAATACCACAGCAATTACTCTTTTAACCATTTTCATCACCTTTAAAACTTTTACTGTTATAACAGTCCGACAACTCAGTAGAAAGACTTGTTATATTTTTATTATATATTCCATATTGAAATTTTGCAAGAGTAAGTATAAAAACATCAATAAGTTTGCTTTTTTCGATGATAGATTGATAAGATAGCATAAAAATAACCGAGTAGAATTTTTTATACTCTGCTCGGTTTAGCTGTTACCACCACTGTGTAACTGTATGTTTATCATTTGTGATAGCATCTCTGAAATAATATTCAGAGTAGTCATCAAAAGACTTCTGTCCTGTATATACCATAGGTTTTCCATCTGAACTCATCGGCCACTCAGGTGATTGAAGCCATCGAGGATAACCTTTGCAGTCTCTTAAAAATGATTGCTTTATTTCTTCCCTTATAAGCTGTTTTCTTTCTCCTTTTTTTATAGTTGCAGGATACTTCGGCATAATATATTGGCTTACATAACTTTCTGCTGAAACACCGCCAGAAAGATATCCCGGAAGAACATCAATAGAGAACTCATATTCTTGGTGATATTTTTCCGTTTTTTCTAAAGAAGGATCTATTTGATAATATATATCTGCAACTATGCTATGTATAAGATTTGCACCATGAGCTGTCAAAGGTGATAATTTTTTCAAATATTCTCCCACCAAAGGTGGATTTTCTTTCCATGAATGCGAAAGATCAAGAAAACTTTGTGCATATTTTTTTATAAACTGTTCTATATAAGAACGCGCTTCAAAGGGTTCATTTTGATTAACATTCTTCATAAATATAGTACGCTTTTTTATTGTAACATTATTTTTTTCAATATAATCAACGATATGATTCAGATAATCTGCAATTTCATCTGATTCATTGTAAAGTGAAATAAATTCCGACATACCCATTTCACCGCAAACAAACGCTTTTAATGTTTCGTTTAACGGATTGTTATAACTATATGACGATAGCATTGAAATACCCCTTACCATAGATTCGTTTATATAATAATTATATCACAAGCAAATCAATATTTCAACAAATCCAAATCATCAAAAAAACCGCACACCGATTCGAAACAAATTTGCATTCACACAGATTATCTGAACAATTGTAAAAACCTGCCACAAACGCGACAGGTTCAATGTTTTCAACATTTTTTCAAATTACAGCACCTTTGCTGCATCAAATCAACTTTAGATTAATTATTTATTCTGATTATTTCTGTTGTTCTGGTTGTTCTGGTTGTTTCTGTTGTTCTGGTTGTTCTGGTTGTTTCTGTTGTTCTGGTTGTTCTGATTGTTCTGGTTGTTCTGGTTGTTCTGATTGTTCTGATTGTTCTGGTTGTTCTGATTGTTCTGGTTGTTTTTGTTGTTCATATTCTCACCTCCTAAATACTTTACAAGGATAGTTTGCCTCATTTGCGGCAAACTATACACACAAGAAAAAAACTCAAAGGAGAAAAATATGCTTTTAATTACAAACGGCATTTTACACACAATGGAAAATGATGCACCGTTACGGGCTGATATTCTTATAGACAAAGGGAAAATTATAGAAATAAAAAAACACATTGTTCCTTCATCGGAAACAGAAATTTTCAATGCCGAGAACCTGAATGTTTACCCCGGATTTATTGATGCACACTCTCATATCGGAATTGCAGAAGACAGAATTTCATCACAAAATGATACCAGCAACGAAAACACAAACCCCACAACACCCGCTATAAGAGCAATTGACGGCATAAACCCAATGGACAGCGCTTTTCATAATGCTATTGCTGCAGGAATTACAGGTGTTATGGTAGGACCCGGAAGTGCCAATGCCGTTGGAGGACAATTTGCATTTATAAAAACCTACGGCAGATGTGTTGACGATATGGTAGTTCTGTCTCCTGCCGCAATTAAAATTGCTTTCGGTGAAAATCCGATGAATTGTTACGGCATCAACGGTAATATGCCGTCAAGCCGTATGGGAATTGCCTCACTTATAAGAGAGGAACTTTTCCGAGCAAAGAAATATTTTTCACAGGATCAATCAGGCAACGGGGATTTCACGCTGGAATGTTACAAAGAACTTTTTGAAAAGAAAATTCCGCTTAAGGCTCACGTTCACCGAACGGATGATATTTTCACCGCAATAAGAATCGCAAAGGAATTTGACCTTGATCTGACACTTGACCACTGCACCGAGGGGCATCTGATTGCACAGGAAATTGCAAAAAGCGGTTTTCCTGCAATAGTTGGACCTTCTCTTGCCTCGCGAAACAAAGATGAAGTCAGCCTGTCGGATTTTAAAACCGCAGGTATTCTTCACGATGCAGGAGTTAAGGTTGCAATAACCACCGACCACCCTGTTTCCAGAATACAGTATTTGCCTTTATGCGCAGGTATTGCGGCAAAAGAAGGCTTGGGCGAAACAGTTGCACTCCGAGCCATTACCATTGATGCGGCACGCATATGCAGGGTTGACCACAGATTGGGCAGTCTTAAAGAAGGCAAGGATGCAGATATTGTTATTTTTCAAGGTAATCCGCTGGAAATAAACTCTTATGTTAAAGCTACTATTATAAACGGTGAGATTGTGTGGCAAAACCAAAAACAGTAAATGATGGGAATTGATAAGGTTGTATAAATAGAGAAAACTCCGAGTAGTGGTTACTCGGAGTCTTTTACTATATTACATATCATTCCGTATACAATGTAACAGGACCGTACAGTCCGCCTGATACAAAGTCTTTTGCGAAATCCCTCTCCCCTTCAAAATACGGGGATAATTCTTCTGTTTTCCATTTGTCAAAGTAATCGGTGTGAATATACCAGTTCGCAGATGTGTTGGTAACAACTATTTTCAGTTTATTCTCTTTATCAAGTACACCAACAGGTATTTTTAATCTGTACGGAGACATCAGAGCCGTTCCTAAAGGTTGGTCGTTTAGATAAACGCAAGCCGTGAAATGCACATCGCCGAGATCAATTTCTCCTTCTTTTCCGACTTTTTCTTTGGGGAGTGTAAATGTTGTTTCATAAACACCGCTTCCCGAGTAAGCACTGCCAATCAGATATGCCCAATCACCAAGGCTGATGAGAACTGCTTTGTCAGAATGTTTAATATTTTCAAATCCGTTTTCATCACAGGTAAGTTCAAGTTCTTTGCGGAACAGGAAATCGCTGGGAATTTCGAAAATTTTGCTGAATTCTTTTTTGCTTTCTGCATTGGGTAGCTCTAAAAACTCAGAGTGCAAAGGCTGTGTAGAAATTTTTTCGTCAGATTGGTCAAAAAACGCAGGCAATACTTTGTGTATTAACGAGTATTTTTGGACGATATGGCGGAAAAATGGCCCACAGAATTTCGTGCGTTGAGTTTTTAGAGATGCCCCATTCAAAGTTTCATCCGTCAGTAATATCACAGCCGTTTCACCTACGGCAAGAGAAAGCTTAAGAATACCGTTTTCAGTTTGGAAACGCTGTAATGCACCGGTTCCCAAATCAAGCAGATAGCCGTTTGATGAAGGCAGATGAATCCCATAATCTCCGCTTTCACCTGTTTCCCTGAACAGACAGAACAATTCTGCGTTTTCTGCCTTTCTGTGCATTGCACGCAAGCCTGTCCCCTCAACCTGAATTACAGGTGCGAGATCTGTAAGGCTGTATGAGACTCTGCCGCCGCCTTTAATAAAACGATTCAGCACCTTTTTGGTATCTTGCGGAATAAATGCTCCCTCTGGGATGATTATATGTCGGTACACCGCACTGCCGATGCGAATACAGCCGTCGTCTGCTCCTTCTGCAGTCTGTATAACATCATCGTCAACAATATCAAAATCCACCATCATATCTTCAAGCGTTCTGCCAAGAGTATCAAATACTTTTGCCGTAACATCAGCTTTAAGACCGCCATGAAAATCGTGAACAGGATAATAAAGTCCCGTTTCGCAGACACGTTCTCCGAGAGTGGATACATACGACAGCCGTTCCATGTAACGGTTAAACTGACAGAGATGACGGTAATACATCTGATTTTCCGTAAAAATCGGCAGTTCCTGTGCAAGATATGCACCTTTGCGCCCGAGAGGAAAATTAAACAGATTAAATATGTTTATTCCGCGTACAGCCTGGTATCCCACGGTATAACGCATTATATCGTAAGTCAGCCCCGGTCCTGCTACGCCGAAGATTTCACTCATTGCAAGTTTTGTACCGTTCTGCGCGGCTGCAGATGAAGCGTATCTTGGGAAAAATCCGTTGTAACCGTTCAGATCGTTATTGTTTGCTGTTTTATTTTCGGGGTAAAGTTGCCGCCAGATAACATCAACTCCGGGGATATCAAAACATCTGAGAGCACGCATCAGATTGAAGTTTCCACCGCCACGGACACAACCAAGGGGATCGTGATCCTTATCCATATGTCCTGTAAAAGCCATGCCGTGATCGTTTGCCCATTTTTTGCATGGAAGAAGAAAATTATCGCAGAACATATGGCTGCACAGATCGTACCAACGGTGCAATATGTGAATATTTTTCTGAGTTACTGCTGCTCTTTGTGTAATAAGTGGCAGATACGGTAAAATTGACTCGCCGTACATAGTTTCATATCTGTCTTTAAGCTCTTTATTGAATGAATATAAAGATGCTTTCGGCTCGTCTGTAAATACGGCTGTAACGGTTTCTCCAAGTGCATTTTTCATCGAGGATGCATACTTTTCGTGAGTAATTCTGATAAAATACTCCGTTGCAGCTTTATTCAACAAATCGGGATAATCCGCATTACCGCAGATTTCTTTTTTTGTAAAATATTCTGTTACAACAGCATCCTCTGGAATTATGTATCCGTCCGAAATCATTTCTTTATCGAGTAAAAATGCCGCAAGAACATCGGGTGTTGATTTTTTATACACATCGCCTTTGGAGAAAGAGCGTTCATAAACCTTCAGCACCTGTCGGGCATATTCCGGATGATCTTTCAGAACTTTTCCGCATGCACCGCCGGAAGGCCAGCCGCCTTCATCATAAATCCAGCACCGCATACCAAGGGATTTGCCCTTTTCAACGGCATAGGCACAAAGCTCAAAGTATTCCGCAGAGAGGTAGTCAGGTGTAAGATTTGTAGGCATACTGTCAGGTCGAAAATTCTTCGGTTCGGGAAGAATATAAAATGCACGTATGCCAAGATTGAGCATTTCAGCAAGCTGAACATCTATAATTTCGCGAGTACAGATGTCATTCCATACCCAGATATATACAGGAGCATAGGAAACATCGGGAAAGATGAAATTTTTTATATCAAATTTATGATTATTTTTCATTATAAAACCGTCCTTGCAATTTCAGACATCTGCATTATATCTGTTCTGCTTTTTTAAGAAATTTACAAAGCATTTCAGCGAGATAACCATTATCACATAGAGTACAGCAAGCAGAACGGGATATACCTTTATGCCGAACAGTCCGCTTACAAGACTGACCATAGGCGGTGCCAGCATAACACCGATGTAAGCAAATGCTATCTGCGAACCCATAATCGATTGTGATGCTTCTTTGCCGAAATTGTGCGGTGTAAGGTGTATCATGTTAGGATATATAGAGCCATTACCCAAGCCCACAAAGAACAAACCGACCACAGTAACTGCACCGTGCAGAGGAAGAAGCATAAATACAATGGCAGGAGCAAGAATCACAGCGCCTATACCTACACGTTTCCATGTGCTGATTTTATCAGAAAGCAAACCGGAAACAAAACGTCCGATAGACATTCCTGCATAATATATGGTCAGAGCAAGCGCACCATGTTCTGTCCCGAATCCTTTTTCTGTTACAAGATATGTACTTCCCCACACTCCGCAGGCATATTCAATTGCGTTTGTCGCAAGCATAATAATCCATACCTGTCGCACTTCACGTTTTTTTGCCATCTGAAAAAGAGTGAGGTTTACACTCTTTTCCTCTTCTGTTTGTTCGGTTGAGGTGGTCTTTTTCCACAGGGGAAGGGATACAATCAGCAACAATGCAATAACTGACTGCACATAAAAAGCATAGCGATAACCGCCACGCCAACTTGCATCACTTAATGCCTGCGACATAATGTAAGGGCTGAGGGTTACTCCCACACCGTAAAAACAATGCAAAAAATTCATATGGCTTGCTTTACAGTGAAGCGCTACATAATTATTAAGTCCCGAATCAATGGCACCGGCACCGAGTCCGAGAATAACAGCTAAAGGTATCATAATCCAAAAGGACCCAGCCACAGAGAACCCAAACAAAGCCGCCGCAGTCATAGCTGTACTGAAAGCTGTAACCTTAGCTGTTCCCAATTTATTCAGAATTCCCGCGCTGAACATACTTGATAACACTGTGCAACCCGAAATAATAAAAGTGAGAATACTCACCGCTTCAACGGGAATGTCCATTTCCGTATGGATTGCAGGCCAGGCAGAGCCGATAAGAGAATCCGGAACTCCAAGACCTATAAATGCAATATATATCACAATCAATAAAAAAATCATAAAACCTCCGAACAACTTTGCCCTGTTGTGTTTTTGAAAAATGAATTGAGTATTCGTCAAAAATGCATCAAAAAATATTTGCTATAATTATATGGTAAAAATAAAAAAACGTCAATCCAAAAAAAGCAAATAAAAAATTAAATACTTAGTGTCCGACGGTGGAATTAAGTTTAATTTTGATTTTCAGCAGTTTTTGGTGAGAATTAATAAGGTAGCATAAGAGAAAACCGAGTAGAGTACAAAAACTCTGCTCGGCTTATCTTTTTAAGGATTTTCGCAAACATACACATAATGTTCGTCAAAATCTTCATAATCATAGTCTTCGCCATTTTCGTTAAAAATAGTATCTGTATAGTTTTCCACCAACCACAGATATTCTCTGCCTTCATCATCCTCAAATAATTGAACTTTATCACCTTGCATAGATTGATCCCATTTTGAAAGGCCATCGGTTCTGGAATCTTTCCAAATTGAAGCCCCCAACATTGTTGTCGGATAGGCATATTCCGGTAATTCGTCTATTCTTACGTAAACATTATCTTCGTAGGTTATTGAGGAATAATCTGAAGCAACTAAATAAGGCTTTTCAGATGCTACAAAAAGCACAGAAAAAACGAATACTTCTAACACAAACCAAAGTAATAAAACAGCAATTACAGAAAAACAACCACCTAAACAACCGATTTTTTTACCTCTGTTCCGCTTTTCAGTGTTCGCTTTATGAATTTCGGCATTCAAAATGTTTTTCTTTAAAACACTAGGTTTGCATAAATGTTTGAAATACATACCTCTCAAAGGGTATGCAAGAAACATTGAAATGAAATCCATACCCATATCAGATTGTAATCCTAATTTTTTGTATTTTTTGATTATTTCTTTGCTGTTCTTTCCCTTTGCATTTAACAATTCAACTTGTGTATCGTTACCAGAAATGACTTTAGGATACATAATCTGAAAATCTTGCATCATCCAAGTTTTATCACCCAAATCAAAACCGTCGTGCTCAACCATAATTAAACAATCGGGAGATATATTTGAAACTTTATATATACAGTCTACCTGTAAAATCAAATCCATAAGTTCAGCGGTTGTCTTTTTAACGAATTTAAACATCAGTTTTTCTTTTAGCCCGGCGGCACTGTTATCCAAATCTCCGAACGCTTCATCATTTAAAAATTCACCTGTAATTTTAATTACTATTGAATCCGTTTTATCATTTATTTCAATCCATTTACTTTCATCAGCCCTTATAGAATGTAACTGTCCGTCAACATCAATCTGCATTACATAATAAAAATTATTTGCTATGCAAATTCTTTTGATTCCGTCTTTACTTGCAGAAAAAATATCTTCTACTGTTGTATCTAATGCAACTGCAAGTTTTTCAAATGTTTCAATTCGTGGAAAAGCTTGTCCGTTTTCCCATTTGGATATTGATTTATCGGAAACATCTAACAGATTAGCAAGTTCAGCCTGCGTAAGATTTTTATCTTCACGTAACTTACAAATATAATTGCCAAATTTGTACATATTCATGTGCATCACCTCTGCACTCATTGTACTTGTTTTTTAGTTTTTTTGCAACAAAATAGAGGTAGAATTAAATTAGAAATTAAAAAAACAAAAATTTTGAAGTTTAATATAGACTTTGAGCAGTTTATGGTTGGATTGGATAAGGTGGCGTAATAAAAAACCGAGTAGAGTTTTGCGTTCTCTACTCGGTGTGTTTTTAGGATGCATAAAATCATTGAAAATAAAGACGATAATCACCATTTGTTTTTCTGTCAATATCTTCTCGGGTAGTGAAAGAAACCATCACTTTTCTGTTGGACAAAACATCAAATATTTTTTGCGCATCTTCTTCAGAGCCACCCTCTATTTTTATTCTATCTTCATTAAATTCCTTAACATCTGTTTTGGTCAAATCAACAGCTTCTTTGGGATAATCTAAAGAAATAAGATTTCTAATAGTCAATTCTTTTAATTCGGCACAGAAACCTGATGATTTGGCAATTTCAAGTTCTTTGTCTGTTTCAAACAAATACCAAACAACAAGATTTTGAGGAGCAATATCAAAAGCACCATAAAAGAAGTGTTCAAATATCTTGGGTGTCCTTGCGCTGAATGCTTTAACTGTATTCTCAACTGCTTTTTTTATTATTCTTTTTCGCCTTGAAAACACTAACATTATAACCACTCCTCTTGTTTTGAGACTACATATTTTCCGTATTTATCATATCACAAACAAATTGAGTTTTCAATAAGTAAACCAACAACCTCATATAAACAAAAGCACCCACTCAAAAAGTGGGCAAAAAAATAATTACCCAGTATGCTGTGGTGGAGACGGAGAGGATC
>JAZSLJ010000017.1:0-19634 GCA_045535305.1 Acutalibacteraceae bacterium
CTATTCTTAAATTCTCCCCTTAACTATTGACTTTTCCCTTAAATATTGATATATTTTAAGGGAAAGAAAGGTGATTACGGTTATGCGACAGTTTAATTATTCTTCTATAAAAGACTGCAAATGGGACAGTGAAATCCTCGGACTTATTGCCGCTATATATAAAGAAGCCGGAAAACAGGAGCTTTATCTTAAGCAAAAACCCGATGAACTTGAAAGATTAGTTGAAATTGCAAAAATACAGAGTACAGAAGCTTCCAATGCTATTGAGGGAATTGTCACGACAAATACACGCATAAAACAGCTCGTAGAAGAAAAGACTGCACCAAGAAACAGAGATGAGCAAGAAATTGCAGGCTACCGTGATGTACTTAGTCTTATACATGACAATTTTGATGCCATCCCTATTTCAAAAAACTACATTCTTCAGATGCACAAGATGATGTACAGCCATATGAACAATCCGTTTGCCGGACAGACCAAAAATGTGCAGAATTATATCAGCGCCACCTATCCTGACGGTCATACTGAAATACTGTTTACACCTTTATCTCCATTCGAAACGCCGGAGGCTCTTGACAAAATCTGTGAAGAGTACAACAGGGTTATCGGCAACCTTGAGGTTGAACCTCTTATTGCAATACCCATTTTCATTCACGATTTTCTGTGCATACATCCCTTCAACGACGGAAACGGAAGAATGAGCCGACTGCTTACTACTTTACTTTTGTATCGAAGCGGTTTTTATGTCGGTAAATATATTTCTCTTGAAGCTAAAATTGCTAAGAATAAAGACTTATATTATAACGCTCTGAACGATTCACAGCATGGATGGCACGAAGGTGCAGAGGATTCGGTTCCTTTTATAAAATATATTCTCAGCACTATCCTTGCCGCATACAGAGATTTTGAAGATAGATTTAATATCATTGAAGAAAAGTTACCTGCTGTTGAAATTGTAAGAAAAGCAACAATGAATAAGATTGGCAGATTCACAAAACAGGACATCCGTGAATTATGCCCGTCATTAAGTCTGAGCTCCGTTGAAGGCTCCATCAGGAAACTTGTTGCCGAGGGCGAATTAAAGCGTGAAGGCACAGGAAAAACTACTTGCTATTACAGATTAAAGTAAATATTACAAAAAATGACCTCCTTGTATTTGGTAATACCATTTTACAAGGAGGTTAGTGTTTTGTCGAATGTGTGAATTTTAAAACAGAGCATAATAAAAGTCAATTTTTAACAAATATGCTCTTTTTATTTAATTATCTTTACTTGCTTCTGATTGTTGCAACTTAAAAAGTAGATATTTGACTTTTTTGCTTGAAAATATAAGACGTAAACAACCAAGCAATTCTTCATCACTGTTAATAATATAATGATTCGTCTCTTTGCCTTTTTCAGAATATGCCACAATGTCGTCTTCAATATTTGTGGTAATACCTTCATCAATAATTATATGTGCCGGATAAACTGGAGAGATTATCATTTCAAAAACACGAAATTTGTATGTGCTGTTATAGATTTCAAAACCATATTTTTGATTAGTGTACAGTTCGTTAGCATCTGCTAACGAACTAGAATCATCGTTCTGCAAAACTTCTCTTGTGGAAAAGGCAGTTAATACTACACCCATTGTTGATAATGGATTGATTTTTTTTATCTTAGAAAATTTTCCAAATATCTTTCCATTAGTATTCTCTTTTAAATAATGACCCTGTTCTCTCATAATATCGTATATATTATCAGTGGGGTTTAATTCTTCATTAACTGATGGGATATCCCAAAGATTATCATATTTCATAAGTTTCACTCCTTACTTTATTTCTACCAAAAGTGGAAGATGGTCACTAATAACTTCGTTCGGTTTGACTTTGTTTATTAAAGTTTTTTTGCCAATGTTTCTCAAGTAACTCAACGAAACAATATTATCAACTAAAGCTTTGCTTAACAATACTTGGTCTATACAGTGCCACACTGGTGTACTACTTCCACTGGAATAATAAAAAGAACCATAATTTTTTGTGTGTTCTGAAATGAAATCTATGGTTGGATTGTAAAAACGACGATATGTTATTCCATCAACTTTTCGTGTCTCACTTTTTCGAATGACATCTTTAAAAAGAACCGCATTAAAAGCATTCATTTGTAACAACTCATCATCATATGGATTAGCATTAAAATCTCCAATTATAATCGTATTTTTGCACTTACACCTACGCTCAACATTGCTAATGTCGTTTACCAGACGGCCTATACACGCAATTCGTGTTGCTGTATCTGTATTAAGTCTGTCATGTAAGTGTACTCCTGCAATAACATATTGAGAAGAACCTTTTGTTATATGATACAAAGCATATCTTGATTGCTCTTGCTTTATTTCTACTGCAATTGAATTCTTTGCTAACATAACTATTTTTTCGCAACCGCCCATACTTTCAACAAAGTTGTAATCTGTAGTCTTATCGATTTTATAAAAATCAACACCTTTATGTTCAGAAAACACTGCAATATCAATATTATTTTCAATCAAGCATTCTACTATGTATTCGGTAATATCGTTATTTTTAAGGTTCCAAAACAGCATATTCATTTTGATAACCTTCCTCTGCTATTACTTCAGTTTGTCAATATATGTTATATTATAGCATATAAACTTGTTTTCTTCAATATAAAACTAAATCCTCTTTTAAATCAATTTATATTTTTAATGGTATAAGATAATTTATTATAAAACTATAAACACAAATACGCACAAAAACTCCTCACCGATTTCTCGATGAGGAGTTCATTTTAAATATAGAGTTTTACTTCAATATCTCGCCAGCCTCTTACACGCTTTGTCGGGGAGATGGAATAGACATATTCCTGTGCATCCTCAATCGTCAGAGTGAATTCAGCGAACTGAGTGAAGATTATTGCGTCAGCAACAAGGTTCCCGGGTACCCGTTCCAAATCTTTGATTTGGTCAACGGGTGGGGTTCTTACTTCCTGCCATCGGCAATAGCTGCCTGAGGTGTAACGAAGAAATGTAGGAGATTATTTATAGAAATCGAAAAATTCTTCATATATTTTTCTTGCTTGTTCTTCATCACCCCAAGATAGCGGGTCGTCAGCATAGCTTAAAGTGTGAAAAGGTTCTATTGTGTTTAGTTCGTTAGGCAACTGTTGCCATAGTGAATAGCATTTTCTGCCAAAATCTTCTATAGAAAAATCATTAGACTCATATACCGTTTTCAAATCTTCAGTTAAGCATCTACCAAAAATATCAACAGAAAAGTTCTTGCACTCATATTTCCAAAATCTTTGTAAAATGTCAAATGCAGTATCGTAGTCATATGAACAACTTTCTAATTCCAAAAGTAACTCGTTATTCACATCAGAAAGAAACATCTTATCAAGGGTTTTACTATAATCAGTCCCATCGGTTAAACCAATTTTCCACAACAATGATTTGCATATCAACTTTTCCATACTGCACCTTCTTTTTTTATGATTATATCATATCGCACATCGAATTTCAATATACACAAAAACTCCCCATATTCTTTCGAATACGGGGAGTTGATTGCACATTTAATAGCTGTTATACAGCTACAACTGATGTAGGAGAAGTCGCGAAACCATTGATATTACTGGGGTTTCAATCTTATTTCATTTCAGCGATTGCTGCCTGAGCTGCTGCAAGTCTTGCGATGGGTACTCTGAAGGGTGAGCAGGATACGTAGTTGAGGCCGATCTTATGGCAGAACTCAACTGAAACGGGGTCGCCGCCATGCTCGCCGCAGATACCGTAGTGAAGGTTCTTGCCGCTTGCCTTACCCTTTGCAACTGCCATTTCCATAAGAGCGCCAACGCCGTTCTGGTCAAGCTTTGCGAAGGGATCGTTTTCGAAGATCTTGCTGTCATAGTAAGCTGTGAGGAACTTACCTGCGTCATCACGGCTGAAGCCGTATGTCATCTGAGTAAGGTCGTTTGTGCCGAAGCAGAAGAAATCAGCTTCTTTAGCAACTTCATCAGCTGTGATACAAGCTCTGGGAATTTCGATCATTGTACCAACTTCGTACTTAAGGTCTGAACCTGCTGCTGCGATTTCAGCATCAGCTGTTTCAACAACAACCTTCTTAACGAACTTGAGCTCCTTAACGTCGCCGATAAGGGGAATCATAATTTCGGGAACAACATTCCAGTCAGCGTGAGCCTTCTGAACGTTGATAGCTGCACGGATAACAGCCTTTGTCTGCATTGCAGCGATTTCGGGGTAAGTAACTGCAAGACGGCAGCCACGATGACCCATCATGGGGTTGAACACGTGAAGAGAAGCGATGATAGCTTTGATATCTTCAACTGTCTTGCCCTGAGCGTCTGCAAGGAGCTTGATGTCAGCTTCTTCTGTGGGAACGAACTCATGGAGAGGAGGATCAAGGAAACGGATTGTAACGGGGTTGCCTTCAAGAGCCTCGTAAAGAGCTTCGAAGTCGCCCTGCTGATAAGGAAGAATCTTATCAAGAGCTGCTTCTCTTTCTGCAACTGTGTCAGCACAGATCATTTCACGGAAAGCAGCGATTCTTTCAGCTTCGAAGAACATGTGCTCTGTACGGCAAAGACCGATACCTTCAGCACCAAGCTCACGAGCTTTCTTAGCGTCAGCAGGTGTGTCAGCATTTGTACGAACCTTAAGAGTTCTGTACTTGTCAGCCCAAGCCATGATTCTGCCGAATTCGCCAGCGATTTCAGCGTCAACAGTGGGGATGATGCCGTCATAGATGTTACCTGTTGAACCGTCGATTGAAATATAATCACCCTCGTGGTAAACCTTACCTGCGAGTTCAAACTTCTTGTTTTCTTCATCCATCTTGATGTCGCCGCAACCGGATACACAGCAAGTACCCATACCACGAGCAACAACAGCTGCGTGAGAGGTCATACCGCCACGAACTGTGAGGATACCCTGAGAAGCCTTCATACCTGTGATGTCTTCGGGAGATGTTTCAAGACGAACAAGAACAACCTTTTCGCCTCTTGCATTCCAAGCTTCTGCGTCTTCAGCTGTGAAAACAACCTTACCGCAAGCAGCACCGGGAGATGCGCCGAGACCCTTACCTGCAGGAGCAGCTTCTTTAAGAGCTTTAGCATCAAACTGAGGATGAAGGAGAGTGTCAAGGTTTCTGGGATCGATCATAGCAACAGCTTTCTTCTCATCGATCATGCCTTCGTCAACGAGGTCGCAAGCGATCTTAAGAGCAGCCTTAGCAGTTCTCTTACCGTTTCTTGTCTGGAGCATATAGAGTTTACCGTCTTCAACAGTGAATTCCATATCCTGCATATCTCTGTAATGGTCTTCAAGAATAGCGCAAACTTTCTTGAATTCATCGAAAGCTGCGGGGAACTTGTCTGCCATTTCAGCGATGGGCATGGGAGTACGAACACCTGCAACAACGTCTTCACCCTGTGCATTTGTAAGGAACTCACCCATAAGGCCCTTTTCGCCTGTAGCGGGATCACGAGTGAAAGCAACACCTGTACCGCAGTTATCACCCATGTTACCGAAAGCCATCATCTGTACGTTAACAGCTGTACCCCATGAATAGGGAATGTCGTTATCGCGGCGGTAAACGTTAGCACGGGGGTTGTCCCATGAACGGAAAACAGCCTCAACAGCACCCATAAGCTGTTCTTTGGGATCGGTGGGGAAATCCTTGCCGATCTTTGACTTGTATTCAGCTTTGAACTGAGTAGCAAGCTCTTTAAGGTCGTCAGCAGTAAGATCAACGTCCTGTGTAACGCCCTTAGCTTCTTTCATCTTGTCGATGAGTTCTTCGAAGTACTTTTTACCAACTTCCATAACAACGTCGGAGTACATCTGAATAAATCTTCTGTAGCAGTCCCAAGCCCAACGGGGATTGCCTGACTTAGCAGACATTGTTTCAACAACTTCTTCGTTAAGACCAAGGTTGAGGATTGTGTCCATCATACCGGGCATGGAAGCTCTTGCGCCTGAACGAACGGAAACGAGAAGGGGATTCTCCTTGTCGCCGAACTTTTTGCCTACAACTTCTTCCATCTTAACGATGTATTCCATAATCTGTGCCTGAATATCATCGTTGATCTTTCTGCCGTCTTCATAGTACTGAGTACAAGCTTCTGTTGAAATTGTGAAGCCCTGAGGAACGGGAAGACCGATCTTTGTCATTTCAGCAAGGTTTGCGCCCTTACCGCCGAGAAGCTCACGCATTGATGCGTCGCCTTCGGAGAACAAATAAACAAACTTTTTGCTCATTTTGGTTTCCTCCAAACATAAAATAAATTCTTATTACGGATTTCTCCGTAAAAGGTATAGTAAACCATTGGGTATTATAACAGATATATCAAAAAAAATCAATATGTTTAAAAAACATCATAGTAAAATTTTTGATTTAATTTTACAATTTTTCGGTTAAATTACCAATGAAAACCCGATTAAAGCTCTATAAGCACCGTTTTTATCTCCCACGGACGGAAAGTGAGCTTGCCGTCGGAAATTTTTTGTGTTTCGTTGCCCAGAAGATCGGTCTGTGCTGTGAGTTTGCCTGCTGAGGGATTGAAAATTACCTCTGACGGTTCATCGGAATAGTTGCAGAATCTTGCAAGAATGCTACCGTTTTCGGGGTAGATTGATGTAAGAATTACAGCTCCGCCCGATGATGTGAATTCTGCCGCTGTGAACTGCTGAATTTTGTCTGTTTCAACTGTTGTAAGCATGGGCTGATAGTTATATGATACCGCAATTTTGTGAACATCAGCATCCGTTGTTGAAGCATTAAAAGGAAGAATTGCAAATTCGCTGTTGTAATTGCCGTCAAGTATTTTTGTGCCGCACATATATTCATTTGAGTAGATAAGCGGAACGGACAGTCTGTTGCCGTTTACGTCAGCACCCATACAGCCTCTGTTCATAACCGCAAGACCGTTGTTTTCATCACGCATAGCTACCCAATAAATGCCGTTGAGCTGAGTTGTTGAATTGAATGATTCCTCGGGAGAAACCTCCTTGTCGAGAATTATAACTTCTTTTTCGTACCAATAGTCCTCTGTTGTTCGGATTGCACCGTTCCAATCGGATATTGAATAGGGTAAATCCCTTACCATGGAGCGGTTTTTATCAAGGCAAAGATTAAGATTCAGATTGAGCTTGCCCTCGTGGCGATGTCCGTTTATTGTAAGAGGTCTTTGCATACCCATACATCTGTCTGTTCTGCCGATAAGCTGATTGTGAATTTCAAAATCGGATTTGCAGTCAATTCGTGCAGAATCACCGCTGATGCGCATTGTGAAAGTGTAAGGAACGGAGCCGATTTTACCTGTCTGTACAGCTGTTGCACCGCAGGAATCAATGTCAACAGACCATTTACCCTCGGAAATGCAATCTTCGCCGTCAATATGTGCGCTGAACAGTTCACCCTCGCCGTTGTCAACGATTTTTCTGTCGGATGTTTTGTCAAAAATGTATGCAATACCCTTGTCGGTAAGTTTTATGCTGTAACAGGGAGTTTCGAGTGAGCCTGTTTCGGCTGCCCATGAAAAAGCATAAGCTTTTTCATCCTTTTCAACAGTACACGATGTGAATGCAGGGAGTTTGGTATGAACATAATCTCCGTTTTCGTCTTTTACCCATTCATCAACGGGGAATGAGTGTGTATTTATTGCAAGATTTGTTCTTTTGCCTTTGCTTGCGAATTTTGCAGTTATTGCTTTGAGTGATTCGGCTTTTACATAGTCTGAAGCCTTTAATGATGTGGGGATAAAACGTCTTGCAAGGTCAAGGAGTCCGCATATTGTTACGTCGTGATGCTGTGCTGCAAGAGCATATTGCCATGCTTCGTCAATTTTTTCCGTTTCTGCCTTTGCTCCCAGCATAACTGAAAGAGCGTTGAGCTTTTCTGCCTGAACACAAGCAACCTCGGACTGACGCACGCCGTTGAAAATCTCGTTTCCGCAGTAACCCCAAGGCATCTGTACGTGGAAATCGTTATCGTTTGTTTCGAGAATGTCCGTAGGCTCGCCGTAAAGTGCGGGGATATCCTCAAGCAAAATATATTCGTAGTTATCCTTTGTTTCTATGTATTCGGTAACACCCTTTACTTCCTGTGTAAGGTCGTCATAGCGTGAAGCAAGCAGGGGAGAGTATTTTTCAAACATCTCCTCGTATTTTTCAAGTGAAATATCTGTATCCTGCGGCCAACGGGAAAGAATCCAGTTGTCAACTGTGGTGCAGTTGAAGCCTCTGCCTTCCTTGTCGTATGTGGGTACTGCGGGGATAGCGGTTTTGTCTTTGCCTGTCCAGTTGCCCCAAGAGGAATCAAAAGTTTTTGTGTAGCCGTAGCCCATAACGTGTGAACGCAGAATAGCCGCCTTGTAGCCGCACTGCTTTATCAGCTGTGGTGTCTGGTTGTTGAGAGCAAATTCCGAAATTGCGTAAACTTCCGGTGTTTTGCCGAAAAATTTCATATTTGTGCGTATTGCGTATGTGAGCTGACGGGCGTTTGATTCTTCCGAAATCGTGAGTGAAAGAGGCTGACCGTAGGTGGTTGCACCAAGTCCCACTCTGTCGGGGTATTTTTCAATAAGCTTTGTTGCAAGCTCTACAACCTCGGGGTCGCATTTTGAAAATTCATCAAAGGTGAAGGATTCATAATCAAGACCCACGCGCAGTTTGGGATATTTCTCCATCCACTCAAAAAGCTCTTTAAGACGAGGCTTAACAGCGTCTTTCCACAGCACATAGCCGCCGTGGTCATAAGTCAGAATGTATAGTTTTTTCTTTTCCATATTTATGCACATCCTTAATGTGAAAGTTGCAGATTAATATTAGCACAATTTGATTGATTTGTATATAGAAAATAATAATTTAGTAAATTTACAATGTACAATGTATAATGTACAATGAAGGAAAGGGCTTCGCCCTTTAACCCGATTTGTATGTTATTCAATAATTGTAAATTGTACATTGTAAATTGTACATTGTGCAAAAAAACGGAGAATACATTCCGCATCTCCGTAAAAAATATTTAAAACATTATAAGCACCGTTGCCGCAACTGCAATCACAACCGAAATTATAGTTCTGAGCGAGGGTTTTTCCTTGCGGATAAAGCTTATCAGCGTTGAAAATGCCATAACTCCGCCCGTTACAATGGGGAACTGAACCGATGCAGGCAGCTCCTTGAGTGCGATAAGCGAAAACAGATTGCCCACACCGTTGCTTGCGGCATAGCCTAAAAGTCCGCCGAATTCTTTGATGTTGACAGAAGGCAGTTTTTTGTTTTTTATAAGCAGATACGCAAAACAGAATATGAACACCAAAGCATTCACCGTTGCCATAAAGGAGTAGCTGTCAACTGCAAGCTCGGTGTTTGACTGGTGCATTTTTGAAAGCACGCCAACCATACCGTTGAGTATGAATACGGATATGTAATATTTTATATTGTTGCCCTTGCTCTCGCTTTTTTCAAAGGTCAATGCAGTTGAAATGATAATCAGTACGATACAAATTATTTTCGGTATAGTGATTTCTTCATTCAGGAATATAAATCCGTATGCGGTGGGTAAAAGTATACTGCCCAGCATTGTGAAAATGGAAAACACGGACAGATTTGCCGTTGCAAGTGATTTAAGACTTGCGTATGAATAGAGAATGAGTACAATGGCATACAATGCACCTATCAGCAACGAAAACCAGTTGATTCTGAACTGAAATCTACCTAAAATGAGCATAATTATACAGCTCAGGCCGTTTGTATACATAGAGAATTTCAGCGTGGAGTCAATGCCGTCGCCGTTGTACTTGCGGAATTGCTGATTGAATAAAAACTGCATTGCGAATAAGAACGCAGCAGCAAAAAGTAAAGCATACATAATTTTTATCCTTTAAAAAAGCCACCTGAAAAAGTCAAGCGGCTTTGTGATGATTTATTATTAATTAATTGCAAAGTATATCTGTTTCGATGTATCTTATGCCCATATCGTAAAGCATTTTTGCATCTTCAAGTGTATTTACAGTCCAGAAAGATACGTCTACACCGGCATCAACAGCAAGTTGAATTGACTGCGCATCGTTTGTGCCGAAGTTTGCAGAAAGCCATACGTTATCGCCTATAGCCTGAACCTGAGCAATATTTTCTTCTGTGATTTCATCCATAAGGTACCACAGCTCAATATCTGGATTGAGTTCGTGAATATATTTAAGCTGCTCAAGGTCAAATGAAATAATCATAGCCTCTTCAACAAGACCTTTTTCCTCAACAGCCTTTACAACTGCATCGAGCTTGTCGTTTGACTGTGTTTTAATTTCTATCTGGGGTCTTGTTTCTGTGCCTACGAATACATCGAGGAATTCTTCAAGAGTGGGGATTCTTGCATCCTGATACTCCCAGAAGTTGACACCGCTCATATATGTGAATTCACGAAGCTCTTCAAGAGTGAAATCCTTAACATCGCCTACACGCATAAATCTGCCAACATCATCGTTGTGGCAAAGCACCCAATGACCGTCTTTTGTAAGCTGAATATCACACTCTGCAGCATAGTAGCCCTCTTCAACAGCCTTTTCGTAAGAGGGGATACTGTTTTCGGGAGCAGTTGCTGTAACGCCTCTGTGTGCTGTAAGGTATACAGGGTCATCTTCGTTACATACATTGTTTTCTGTAAGTGAAATAAGTTCTTTTTCGGCTTCAATAAGTTTAAAAATTGAAAGCACGGGAGTGTTAAGAATAAGGGGGATAATAAGCATTGCAATGATTTTGTTAATAAAAGTAAGCATTTAAAACATCACCTTTCGTAATTTCTCTTAGAATTATACTACTTCAATACTTTTTGGTCAATAGAAAAATGAAAATATTGACATTGTTATACAAAAATGATAATCTTAAAAATGAGGTGTTCAATATGAAAGATTACAAACATACCATAAAAGTTCTTGACAGACTTGAATTCCCTGCAGATGCAAAGGAAGCAATTATTGATGCAGAGGAAAAAATTATTGCAAACGAAAAGGCAAATAAAATTTACGAGTCAATGTACAGAGCATATTGGTTCAAAAAGAAGAATTTCCATACATTCACAGATAAAACAGATGCACTTGCAGAAATAACAGGTGTACATAAATATACAATTCACCTTGTGCTTTTGCTCAACTGTACAAGACCTCTGCTTGCAGAGTACAAAAAACAGGGCATCAGCGAGGATATTTATTGGAATACAATCGTTGATCTTCGCTGCAAAGCATACGAGTGTAAAGAGAATTACGGCATCTGGGGCACATTCGTTGAAGGCTGGTTTGACAGATTCTATAGAATGGAGCGTTTCGGCTTAGGCAGATTCCAGTTTGAAACAAATGAATTCGGTCAGAATTATTATAACGAGTTCGGTGTGGAGCTTTTTGAGGATGATTTTATTTTAGGTATGCATATTCCCTCACATCTTGAGCCTATTACATACGAGGTAAGACTTGATTCATACAAAAAGGCAGCAGAGTTCTTTAAGGACAGATTCCCCAAGGGTAAAATGCTTGTTGAGTGCGGTTCATGGTTGCTTTATCCCGATAACCTCAACATTTTCCCCGAAAAATCAAACGTAAGGGACTTTGTGCTTGACTGGGAGCCTCTTGATATCAAGAGAACTTACGATTTCGGCGATGCATGGCGAGTTTTCGGCGTAGAAAACGGCAAAAAGCCTCTTAATGAGCTTAAAGGTACAACCGGTATGCAGAAAGCATATATGGATTGGTTCGCACAGAATAAAAAGGTCGGTACTGCATCCTGTATCCTTATTTTTGATATGGAAAAAGGCGAAATCATCACCCGTTGCACAAGAGAAGAATATAAAGAGAGATACGGTTATTAATCAGCAAGGGCAGGAGAAATCCTGTCCTTTTTCATAACAATAATTTATCGTGTGCGATAAATTATTGTAGCGATATAAATCCGTAAACGGATTTGCGATATACCTGACGGTGCGATATATACGTTCGTATGCGATATGTGCCTGTCGGCACGCGGATTTATATCATATCGCATTTGAGCGTAAGCGAAAATATATCGCATTTGCTTAGCAAATATATCGCGTTGCGTCAGCAACATATCGCTAAATTACTGTTTACCTATATCAAAACTACTATTTGACATTTCTGCTTTTTTTATTTATAATAAATTAGTAAAATTCTCCTCAGGAGGTTGGTTATGAAAAATAAAATTCAACTTGACACCGGCAAAAAAGTATTTCCGCTTATTCTTATGGTTGTCGGCATTGTAATGATGCTTGCAACATGGATAGTAAGACTTAATCTTATGAGTGTTATCGCAGTGCTTTACTGCTGTGTAACTGCGGCATTTATCATTCTGAGCCTTATTGTTAAAAATAAGGTTTACGCACCTATGGTTTTTGGCTATGCGGCGGCAAGCTTAGGTATTGTTGTTTATTATGTAATCTGGGGTGCAGATGCGGGCTTCGGTGCATTCACATCAGGTCTTGCAGGCTTTTCATCTGCCGAGCATCCTTTCCTTACGGGTGAGGGCAATTTCTTTACAAGACTTCTCGGTAATTTCCTGCTTATTCTTCCCTCTGCCGCTTCCCTCTGGGGACTTTTCTTCATCGCAAAAAAAGAGTTTAAAAAGAACGGCGCAAAAACAACACTTACAGCGGTTTGCGGAGTTCTGCTTATTGCAACAAGCGTTGTATATGTGCTTACAATGAATCTCCGTTCAGCTCCCAACACAGAAAGACTCTGGGAGGGCCACGATGATTATTTAGGCAAAATTGACGATGCAAAGTCTGACAGCCCCAATGTTCTTGTTGTTATGATGGACGATCTGGGCTACGGAGATGTATCTCTCAACGGCGCAATTTATGACACTCCCAATATCGACTCAATCGGCGAAAACGGTCTTAATTTTGAAAATTTCTATTCTTCATATTCGGTTTGTTCTCCTGCACGTTTTGCGGCTCTTACAGGCAGATATCCTTACAGAGGCTATGCGGATAACGTTATTTATCCCACGGTTGACACAATTTCACCCTTTGCGGCAACAAGACTTTTCAATACCTTTGAAATGGGCGCAAATGTTGACGGTATGATGGGTGATGAAATCACACTTGCAGAAGTTTTCCAGAATGCAGGCTATTCAACAGGTGTATTCGGCAAATGGCATCTTGGTGATTACGGCGAATATCTGCCCACAAATCAGGGCTTTGATTATTTCTACGGCAGTCATCATGTTAACGATATGAAACCTTTCTATCACGTAACGGAAGAAAACGGCGAATGGGAGATTGTTCACGGTACAGACGAGCTGAAAGACCAGTCGCAGGCAACAAAGTGGATTCACGACGAGATAACGGGCTGGATAACCGAACAGGTAAATTCAGGCGAAAACTTCTTTGCATATTATACCTCACCCTGGCCTCACGCACCGATTTATGCAGGCGATGATTTTGACGGCACAACAGGTATGGGTACATACGCCGACTGTGTAACCGAATTTGATGCATATCTCGGTAAGCTGTTTGATACGCTTGAAAAGCTCGGTGTGCTTGAAGATACGATTATTGTGTTTACAAGTGATAACGGTCCCGCACTTGAGGGTTCAACAGATACTCTGCGCGGCGGTAAATATCTTGCATACGAGGGCGGACAGAAAGTACCCTTTATGATCCGTTGGGATAATGCAAACGGAGCTTTGGGTGAAGCAGGTACTGTAAGAACTCAGTCCGCAACACTCGTTGACCTTTTCCCCACACTTATAGACCTTTGCGGTATTACAGCAGAGGGCAAGAAAAATGTTCTTCCCTCAGACAGAGAGCTTGACGGTATTTCAATGTCATCTCTGCTTAAAAACGATTCCGTTATACATACACAAGAATATCCCATTCTTCACATGAAGCGCGAGGATGTAAAGGCAATTCAGTATACAGTTAAAACTGCAGATGTAATCAAGCATTACGGTTACAACTATGATGTGCTTACCACTAACGACTATGTAACATTCAAGTATTTCAAGAGAATACAGAACGATAACTCCGCATTCTTTGATAAATTCCGTAAGAATTGGCTTCATATTCTTACCGATGATGAGGGCGAAAACTATAACCGTTCATCCGTTTATCCCGAAATTGCAGATTATTCAAAAGACCTGCTTGATTCTGTAATGGCTGATTTCAAAGATAACAGACGAGGAATAGTTGAACAATAATTTACAGCAGGTAAATTATTGTAGCGATATAAATCCGTAAACAGATTTGCGATATACCTATCGGCACGCGGATTTATATCATATCGCATTTGAGCGTCAGCGAAAATATATCGCATTGTAAATATATCGCGTTGCGTCAGCAACATATCGCTAAATTATTGATTATCTTCATAAAGAGCTATTTTTAATTGTTGCAAAAAAGTTTATATTATGTTAAAATTGTAAAAAATTACTTTGATTATAACAAAGGAGCAATCTGTATGAAAAAAATCATTTCAGTATTTTTAAGCATTGTGCTTGCATTGTCCTGCTGTGCAATTTTTGCATCAGCGGCTGATGACGGCGATTCTATGGCATTTGCAGTAGCATCAGACCTGCATTATGTTGATCCCAGAACAGAGGCATTCGATGTTTACACTCCCGACAGTGAGTTGTTCTGGTATGCAAACCGCCGTGCTGCTATGGAAGATGAAAGCAGCTTTATAATTGATGAATTTCTTAATCAGTGCGCAGAAAACGATGCTGTTGAGTTTGTTCTCATCCCGGGTGATATTGTAAACGACGGTAAGGCAATTCAGGAGCAGCATCACGCAGTTTCCGAAAAATTCAGAGCATTCGAGGCTGCAACAGGCAAGCCCGTATATGTTATCAACGGTAACCACGATGCGGGTATTAATGAGGATTGTGCTACAACCTTTGACCAGTTCAAGGATATTTATTGGGAATTCGGCTATGACGAGGCTCTTACAGTCCGTGAATCCGACTGTTCATATGTTGCAGACCTTAACGACGAATACAGACTTATTGCACTTGACTCCTGTCATGAAACAGCTTCCACAGAGGACGGTATGACAACAGAAAAGGTTGAATGGGTTGTAGAACAGGCTAAAAAAGCAAAAGAAGACGGCAAATATCCTATTCTTATGATGCATCACAATCTTCTTGACCATCTTCCCGCACAGAGAATTTTAAGCCGTAATTTTATTGTAAGATTCCATTACACAACCGCTACACTTTTTGCAAATGCAGGTATCAAACTTGTATTTACAGGCCACGAGCATTGCAGCGACGTTGCAACTTACACAACTCCCACAGGCAACACTATTTACGATTTTGCAACAACAGCTCTTTCAATGTATCCTTTGCAGTACAGAGTTGTTACCTGCACCGATGATGCAGTAACATATAAAGCAGAAACCGTTAACAGCATTGATACCGATGCTCTTAATGCAGCAACAAATTATCAGTTCACAGATGCTATGGTTGACGCTATGAACGCAGGTCTTAACGATTATGCACTCGGTTTCCTTAAAACAGGTGTTCAGTACAGACTTGAACTCTCCCTTACAATGGAGAAAATGGGTATCAGCGAAGATGCTATTTACTATAATCTTGTAAAAACAGCTGTTGATATGCTCACCGGAAACCTTGAAAGACCTCTCTACGGTGAGAATTCCGTACAGGCACTTGCTAAGGAATACAACCTTGTTATCCCCGACAGCGATTATGAAAATCTTTGGGATCTTGCTATGACTCTCGTTTCAATGCACTATGCAGGTGAGGAGAATTTCGACCTTTATTCAACTGAGGTAACAATTCTTCTTCGTTCCGTTGCTATGATTCTTAAAGATGTTCTCTCAGGCGTGCAGGATGAAGTTATTTTTGCATGGGCAAACGATTATATGGGTAAAGTCGGCGGCGACGGCATGGTAAAAGAGGTTACAAAGCTTTGTACCGAAACCTTCGGTGGCGTTACAGCTGCAGAATATTTCCTTTGTGCTATCGCATCTCCCATTATTTACGAGTTCGCATTTGACAGCGACGGCGTAAACGACAATAACGGCACTATCGAGGGCTACGGTGCGGAAAACGAAAAGAGCTTCTTTGAAAATATCTCAGATTGGTTCAGCAATCTCATTGCAAAAATCAGCCTTTATCTTCAGATGTTCTTTTCAATCTTTGCAAAGATATAAAATAAAATCAGTTTCAGCATCCCACTTGGTTGGGATGCTTTTTTTTGTTAATGAGCAATGAGGAATGAGCAGTGAGCAATTAAGGAAGCCCTGCGGGTTTTAATTATATAAAATGGGTTAAAGGGCGGAGCCCTTTCCACCATTGTACATTATACATTGTACATTGTTAATTGGCTAAATTATTGTTTCTGCTTTTGTGTCTTGATTAATCTATTGTACTATGTTAAAATATATATAATTTGTTTGTGGAGGGGAGCTTATGGTTTATGCGGCTGTGCTTGCAGGCGGCAGCGGTCTGCGTATGGGCGGTGATTTACCCAAGCAATTTTTGTGCGTAGGCGAAAGACCGATTATTATAAGGAGTATTGATGCATTTCTTGAAAGCGGACTTGCAGACAGGATAATAATTGCCGTTTCGGCTGATTATGTTGATTATACAAAATCATTGATTGCTCAGTTTCTGCCCGATTGCGATGTTCAGGTTATCTCCGGCGGAAAAAACAGAAACCACACCCTTTACAATGTGCTTAAAATGATAAAAGCAACAGGTATAAATAACGATGATGTTATCTTAACTCACGATGCGGTACGTCCTTTTATCAATAAGCGTATAATTGCAGATAATATTGAAGCCGCCCGCAAATACGGTGCGTGCAATACTGTTGTCCCCGCAGTTGACACTCTTGTGCAAAGCACAGACGGCAGATTTATTAACGCAATACCCGTAAGAAGTGAGTTTTATCACGGTCAGACCCCCCAGAGCTTTAATGTTACGGCTCTGCTTGAGCTGTACAGCAATATGACCGAAGAACAGTTTGAGAATTTTACAGATGCCTGTTCGGTTTTTGTAAACGCAGGCAAAAATGTTTTTCTTGTTGAGGGCGACAGAAATAACATAAAACTTACCTATCCCGAGGATATGGAAAAGGCTGAAATTATTATAAAAATCAAGGAGCAGACCGAATGAATCGTTTATCTGTAATCATCCCCGTATATAACGGTGAAAAATATCTTGAAAAAACCCTTGAATGTCTTATCACGCAGACAGTTGATAATTTTGAGGTTATCATTGTTGACGACGGCTCAACCGATACAACAGCCGAAATTGCAAAACGCTACTGCGACGATTACGACGGATTTTATTATATTTATCAGGAGCATAAAGGTGTTTACGCCGCAAGAAATGCGGGTATAGAAAAGGCAAAATGTGAGTATTTTCTTTTCCTTGATTGCGGTGATATTATCACAGACGGCAGTATTGAAGCTGTTTTTGCCGTTTCAGATGCACAAAATGCCGATATTATAACAGGCAGATGCTGGAAAAACGGCGATATTGAATACGAATACGATAAATCCCTTGATATTCTTGCCACACAGCCTGAAATCGAAATGTTGGAAAGCCGTTTGCTTTACAGTCAGTACATAGGTGCAAAGGTTTTCAGAAAAAAGCTGTTTGACCTTTATAATATCCGTTTTCTTGACCTTACCGCTTACGGCGAAATGCTTTTCACAATGCAGTGCGTGTTCACAGGCTGTAAAATAAGCGGATGTGCCGATTTTATACTTGAAAAGACAATGAAGCACGTAGAGGACGGATATTCTCAGTTTGAAATGCCCACTCTTGAAAATATAAAATCTGCAAAATATGTTCTTTCCGAAATTTTTGAAATGGGTAAGGAAATCATTATTGAGCAGACGGGTAATTTCGACGGCGATGAAGCATATATACAGGAAATCATCTATATGATTTACCGTTTTTATATCGAGAATTTCTATCGCAAATATTGGTATATGACAAGCGAAACTCTTGCTGAAATGAAGGCTGATTTTGAAAAATACGCTCAGCTTGTTCAGCCGGAACGCTTTAAAAAATTACAGCAGGCAAATACGGATTTGCGTTTACCTTATATTTATACCGATAAAAAAGAGGCAGCCGACGAGCCGGAGTTTTCTGTAATGTTTGACATTGCAAAGGAAAACGAGTATTTACCTTTCCTGCGTTCACTTTATGCACAGACCTATCCTTTCTTTGAGGTGATTGTCAGCGAAAGTAAATTCAGTCTTTTCCCCGATGAATTCAGAAATATGGAGAATATTACGGTGCTTCCCGATAAGGGCTTCTATACACAGTCAAGAAGAATTGCAAAATCAAAGAATTTTATTGTAATTAAAAAAGGTCTGCCTGCTCTTGACGTCCGCACACTGCGTGAAACAGCGGAAACAAAAGCTCCCGCAATTATTAAACAATATATCTTTTCACAAAAGCGTACAGCACTTAACACAAGAAAAGTGCTTAAGGATAAAGGACTTAATCTTAATTAAAAGAGAGGAAGAATAACAATGGCTAAAATAATCGGTTCATCAATTCCAAATATCCCTTGGCAGGATAAGCCCGAGGGTTACAGATACCCCGTGTGGCGTTATGACGGCAACCCCATTATTACAAGAGATAATCTGTATATGGCAAACAGTATTTTCAATTCTGCTGTTGTGCCTTTCGGCGACGGTTTTGCAGGTGTTTTCAGAGTTGACGTTATGAGCCGCGACCACACACTCGTTGTAGGTTACAGTAAGGATGCAATTAACTGGGAGCTTGAGGAAAAGGTAATTTTCAGAGGCTATGACCCCAGACTTTGCGAAATCGACGGTAAATATTATCTTTCATGGGTAAATCTTACTCCCCACGGCACAACTATAGGTATTGCATATACAACTGATTTTAAAGAGTGGACACAGCTTGAGGATGCTTGTTACCCCGTTGCACGAAACGGCGTGCTTTTCCCCAGAAAGGTTAATGACGAGTTTCTTCTGCTTATAAGACCCTGCGACAGAGGCCACACTCCCTACGGCGATATTTTCCTCAGCCACAGTAAAGACCTTACATATTGGGGCAAACACCGTTTTGTTATGAAACCCGAAAAGAACTGGGAAATGACAAAGGTTGGTGCAGGCCCTACACCTATTGAAACAGACGAAGGCTGGCTGATGTTCTATCACGGCGTTCTTACAAGCTGTAACGGCTTTACATACGCTATGGGTGCGGCAATTCTCGATAAGGACGAGCCCTGGAAGGTGCTTCACAGAGCAGATTGTTTCCTGCTTGCTCCTCACGAATTGTACGAATGTGTGGGTGATGTTCCCAACGTTGTATTTCCCTGTGCAGCTCTTGCAGATGCCGATACAGGCAGAATCGCAATTTATTACGGCGGTGCAGATACAGTTGTTGCTCTTGCATTTACAACAGTAGACGAAGTGGTTGACTTTGTTAAGAAAAACGATTTAATTAAATAAACAATAAAAAAGGGGATGTAAAAAAAGCGAAGACCGTATAAAACCGCAAAGAATAAGGGGTTCTGCAGGTGTATTAAGCCTGTAGAACCCCAAAATTTTGCAAACAATCAAAAAAATAATAATATTTTATGTTTTATACTACGAACAAA
>JAZSLJ010000075.1:0-16134 GCA_045535305.1 Acutalibacteraceae bacterium
CGCCCAGGGTGATTGCCTGCGAAACGGAAAGCTTATCTGGCATTATGAGGTGTATTGCAATAAGTGCAACGTCAACAAGTGCCGCTGCGGCAAGCGCATGAAGAATACCGATTACAAAGGCCTGCTTACCTGTTTTCTTAAGGTCTTCGAGCCTGAATTCGTTGCCGATTGAGAAGGCGATAAAGCCAAGCGCAACGTCGGAGATAACGCCGAGTGACTCAACGTTTTCGTGTGAGGCAAAGCCCAGACCGTTAAGACCGAGTGCACCCAGGCAATACGGGCCGATAAGCACGCCTGCAATAAGATAAGCTGTAACGCTCGGCAGTTTAAGAGGCTTGAAAAGCCTTGTCATCATAAGTCCTGCAAGCAGGGCTACGGATACGGATAAAAGAACGTTCATTATAATATCGCTTCTTTTCTTCAAAAGTATAGTTTATCACACGGTTTTGTATTATATTCCTTTATATGCACTTTTTCAAGCATTAAATTCCCAAAAAATTATGCACTTCGTGAGTTGACTTATGTTGAATTTACATATATAATATAAATGATTCCTGACACAAAGTATTACTGAGTGAAAGGTGCGAGAAAAATACTGTAATAATCTTGAATTGAACAGAAATTCTGCGTATTTATCCGTGCCTTGTCAGGGTGCGGATTTTTTATTTTCACAAAAAGTACAGAGGTAAATGAAATGGACACAAGAGTTGCCGTTATGGGCATTATAGTTGAAAACAAGGAAAGTGTTTCACAGCTCAACGAGCTGCTTCACGAATACGGCGATATAATCATCGGCCGTATGGGTATCCCTTACAAGGAAAGGGGGATAAGCGTTGTGAGCATTGCCGTGGATGCACAGCAGGACACTATTTCGGCTCTTTCGGGCAGAATAGGCAAGCTCGCCGGAATAAGCGTGAAAACCGCTTATTCAAACGTGATAACCAATGGATAAGGTTATGACGGAGCTTATAGAAAAGCTCGAAAAAGAACACAGTCTTACTCTTGCAGAGTATCAGTATCTGCTTGAAAACAGGACTGATGAAAGTGCCGGGATTCTTGCCGAAAAAGCCCGACAGGCGAGAGAGGCGGTTTACGGTAAGGCCGTGTATATAAGAGGTCTTATTGAGGTTGGTAATATCTGTAAAAACGATTGCCTTTATTGCGGAATCCGTAAAAGCAATAAATCCTGCGACCGATACAGGCTTACGGAAAATGATATTTTAACTTGCTGTGATAACGGCTATAAGCTTGGTTTTCGCACCTTTGTTATGCAAGGGGGAGAAGATGCATATTTCAGCGATGATTTCATGTGCGGTGTTATCAGTAAAATCAAATCAAAATATCCCGACTGTGCCGTTACACTTTCTCTTGGTGAGAAAAGCTACGAAAGCTACAAAAGACTGTTTGATGCAGGTGCGGACAGGTATCTTCTCCGCCACGAAACAGCGGATAAGGAGCATTATGAAAAACTGCACCCCGCTTCAATGTCCTTTGAAAAAAGGATGGAATGTCTTAAAAATCTTAAGGATATAGGGTATCAGACCGGTTGTGGCTTTATGGTGGGTTCACCTTTTCAGACATATACACATATTGCAAAAGACTTGAAATTTATTGAGGAATTCAAGCCGCAGATGTGCGGTGTGGGACCGTTTATTCCCCACAAGGCAACACCTTTTAAGGATTATCCCGCAGGCAGTGCAGAGCTTACATGCTATATCTTATCAATCATAAGGCTTATACATCCTCGCATACTTTTACCTGCAACCACTGCGTTGGGAACAGCACAGCAGGACGGCAGAGAAAAAGGCATTTTATCAGGTGCAAACGTTGTGATGCCCAATCTTTCACCTGCATCACAGCGCAGTAAATACGAGCTGTATAATAATAAACTGAACACCGGTGCAGAATCCGCCGAAGCGGTGGATGCCCTTGCAAAAAAAATGGAATCCATCGGTTATCACATTGTAACCGACCGAGGCGATATAAAGAAAGAAGGTAATTGATTATGGCTGTTTACAATCCAAAATCACTTAAAGCAGAAGAATTTATCAATGACGAAGAAATAAGAGCAACACTTGAATATGCAGATGCAAATAAAAACAATGTTGAGCTTATTGATGCAATTCTTGAAAAAGCACGTCCTCAGAAAACTGCAACAGGCTGTGTATGCGGTGGTCTTACCCACAGAGAAGCATCTGTGCTTCTTGCTTGTGATATTCCCGAAAAGGTAGAGGAAATTTACAAAATCGCAGAGGAGATAAAACTTGCATTCTACGGCAACCGTATCGTAATGTTTGCACCTCTTTATCTTTCAAACTACTGTGTAAACGGCTGTGTTTACTGCCCTTATCACCTTAAAAACAAGCATATCGCACGTAAAAAGCTTACACAGGAAGAGGTAAAAGCAGAGGTTATCGCATTACAGGACATGGGACACAAGCGTCTTGCAATCGAAGCAGGTGAAGACCCTGTACACAATCCCATTGAGTATATTCTTGAATGTATCAAAACCATTTACTCCATAAACCACAAAAACGGCGCAATCAGACGAGTAAACGTAAATATTGCCGCCACGACTGTTGAGAATTACCGCAAGCTTAAAGATGCAGGTATCGGCACATACATTCTTTTCCAGGAAACCTATCATAAGCAGAGCTATCTCAAGCTTCATCCCACAGGCCCCAAGCACGATTACGATTATCACACCGAGGCTATGGACAGAGCTATGGAGGGCGGCATTGACGATGTAGGTTTAGGTGTTCTTTTCGGTCTTGAGCTTTACAGATATGAGTTTGCAGGTCTGCTTATGCACGCAGAGCATCTTGAAGCAGTGCACGGCGTAGGTCCTCACACAATCAGCGTGCCTCGAATCAAGCGTGCGGATGATATCGACCCCGATGTTTTTGACAATTCCATTTCAGATGAAATGTTTGAAAAAATTATTGCCTGTATCCGTCTTGCAGTACCTTATACAGGGATGATTATCTCCACAAGAGAATCCGAGGAGGTAAGAGGCAGAGCGCTCAATAAGGGCATTTCACAGATAAGCGGTGCTTCAAGAACATCCGTAGGCGGCTATACCGAGGAGGAAAGACCTCACGACTCCGAGCAGTTTGATGTTTCCGACCAGCGTACTCTTGACGAGGTTGTAAGATGGCTTATGGAAAACGGACATATTCCCTCATTCTGTACAGCCTGCTACCGTGAGGGCAGAACAGGCGACAGATTTATGGCTCTTTGCAAAAACGGACAGATTCTCAACTGCTGTCATCCCAATGCACTTATGACGCTTACTGAGTATCTTGTGGACTATGCAAGTGAAGAAACTCAGAAAATCGGTTTTGAGCTTATTGAAAAAGAGCTTGAAAAGATTCCTACCGAAAAGGTTAAAAAGATTGCAAAAGAAAACATTGAAAATATTAAAAATTCCAACAGGAGAGATTTCCGTTTTTAAGAGGTGGATTTATGGGACTTAACGATACGGTTTCAGCCGAGCGTGTGCATATTGGCTTTTTCGGCTTGCGTAACGCAGGTAAATCAAGCGTTGTAAATGCCGTAACAGGGCAGGAGCTGTCCCTTGTTTCAGATGTAAAAGGTACTACCACCGACCCCGTTAAAAAGGCTATGGAGCTTCTGCCTCTCGGTCCTGTTGTAATTATCGACACCCCCGGCATTGACGATGTTGGCAAGCTTGGTGAAATGCGTGTAAAAAAGGCACGTCAGGTGCTTAATTTAACGGATATTGCCGTTCTTGTAACGGAAGCAGAAGAAAATCTGACCCCTGCGGAAAACGAGCTGATTACTCTGTTCAAGGATAAAAATATTCCTTATGTTATTGCTTTCAATAAGTCCGATTTGCGCAAAAATGTTCCCGACTCTGCAGAAAATACAATTTTCGTCAGCGCAAAAGAGAATACAGGCATTTTTGAGCTTAAAGAAATGATTGCAAGGCTTGCAAAACAGGAAGAAAGCGGCAAAAGGGTAGTTGGCGACCTTATTGAGCCTGATGATGTTATAGTTCTTGTTGTACCTGTTGACAAAGCAGCCCCCAAAGGCAGACTGATTCTGCCGCAGCAGCAGACTATCCGTGATATTCTCGATTCGGGTGCAGTTTCGGTAGTTACAAGGGATTCGGAATTGAAAAATACTCTCAATTCTCTGGGTAAAAAACCGAAAATGGTTATTACCGATTCACAGGCATTCGGCTCTGTTGCAAAGATTGTCCCTGAAGATATAATGCTCACTTCATTTTCAATTCTTTTTGCAAGATATAAAGGAGATTTGATTTCTGCAGTAAAAGGTGCGTCGGCACTTGATAAACTGAAAGACGGCGATAAAGTGCTGATTTCCGAGGGTTGTACACATCACAGACAATGCGGAGATATCGGAACGCAGAAACTGCCTGCTCTTATTAAAAAGCATACAGGCAAAAATGTAGAGTTCGAGTTTGCATCGGGTACTCATTTCCCCGAGGAGCTTGAGGGGTATTCACTTGTTATACATTGCGGCGGTTGTATGCTCAATGAGCGTGAAATGAAATACCGCGTAAAGCAGACACTTGACAGCGGTATACCCATTACAAATTACGGCACCGCAATAGCACATATGAACGGAATTTTAAGACGCAGCCTTGCACCGTTTCCAAATGCGGTGAGAATACTTGATGAATAAATTTAATTTTCAGCTCCCTTTTACAGGGAGCTTTTTGTTGGTTTGATGTAAACAATAATTTAATGCACAATGTACAATTTACAATTTACAATGTACAATTATTGAAACATAAAAATCGGGTTAAAGGGCGAAGCCCTTTCCTTCATTGTACATTATACATTGTACATTGTTAATTAGATAAATTATTGTTTATAACATTTTTTATTTTATATTATTTATGTTAAATTGAATAAAAACAAATTTTATGATTGCCTTTTTTTTATTATTATGTTACAATGCTATTAATATTATAAAGGAGGTCGGTATTAATGAGTGATAATAAAGGCAAAATCGTTGACACAGTAAAATCTTTTGCCAATGAACTCAAAACTCATTGGAATACTCCTGCGGAGGGTAAATATGTTCCTTATAAAGAATATAAGGACGTTATTCTCGGTGTTGGTGCAAACTACACAGGCACAAAAACGCTTGAGTATATCGGATTCTGGTCAAGCTGTTTCCTCATTATGCACCATTACAAATTACCTTATCTCACATTCTCCGTTATAGGGCTTCTCAATATGCCTTTGGGCTACATCACAGCTCTTATATGGTGGTATGTGTGTGATAACTTAGGTTTCTTGCCTAAAAAAACAGAAAGATTACTTTACGGCGTATACATTGGTATGATGGCGTTCGGTATTTCTACAATTCTTTTTGACTATTCATTACTGTTTGACCAATCATCGTCGTTTATAACGATTTTGAACAGCTTTGAAGGAATGAACGCCACGGCGTGTTTCAAGACCTTCGGTACGCATTTCCTGTATTCGGGTTGGGTAGGAGCAAGAAATATCTTCTGGCGTAAAAAGTTGCTTCCCAAATACGGCAGATATAAGTATTCACTTTATTCTGACGTAATTCCCAAATGTGTAATGGTATTCCTTATAGGTTGGCTTCCCGTTTACAATATTGCCGATGTTGCAACACGTGTATGGGTTGCAAATCTCCTCTTTGCTACATATAACGTATTCGGTTTCGGTAACGTTCTTGAAGAATGTACAAAGCGTATAAGCCCCAATCTTCAGGAGAGAATTCTTGTAAGAAGCTATCCCGTAAAGATTTCTCACATTTTCAACTCAATTCTTGCAATCATTCTTCCTGCTATTGTAGGTATGCTTCGTCATGAATGGGCTGATATCAATTTCTACAGATTTGTAATTCCCATTACATTTACAATTTCTGCAGCATTTACAATGATACTTGCGGGCAGAATCAAAGAAAGAATACCTCAGCCGCCTATCGAGAAAAAGGTTCAGATTAAATTCTGGGACGGTATGCTGGGTGTACTTAAAAATAAATATCTGCTTATCAACACCATAGTCGGTCTTATTGACTCTCTCGGTAACGGTATGCTTCCATTTGCAACGATTCTGTATTTCTACACATTCCGTCTCAGCGGTCTGCCTTACAGTCTGTTGGTAGCTCTTATTTCATTCGCAGGAACTCCGCCCGATCTTCTTTCACCTTATTTCCTCAAGAGATTTTCATATAAGCAGATTATGATTTTCTATCAGCTCAGCCGTGCAATAGGTAATGCAATCATTGCTGTTGCTATGTGGACTCTCGGCGATAATCTTGCACTTTGCGGCACAATCTGTATTGTCGTTCTCTTCTTTATGGAAATGACAAAGACTGTTCCCACAACAGCCGGTCATGATATGGGTGTGCGTATAAATGACTATCAGATGTATATCTCAGGCGAGCGTCTTGAAAGCTTCGGCGGCATTTTCGGCTGGTTTACAGGACCTATAACATCATTTATCGGTCTTATTATTCCTATCTTCCTGCTCAAGTACGGCTTCAACAGTAACTGGGAAATCCTTTTCTTTGACGGCTCAAGAAGAAATATTGTTGTTGTTCCCATTATTATCGACGCAATCGGATTCTTCCTGATGACTATTCCGTATCTGTTCTGGGACTATGACAACAGAAAACAGAATCTCGTTATGGAAGTTCTTAAACGACGTGCTGAGGTTACCGAAAAGAAGGCAGAAGAAGAAGGTAAGTCAACTGCCGGTAGTTATAAGGGTTAAGGGATGGTGAGTTTTTATGAGTAAAAAAGAAAAAAAAGCAAATAAAGGTACTGTTTTACAGGACGATATAAAGCTCGACATTCCCGAAGACGAAATATGGACATATCAGATTCCCGGTCTTGCAGCTCCTCATATCAACAAGCCTTATAAATACTACAATCTTAAAAAAGCATTGTTTGTTATAAGTATTATAGTTGCTGTTTCACTTTCTATTTATTTCAGTATTCTTGCATTACAGAATGAAACATTTGAATATACTCAGCTTGAAAACGGCTATGAGTTTTCAAAGTTCAGTAACACAGGTTATCTTTACGAGCTTGATATTGATTATGTATCCGATGTTGAGTATATTGCAGGCAATAACGACCCCGCAACAAATTTCAAGGTTGTAAAGGATGAATCAAAGCCTGTTGTTTCTGTAAGACAGTTCACTCTTAACTGTGATGATAAAATCAGGACAATAACAATCGGTGCTAATGTTGAGTTTGTGGATGCAAAGGCATTTTATTCCTGTTGGGCATTACAGAATATTGAGGTTGACGAAAACAATCCCAATTATTGCGATATTGACGGCGTTCTTTACAACAAGGATAAAACAGAGCTTCTTTGCTACCCCTGTAACCACGATGAATATCTCAGACAGAAATACGGTTATGAAACAGAGCTTTATAAGAATGATGTTACACCCGAATATGAAAGAGATGTTCAGACTTATGTAGTACCTTCTTCTGTTACAAAACTTGGTGAGATGTGCTTTAACTATGCGAATATCAGAGTGCTTTATCTTCCCGAAGGTCTTAAAACTATTGAAACTCTTGCAGTATTCAAATTGCACGAGCCTGCTGACCAGTGGGGAACAACACCTTCGCTAATAAATGTTTTTTCTTACAAAAATAAAGATGTAACAGATACACATTTCACAACAGTTGATGCTCTCGGTGAGGTTTATAATTCACTTCCCGAAGGCTTGGAATTTATCGGTTCTGATGCTTTCAGTTATAATCAGGAGCTGACTTATGTTTACATTCCCTCAAGTGTTAAGTATATCGGTCATCACGCATTCTGGGATACTGTTTACAAGAGCGACGGTGAGCTTCGCGGTGTTGCACAGATGAATGTGGCTGTAAGCGAAGAAGAATTCCATGGTATGGAGGTCGGCGACGACTGGTGCCCGAAATATGACTACCTGTTGTTCAAAAAGGGTATTGATGTAAAGTACTCTCAGGAAAGACTTGCTTTAAAATAATTAAATAACGTGTTTTTCGCCGAGTGTTCGTAAGGACACTCGGCAGTTTTAATAAAAAATAATAAAATTGCTCAAAAACGCTTGCAATTTATTGCAGTTTATTGTACAATAAGTACACACAATATATCAAGGAGGTATATTTTATGCCTATTAACAATGTTATTAAAATTGCAACAAAGCGCAGGGATTTGTTCTTGCGTGCAGAAAAAGGTCATTTTGCTTCAAGCCATTCTCACAGCAACTATTATATTGATGTTGCTGCGCAGAAATCAAGACTTTCTGAAGCAAAGGCAGTTGCACAGGAGCTTTGCAGCAATTACAATTATAATACAAGAATCGTTGATACAATTCTTTGCCTTGACGGTACGGAGGTGCTTGGTGCCTGTCTTGCAGATGAGCTTACAAAGAATCATTTTATGAATATCAACGCTCATCAGACAATTTATGTTGTAACTCCCGAATTAACAGGCAGCTCACAGCTTTTGTTCAGAGATAATATCGTTCCTATGATAAACGGCAAACATGTGCTTGTGCTGGCAGTATCCGTTGCAACGGGCAATACAGTAAAATCTGCTATTGAAGCAGTTAAATATTACGGCGGCGAGGTTGTAGGTATTGCATCAATATTCTCAACACAGGAAGAGTTCAACGGTTATGCTGTGGATTCTGTATTTAATCCCAACGACCTTGACGGCTATTTTGCTGTTCCGTCTCATGAATGTCCCTTGTGTAAAGAAAAAAAGAAGCTGGATGCACTTATCAACAGCTACGGTTATTCAAAACTGTAAACAATAATATCAGCCCCGTATTAACGGGGCTGTTTTGTTGCTCAGATGTATATTTTTCAGTTCGTTGCCAGACTTTCTTCAACTGCTTTTTCTGCCTGTTCTTTTGCAAGTTCAAGAGCTTTAAGGTCAATTTTACCCGCCTTGATTCTGTAGAAGCTGAAAGCAAAGAGGAACACAACCATACCAATAAGGAAATACTGGTCGCCTGCTTCAAGTGTTGTAAAGAGTGAAACGCTTATGAGAAGGTCTGCAATAATTGCAAGAATGATTGTTATAATAAATGCTGCTTTCGGCATATGGAAAAAGCTGTTTTTCCATGCTTCGGGATATTTTTTGAGAAGTCTGAACATAAGACAGTTGTTGATAAGGTTCAGAATCATGACGGGAATCATCATAAGTGAGATAAGGTCATCAAGTCCCATATCAACGAAAACAGGTACAATTGCAACTATGTAAAGCACAAGCATCATTACCCAGGGGTAACCCTTTTTGTTTTTCTTGCCGAGAACCGAGGGAAGCCAACCGTCTTCAATTGTTGCAAGCATAGGATGCTGAACGCCTGCAATAGCTCCGTAAAGTGAAGTTGCAATAGCAAAGCAAGCACCGCCGAGAGTGAAAATAACGTAAATTGCGTGGGGGAATATCTTTTCGGCAACAACACCGAGGTTTTTGTCTGCAACCTGTTCAATGGGAAGAACACCCGCAGTTACAATAGCGATAAGCACATAAACAATCATAACCACGAATGAAGCAATAAGAATTGCCTTGGGAAGTGAACGCTTGGGGTCTTTTGCATCGGGAGTCATTTCAATGGGTCTTGTTGCACCCTGACATGCAAAGCTCATCATCGCAACTGCCATAATGAAGCCGAAAGGCCCGTCGCTGAAATATCCTTCAGAAAATGGATTTGCAGTTGCAAAATCAACTTTGGGGAGTCCTGCAATAATGTAAACAAGAAGTGAAACTATAAGCACGCCAACCATTACAAGATTGAACTTACCCATGAACTTACCGCCCAGAAAGGTAGTTGCAAAGAAGAAAGTGATAATTCCGATTGCTACAAATTTGCCGTAAGGCGCAATCTGCGGGAAGATGATTGAAGCATATTCCACAACCGACAGACCGTACATTGCAAATGCAAGTCCTGAGAAAATACTTGAAATTGCAGTAACACCGACAAGAAGCGGCGGCTGAAGCAATGCCGACTGACTGTAATTACCGCCGGGAAGAACGAACATACCCGACATAAGCGTTTTGTATGCGTAAGCAAAAAGCACAACAATACAAGCACAGACGAGTGCAAGAGTGATTGATCTGCCAGTAAATCCGATCGCAGTACCCATAGAAACGAATATGCCCGAGCCGATGCAGTTACCTATTCCGTAACAGGAAAGCTCCGCAACGCTCAGTTTCTTTTTACCTTCTTTTTTAACTGTATCTTTCATTTTAACAGCTCCTTACTTTCTGAGAACTTTTATGATGTCTTTCACATCGGGAAAATCTGTCATAGTCTTTGCGTAGTGAGAATACGTAACATTCATATCCTTATCAACTGCAACAAATGCACAAAGCTGATTTTCTCTCGGACCTTTCGTTGTTTCCTCTGCAGGTGCAATTGCCGAATTTATTGACTCAATCATATCAAGATTCAGCAGTTTGTAAACATTCTTGCCTATAACAAATTCAATCAGTTTATCGCCTGCAAGCATATTTACAATGCCGTCTGCTTCAAATACATTGTATTTGTCATACAGTTCGCATTTTGGGTCTGCCACGAGTTCAAAGGGATATTTTTTCTGATGCTGAGCAAGTGTGTAAACATCATTCTGCAGAATGAATTTGATATCATAACCCATAGCTTTGAAAACGGGATATGCGGCTGTAAATGATGCAAGAAGCACTTTACACAATTCGCAGTCATAGAATCTTGAGAAAATAATGAATGTTTTTCCGTCAAGAGTTGCATTTGTTGCCTTGGGTGAATTATAAACAAAGTTCTCAAGCTTTTCACCTGCAACAAGAGTTTTGTGATAGGGCTTGCCGGTTGCTTCCCAATCTGCTCTGACTTTTTCAACGGCATTTTTAAAGCGTTCAAGAGCCTTTTCAATGGTAACCTTTGCACAGGCAAGGTTGATTCGCTGAAAACCTCTGCCGAGAGGCCCGAACATTTCACCGTTGTCAAGATAAAGTCCCGCACCTTCAAGCATTCTGCGAAGCTCAACGTGTGTCATTCCGAGTTTTCTCATATCGAGCCACTGAAGATATGTACCCTCAAGGGGATAAACCTTTATTTCGGGAAAATGCTCTGCCATAAAGTTTTCAACAAGAACAGCGTTTTCGTGAACAACTGTAAGAAGTTCGTCGAGCCAGTCCTCACATTCGTTGTATGCTGCTATACAGGCGGGATAAGCGAAAATGTTAAGTCCCATCTGCATATTGAAAAGTGAACAGGCTGTTGCCTTTGCGCGGATTTTTGCATTGGGAATGATAATGTTTGAACACTGAAGACCTGCAAGGTTGAATGTTTTGCTCGGCGCTGTGCATACGGCGATGTTGTCAAGCACAAAATCACCCACGTTTGCCATAACGGTATGTTCATATCCGGGCATTATCAAATCGTGATGAATTTCATCGTCTATAATAAATACATTGTTACGGCAACAGATATCGGCTACCTTTTTAAGCTCCTCTTTTGTCCAGACTCTGCCTACGGGGTTGTGAGGATTGCAGAAAAGAAGTGCTTTTGCCTTTTTACATTTCTTTTCGAGGTCAGCGTAGTCAATTTCATATCTGCCGTTATTGTCTATAAGTTCGCTGTAAACAATCTTTCTGCTTTTTGCAAGCACAGCCATATCAAAGGGATAATAAACAGGCGTGAGAATGATTACGCCGTCGCCGGGATTTGTACTTGCCTGAATGAGTACGGCAAGTGCATCAACAACACCGGGAGTGTTGATAATCCATTCTTTTTTTACATCGAAATCGTGTTTGCGCTCCATCCATGAAATAACCGCATCAAAATATTCTTCGGTGGGGCTTGTGTAGCCGAGAACCGAATTTTCAGCAGTCTTTTTTATTTTCTCAACAATCTGCGGGGCAGGATAAAACTCCATATCAGCCACAGAAAGCGGTACAAATTCAGGTGATGCATTTTTTGCCCCATTCCATTTGTTACTGCCGCAGTTACGGCGGTCAGGGATGCTTGTAAAATCGTATTTCACATAACCACTCCTTTTTTATTTCTATAAAACAAGTATAGCAATCCTCGTTGACATTATCAAGTTAATTATGTTAAAATTTTTTTAGAAATTTATTTGAGGAGATTGTTATGAGTGTTGTAATAGCTATGCCGCAGATGGGTACTGACCTTTTCAGAAAATATATGAAAAGCAAATATGTAAAAAGCTTTGAAAGAGCAGGTGCAACCGTAAAATGGATTGAACTTGATGACACCGAAAAGGCTGTAAAAGAGACACTCTCTTGCGACGGTCTGCTTCTTCCCGGCGGTGCAGATATTCAGCCCTCACTTTACGGCAGAGAAAGAGAAGAAAAATGCGGCAAACCCAATGAATTGCGCGATAAATACGAATTTCTCATATACAATGCCTTCGTAAAAACGAACAAGCCGATTTTATGCATCTGCAGAGGCTTTCAGCTTTTAAACGTTATAAACGGCGGCACTCTTTATCAGGATATTGCAGAAATAAAAAAATGCAATCATTCAAGTTTTCTTAAAAGAGCAAAAGCTATTCATAAGGTAAATATAACAAATGGTACAAAGCTCGCTGAAATATTAAAACAAGCTCAGATAGGTGTAAACAGTATGCATCATCAGGCTGTTGAGAATGTCGGGCACAATCTTACAGTTTCCGCCGTCAGCGAAGACGGATTTGTTGAAGCCCTTGAACTCAAAGACCATCCGTTCTGTATAGGTGTTCAGTGGCATCCCGAGCATATGAGTAAAACAGATTCACTCCAGCAAAGTATTTTTAATGAGTTTGTAAATGCTTGTATGCGATAAATAAGAATTTATTATATCTTCAATAAATACGGATAAAAAATCAAGCTACTCACTGATGTGGGTAGCTTGTTGCTTTTGTGAAAATGTTTATATGGTTTTAATTACTTGCAAGCTTCTTCGATAGCAACTGCACAAGCAACTGTCATACCAACCATGGGGTTGTTACCTGCACCGATAAGACCCATCATCTCAACGTGAGCGGGAACTGAAGAAGAACCTGCGAACTGAGCGTCTGAGTGCATACGACCCATTGTATCTGTCATACCGTAGGAAGCGGGACCTGCAGCCATGTTGTCGGGATGAAGTGTACGGCCTGTACCGCCACCTGATGCAACTGAGAAATAGCTTACGCCGTTTTCAACACACCATTTCTTGTATGTGCCTGCAACGGGATGCTGGAAACGAGTGGGGTTTGTTGAGTTACCTGTGATTGAAACACCAACGTTTTCGAGCTTCATGATAGCAACGCCTTCGGGTACATTGTCTGAACCGTAGCAGCGAACCTTTGCTCTGTCGCCTGTTGAGTAAGCTGTTTCGTTTACAATCTTAACAGTTTCTGAGTAGGGATCAAACTCAGTCTGAACGTATGTGAAGCCGTTGATTCTTGAAATAATCATAGCAGCGTCTTTGCCGAGACCGTTAAGGATAACGCGGAGAGGCTGAACTCTAACCTTGTTAGCGTTAAGAGCGATTTTGATAGCGCCTTCAGCAGCAGCGAATGATTCGTGGCCTGCAAGGAAGCAGAAGCACTCTGTTTCCTCTGAAAGGAGCATTTTGCCGAGGTTACCGTGGCCAAGACCAACCTGACGGTTGTCAGCAACAGAACCGGGGATACAGAAAGCCTGAAGGCCTTCACCGATAGCAGCAGCAGCGTCAGCAGCCTTTGTGCAGCCCTTCTTAAGAGCGATAGCGCAGCCTACTGTGTATGCCCAAACAGCGTTTTCGAAGCAGATGGGCTGAGTTTCTCTAACGATTTTATCGCAGTCGATACCCTTTGCAAGAGTGATTTCTTTACACTCTTCGATTGAATTGATACCGTATTGTTTAAGAACAGAGAGAATTTTAGCTTCTCTTCTTTCGTAGTTTTCAAATAATGCCATGTTCGTATTCCTCCTTATTCTTTACGGGGATCGATGTACTTAGCAGCATCAGCGAATCTGCCGTAAGTGCCCATAGCTTTGTTGTAAGCTGTTGTGGGGTCATCGCCCTTTTTGATAAAGTCTGTCATTTTGCCGAGAGAAACGAACTCGTAGCCGATAACCTGATCGTTTTCGTCAAGAGCCATTCTTGTAACGTAGCCTTCAGCCATTTCAAGGTAACGAACGCCCTTAGCGTTTGTGCCGTACATTGTACCAACCTGTGAACGAAGGCCTTTACCGAGGTCTTCAAGACCTGCGCCTACTGTAAGACCGTCTTCTGAGAAAGCGGACTGTGTACGACCGTAAACGATCTGAAGGAAAAGCTCACGCATAGCTGTGTTGATAGCATCACAAACAAGGTCTGTGTTAAGAGCTTCAAGAATTGTTTTGCCGGGAAGGATTTCACTTGCCATTGCAGCAGAGTGAGTCATACCTGAGCAACCGATAGTTTCAACGAGAGCTTCCTCTATGATACCTTCTTTAACATTGAGAGAGAGCTTACAAGCACCCTGCTGAGGAGCACACCAGCCGATACCGTGTGTGAAACCTGAAATGTCTTTTACGTCATAAGCCTTAACCCATTTGCCCTCTTCGGGGATGGGAGCGGGACCGTGGTTGGGACCCTTAGCGACTTTGCACATTTCTAATACTTCGTGTGAATAAGTCATTTTAATTATCTCCTTTCGGTTTTATCCGATAAAAAATTTACCGCATATTATTATACATAAATTTTTTTGGAATATCAATAGCAAAATTATAAATATCGGTGTTTACAAAACAAAAAAATTGTGTTATTATGTATAAGGATTATATTTTGATAGGAGAAATATACATGAAAAAGGTAATTTCGGTATTTTTAGTTATTGTTATTGCATTGACTTTAAGTGTTAATGCATTTGCCGCTACTGTTTCCAGACCGGTTGCAAATGCCACAAGAGACAGCGTAAAAGCAAAATTTGATGCATCTGTAAACAGATTTGATGTAAACGGTTCAGCTCAGATTGATGCAGAAGATGCAAGACAGACTCTGCGTTATTCTGCAGGAATTGCAGAAGGAAATCTTGATACCGCGAAAATGGATGTTGACGGCGACGGAATGGTTACCGCCATTGATGCAAGAAGTATACTCAGACTTTCCGCAGGCTTGGAAAAAATTGACAGTTATCTTACAAATGCGGAAAAACTTGAATATTTTAATGCAATTCTCAACACTGCAATTCCCAATAGCTATAAGCTTTACAAAAACGGTATAGAGCATACAAGAAAAATCTCATATACCGACCCTAAAGGCGTTGTAAAAAGCCTTGACGAGGCATTTAAAAAGGTTGATTCAACCATGAGCTTTGCCGAAGAACTTAAAAAGGATGAAGGTGAAGAGAAATATTACCAGAGTACAGTTTTGGGATATCAACCGGGAAATGCCGCAAGCAGAATGATGGAAATTCACAATGCAGCAGGCGTGGATGAAAATCAGAGCAGTTATTTAACACTTGACGATATATCAAGCATTGAGTATTTACAGAATCAGACATATACTTTTACAAGATACAAAACTGATGATAACCAGATAACTTCTCAAGTTCTTTACAGCAGTCAACCTGTTACAGGCCTTGATTGTATAAAAGTTAAGATAAAAGAAGATAATAACGTAAAAGGCGCACACGCTTCCAAAGCTTTTATCGTTTATGATGAAAAAGAAATTGAAGAGGAAGTTAAGGTTGTTGCTGAGGAATTCAACAAAATGTCTATGGACCTTTCAATTTTCGGTAATATGTACTTTGATGTAAAACCTTCTGTCGGTGGTGTAAAGTATTATAACACTGAGATTACAATATATTACCATCCCGAAAACGGACAGATTGTTGCTGCATATTACAGTATGTATACCGATTACACAATGGTATTGAATATGGATGTTGATATAACAATCCCGTTGTATATAATCTATATTGATGTTACCGGTCCTGTAAGCATTACAAATACAACCCAGAGCATAAAAGAGTATTATTTTATTGAAAACAATCCTAATCATATCCCTTGGTAATAAAAATACAAGGGGATGTAAAAAAAGCGAAGACCGTATAAAACCGCAAAGAATAAGGGGTTCTGCAGGTGTATTAAGCCTGTAGAACCCCAAAATTTTGCAAACAATCAAAAAAATAATAATATTTTATGTTTTATACTACGAACAAAA
>JAZSLJ010000039.1:0-10928 GCA_045535305.1 Acutalibacteraceae bacterium
ATTTATATTTTAAGGTGCTTCGCAGTTTCGTAAGAACTAAAAATTTCTTGTATTGAAGCCAAAAATGCAGCAAGGCTGTCGCCTTGCGAGGCTTTTGGTGATAATACAGGGAATTTTGTTCGAGAAACAAAAACTTCCTTATCAACAGTCGGCGTAGTGTACCGTTTTTGTTTTAGTGTACAGGAGGTGTTGTAAATGGATGAAAGACTGAAAACGCTCAGAAGCAAAGCTATGCGTCTGCCCCTTGAACCCGGTGTATATATAATGAAAGACAAATCGGGAAAAATTATATATATCGGCAAAGCAAAAGCTTTAAAAAACAGAGTAAGCCAATATTTCGGTTCGCAGAATAATCATACAATCAAAGTACGCAAAATGGTAGAAAACGTAGCTGATTTTGATTACATTATTGTAAAAAGTGAATTTGAAGCACTTGTTCTGGAATGCAGTCTTATCAAACAGCACACACCTAAATATAATATCCTTTTAAAAGACGACAAGGGTTATCATTATATCAAAATTGCAGGCAGCGATTGGAAAAATCTCACCGCAGAAAAACAAAAAATTGATGACGGTGCAAAATATTTAGGCCCGTACACAAGCTCAGACTGTGTTTCAAAAAGTCTTTCGGAAGCTTGTAAAATTTTTAAACTCCCCTCCTGTTCAAAAGTTTTTCCGAGAGATATAAAGCCCAACGGCAGACCTTGTCTTAATTTTTATATAAAACAATGTGCTGCACCCTGCTGCGGAAAAATATCAAAGGAAGCCCATAATGAAGCGGTTGATAACGCTGTTAAATTTATTACGGGCGGTAATGATTCCATACTGCGCGAATTAAAAAAACAGATGGAAGCTGCCGCTGAAAACCTTGAATTTGAAAAAGCGGCAACATTAAGAGATGCAATACAGGCAATAGAAAAAACATCAAAAAAACAGAGTGTTGTATCCCTTAAAACTGCTCAGCAGGATGTTTTTGCATTCTGTGAAGCATCGGATAAAATATGTATGTCCGTATTGCGTTTTTCGCAGGGCAGACTGTACGACAGTGAATACTTTTTTACCGATGCTATTGAAGATATGCCCACAGTACGCGAAAAAATGATTGCAGACTACTACTCTATGCGTACAAGCATTCCGTCCCATATTGCAGTTGACGGAGAAATTGACTCTATTGAAGCACTTACTGAATTTTTGACACAAAAACGAGGCAAAAACGTAAAGATTTATATTCCCGAAAAGGGTGAAAATGCAAATCTTATTGACTTATCAAGAGAAAATGCAGCAGAAAAGCTTGCTCAGCACATAGGCAGAACGGGCAAATCAGTTGCGGCTGTTGATGAACTGGCATCTTTACTCGGTCTTAAAAATATCCCCGAATATATTGAATCATACGACATTTCTCATACTGACGGTGCAGATAATGTTGCAGGTATGGTTGTTTTTAAAGACGGAAAACCGTTAAAAAGTGCATACAGACGGTTTGAAATCAAAGGCTTTTCGGGTCAGGACGATTACCGTTCAATGGCAGAAGTTCTTACAAGAAGATTCAACGAATATGAACTGCACAAAAATGACGGTGATGAATTCGGCTTCGGCAAAAAGCCCGACCTTATTCTTCTTGACGGCGGTATCGGTCAGGTAAACGCCGTAGCTCCCGTACTTGAGAGTTTCGGTCTTTCAGATATTCCGTTGTTCGGTATGGTAAAGGATAACAAGCACCGAACAAGAGCTATAGCCGCAAGCGGCGGTGAAATAGCAATCAATGATAAAAGAAAAGCTTTTACGCTCATATCGGATATTCAAGAGGAGGTTCACCGTTTCTCCGTTGCATATCACAGAAAAAAACAGGCAAAAACTCTTACATCTGCAACATTGACAGAAATTGAAGGCGTTGGCAAAGAAAGGGCAAAGGTTCTGCTTACACACTTTAAAACACTTTCCACATTAAAAAAAGCTACGGTTGAACAGCTATGCACAGTTAAAGGCATCAGCAAAAAAACTGCAGAAAATATATACAAATTCTATCACGGAGACAACTAATGAAAGATACTGTAATTTTTGATCTTGACGGAACGCTACTTGATACACTCAAGGATCTTACCGTCAGCGTAAACTATTCGCTGAAACTTAACAATATGCCCGAGAGAACCATTGATGAAATACGCAGTTTTATCGGCAACGGTGTTCCGACTCTTGTAAGAAGATCAGTTTCAAAAGATGCAACAGCAGAACAGATAAATAAATGTATAGATGATATGAGGGCTTATTATTCCGTACATTCAACCGACTACACAGTACCCTATAACGGAATATGCGAAATGCTCGGAATACTTAAAGATAAAAACATAAAAACTGCTGTTGTTACAAACAAGCTTGAAACTGTTGCTCAGGATTTATGCAAAGCCGTTTTCGGTGATGTTTTTACGTGCGTTATCGGCGATAACGGCATTGACAAACGCAAACCTGCACCTGACAACGTATTCAGAGCTTTAAAAATACTCGGTAGTTCCGCATCAGACGCATTATATGTAGGCGATTCCGACGTTGATATGCTTACAGCAGAAAATGCAGGAATAGAAAGTATCGGTGTGCTTTGGGGATTCAGAGATAAAGAAACACTTACACAAAGCGGAGCAAAATATATAGCAAAAGATACTGATGAGCTTCTGTCTTTGATTCTTAATGAAAAAAGCTGATTTTTGTTAATTTTTCTTTTTAACTATTGACAAATTAACCTATAAAATGCGATAATACGATTAGATATGTACAGTTTTGGAGAGTAATATGAGAGTTATTACAGGCACAGCAAAAGGCAGACGCCTTATTACACTTGAAGGCGAAGATATCCGCCCCACAGCAGATAAAGTAAAAGGTGCAATCTTTAATTCAATTCAATTCGACATTGAAGGAAGATGTGTACTTGATCTGTTTGCAGGCTCGGGTCAGCTCGGTATTGAAGCTCTCAGCAGAGGTGCCCGCAAAGCTGTATTTATTGATTTAAGCCGAAAAGCTGTACAGGTAGTTAACGAAAATCTTGAGCATTGTAACTTAAAAGATGATGCTACAGTTTTTAACGGAGATTCACTCTCCTTCCTTAAAACTACCCGTGAAAAGTTCGACATTGTTTTTATTGACCCGCCTTACAACAAGCAGCTTGCCGCAAAAGCGCTGCCGTTGGTTTTAAATGTTATAAATGATGGCGGAATAATAGTTTGCGAAACAGCACGCGATGAAGAATTACCCGAACAAATCGGTAATTATAAAGCGGTAAAAAGCGACAGATATTCAATAACAAAGCTTACAATTTACCGTTTTGAAGAATAATGAAAGGATGACTGCCATGAGTAGAATTGCTGTTTATCCGGGCAGCTTTGACCCCGTAACAAACGGTCATCTTGACATTATAAAAAGAGCTGCAAAAATGTTTGACAAGGTTATTGTACTTGTATCCTACAACGTAAAAAAAGCAGGCGGCACATTCTCAATTCCCGAAAGAGTTGACTTTATCAGACGCAGTATCACTGATTTACAGAACGTTACTGTTGATTCTTATACGGGTTTGCTTGCTGATTACGTAACTATTTCAGGTGCATCTGCTATTGTAAAAGGTCTGCGAGCTGTATCGGATTTTGAGGTCGAGTTCCAGCAGGCGCTTATAAACAGGCAATTAGCACCTGATGTTGACACAATTTTTCTTGTTTCAAACATTGAACACATGTATCTCAGCTCCAGTGCAGTAAAAGAAATCTGTTCATTGGGCGGCGAAATCTCTAATTTTGTTCCTAAAGAAATTTCACAGGATATAATCAAAAAGCTATCAATCCACAAATAAACATTATTCGGAGGAAAAAGAATATGAACTATGAAGAAATTATTGACAAAATTGAGGAAATACTTGAATCAAGCAAACCCTCTTTCGGCAACGCAGGCAAAATCAAGGTAGATGCAGAGGCTATTCACCATTGTCTTGAAGAACTCAGCTCTTCAATCCCAAATGAAATCATTCAGGCAAGAAAAATCGTTGCTGAAAGAAGAGATATTCTTCAGGCTGCTCAGACAACTGCAAGCAAAATCATAAGCGAAGCTCAGGATAAGGCTGCTCAGCTTACAGAAGAAAGCGAAATCACAAAGTCTGCAAAAGACGCTGCTGTTAAAATCCTTAACAAGACAAATGAACAGGCTGCAGAGATTATTGATCAGGCAACTGATGAAGCAGGTGAAAGAGTTGCGGCTGCAAAAGCATGGTCTTATGAAATGCGTTCAAGCACCATCAAAATGGCAACAGAATTGCTTTCTGAATGCACAGCATTGCTCACAAGCAGCATTGATCAGTTCACACAGACACGCGATGCAGCAAATGCAATCTTAGGCAAAATCCAGAAAATTACCGTAAAAACACCTGAAGATCAGGAATAAGTTATAAACTGAATGCACCTTGCATATCTATTCATGAGTATTTATGCGAGGTGCTGTTATGTTTTTATTGTCTTTAAAATCGTTAAAGGGTAAAATGATTCTGCTTGTAGCAACTGTTGTTGCCGCAATAATTGTTGTGATTATAATAAACAGCGGCAATTCGCAGGTTATGGCATCACAAACTGACAATGTGCTCAATTTTTCTGCCGCAACAGATGCTGACAGACTGAATTTTATTGCTCAGCTCGGTTATTCAGTTGAATCCGAGCCGATAAGTGTAAACGAAGTACTGATTCCCGATGAATTTGATGATGTTTACACCCGATATAACGACTTACAGCTACAGTCCGGATTTGATTTGAACCGATACAAAGGTTATACCGTAAAAAAATGGACTTACAAAGTAACCGATTACCCAGACAATGAATCTGTGCAGCTGACGCTTCTTATTTATAAAAACAAAGTAATTGGCGGAGATATCTGTTCAACAGAGCTTGACGGATTTATGCTGCCGCTGTTTACTGAATAAAGGATAAATTATGGCAAAAGAGAGAATTGACAAACTTATATCTTCACAAGGTATGCTTTCACGCACAGATGCCGGTAAAATCATCAAAAGCGGAAGCGTGCGTATAAACGGAACAGTCATCAAAAGCACGTCATTCAAGACTGACCCCGATATTGATAAGATTGAAATTAACGGCGAAAAGTTTGAATACAAAAAATTTATTTATATTATGATGAACAAACCAGACGGCATTGTAAGTGCAAGCCGCGACCCGAAAGAAAAAACAGTGGTCGACATTGTTCCCGATGAGTTAAAAAGACCTGAGTTGTTCCCTGCAGGCAGACTTGACAAGGACACAACGGGATTTGTGCTTATAACCGATGACGGTGCGTTTGCACACTATATTCTCTCCCCCAAACACCATATAAACAAAACTTATCTTGCAACGACGGACGCTCTGATTGATGACGTATATCTTGAACAAATGAGAACGGGAATGACCTGCGGTGATGAACTGTTTATGCCCGCACAAATTGACCTGTATAAAAATTCAGACTCCCCTGTTTACAAAATAACTCTCCATGAGGGAAAATATCATCAAATTAAACGTATGATTGCATCAACCAATACAAACTTACTTGCACTAAAACGCATTACAATGGGTTCACTTGACCTTGATGAATCACTTGCTCCCGGAGAATGCAGAGAGCTTTCTGAGTCTGAAATCAAGCTTCTTACATCATAACAAACTGCCTTTTGCCTGTTTTAGTGCAAAAGGTATTTTTTTTGTAAATTTTAGTTGTGAAAATATACAACTGTCAATTTGTATCAAACAAACCGTATAATATTGGGCAAAATCCATAGTTTATTGTTCTATTTTAGAAATATACAGCTGAAATTATCATTTTTTTATTACTTTTTTAAAAATAGCTATTGCAAAATTTCGAAAAATGTGTAAAATGTATAGTAAAGCAATAGTAATATTGCATAAATGGTTGTTGGATTAAAATTTTATGTTAAAGAAAGAAAACACAGGAGGATATTCTTATGTCAAACAGATTATTTCAGAGTGTTATTCACCAGATGAAAGATGCTATTGACCGTCCTATCGGCGTTATTGACGAAACAGGCACAATTATTGCATGCAGTGAGCTTGGAAGAATCGGAGAGGTTCTTGATTCTTCTGTAAGCGAAAAGGTGTTCCCCGGCACAGATACAGTTATGGTTAACGACATGACTTTCAAAAGCTTCGGTTCACCCATCCACCCCGAATATGCAATTTTTGTTGACGGTGCTGATGAAACTGCTCAGAGATATGCAGGTGTACTTACAGTTGCAGTAAGCAATATTAAGCAGTATTACGACGAAAAGTACGACAGAGGCAATTTCATTAAGAATGTTATGCTTGACAATATTCTCCCCGGTGATATTTGTATCAAAGCAAGAGAGCTTCATTTTAACAATGACGCTACCCGTGCAGTTCTTCTTATCAGAATCACAGAACCCGGTGATGTGCCGATTTTTGATGTTATTCAGAATCTTTTCCCTGATAAAACAAAGGACTTTGTTGTAAATATCAACGAAACCGATATTGCGCTTGTTAAAGAGGTTCGCCCCAACATTGAGGCTAAGGACCTTGAAAAGCTTGCGCGCTCAATTGCCGATTCTCTCGGCAGTGAGTATTATACTCACACACTTGTCGGTATAGGTACTGCCGTTACAGGCATCAAAGAGCTTGCTCACGCATTCAAAGAAGCTCAGGTTGCCCTTGAAGTAGGCAAAGTATTCGACACCGAAAAGACCATTGTAAGCTACGAAAACCTCGGTATTGCAAGACTTATTTATCAGCTTCCCACCACTCTTTGCGAAATGTTCCTTAAAGAGGTATTCAAGAGAGGCTCTATTGACAGTCTTGACCACGAAACACTTTTCACAATTCAGAAATTCTTTGAAAATAATCTTAATGTTTCCGAAACATCAAGAAAGCTTTTTGTGCACAGAAATACTCTGGTTTACAGACTTGAAAAAATCAGAAAGCTTACCGGTCTTGACCTGCGTGAATTTGATGATGCAATCGTATTCAAAGTAGCGCTTATGGTTAAAAAATATCTTGACGCAAACCCTGTAAAATATTAATTTACCTGTTAATTTATTTGCCGTTTATACTCTCCGCTGACCTCTACGGCTTCGGAGCTAAAAACGGCATTTTTTACAGTTTGCAAAAAAAAATCACAAGAGGGATACCTATGGTAGAATTTAATTCTGTTTCAAAGACCTACGGCAAAACCTTTGAAGCTCTGAAAAATGTTAATCTTACTATCAATGACGGCGAGTTTGTTTTTGTTGTAGGTGCATCCGGTGCAGGTAAAAGTACTTTCCTTAAATTGATAATGAGGGAAGAAGTGCCCACATCCGGTACTGTTACAATCAACGGTTACAATCTTAACAAAATGAAAAAACGCGACGTACCCTATTTCAGAAGAACAATGGGTATAGTTTTTCAGGATTTCAGACTTATTCCCGATATGAAAGTTTACGATAACGTTGCTTTCGCATTAAGAGTTACTGGAACCAAAGAAAGAGAAGTAAGAAAAAGAGTTTCTCACGCTTTGGGAATGGTTGGCTTGCTTTCAAAATCACAGTCATTACCCAATGAATTATCAGGCGGTGAACAGCAGCGTGTTGCAATAGCAAGAGCACTTGTTAATAATGCAGACCTCATCGTTGCAGACGAACCTACAGGAAATATTGACCCTGCAATGGCAACAGAGATTATGGACTTGCTTAACCACATTAACAAAGCTAACGGTACAACTATTATTATGGTTACTCATGCACATGAGCTTGTGCGTCAGTATGACCACCGTATTGTTGTACTTAAAGAAGGTCAGATTATTGCCGACGGATATGATAAAGAGAAAATGCTTCATCTTATCAATCCCGAAACTCCGTCATCAGATGCGGGCTTCTATAATGCTCCCAATGAATTTAATGATGTTGAAAACTTTATTTCACATTACGGTGAAGAAGGTGCATCTTTAGAGGATACTATTCCCGAAGCACCGCAAACAACAGAAACCGTAGAGGCAGAAACTGTTGTTCCGGCTACAGAAGAAATTAAAGAGCTTGCAGAGGAAATCATTTCAGCAGTTGAGGAAGATTCAGCGACGGACAAGCCGTCAGACACCCCCTACTCTGTAACCGATGATAAAGAAATAAGCTCTATCCTTGCGGCTTTTGCGGCAAGTAATGCATCACGAATACAGAAGGCAAAAAGTGCCGTTGATGCGGCAAAGGAATCTGCATCAGCTGTTGCAGAAGAAAATACAGCAACTGCCGACACAGACAGTGAAACAACAGATTCATCAACTGAAAATTCAGAAAGTGCCGACAGTGAAAACGGAGGTGTCAGTGATGAGTCGTAAAAACAAATTCAACAAAGGCCGTTTTAACATCCGTTATCTTACAAAGGAAGGCTTCCGCAACGTAAGAATCCACAAGTTGATGACGATTGCATCCATAACTGTTATGCTTTCATGCATGATACTCATTGGCGGTGCATATTTACTTTATGAAAACATAAATTCTCTCATTGACAAAGTCGGCGAGCAGAATGTAATAATGGTTTATATTCAGGACGAAGCAACTGAAGAACAGGAATCAACTCTTAAAAAACAGATTACCGAAACTGCTAACATCAAAGACTGTGAATTCATTTCAAGAGATGAATCATACGATTCAATCCTTGAAAGTATGGGTGATTCCGCATCTGTGCTTGACGGCATAGACAGCAGTATTCTGCCGAATGCATTTAAAGTTACCGTAGAGGATATGGAGCAGTTTGATGCTACCGTTGCGATGATTGCAACGTATAATAATGTTCTTTCAATACGTGAAAACGGCGAACTTGCATCAAAAATTGCAACTATTCAGAATGCGGTCGGTGTAATAAGTATTACTATTGTTTTAATACTTCTTATCGTTTCACTTTTCATAATTGCAAACACAGTTCGTATCACGATGTTCTCAAGAAGCCTTGAAATCAGCATTATGAAGGCTGTTGGAGCAACTAACTGGTTTATCCGTTGGCCCTTCCTTGTTGAAGGCATAATAATCGGTATAATTTCTGCCGTTGTATCTTACGGACTTATATTTGCTTTATATTGTGCGGCAGAGCATTTCCTTGCAAATATGTTCTCAATACTGGGCAACTCCATAGTTCCCTTTGAGAATTGTATGTGGCATTTACTTATTGCTTTTATGGCAACAGGTATTGTTACAGGTGCATTAGGCTCCTGTATGTCATTAGGTAAATACCTTAAGGAACATGGAAAGGTGGTAACAAATGAGTAAATTTTCATTCAGAAAAAAGTTACTTGCTGTACTGCTTAGCCTTACCGTAGTTATTACTACTGCTTTTTGCTACCAGTTTTCATCATCGGCAGAAGACAGCAAAATCGACGAATATAAAGACAAAATCAATCAGTACGAAGAAAAAATAGATGCGGCTCAGGATAAAATTGATGCGCTGAAAGGCGACATCAATGAGGTAAAGACATACATTCAGGAGCTTGATAAGCAGGTTGCAATGTATCAGGAGCAGATTGATGCTTACCAGGCACAGATCGATGCTTACCAGGTAAAAATCGACGAATATGATGCCCGCAACAAAGAGCTTCAGGCACAGATTGACGGTCTTAACGATAAAATCGCTCAATATAATGAGCAGATTGAAGAAATGAACCGTAAAATCGATGAAAAATACGAAGAACTCAAAGAGATTATCCGTACCAATTTCATCAACGGTGAAACAACCGCACTTGAGGTTCTTCTTTGCTCCGACGATTTTTCCGATTATCTTGCAAAAGCTCAGTTTTTAAGCAGTCTTGCAGACTATCAGCAGGAGCTTATTGACGGCATTAATGCTCAGATGGATGACATTAATGCTACCATTGCAAAAATTGAAGAAGAAAAAGTTGTTATTTTTAACTTACAATCTGAAATTGATGAAAAAATTGCAGAAATTGAAGTTATGCAGACAGCTGTTAAAGATAATCAATCTGCAGTGGAAGCAAATCAATCCATTATTCTTGCAAAAGTTAACGAAAACAGCAATTATCTTGCAAGTCTTAACAGTCAGAGTGCAGGCTATAAAGACAAGATAGCTCAATACGAAAAAGAAATTGCTCAGTTTGAACAGCAGATTGAAAATCTTATCAAATCAGAAGCATCTTCCGGTTCGGGTACGCTTTCCGATTCATCGGGACTTATCTGTCCGCTTCAGTATTCAGGCACGTACGTAAGCTCACCTTTCTACAGAAATTCCGACGGCTCTTATCACGGTGCGCTTGACCTTTGTGTTCGCGGCGGTACTTACGGCAAAACTGTTTCTGCCGCAGAATCGGGCAAGGTTATTACAGCGGCTTATCATTGGAGCTACGGCAATTATGTGGTAGTTGACCACGGTAACGGTCTTTCAACTCTTTATGCTCATTTAAGCTCTATATCAGTAAGCAAGGGACAATCTGTTTCAAAAGGACAGACTCTCGGCAAGGCAGGCAGTACAGGTAATTCAGAGGGTCCCCACCTGCATTTTGAGGTAAGAGTTAACGGTTCAAGAGTAAATCCTGCAAATTATATAAGCGTATAGGAGTAGACTATGCACAAAAAAATTTCAGTAGGGCTGACCGTAACAATAGCAATCATTGTTCTTGTAATAACGGCTATAATCACTACCGTTGTTACAATGACTGCTTACAGTAACATTGTGTCAAATATCCCCGAAAGGGAAAAAATGTATAACAGCATTTCACAGATTGACACACTTGTAAGAAACAATTATTACGGCGATGTTGACGAAAACAGCATCAACAACAGTATTGCAAAAGGCTATCTGTCCGCTCTTGACGGAACGAATATGATTCTTACAAAGCAGGAATACGAACAGTACAAGCTTGAGCAAGCAGGAATTGACGTAAACGGCGAGAAAATCAAAACAGTATCA
>JAZSLJ010000012.1:0-13480 GCA_045535305.1 Acutalibacteraceae bacterium
GGGGATGTAAAAAAAGCGAAGACCGTATAAAACCGCAAAGAAAAAGGGGTTCTGCAGGTGTATTAAGCCTGTAGAACCCCAAAATTTTGCAAACAATCAAAAAAATAATAATATTTTATGTTTTATACTACGAACAAAACTCGCCACTCGACGTACCTTTGTACGCCTTCGGGTATACAAAATCAATGCAAAAGCATTGATTTTGCTCGTTTTGTCCGTTCTTCATCTTTTTTCCCTATCCCCTTAAAATGAGCTGTAAAAAACTTTCGTTTTTTTACAGCCCCTTTAATTTTATTCCTTATCTGTTTTTTCGTTTGTATTAATTGAATTTCTGAAAACTACAAAACGCTGGAACAGGTATTCTGTTACAAGGTTTGCAAACATTGTAACTGCAAGGATTATGTAGTCGGCAACAGCACTTTCCGCCGCATTGAATCTTACAGCCGCCATATCGCCGAGAATGGTTGAAACAGGGGTGAAAACCGCGTAGTATGCGGCAACCTTGAGCATCGCAATCGGTACATTGTTTGCAGATTTGAATGTGAATTTTCTGTTGAGTGTAAAGTTCCACAGGACAGATAAAATAAGTGCAGGCAGATAGCAAGCCCAGTAGGAAAGCTCCTTGTCAAAAAGACGGGGCGGCACTTCTGTAAGAATGGTGAATGTTGCAGTCTGGATAAGTCCTGCAGAGGTTGAAAATAAAACAAATTTCAACACCTGTATAAAATTTTCCTTTTTTGAAAGCTTTGGAGTATCGCTCATAATTATCATCCTTTCGTGCTCTTTAATTTTATAATAGCACATTTTTGCCCGATTGCAAGAAAAATTATTAATTTAATACTGCCACATCAAAAAGTAAAGCTGTAAATTTATCTGTTACAGCTTTATCTTCATGCCAATGACCGAAATACCAATGCTTGAATTTACATTCATACATTATCCATTCAAGAAATCCCGTAAATTCCATATCGTGCGGGTCGGGATAATATCCCATTCGCATAATAATTTCTCTGGGTGCGGTATGGGTTATAATGTAATCAAATTCCATGCCGTTCTGTTTTAATGTTTGGGTGGCTTCTTTATATTCCGCATTGCAGGGGATTTCTTCATCCCAATAAGAAAAATCTTTTTTACGCATATAGCGGTCAATGCTGTATGCACCGCCCATAGTGAAGAATTTTTTGCCCTCTATAACAAATGCTTGACCTCTCATCAGATGCAGAATGTTTTTGCGGATACGGTGAATTTTGCCGCCGTTCCATATTTCGAAAGGGTATTCGTAAAGCTCCTTAAAATTTTCGTGATTGCCGTCAACCCAAAGGATTGTGTACGGCTTTTTCGATAATTCGTCAAGCACCTCGTCAGCCGCTTTTCTTGCTTTCTCATCGGTTGAATATCTGTTCTTATTCATACCCACAAATCCGAAATCACCGCAGATTATAAGATAATCTTCACTTGTCCACGATGCTTCACATGGCATATTCAGTTCGCAGAATCGGTTTATATCACCGTGTGTATCGCCGGTTATATATATCATTTACTCACTCACCGTTGTTGCTTTCTTCAGTAATTTCTTGTAAATTGCGGTATTTGAAATAATCCGACCAACTGCCGTGTTCCTTTGTTAATACGCATACCGTCTCAACATGACTTGTTCTCGGGAACATATCAACGGGTGTTACTTTTTTGACCTCGTAGCCTTTTTCTTTAAGGATTGCGCAGTCTCTTGCAAGGGTTGCTGGGTCGCAGGACACATAAACAAGCCTTTTCGGGTTCATTCGGGCTATTGTGTCGAGCAGTTCGGGGGCACAGCCTTTTCTCGGCGGGTCAACTATAATAACATCGGGCTTTATGCCTCTGTTTTTAAGTATTTCCGCTGCTTCGGGAGCATCTCCGCAGATAAACTCCGCATTTGTGATATTGTTTATGCTTGCGTTGATTTTTGCATCCTCGATTGCTTCGGGGATAATCTCCACACCGATAACCTGCTTTACCTTGTCCGCCATGGAAAGACCTATTGTACCTGCACCGCAGTAAAGGTCAAGGAGAACATCATCCTTTGAAAGACCTGCATATTCAGCCGCCTTTTCGTAAAGTAGCTGTGCCTGGTCGTGGTTTATCTGATAGAACGAAAGGGGAGAAATGCGCACTTTTACGCCGCAGAGAATGTCCTCAATGTAGTCCGCACCCCATATTGTATAACACTTTTTGCCTAAAATAACATTACTGTCGTTGGTGTTTTCGTTGACGGTTATTGATACGATGTTTTCGCACTCTTTGATGAGTGAAATAATCAATTCGTCTTTTTTCGGCAGATTATGTCCGTTTATGACCGCGCAAACCATAACCTGATTCGTTTCAAAGGCTTTTCTTATATAAATATGACGCAGCAAGCCCTTTTTTGTTTCCTCATTGTAAACGGTTATTGCATTTTTCTTAATCCATTTTTCAAAAATATTAAGAATCTTTGCAAATTCCTTCGGCTGTAAAAGGCAGTCGCGGCAGTCAATAACTCTGTGGCTGTTTGCGGCAAAAAATCCGATTGAAATGCCGTTTTTGTCGCTTCTTACGGGGAATTGCGCCTTGTTGCGGTAACGGTTTGCTCTGCCCGATTTTATAATTTCCTCAGGCTCAATGTCAATGTGTCCGATTCTTTCAAATGCATCTTTAACACGCTGACGCTTCATCTCACACTCGGCAGAGTAGTGAATATGTCTGAATGCACAGCCGCCGCATTTTTCAAAAACCTCGCAGTCGGGTATGATTCTCGCATCTGCGGCTTTCAAAATGCTTTTGATTTTGCCGATAGCGTAATTTTTTTTGGTTTTTATAATATGACATTCAATAACATCGCCCACAGCGGTATTAGGCACAAAGACAGCAATGCCGTCATAATGACCGACTCCGCTGCCTTCCGTTGTGATGCCTGTTATTTCAATTTCGATGTCCTGATTTTTGGTAAGAGGATATTTTTCCATAGTCTTTAAATATATGAGATAAACATATTGAACGCCATAAAGATGAGTACGGGCAATAAAGCGTTTGCGCTTGATACTCCGCCTTTACCTCTGAGATACATATGGTAAGAGAGTGAATCGACGGATACCTGCCTGATGGCGCGTATATCTTTGAGTACCTTTTTCTTGTAAAAATAGTTGCCGAACAAGCCGAAAATAACGCTTGTAATAAGGAAAAGCGCACCCATCATAAGGTATGATGTAACGGTGATGGGCGAAGTTAAAACAGCCATATAATAAGCGTAATATTCTTCGGTTATATTGCCCGATTCCATGGATTTTTGCATTTCATCCACAAGTGCGTTTGAATATTCAACGTATTCGTTATAAATTTCGGGTTTGAAGTTTTCGTAAACTGTTGCGGGAACAACTGACGAAAGCATATAGCATGAAAGAAAAATTGCAACAAGCGCCCAGCCGCAACCTGTCATTTTTCTGTAAAAACACCAGAAAAGAGAGAGCAAGCCTGCAGACCAGTTCCAGCTGACCTTTGACTTTTTCTCCTGCATATCGAGGAATTTGCCGATATACATATTGGAGTTTTTCTGAACATACTCTGCAACCTCTGTTACGGAAATATCTTCAATCTGTGTATCTGCACCGAAAATCATTCTTGCGTCTGCGGCATAGACGTTCTGATAGGGTGAAAAGTTGTTGGGATTGGGCGGAACATTGTAATTGCCGAAATCCTGTTCGAAAAATTCTTGTTCACGGCGGTTTTCAAAGGGCGGAAATTGGTCGTGTATAGTTTCGCGGTTTGCTTTGAGCCTTTCTCCGCAACGGGTACATACAGGCTCGTAATTAGCATTCTTTTCGCCGCATCTGGGGCAGGTTTTTAATGTGTCGTCGACTGTTTGCTTTGCTGAGGGTGCGACAGTCTGCCATATAAAGCCTTCTGCGTGCTTATCGGCATTTTTACAAACGCCTGTTTCGTGCCAACAGCTTCTGTGATGAGGTGTGCCGCAAACGGGGCATACAACAACATCGTCATGTTCGCCGAATTTCTGATTGCATACAGGGCAATCAATTCCTGTGTAATTCATTTTATTCACTTCCGATTTGTATTAATTCTTAAGGCTCTGCATCGGTGCGGGGATTCTTCCGCCTCTGTTTATGAATTTTGCAGGGGATGCAGTATTTACGGGCATTACGGGACCTGAGCCCAAAAGTCCGCCGAATTCAAGCTCCTCACCCACGTTTTTACCGATTGCGGGTATAACTCTTACAGCAGTTGTCTTTGAGTTTACCATACCGATTGCCGCTTCGTCTGCGATAATCGCTGAAATAGTTGCGGCAGTTGTATCACCGGGAATAACTATCATATCAAGACCAACGGAGCAAACCGCAGTCATAGCTTCAAGCTTTTCGAGTCTTAAACAGCCGTTGCGAGCCGCCGCAATCATTCCTGCATCTTCTGATACGGGAATAAATGCACCTGAAAGACCGCCTACGTGAGAGGATGCCATTACGCCGCCTTTTTTAACAGCGTCGTTGAGCATAGCAAGTGCCGCCGTTGTGCCGGGACATCCGCAACAGTCAAGACCGATTTCTTCAAGGATGTAAGCAACCGAATCACCGACTGCGGGAGTGGGAGCAAGGGAAAGGTCAACGATTCCGAAGGGTACACCGAGTCTTTTTGAAGCCTCCGTGCCTACAAGCTGACCCATTCTTGTGATTTTAAATGCGGTACGCTTTATAAGGTCTGCCACCTGTGTAAGGTCAAGACCTTTTGATTTTGCAAGAGCCGCTCTTACAACACCGGGGCCCGATACGCCAACATTGATTACGCAGTCAGGCTCACCTGCACCGTGGAATGCACCTGCCATAAAGGGGTTATCTTCGGGTGCGTTGCAGAACACAACAAGCTTTGCAGGGCCTATGCAGTTGTTGTCCTTTGTGCGTTCAGCCGCTTTTACAACGATTTCGCCCATAAGCTTAACGGCATCCATGTTGATGCCTGTTTTTGTTGAGCCTATGTTTACGCTTGAGCATACGTGCTCTGTAACAGCAAGAGCTTCGGGGATTGCTTCAATAAGCTCTCTGTCGCCGTGAGCAAAACCCTTTTGAACGAGAGCAGAAAACCCGCCGATGAAATTTACTCCGCAGGTAACAGCCGCTTTTTCAAGGGTAAGTGCAATTTTAACCGCATCCTTGTTTTCGCAGGCGGCAAGAATCATAGCAATGGGAGTTACGGAGATTCTTTTGTTGATAATGGGAATACCGAATTCCTTTTCAATCTGTTCACCTGTTTTTACAAGGTCCTTTGCGTAGGTTGTGATTTTGTTGTAAATTTTGTCGCACACAACATCAATGTCGCTGTGACAGCAGTCAAGAAGAGAAATACCCATTGTGATGGTACGTATATCAAGATTCTCTTCCTGAATCATTGTAATTGTTTCAAGAATATCGTTATGATTAATCAAAGGGGTTCACCTCATATATTATGCATTGCATTAAAAATATCTTCGTGCATAGCTCTTATGGAAAGATTTTTCTCTTTGCCCAAAGCATCCATTTCATCAACGAATGATGCAAAATCTGTGTTGATTGCAGAGATGTCGGTCATCATTACCATAACGAACATATCCTGCAGAACAGACTGTGTAACCTCAATAACGTTGATGTTGTAGTCCGAACATTTTGATGAAACAGCGGCAAGAATACCTACTGCATCCTTTCCTATAACTGAAATAACAGCTCTCATAATTTTATCCTCCTATAAATAATATTGAAAGCGCAAGCATTGTCTGCGCAAAAAAGTATGTGCCGATATTGAAATTTTTAAGGGGTATATTCCCATTGTCCGCTTTGTTGAACATAAGAAAAGCAATAGTTAAATCTGACAGAAAAAATGAAATTCCGCCAAAAGTAAGGCATAGTCCGCCAAGAATTGCATTCGGGTAGCCTGCCGCGATGTACTGCACCGAGAACATAAACGCATTTACCATCATCGGAACGAGTACAAGACCGTAACCTAAACACAATGCACCTATCAACGGATTTTTGAGTTTTATCTTCTTTTTGAATTTAATGTAAAGGTATGAGCAGAAAATTACTGCTGCAATAAGTATTATGCTGATGATTGTAATATGTTTACTTTTTGTAAAGTACTGATTTGTCGCCTTTGAAAATGCTATAAGGTAAAGAATGTGTGATGAAAAGAAGAAACAGAATCCAATGCCGAATAAAATCTTATTTCCCTTCTTGAGGTGGAGAAACACATCACCCACCCAACCAAGACACAAGCCTATAAGCATATGCTTTGCAAATTCCGATGTGTTGCCCGAATAACGGTAACACAAGAAGCCGATTGCAACAAACATTGTTGCACAAATCATCTTGTAACTGAATGATTTTACGCTTATGCCCGGTCTTTGAGCCACAAGGAATTTAGGCACAAAAATCAGCTCAATTACTACTGCAAGTGAAACAAGTGTAATAAACAGCCATGTCTGCATATCAGCACTTCCTTTTAAATTTTTTTCTTCTTTTTGTAAAAGAAAATTTCAACCAATGTTACAACTGCCGCAATCAGTACGCAAAGCATAATTCTTACGGGTGTAACGGTCATACCTGCCGTGCCCTGTGAAAGCTCCTCATAGTTTGCATTGATGTCGTCATAAGCATTCTGCAATTCGTAAATTGCCTGTGCGCAATCGCTGTATGAACGGCTTTGGTCTTTACGGAGCAGTTCTTCGGCCTTTTCTGCCGCTGTTGTATATGATAATTTGTAATCGAAAAATTTATCCGAATTAAAATCGGGAAGCTCCCATTGATGAACAAAAACATTGGTTGCCCATTCAAGTTCAAGTGCTTTGATATTGTGTGAATCGTCCACATATCTGCGCAACTCGGCAGCATAATCGGTGAGTATTACGTTAAAGCCACGGCTTATAAGCTCATCCCAGTATTCAGCCGTATCCTGTCTGCCGCCGCAAAGCTCGGGGTAACAGGGTGTTGCCATTGTTCTGATAGAGCTTTCGTATGCTGTTTCCTGTACCGTTTCACCGAAAACCATACCGTAGGGATTCTTTGTTGAAAGCTGAATACAATCCGAAACAGTTGACGCATCTTTTACCTTTGCGGTTGCAACGAAAATAATGTTGCCCTTAAAATATGTCATTATCATAGGCTCTGTCCCAAGTGTTGACTTCCATTGTGCAATTTCATCTGTTTTTGCATCGCAGACGTAAAAAATCACATCGCCGAGCATATCGTATTTTTCTGCAAGAGCGTATATTTCATCTCTTAATTCCCAAGAAGCATCAAGAAGATAAAGACAGTTCTGCTTGTTTTTGAAAACATCTTCAAGTGAGGGTACTGCCTGCTCGGTTTTGCTTGCACTTGCACCGCCTTTGCCCATAAGGAGCTTAAGGTTTCTGATTTCGGCATAAGTCATTTCGGCAACTGATGTTTTCTCGTCGTAGCCGTAACAGGTTCTCGTAACTGTTTCGTCATCCATAAGAATCAGCACGCCGTCAGCGGTCTTTTTTATATCAATTTCAACTATGTCCGCACCGTCAATTACGGCTGTTTCAATGGCTGAAAGAGAATTTTCGGGCGCATAGTGAGTATTACCCTTTCTTGATGCAACCATTGTAACATTCGTATGGTCTTTGTATATTTCACTCAAAGGAGTGCCCTCGTAGTCAATAGCATAAGAAGCTGTGCTGAATATTGAGCACGCTGTTAAAATTATAAGAATAACAGATAATATTTTTTTTGTGTTTTTCATTCTTTTCTCCTGCATAGTTAATCAAGTATATAGTATCATATATGACCGTTTTTAACAAGAGTAAAATTTAAAAAATATTAAATAATATAAAAATATAAATTGCCAAATCCTGTTATAAAATCCCTTATCCGTCAATATACTTAACTGTATATATTCGAAAGGGGATATTTTTTTGTTTGTAATAGTCAATGTTAAGCCCTCGGGAAAACGAAAAATCAAAAAAGGACGAACTGTTGAAAAGGTTTACGAGTATTTTACCGCTAAGGGTGAGCGTTTTTATGTTGCCGATGTGCTCGATAGCGAAAAAGGGGTAGATTGGAACGAGGTTGCTCATTTTTTAGGCAGACATTCTTCCCATATTCTTCTAAATAAGAATATTATTCTGCCCGAAAATGCAAATGTTGGCAGATTTGAACCAGTTGCATTTAAAAATCTGCTTATATTCAATACTCTTGAACTGCTTTTGAAGCAAATGTATCTTGCAGGATGCAGAGCTACCTGTTACATCAACGACCCGAAAGGTGAATATTATTCTTTGCTTGATAAGATTGCCCGTTATTCAGCGCGGACAACTGTTATCACGTCCGATAAACTGCGTTATATCACCAAAGCGGCAATGATATACGATGATTACGGGGCGGGTATATCAATAACCGAAAGAGCATCAATTCAGAGTGATAATGCAGTTATTATTGATACTTCGGGAACTTTTTTCGGCAAAAGGGGAGTTGTTTTTTCGGCTTTTGACAACGGAATCACCCCCAAATATACCGACGGCTTTAACGAGCTTAAGGCTCTTTGTCCGCCGTATATAAGCACTGTTGATTTTTTAGGCGCAGTTTATGAGCTGAACCGCGATAAAAGGTTGGATTCGGCTCTTTGCCGTATGTTCAGTTTTGCAGGTGATGATATCAGCGCGTTGCAAATCCTTGAAAAGCTTGTGCCCAAAAATATTAATAATGAAAGAGAATCAAGCATAATTTTCAGCGTATAATCTTGACATATATGCGAATTTTGGTTATAATGTTCTATAATTATAAATAAAGGAAGTAATGAACAATGATTAATGAAAACCTCATTCCTCTTACCCAACAGGCTTATGACAAATATAAAGAAGAGTATGATCATCTTACCAAAACTGCAAGAGCTGATGTTATAGAAAAAATCGGTGTTGCAAAGTCTTACGGCGACCTTTCAGAAAACAGCGAATACGATGCAGCTAAAGAAGAACAGTCAAAAATAGAAAACCGTATTGCAGAAATTGAGTTTATTCTTAAAAACCACGTTATTATTGACGAAACAGCTATTACTACTGATCAGATCACAATCGGTTCTTTTGTAAAGATTGTTGATATCGAGCTTGGTGTTGAGTCCGAATATCAGATAGTTGACGCTGTTGAGGCAGATCCTCTCTCAGGCAAGATTTCAAAGGATTCTCCCGTAGGTAAAGCTCTTATGGGTTGCAAAGCCGGTGTAGAGGTTGCTGTTGAAGCTCCCGTAGGCGTTATCAGAGTATTTGTTAAAGAGATTTCCAACGTAGAATTTGCATAATCGATTTTAAGGAGTATTAAATATTATGGCAGACGAAATTAAGAATCCTGCAGCCGAAGAACAGGAGCCGGAACAGAGTGTCAATGAGTTAAGACAGATTCGTGTTGACAAGCTCAAGGCATTACAGGATGCAGGCAGAGACCCCTTTCAGGTAACTGTTGCTCAGCAGGACTATCACAGCACATATATTACAGAACACTATGACGAGCTTGAGGGTAAGGATGTTGCAATCTGCGGCAGAATTATCACAAAACGTCCCATGGGTAAAGCAAGCTTTATGAATATACACGACCGCGACGGCAAAATGCAGGTTTATGTAAGACGCGACGACGTTGGTGAAGACGTATATGCCGATTTTAAAAAATATGATATCGGTGATATCGTTGAGGTTAAAGGCTATGTTTTCAAAACAAAAACAGGTGAAATCTCAGTTCACGCAAAGTCCGTAAAGCTTCTTACAAAATCACTTCTTCCCCTTCCGGAGAAATATCACGGCCTTACAAATGTTGATACAAGATACCGTCAGCGTTATCTTGACCTTATCGTAAATCCCGACGTTAAAAATACATTCATCAAGCGTTCACTTATTATCAGAGCAGTAAGAAATTATCTTGATTCACAGGGCTTTATCGAGGTTGAAACTCCCATGCTCGTTTCCAATGCAGGCGGCGCAGCGGCAAGACCCTTTGAAACTCACCACAACGCTCTTGATGAGGATTTCAAGCTCCGTATTTCTCTTGAGCTTTACCTTAAAAGACTTATTGTCGGCGGTATGGAAAGAGTTTACGAAATCGGCAGAGTTTTCCGTAATGAGGGTTGCGACACAAGACATAACCCCGAGTTTACTCTTATGGAGCTTTATCAGGCTTATACCGATTACCACGGTATGATGGATCTTACAGAGAATCTTTACCGCCACGTTGCACAGGAGGTTCTCGGTACAACGAAGATTGTTTACAACGGTGTTGAAATGGATCTCGGCAAGCCCTTTGAGCGTATCACAATGGTTGACGCCGTTAAGAAATACGCAGGTATTGATTTTACAACAATCAAAACCGACGAAGAAGCAAAGGCTCTTGCAAAAGAGAAACATATCGAATTTGAAGACAGACATAAAAAAGGTGATATTCTTAATCTTTTCTTTGAGGAGTTTGTTGAGCATCATCTTATTCAGCCCACATTCCTTATGGATCATCCCGTTGAAATTTCACCTCTTACAAAGAGAAAGCCCGAAGATCCCGAATATGTTGAGCGTTTTGAGTTCTTTATGAACGGCTGGGAAATGGCAAATGCTTATTCAGAGCTTAATGACCCCATCGACCAGAGAGAGCGTTTCAAAGCACAGGAAGAACAGCTTGCAGCAGGCGACGATGAAGCAAATACCACAGACGAGGACTTTATGACAGCTCTCGAATACGGTATGGCACCCACAGGCGGTATCGGCTTCGGTATCGACAGAATGGTAATGCTCCTTACAGACTCCGCCGCAATCCGCGACGTTCTCCTCTTCCCCACGATGAAACCTTTAGATTAATAAAACCAACACCCTATGGACGGCAAACCATAGGGTGATTTTATGTTCTGTTTGTGTGATTCATATATTTTCCTCAAGTATGCGGAATCATACAATTTTATTGACAATTAATATTTGATATTTTATAATTATTTCGGAGGTGTTATTATGAAAACCTGCATTAAGATTCACCCCGATGATTACGACAAAAGAGCAAATGAAAAATTTTATGAAGAAATGGCATCAGAGGGTTGGTTGCTGAAAAAACGATGGAACAATCTCAGTCTGTTTGAAAAGACAGAGCCTCAAAGACTGAAATTTGACATATATTATTCCGAATATAACTATGTTTCCGACGAAGAAAAAGCAGAATTTCAGACAAATGGCAGAGCAATCGTGAATGTCAGAAGTAATGTTCATGTTTCATATGCTCCGGTTAATTCACAACGGCATCCTGTTATAAAATCAAACGAAGATGCGGCAAAGGCAATAATTTCCCTTAAAAACAGGAAATCAATACTTCCCACGCCGATAATTCTGCTATTTATGATAAGTATTTTGGCCGATATACGCATAAAGTTTACTTACAATGCATTTGAATCTCTGCCTTATTTTGAAAAATTGCTGTATAAAATCATCACGATGCCTGAACTATATATTGCAACGCTTATTATTGCGGCTTATATTATTTTTGTTGCAATATACGAACATATCAGGTGGAAAAATGCAGTCAGAGTGTTTATGGACGGTGAAAATCCCGATGACGGTATAAGAAAAAAGGTGCTTTATATTTCCAGCGTTGTAATAATATGTCTGTCGGCTGTCTTTATTGCACTTTTCTTATTCAGCAATATCAGTAGTGATGAACAGAATATCCCTGAAATTTCGGACGGAATTTATCTTGATGTTCACGACTTTGAAATTGCAGATAAAATAACAGAAAAAGGTCTTGAAATTGCCGGTGATTATTACCCTTGTCTGATGATGCACAGAAAAACGCTGTCGGCTGAAATGTGGTTGACTGAAGAATATTACTACATAAATGAAACACGAATTATTATATATCAGGATGTTATCGATTATAAATCAGATAAAACAGCACTGTGTGCAGCTGAACTTCTTGCTAAGGATAAACACAAAAATTACGATGAATTTACGGCTGAGGGGTTTAGTAAAGTTTATGTTTCAAATGAAGACCTTATTTCGGTAATTGACAGCACTGTTTACAGAATTACAATCGTAACGGAAGCTGAAAATATTCTTCCTTCAACAGAGCAATTACTTGAAATTATTAAATCAAAATCTGATTTGCATTGAATTGTTTTTATACCTGATAGATTTAAGAAAATACTCAAAATGCTTGGATAATTTACAAGAGCAGCGGCTTGATGCCGCTGCATTTTCCGTTTGATATCGTATCCCGACCGATAAGCGTAAATTACAACATTTTAAATTTTGATATGCTATAATAATTTCAGGAGGTGAACGAATGAAATTTAAATTGATTATTGATAAAAACAAGGATGAAGAAATTGTTGCTACCGTTCACGAGCGTACGGAAATTACGGATAAAATCGAAGCTCTTGTTATGGCTTACGAAAAGTCAGACAGGATTGTCACTTACACCGAGGATGATATAAAAATACTAAAATTTGCCGAAATTGAGTGTGTTACGGTAGTTGATGGTAAAACCTGTGCCATTGACAGTCAGGGTAAACAGTATCGGCTTAAACAAAGGCTGTATGAATTAGAAAAAATACTCCCAACAAGTTTTATCCGCATCAATAAATCTTCATTCGCAAATGAAAACGGTATAAAGAATTTTTCCGCCACGTTCAGCGGCGGTGTTGATGCTGTTTTTAAGTGCGGTTATCGGGAGTATGTATCACGCCGCTGTTTTGCGGCAATTAAACGGAGGTATGAAATATGATGAAAAAGTTTTTTTCACAATTCTTTTTAAGAGGTTTGCTGGCATCATCAGGAGGTCCTGTTGTTCTGGCAATAGTATACGGTATTCTGGGGGCAACCGGTACAGTGCAAAGTCTTACCCCCGCTGAGGTTTGCAAGGGTATTCTGAGTATAACTCTGCTTGCATTGTTTGTTGGCGGTATGACTGCAATTTATCAGATTGACAAATTACCGCTTGCGTCAAAAATTCTTATTCACGGTGCAGGGCTCTATGTTGCGTATATACTTATTTACCTTATCAACGGCTGGCTCAAACAACAGCTTGTGCCGATTGTAATTTTTACGGTGGTGTTTGTTGCGGGATATGCGCTTATATGGTTTGTTATTTACCTCATTACAAAATTCCAGACTGAAAAAATCAATAAAATGCTGTAAGAGAAAGATAAAAAATAATTTAGCAGAGAATTGAATTGAAAATAGTAGGGGCGATAATCTATCGCCCGCGTGCGAAGTACGAAATGCCGACAGGCATTTAAAATGATTTTTGTGCTATTGTAACGGTGTTCCACCGTTATTTGCCTTAAGTCGGATCGTAGCCATGTCGTTCTGTGAGCCAAGGAGTTGTAGTTAACACTTGTCTTCCTAAGACCGCTTGGCCTCCGACTTTCTATCGCCCGCGTGCGAAGTACGAAATGCCGACAGGCATTTAAAATGATTTTTGTGCTATTGTAACGGTGTTCCACCGTTATTTGCCTT
>JAZSLJ010000025.1:0-7793 GCA_045535305.1 Acutalibacteraceae bacterium
AATTTAGCGATATGTTGCTGACGCAACGCGATATATTTACAATGCGATATATTTTCGCTAACGCTCAAATGCGATATGATATAAATCCGCGTGCCGACAGGCACATATCGCATACATTTTTGTATATATCGCACCGTCAGGTATATCGCAAATCCGTTTACGGATTTATATCGCTACAATAATTTACCAAGGTAAATTATTGTTCACCCTTCTGCAAGTCCCGTAGTAAGGATTCCTATATTATCCCTGTAAATCTTATCAAACTGTGATATTGGTAAGGGATTTACGCCCTTTCCTGCCTCAATAGTATATCCTGGCAGGTTGTATGTCTGAATAAACCAATCTTTATACCCTGCGTATGATGAAAATTCGGGAGTAATTTCAAGGGGATAACCGCTTACACGGCTCATTTCCTCGCCTATTTCCGATGCTCTCGGCGGGTCGTAGTCCATAAATTTCCAATAAATTATCTCCCCTTGTGTGTGGTATGCAAGAATCAGCTTAAAATCGCGCGATTGTGTAAAATCGTACATCACACGGCTTTCGGGTGCGGACAAAGGTGCAGTTCCGACAAAATCCCTCGGTGCGGGTGAAACGAATCCCTGTGCATATTTAAGCTCCCTTGCCCTCTCCCACTCGGCAGGATAATTTAAATTGAGGTCTGTTCCCGAAATGTTGGCTTTCCACCCCTCGGGGAATCGGATGTTCGGATAATGCTCCGAAATATTTACGGCTCTGTCGTAAAATTCACCTGAACGCAAAGCTGACGTTGCAAGGTCAATGCCGTCGGGATTCACAACGGGCACGGTATAAAGCGTGGCTCTTTCATAAAGCTGACGGGCATTTTTGGTGCCGATTGTTCTGTCGTTTGCATAAGCGTAGGCGTAATCTTCCGTAAATTTGAGCAGAACGGGAATTGTTATCCACTCGTTTGCGTGATGCGCCGCGTTATAGCCGATTTCCCTTGCGCCGTTGCCCTGCCGTATGCAGTAAATATCCTTACCCATAACGCTTTTGCCTATAACGCTGACCTGCAAAAACGGGTATCTTACGCTCAATCCCTGAATAACAAGCCGTACAAGGTCAGATGAATAGGGAATGTCAACAGGCACAACATTATACCCAAATGGGATATTTATTATCTGCCCCACCTGCAGAAAATCGGAATTTATATCGGGATTTGCAAGGCGTATAGCCTCAACTGTAGTGCCGTATTTGTTGGCAAGCAGCCAATATGTATCGCCCCGCTTCAAAGTGTATCTGAAATATCCTCTTATGTATTTTTCCAGCAGCCGCCAGGTAACAGGCCCCGCAACACCGTCGGCTCTGACGCGGTTGACGGACTGAAAATATCTTACCGCAGATTCCGTTTTTGAGCCGAAAATTCCGTCAAGCATTCCCGAGTAAAAGCCCGACCGCTTAAGGGCGAGCTGTAGCATTGATACCAAAGAACCCCTGCTGCCTCTACGCAATGTTTCCATACAATCACCTTTTTGAAATTAATAAACACATACGCAAAAAATGTCTGTTATATATTGACAATATTGGTAATGTGTGTTATAAAATATATGTAATCAAGGCATTAAAATTAACAATTTACTTTATGAATTTCACGTTTTTCATAATATACTCCTTCAAAAGAAAACAGAGGTCTTTTACGATCTCTGTTTTCTTCCTACTAAAATTTATTTATATTTCGGTTATTTTTAAAATTATTTATAATATTTCGTAAAAAAGTGTTGACAAATCAGTTTTTATATGGTATAAATATTACACAAACATTATTCTATTTTTTTCATGATTTAACACAACCTTTCGAAGGGCAGAAGTCGGTTAACATCGGCTTCTGTTCTTTTTTTGCATACAAAAATCATTTTTGTGCAAGATGCGGGCATAATAATTTGCGATAACAAATTTTTTCGGAGGCTTTATTATGTGCGGAATTATAGGTTACACAGGCTGCCGCGACGCAGAAAAAATTATTATACAGTCATTACACACCCTTGAATACAGAGGCTATGACTCGGCAGGAATGTCCCTTTTTACTCCCGACGGCATCACCACCGTTAAAACGCGGGGCAGAGTTGAAAATCTTAAAGAAAAGGCAAAAGACAAATTGATTTCCGCTTCAAAATGCGGTATAGGTCATACACGCTGGGCAACTCACGGCAAGCCCGACGAAAAAAACGCCCATCCCCACGGAACGGACAGATTGATGCTTGTACACAACGGAATTATTGAAAATTACAAGGAGCTGAAAAAGGCTCTTTCGGAGAACGGATGCACTTTTTATTCCGATACGGACACCGAGGTTATAGCTCATCTGCTTGACAGAAATTACGCCCGATGCGGTGATAAAATAACGGCTATAAATCAGACCGTACAGCTTCTTAAAGGCTCTTACGCCCTGAGTATAATCTTCCGCGATGAGCCTGACACAGTTTACGGCATAAAAAAAGACAGTCCCCTGCTGGTAGGTCTTGGCAAGGGAGAGAATTTTATTGCATCGGATGTATCGGCATTTATTGCCCACACCCGGGATTATTGCCGTCCCGATGACGGCGAAACGGTTAAAATCACAAATAATGAGGCTCGGTTTTTTAATAAAGACGGCATTGAAACGGAAAAAACCGTACTCAAAGCACAATGGGAAACAGACGACACCGACAAAACGGGCTTCAGCCACTATATGCTCAAAGAAATTTTTGAAGAGCCGAAAGTTCTGCTGAAAACTCTCGACTCTCTTACAAAGGATTCACTCCCCTGTTTTTCTGCCGTAACAGACAGCGCTTTTTTTGAAAATATAGGCAAAATTCACATCATCGCCTGCGGTACTGCCATGCATTCGGGGCTTATGGGCAAGTTTTTCTTAGAAAAATATGCGCGAATATACACAAGTGTTGAAATTGCAAGCGAATTCCGTTACGGCAATCCCGTTCTCAACAAAAATGACCTTGTTATAATCATATCCCAATCGGGTGAAACCGCCGATTCCCTTGCGGCATTACGCCTCGTGAACAAAATGAATCTCCGCACGCTATCCATAGTCAACACCGAAGGCTCAACCATCGCAAGAGAATCATCGCAAGTCATTATCACACGCGCAGGCCCCGAAATCGCGGTTGCATCAACAAAAGCATTCAGCGTGCAGACACTTGTTATGATGCTCCTTGCGCTAAGGCTCTCTGACCTTGACGAACAGGAAATCCGCCAAAAAATCGGCAATCTGTACTCTGCCGTTACAGATTCTCTGCATCGGGTAATCAATAACACTCAGCAAATCAAAGACGCATCAAAGGTGCTTGCAAAGCATAAAAATCTGTTTTTCATCGGCAGAGGGTACGATAATTATATGGGCACTGAGGGTTCATTAAAGCTCAAGGAGATTTCATATATACACTCGGAAGCCTACGCCGCAGGTGAGCTGAAACACGGAACTATATCGCTGATTGAAAACGGTACGCCCGTTATTGCCCTTGCAACCGACGAAACCTACTGCGAAAAAATGCGGAGTAATATTGAGGAGGTAAAATCAAGAGGCGGCTATATAATCGGTATATGCGCTGAAAACTGCAGCAAAATCAAAGATGCCTGCGATATGGTTATAACTATCCCCGACGACGATATATTCACAAGACCGCTGACAACAGCCGCCGTATTGCAACTGCTTGCATACTACACCGCACTTATTATGGGCAGAGATATAGACAAACCGAGAAACCTCGCAAAATCAGTAACGGTGGAGTAAACACTAATTTAATGTACAATGTACAATTTACAATGTACAATTACTGAATAATATATAAATCGGGTTAAAGGGCGAAGCCCTTTCCTTCATTGTACATTATACATTGTAAATTGTTAATTCGCTAAATTATTGTTTATGCAAGCTCTACCTTCTTCATTTTAAACACCATTCTTAGTATACCCTTTAAAAATTTAGGACTGTCAACAACAAGTATCTTCACAAATACTCCTCCAATCAGCATTTAGATAGAATAACACCTGCCACAACCAGAGCTGCAGCCAGAATAACGAGCATCCATTTGTCAGGAAAAATATTTACAAGTACAATCCCTATACCCAGAAAAATGAAAATCGAGCCGAAATGGCTGTTTTTTCCGCCATTCAGTCTTTTTCTTCTGTTCATAAAAATACCTCCTCGTAAATGAATGTTCATTTCATTATACGAGGAGATTCACATTTTAGTGCCTGTCCGCACCTCAACAGGGTATTCACTTTATTTCCTGTTCTAAATTATCAAACTCGGGAGTTGAAAAAAATTCACCAAGAGTTATATCCAATCCATCACAGAATTTTTTAATTGTAATAATAGATACATCCCGTCTGTTTTTGTCCATCATACTGTACGCGGTTGACAGAGTTACACCCGAAATGTTTGCAAGCTCGTTTACTTTTATGTTGCGTTCTCGACACAAGCTTCTGAATCTTTCTGCAACAACATCTTTGACGCCCATTATGCTCACCTCAAAAATATTGTATGCTGATTTACATTTTTGCGTATACGCACTTGCGTATTATTGAAAAATATGTTATATTTTTATCAGTATTATATTTGAGGTATTTGATTATGACTTGTAAAAACCGCCTTTGCATCGCTATGATGTAAGGGCGGTTACTGATTTGACAAATTTTATATATAAGTATATAATTTTTATAGTTAAAGATTAATTGAATACAAGAATAAATAGTGTAAAAACGGTATTTCTTGACTTTGACGGTGATTTAAGAGTAAAGTTTCTTGTCAGAAACTATGTTCAGACGAAGGACGGTCTTGAAGAAAATCATGCTGAAAAGGCAATTAAGATTCTTAATCAGGCATAATTTTTTATTACAAAATTTTCTATGGTGAGGTGTCCTATGGTGAAGATAATATCTACTAAAACTCATGCAAGCGGCATTGCTTTAGGCGGTATCGGAAGCGGAAGCGTTGAGCTTATGCCTGACGGTGAGTTTCATTATTGGCTCGTTGCGAATCAGCCGAGAATAACCGAAGTATGCTTTGAAAAAAAGGTTGATGACGGTGAAAGCAGTGCAGGTGCTTTGTCTTTTTGGGTGCGTGAAAGCAAGGCGGGCGGCAAACCGATTATCCGCAAGCTTGGTATGAAAACCGATGCTGATGACTTTTCATACCGTATGTTCTCCTGGAATAAACCCGTTGAAAAAATTGAGTATAACGGCAGATTTCCCGTATGCGACCTGAATTACGTGGATAGTGCCTTGTCCTGTAAGCTTAGTCTTAAGGCAGTTTCTCCTTTTGTGCCTCATAACAGCGATGCTTCATCAACGCCGGGCTTTTATCTGGATTTTACCATAGAAAACCCCACAGACAGCGAATTGAATGTAAGTCTTTTGGGTACTCTTGAACCCAATTTCGCCAATAAAAAAGAAGGTAATAAAAACTCTCTTCATACTGTAGGTAACGGAGTCGGTATTCATATAGAACCTTCTGAAATTACCGATTCTCCGTCATGCGGTAATATCTGCCTTTCGGTAAACGGTGTCGGAGAAAAGTCTTACATCACGGCGGATTATTACCGCTTTATGAAGGAATATATAGCCGATTCAAAATTGGGTGTAACACAGGAATCCGTTCTGTTCGGCTTCAGAGAAAACGGGTACCTTCCAAACAGCGAGGCAGGTACAAAGCCCACACCATTTCCCGAAAATTCCGAAACGCTCAGCGACTCAGAGCTTGATGCCTTATTTAAGGAGCATTCGAGGTATCCCTTCGCAGCCTCCATACTTCGCCGTATCAGACATTGCAAACCCGATTTTCCTTCTTCAAGAGAGGATAAAATCAAATTTTTTGGTTGTGATCAGGATAAAAGAAGAGGGGAGGATTTCGGTGCCTGTGCTCTTTGTTCACAAGTGAAGCTCTGTCCCGGTGAAAAGAAAAATATCCGTTTCATTCTTACATGGTATTTCCCGAATCATTTTAGTAAAGACGGAGAAAAGCTCGGTCATTACTATGAAAATCTGTATACGAGTTCTCTTGATGCAAACAGATTTCTTGCAGAGAGCTTTAACAGTATTTTTAATTCCGCCGTCGATTTTGCCGACCTTCTTTATTCAGCAGACCTACCGTCAATCTATCCCGACTCGTGGTCGTCTAATCTTTCACCTTTGGTGAAAAGCTCCGTTTATCTCAAAAACGGAAATTTCGGTCTGTGGGAGGGGCTTGGCTACTGCGGACTTCATACCACGGATATAACCTATCACGCATCATTTCCCCTTATCAGCCTTTTCCCCGACCTGCAGAAAAAGCAGATGAAAATGGGGGCAAAGTACCAGAGAGCCGACGGCAGAGTGCACCACTACTTTAAGCCCGGTATGAAATGTGCGGACAACGGCTACGAAAGAGTCGATATCAATATGCAGTTTGTGCTGATGGTGCTTCGCGACTATCTCTTTACGGGTGATAGGGATTATCTTTTAACACTTTGGGATAACGTAAAAAAAGCAATGGCTTCAACGGCACTGCTTGACACGGATATGGACGGTCTTCCCGATTACGATACAAAGCGCAACACCTACGATGCCTGGAATTTCTCGGGTACCCCCACATACATTTCCGTCCTCTGGCTTGCGGCATTAAAGGCTGCCGCATATTTAGCTGACAGAGTGGGAGATAAGGAATACTCTGACAAATGGAGTGCAGTACTCGAAAAGGGAAAGAAATCCCTTGAGGAAAAGCTCTGGAACGGAGAATATTATAACCTCTGGCGGAATAATGACGAAACTGACGAATCTCTTATGACAGACCAGCTTGACGGTGAATGGTTCCTGAGAATGACTGGACTTGAGGGTAATATCTCCGATGAGAGGGTAAGCTCCGTAGTTAAATTTATTTTTAAAAATAATTTTGACAATGAGCAGGGACTTGTCAATGCGACGGTGCCTGAGGGGAAAAAGACAACCTTAAATACCTACAACAACTGTCAGACAATTGCCGTATGGACAGGCATAGGCTATGCATTTTCAGCTCTTGCACTTTCTGTCGGACTTGATGAAATATCGGATACTATTGTTGATTCGATACATAGCAATCAGTTCAGATTAGGACATTTCTGGGACCATTGGGAGTGCGGTCATCATTACACACGGCCTATGTCAAGCTGGAGTACGCTTATTGCGGCATCGGGTATGAAGGTTGATTATGAAAATAAAAAAATCAGTTTTTCTCCCATAAGGGAAAATATTACATTTCCGCTTGTTCTTCCAAATATTCTGGCAAAAGTAAAATTCAGCGACGGTGAATGCGACATTGAGTGTATCAGCGGCGACATGAATGAGTGGAAGGTAAGCATAGGGAAATAAGATTTAATCACCTGCTCAGAGTTTTGGCAAATTTTACAGATTGCTTAATAAAAATCAATTGACAACTTCATATAAAAATAAGCAAAGCCGTCACATCAAGTGGCGGCTTATTTCATAGTCAGATGTATCACACCGTTACTGAATTTTTATAACGGCTATGTAGTTTTTCATTTTTCGTAAGTTAAACTTTCTTAAAAATAAGTTTTATGTAAGAAAATATTGAATTTTAATAAATTCTCCGGTTCAAATCCAAGAGGTTATCAAAAAACTAAATGGTTAATGAACAAATATACATTCAAAAACAGCCCGACAAATTGGAATTTGTCAATCAGAAAACACCGTTATTATATTTTTTCTGCACGCAAAAAATGCAGATAAATCCGATTATTAATCCAACAATTAATACTGCAACCGCAACCAATGTAATCTTTTCCGAATCTCCCAGCAGACTT
>JAZSLJ010000042.1:0-2177 GCA_045535305.1 Acutalibacteraceae bacterium
TACTATTGAAATTGTACTAGATAATAATGAAAAAAACAAAATTGCTGATTTCGATATTGATAACGAATTTTCACCCCATTGGATTACTATTCAATCGCAATATAAAAATTATATGCACGAGAAATTTTGCGTTATTGATCTTCAAACGGTTATTCACGGCACATTTAATTGGACTAAAGCCGCCAATTTCAACAAAGAACATATAAGTATAGATCGTAACCGTGAAACAGCAGAAAGCTTTGCTAATGAATTTATTGAATTAAAAAAATTAGATCTGATTTATCAGACATTTTAGTTAAAATAAAAGTCTGCAAATGGCGCAAAAGCGGACAAGCAGCAGAATAAGAATGTGATGGAGATAGTGTTTTATGAAACCTGAAGATAAAGCGCGAGTTACAATTGATAAAAAGTTAATAGAATCCGGCTGGACGATTCAGGATGTTAAATCCCTCAATCTTTCGGCTTCTCTTGGCATTGCTGTACGTGAGTTTCCTACAAGCACCGGACCGGTAGATTATGCCCTGTTTTTGGAAGGAATCCCGGTAGGAGTTATTGAAGCCAAGAAAAGCGAGTTGGGCGAAAACATCACCTCTGTCGAGAGTCAGTCTGCCCGTTATGCAACCAGCACTTTTAAGTGGATCAAAAACGAATATCGCATTCGCTTTGCCTATGAAGCAACAGACAAGTTGACTCGCTTTACCGACTATGACGATATCAAATACCGTTCCAGAACGGTGTTCTCTTTTCATCGCCCCGAAACGCTTCTTGCTCTCTTAAAACAGCCCGATACCATCCGCAATAACATGAAGCGTTTCCCGGAATTTGATCCGACGGGATTCCGCAAATGTCAGATTACAGCTATCGAAAATCTTGATGCTTCTTTTGCTGACAATCGTCCCAAAGCATTGGTGCAGATGGCTACCGGTGCCGGAAAGACTTTTACTGCTATTACCGCCGCATACAGACTTTTGAAATACGGCAAAATGAACCGTATTCTTTTCCTCGTTGATACCAAAGGCCTTGGTGAACAAGCAGAACGAGAGTTTCTTGCATATAAACCAACCGATGATCCGCGCCCGTTTTCGCAGATTTACGGCGTACATAGACTCAAGTCCTCTTACATTCCCGACGGTGTACAGATCTGCATCAGCACCATTCAAAGAATGTACTCCATTCTCAAAGGAGAGGAATTGAACGAATCCGCGGAAGAAATCTCTTTTAACGAGTATGTTACCGCAGATTCCAAAGCACCGAAAGAAGTCGTTTACAACGAAAAGTATCCGCCGGAATTCTTCGACTGCATTATCGTTGACGAATGCCATCGCTCTATTTACAATGTTTGGAATCAGGTTCTCGAGTATTTTGATTCCTTTATCATCGGCTTGACTGCTACACCGGACAAGCGTACCTTTGCGTTCTTTAATGAAAATGTAGTTAGCGAATATCCCCGTGAGCAGGCTATTATTGACGGAGTCAATGTTGGCGAGGATATTTTCCTCATCGAAACCAATGTGGGCAAGAACGGCGCTCATATTATGAAACAGCGAATTGAGATAAGAAGCCGCCTTTCTCGTGAAAAACGCTGGAAAGAACTGGACGAAGATTTGGACTACAAGCCAACGCAGCTTGACAGAGATATTGTTAATCCCAGTCAGATACGGACGGTAATTCGTTCTTTCAAAGAAAATGTATTCACCACGCTATTTCCGCGCCGTAAAGAAGTGCCGAAAACCCTTATCTTTGCTAAGACAGACAGCCACGCTGATGATATCATTCAAATCGTCCGCGAGGAATTTGGCGAAGGAAATGAGTTCTGCAAAAAAATCACCTATTCCGCAGAAAATCCCGAAAGTGTGTTGAGTTCTTTCCGTAATGACTACTATCCCCGTATTGCCGTTACAGTGGATATGATCGCAACGGGAACGGATGTTAAACCTATCGAGTGCTTGATCTTTATGCGCGACGTGCGTAGTAAAAACTATTTTGAGCAGATGAAAGGACTCGGAACGAGAACCCTCTCCAAAGACGATCTCCAAAAGGTTACTCCTTCTGCAACCGATAATAAAGACCATTTCGTTATTGTCGATGCCGTTGGTGTTACAAAATCCAAAAAATCGGATACCCGTACACTTGAGCGCAAACCATCTGTCAGTATGAGAGAACTGATGATGAACGTG